>MESW01000010.1 GCA_001771135.1 candidate division CPR3 bacterium GWF2_35_18 | reverse complement strand
GCGTAATCTCTCATCTTTACATAGATTGTCTTTGTTCCTTCAGTTGTATTACTTAAGGTATATTCCTTACTGTTTGAGTATGTTTCCCATGTTGCTCCCGTAAAACTATTATCCTCGGAGATCATTACTTCTTTAGCATCATCCGCTGTTAAGGTGATATTAATAGTTTCACTGTTACTGAAGCTTGGAGTACTCATACTGTCATTCTGAGGACCGAGAGGATAGATTAATACGCGTTCATTACCCCTATCTGAAATATATAAATTACTTCCATCAGAATAAACAGCAGCAGGATTACTAATTCTTTGACTGTTTTCAGATTCTCCGTTATTAGCTATATTAGTCGTCATAGCTGGCTGTCCAACAACAATATCTGCTACTGCATCATTAGAAGTAGGGATATTGTTATAGATTAGTATTCGATTATTGTATGAATCTGCTATGTATAATCTTGTACCATCCGAGTAGACACCATATGGCATGTATAATGTATTTGCTGCTACTGATCCTCCCTGATTAATACTATTACTAGTCATATTAGGTTGACCTACAACTACATCTGCAGAGGTACTATTACTAGTTGGAATTGTGTTATAAATTAAAACTCTATTATTGTTGGTATCCGCCACAAAGAACTTACCACCGACAGCACAAACCCCTAACGGACGATTAATTGTATTTGCTCCGATTCCACCATTATTAGCAGTTCCAGAAGTCATATTAGGTTGACCTACAACTACATCTGCAGAAGTATTATTACTCGTTGGAATGGTGTTATAAATTAAAACTCTATGATTATTATAATCTGCCACATAAAGTCTTATACCGTCAGAATATATATGATGTGGTTGGTTTAAAGTATTTGCATTCCTTCCCCCATTATTAGCAGTTCCAGAAGTCATATTAGGTTGACCTACAACTACGTCTGCACTTGCATTATTGGAAGTTGGTAAATTATTATAAATTAGAATTCGATGGTTATTGTATTCACTAATAAACAATTTGTTCCCATCATAAAAAACCCCATTTGGACTATTTAATGTATTTGCTGCTACTGATCCTCCCTGATTAATACTACCACTTGTAAAATTTTGCTGTCCTACAACCACATCTGCATTAGCGTTATTGGAATTCGGCAAAGTATTATATATTAAAACTCGATTATTATTTCGATCAGCAATAAAAAGTTTATTATTATAAGCATTAACATTAAAAGGAGTTGAAAGTGTATTCGAATCAGGACCTAAAGACCCATAATATATATTATTAGTCATATTTAACTGACCTACAACTACGTCTGCACTTGCATTATTGGAATTCGGAATCGTATTAAATATTAGTACTCTCTGATTAAATACATCAACAATTACCATTTTGGAATCATTTATAAAAGTATTATATGGACCATTTAAAGTATTTGCTCCGATACCTCCGTTATTTACAGTACTGCTAGTCATATTAGGTTGTCCGACAACTACATCAGCACTTGCATTATTGGAATTCGGAATTGTATTAAATATTAATACTCGATGATTACCTCTATCAGCTATAGATAACTTAGTACCATTAGAAAAAATTGATTGTGGGGAATTAAGTGTATTTGTATTAATACCACCATTATTAGCAGTTCCACTAGTCATGTTAGGTTGACCTACAACTACATCCGCAGAGGTATTATTACTAGTTGGAATGGTGTTATAAATTAAAACACGATGGTTGCTGTTGTCTGAAACCAATAATTTTGTACCATTAGAATATATTCCAGAAGGCGCATTTAAAGTATTTGCGTTAATTCCGCCATTATTAGCAGTTCCACTAGTCATGTTAGGTTGACCTACAACTACATCCGCGCTTATTCCATTTGAAGTTGGTAAAGCATTATATATAAGCACTCTATGGTTTCCACTATCAGAAATATACAATTTAGATCCATCATAAAAAACACCGTTCGGATAATTCAGAGTACTAGCGCTTATACCACCATTATTCACAGTATTACTACTCATATCAGGCTGACCAACTACAACATCAGCAGAAGCATTATTAGAAGTCGGGATAGTATTGTAAATAAGAACACGGTGATTGGAACGGTCTACTATGAATAACTTGTTACCGTCAGAAAAGACTCCCCATGGATAAAAGAGAGTTGAAGCTGTCACTAAACCACCTTGATTTTGACTACGATCACAGAAATTTTGTTGTCCAATAACTACATCAGGTGAAGTATAATTTGAAGTCGGAATCGTATTATAAATTAAAATTCGGTGACTACCGTAATCCGATACATATAACCTATTTCCAGCAATCATACTTCCCACTGCGTTAAAAAAACCCTTTTCTGGATTCCCTTGATTCGGGCTACCATCACAACTGCTAAATCCACTTTGTCCGACTACTATAGTTGCCGGAGTACTAGTTTCATTAATCGCATTAACTTGGATAATTTTGTTCTGAATAAATGAAGAACTGATATTTAAAGATAACAAAGCAAAAGATAATATGAAAACAGAAGTTTTTTTAAATAATTTGGGCATTTCAATATTTAAGATAACATTTTGCTTTACAAGATGCAATTCAGACTAAATATAAAAACTTAGTTAAGAAATTTAGAAATATTCTCATTATGCTCTTCAAGAGTTTCCGCATAGTACATCTTTCCATCATTACCGGTTAAGTAAAACCAATAATCAGTTTCGGTAGGATCAGCTACTGCTTGTAAAGAAGATAAAGACGGATTACAGATTGCTTCAGGTGGTAATTCCAAATTCTTACGGGTATTAAAAAGAGAATTGAGATTCAGGTCATCTTCGGTAATCTCTTTTGTCCACCAAGTACAATCTGATTTATTGATACAATCACGATCGGCAATCACATATTGCACTGTGGCATCCGCTTCCAAAGGCCAATCATTTTGCCATCGTTTCAAAAGAATTCCGGCGACAACTTTCCGGGACTCAGCAGTCCTGGCTTCTCTCTCCACAATTGAAGCCAAAATCACCGCTTCATCAACAGTCAGTCCTTGAGTTTGAAATTGGCTAATCATCTCACTTTCCACTTTTGAATTGAAACTGTCTTTTACAATTTGGATAAGCTGAGATAAATTGGTATTTTTTGGCAACACATAGGTATCCGGAAAGAAATATCCTTCTTTGATTTTGTTAATTATATTCAGTCGTAAGGAAAAAATATCTGTTTCATTAGCCGTAATTTCCGGTAAAACATTATTTGAAAAAAGATAATCGGCAATTTCTTCCCTCCGCCATCCCTCTATAATGGTAATCTTGGTATCAAACGTTCCCAGAGTAAGTCTGGAGGCTAAATTCTTCACGTCTAAGTTTTTGGCAAGTTGATACTCTCCCGCCTGTAAAACAAGTCCTTCTTTCCTAACAATATAGCGAAACATCAACTCGTTTCGAATAAAACCTTCACTCTGAAGATTTTTGGCTATAGTACTTACGGTTTCACCTTCATTAATAGTAAACGGGTAAGTAATGATCTCAGTAGACGGAGCAGTCTGGTAAAAATTGAAGAGATAGAAACTGACCCCAATTCCTGCAATTAAAATAAATAGGACTATTCCGATTACAAATATCTTTTTTTTCATTTGTTTTTGATCTTTATTCTTTTATTTTTAATTTATCTAAATAGTCTTGAAGAATAATCGCCGCGGCAAAAGCATCTTCTTTCCTTCTCTTTTTCATGCTTTTGCCAGAAACAATCATCTTCTGTAGCGCTTCGTAAGAAGTAAGGGTTTCATCTTGAAAAACGAGAGGTAAATTTATCGCTTGCGATAAATTTGCAGCAAACTGTTTTATTTTCGCGGCAATTTCCGAGTTTTTATCTGACTCTGGAAATCCCACGATTATTTTTTCAACCTCTTCTTCTTCACAAATTTCTTTGATCTCGGCTATTCCCAATTCCGGGCTTTTTACTCTTAATACTAAAAAAGGCCGGGCAATCTCTCCGGCAGAAAGAGACAATCCTATTTTCTTTTCTCCAAAATCAATCCCTAAATAATTCATATAACTTAAATTTTAGCTGCAGATTTATTCCCCTTGAATGGTGGTCTTTATCTCTAAACGAGTATCAATAAAAGGCATTCGACGAATAAAATCAGGCAACGGAGGCCAGACAGAAATGTTGTATCCCAAAACTTTATCCATTCCTTTCAAATAGGCTTCTGCTTCAGCCGGAGTAATTCCTCTTAATGATTGACGTAGTTGAGCCTCATCAATCGTCGGATAAATAGTCGTTCTAGCCTTGGCATTAAAGGTAAGATTTCCGTTATCTTCGGCTTTTAAAAACTCCGAGCTGACGATTAAATCTTTGTCGGTAACAAAATATCCTTCCGGAGCTTTTGCCTGTACGGCATCTTTAACAACCTGCTTCAACTGCGATTCAGAATAAAAAGTCACACGGCTTTCTGTTTTTAAGGTCAAAGTTACCTTATCCGTTTCAGCCGAAACTCCTTGATCATAAACTTGAGAAATCACTTTATTGGAAATTGATTTTTGAATCAGCTTTTGATCACCAACTAGTTTACTTTGGAGATCAGTCGCTGCTTTGGTATAAAGCTCATTTGTAAGCTGTGTAAAAAGATTGGCATGATCCGCGTCTGCCACAATGGAAACTTCTTGTGAGGATCCTCCTGCAAAGGCATCATTATTTATCCCACGGAAGCTGGTGTATGCTTCTTGTCCAACGGTAAAATTAGTATCCGCAGCCAGATTATATTTCGAACCAATATCTGCGGCAACTACAGAAACATTCACGGTTCCTGGAGTAATAATTTTTTGAGGACTTCCGTCATTATCCTCAATTGTTTCCGTGCCCTCGGGAACCGTAAAAGCAGTAGTGGCTGTGAAGATTAAACCCGCACCTACTTCTCCAGTATAAACAGTAAATGATGTTCCGGAAGCAAAGAGAGTATCCTCAAGCTCAAAGTTCTGAACCGTAACAGTTCCTGAACCTTTTTCTCCAATCTCTTTTCTACCAGTTGCCGAAATCGTCTTTTGTCCAGTTTCTTCTACAGAAATGACCGAACCGGGAATGACCTTTGTCTCTTTATTAACATCAATTGCTCCGGCATCAACGGTAATTTTTGCTTCTGCAGAGATATCCTTACCGGCTAGAATAATCTCGACAGTTGCTTTTGGCAAAACAAAATAAACAACTGCTGCGAGTCCTCCTAAAAATATTAAACAGATCAGCATAAAGATAGCCGCGATTTTACCGAAACTTTTGGCTTTCTTGTAATTTTTGTTTTTCCCACCTTTACCAAATTTTTCCTCTGGAGTTTTTTGATCCACATCAACAACATTTTCCAGAACTTCAATTTCATCTTCATCATCGTCTTCAGCCATTTTTTCCGTTCGATTAATAATCAAACCTTGATCTGCAACTTGAGGAGAAATAATTTCTTCAGATTTAGCCTCAACAATCTCCTTATTCTTTTCACTTTCAGTTGCTTCAGCTATTTTTTCAGCCTCTGTATCAGAATAGTTTTCCCAATGTACCTTTTCTTTTGAAAGTGGTTTTTCCGAAACCCGAATACCGTCTTTTTTGGCTAATTTCTCTACGATTTTATCTGTCGTTACTATATGTAGTTTCTTTTTATAACTAAGAGTTGCTTCTTTGATAATTTTAAAATTCAGACTGTTTTTGGAAAGATAAGCATACTCTGGCACAACAAGCTCAAGACCTTCTTCGGTAGAAGCTTTAATCTTTTTCAAAATGTCATATAAGCTTTCTTGTTTTTCTAAATAAATTAACATCTTATTTATCTTAAAGTTAAGATCTCATTTTTCAAAAACTTGAATTCCTTTTTTCATTGCCTGATCAAGATTTTGTCCTTCTTCCAAAAGATCTAAAATCATCATCGTTAAGCTAAGAGGAACAACCTCTTGGGTAGATTCTAATTTTCCCGTTTGATCGGAAAGATATCCAAAACTCTGTGGCGTTAAATTCTTGATCACAAACTCTTTGGCAAAATGAAATTCTTCATCGGAAACGACCTTTTTCAAGATTTCCTTGATTTCAGGTAACAAACTTCCACCCCCTGCAAGCAAAATATTACTGGGAAGATATTCCAAATCGGCAAACTCTTTTAAAGTAATTTTTAGAGCAACTTCCCAAAGAGTCAAAGATTCTGTAATTGCTTCTTCCAATTTTTTTAGCTGTTTTTCATCGTCAATTTTTTTCTCACAATACTTATTTTTGAGATCTTCCGCTTCATCATAAGGTATTTGAAAAGCCTCACTAATTTCTTTAGTAACTATCTGTCCACCCAAAGCAAACATCTTTGTAGAAACAACATCTTGATGCCTAATAACAACAACATCAGTGGTACTTCCACCAATATCAATAACAAGACTTTCATAATCTAGATCATCTTCCGGCATAATTCCTTCCGCTAAAGTATAAGGCTCAGCCGCAATTGCTAAAATTTCGACTTCCAATTTCGAAGCGATTTTTTGTAAGTGACTTAAGTAAACCAAAGAAGTATAGGCGTTAAAAACACCCACTTGAATTTTTTTACCTCGGAAACCCAAAGGATCTTCCACCCTTTCTCCATCGATCATGATATGAGTCAAAGCGGCGTTAACAAGTTTTATCTCCAAATCCTCATTCCCAATCTCTTCTTTCATCTGGTCTAGACTATTTATGTAAGATGTTTCCTGAATCTTCTCAATAATATTCGTCATCTCTTTTTCCGAGATTTTTTGATCAGGCTTGGCTCTTTCAAATTGAATCAAGGTTGTAAATCCACGAACCTGCTCACCAGCAATCCCAACAACTGCCTCAGCCGGACGGATACCAGCTTGCAGAGCCGCTTGCGTGATCGCCAACTCACAATTTTCAGTAACTTGAGTTAAATCTTTAATAAGACCTTCATGCATTGAGGTGGAATCCTGACGATGTTTGCCATATCCAAGTACGTTTACTTTCCCCTCTTTGACGTTAAAAACTACGGCTTTTACAAATTCGGAGCCGATATCAAGAGCGAGATATGCTTTGTCTTTGGGTTTGCGTTTGAAAAATTGCATATATACTAACCATTGTAAAAGGGAAAAATCAGAAATGCAAGCAAGGAAAGATATTTATGATTCTAATACCGCTTTGATTCTTCGTAATCCTCGACCAATTCCTTCCTCTTTTTTAATTCGGAACTTACCCAGAATTCCCGTATGCTCTACATGTGGCCCTCCACAAACTTCCACCGAATAATAGCCAACTTTATATAGCTTCACTTTATCCTGATACTTATCTTCAAAAAGAGCCAGAGCTCCAGCTTTTTTCGCTTCGGGAACTGTCGTTATCTCCATCGTAATCGGTATGTCTTTTTGGATTACAGAATTTACTTCAGCTTCGACTTTTGTGATCTGCTCCGGCGTCATCTTTTCTGGATGCGAAAAGTCGAATCGTAATCGTTCTGGAGTAATATTACTACCGGATTGCTTCACGTGTTCGCCCAAAATATTTCGGAGTGCCTGATGAAGAAGATGAGTTGCAGTGTGAAGTTTTGTAGTCTGCTCAGACTGATCCGCAAGACCTCCAGAGAATTTCTGCTTTGCTCCTTCGCGAGAAATTTCTTGATGTTTCTGCTTCTCTTTTTCGAATTCAACAAAATCCACATCTAAACCTTTTTCTTCCGCAAGTTCAACAGTTAGTTCAATTGGAAAACCATAAGACTGATATAAATCAAAAACTTGTTTCCCACTTATTTTCTTTAGATTATCCGTAATTAACTTCTCAAATTCTTTAAGTCCATGATTTAATGTTTTCCTAAATCGCTCTTCTTCCTCTGAAAAATATTTTTGAATTGTTCCTTCCTGTTTTTTTACTTCCGGATAAACCTCAGCATAAATCTTCGTGACAACCGGAATTAAATCGGAAAGGAAATTTTTATCAATTCCTAATTTTTTCGCGTAAACAACGGAACGGCGCAATAATCGGCGCGAAAAATATCCCTGATCTTTGTTACTGGGGAAAACGCCGTCAGCAGCAAGCATAGTTGCCGCTTTAATGTGATCGGATATAATCCGAAACGGTCGTTTATTATTTTCAAAACCTTCATACTTCTGCCCACTTAGATCTTCTAATTTACGAATAATTGGCTGAAAAAGTTCTGTTTTGAAAACATCCGGGTCATTATTTATGGCTGCCAGAATTCTTTCAAATCCACCGCCAAAATCCACATTCGCTTTGGGTAATTTTTCAAATCCCTTTTCCGTTCTGACATACTCCATAAAGACGCTGTTACCAATTTCTAGAAATCGACCGCAATCGCAATTTACATGACATTTTTGAGCTTTAAATCGAGATTTTTCATGAATCATTAAATCTGCGCCAAAATCATAAAACACTTCGGAGTCCGGTCCACCTGGTTCACCAATTGGCATCTTATCCGGAATTCCGGATCTCGACCACCAATTATCTTCATAAGAAAATATTCTTCCATTTCCTAAGCCTTTTTTCTCTGCACCGTCAACCACTTCTGCTTCTATTCCTACACTTTTAAACAGATTTTTCCAAATATTAATCGCTTCATCATCACGTGGAATATTTATATTTTTATTACCCCGAAACACTGTAACATAAAGATTCTTCGGGTCTAGTTTAATTTCTGAAGTCAAAAATTCAAACACCCAAGGTAGCTGTTTACTTTTAAAGTAATCACCCAAAGACCAATTACCCAGCATTTCAAAGAAAGTCGTGTGTCGATTATCTCCCACTTCTTCAATATCGTTAGAACGAAAACTTTTTTGAGAATCGGTTAACCTCATTCCAAGTGGGTGTTCCTTCCCGAGTAAATATGGCACCAGTGGTTGCATTCCGCAACTGGTAAAAAGTGTGGTGGGATCATTTTCAGGCAACAAAGAAGCTGAAGGAATAATTTTGTGTCCTTGTTTAACAAAAAAGTCGAGATATTTTTGCCGAAGTTCGTTAGGAGTTAACATGATCTGATTTTAGAATAAGATAAGGGAAAAAACAATAAAAATTTACGTAAAAACTAAAAGGCTGAAAAAATTAGAATTTTACTGATAGGCTTATTTATCTTCGTGAAGATTTTTTATAGAAACTTCTACCTGAAGCACGAGATAGAATTTTGCGAGCCAATTCCACCTCACTACTATCTTTAGTGTTCTTTACTGAAGCTTCTTTTTTACGAGGTTCTTCTTCCTTTACTCGACTCAGTCTTCGACTCCATAGATCTTCCAGAGCTTTACGACTCTCATCTAAAGATTTTTTGGTTGAAGTCACAGCGTGCTGAACATTTTTGTCATCTAGAAAAGCATTAATATTATCCGCTTTCTTTTCGATCACGGAAGAAACCGCATTTATTTTCTTTTGGAGATCTTTTTGTAAATCTTCTTTGTTCTCTTCTAAATTCTCTGACACATCTTCCACAAAACGACGGGCTTTTTTCTCCATATCCTTACTTTTTTTCTTCAGCATTTTTCGGGTCTCTTCTCCTGTTTGAGGAGTAAGTAAGGCTGCAACACCGGCTCCGATAAGCCCTCCAAGTACAATTCCTTTAATAAAACCACTTAGTGATGATTCTTGATGACTCATAAATTAAATCCTTTCATCTTCATCGTAATCTTCTTCTAAAGAATCTCGACGCGTTTGACGACGCGCGCGAAATGGCTCAATAAGCTGACTTATTCCTTTTACAGCCGACAAAATATTCCCAATCGGATGAATTACTTCATCAGAAAGATAGCTGGTGGTTTCGTTTATTCTTTTTGAAGAATCTTTGGCAGAAACTAAAATCTCGTTTAGATGTTCCTGTTCAACAACAACATTATCTAAAATTGGATCAAGCTTGATAATTCTTTCACGAACATCTCTTAATATCAGGAAAAGCTGAACACCTATAATAGTAAGGGTGAGAGTTAGAGTAGTAACTACAATAATAAGAAGGATTTCTGTAAGTGAAGACATGGGCAGTATTTATTTAAACTATGTTCTTATTTTACCAAAATTATAATTTCGGTCAAGGGTATTTTCCTATAAAATCAAAAAAGTATATAATTAATTCATGGAAAGAAAAACAAAAGGCCTATTCCTTAAGAATATCGTGAACATAATTAAAAAAGAAAAAGGCGAACCTGGAATTCAGAAACTAAAGGAAAAAGTTGGTCAAGTCGATTTTTTTGCTTTTAAAGATTATCCCATGGAACTTGATGTGAAATTTGCCAAAGCCTCTTGTGAAATTCTCTACGGAACCGCTAATGATGAAGCGTATATAAACCTAGGGAAATTAGCATTCCAAACCTATACCAAAAGCGTCATTGGAAAAACAATGTTTTCACTGATTGGAAATAATCTATATAAAGGAATCAGTAATCTCGGTAAGATGCTTTCCACCGTCACTTCTGGATTTGAAATTACCGTTCAGGAATTAGACTCCCATACTATCAAAATTAGGACGAAAAACAATCCTTACCATATTAAACATTACCAAGGAATATGGCTTGCGGCTTTTGAATATTTCGGTGTTGTACCACAAATCGATTCTCGTACAATTTCTCCGGAAAATTTTGAGTATTTAATCAAATGGTAAATCAATTTCGAAAGGAATTTATATGACCCAAAATACTTTTATTCTTGATCATAAACCTTTAGAATTCAATATTCTCCAACAAGTATCTTTAATTATTAATACTATTTCTCTTTATCGAAAAGGCTCACAAACAGAACATCCGGTCATTGAAAAATGTATCACTGATTTTCTCTCGATGCTTCATGAGTATACAAAAACTCAAAAAACATTATTCATTGAAGAAAAAAAAGGAATGCTGATTGTAAACAATAAATCTTTTTCTCCCGATTCTGGAAGTCTCCAAAAACTGTTTGGTTATTTCATAAAATTTAGATTCAGTAGTATTGAGTTTTTCCCAAACGTTAAGGAACAAGAAATTCTCACTCTTTTTAGCTCAATATTTATGATAATCGATCGATTAAATGATCCTGAAGCTATTAAGAATGAAATTCGTAAGCTAAATCTGCAATCGATCCGAATCATCTATGGTGGTTATGAAAAAGTGACCGAAAAGGAAACTGTAATTGCAAAAAGAAATCTTAACGATGAAGCCAAACACCAAATTCAAAGATCAAAAGAGCTACTTTATTTTTTAAATGGAGATTCTGAGAAAATTAAAACAAAAGAGATTAAAGAAATTGAAAAAATAATCCAAAAACCGGAAAAGATCGCCGAGATGATTTTACTTGCCGGAAGATATGGAGACATAAATGATATTCTTCCTTTTTCAGAATTTCCGGAAGATGTTGTTATTAGTTTCACCTGGTTATTCTCAAACTATTTAAAGAAAAATGTAAAAACTAATAAGGATCTTGATCAAAAAATTCTTTCCTTTAACTCTTACATGCAAAAAATGAATGATTCTCTCCATCAATTAGAATCTAAAAAAGAGATAAATCATCCTATCGATTATAAAAAAATTGAAAAAGCATATGAAGAAGCTGAAAAAGAATTAACCATAGAAGCAATCTTATATGCCCTAGAAAGATTAACTGGAGAATACACTCTTTTTTCTAAAAAACTCATTACCTGTCTAAAAAATATTCCTCCCGATAATATCATTCATCATGCCGCTGTAATACGCTTGAAAAAAATAGGATTACCCGGAAAAGAACTAAAAACACTTATAAGCTAGAAAATCATTTCATGCAAACTATCTTCTAGCTATATATTATCTGTTTAAATTACCGTGACGCTTTTGGCTAAATTCCGACAATAATCAGGATCGCAACCGCGGAATAAAGCTAAATGATAAGCTATCATCTGCAGTGGAATTAAGGCAAAAATTCCTTTCAATATTCCTAAACTCGGTAACGGAAAATAGTGATCAAAAACGTCATTTTTTTGATCATCAAAACCAATAATTAATCCTCCACGTGCTTTGACTTCCATAGCATTAGAAAGGATATGCTTACGCTCCTCATCTTCACCAACAATGACAAAACAAGGTATACCTTCTTCAATCAAAGAGATTGCATAATGTTTTAATTCTCCTCCCGCAATCCCTTCAGCATGAATATTTGATAACTCTTGAATCTTAATACTACCTTCTCTGGCAATTGGATAGCTCATTCCTCTACCAATTAAATACATATTTTCTTTAATGTAAATTTGCCGAGCTAAATTTCGAGCTTTTTGCTCTAGATCTTTATTTACATATTTTGATAATAAAGATGTTACCTTCGAAAGATTATTTTTGACTTTAGCCATTTTTTCGGCAACAAGATAGTACAAAAACATCGGCGCAAGAGCTGCCTTTGTTGAAGCCACAGCCTTCTCAATTCCCACTCTATGCAGCAGAACATAATCTGACTGACGACAGATTGTAGAGCTTTCAACATTCACAAACGAAATAATTTTCAAACCTTTTTCTTTGGCTGCATTTATTGCTTCTAGAGTATCGGCTGTTTCTCCGCTCTGACTCACAATAATTAAAACGTCTTGCTTTTGTAAGAAATCTTTTTGCGAAACAAATTCGGAAGCGATCATTGGGAAAGCCTGTTTTCCTCCGATTTTCTGCAAAACTCCGGCACCCCAAAATGAAACCTGATAAGCAGTTCCAGCTCCAATACAATAAACCATTGTGGCGTTTTTAATTACCGTCGCGATTTGAGTGACTTTTTTTTCATCTTGTTTCAAAGTTTCCTTGAAAATAAATTGCTGTTCAAAAATCTCTTTTTCTAGGAATGAATTTTTATCTCCTTTTTCATTGGCAATACTACTTATCTCTAAAACAGTTTCTGTTCGATGTACGGTTTTTAAACTTGTAAGATCAATAATTTCATACTTACCGTCTTCAATAAGAACAGCTTCTCCATCATTCAAAAAAACAACCTGTTGAGTGGTATCTATAAAAGGAGCTACATCCGAAGCTAGAAAAAGTTCCTCTTTAGAAACACCTAAAACCATCGGACTCCCGTTACGAAAACCAAGTAATTTCCGAGATTCCAGATCATAAACAACTACCGCATTTCTTCCCTCAATTTTGTCAAAGACAGACTTGGCCGCTTGTTTGAGATCTTTTTGCGTTTTTAAATACATCTCAAAAAGATTGGCTATCACTTCGGTATCCGTACCGGTTATAAACTTATATCCTTTTTTTTGAAGCTCTTTTTTAACCTCGGAATAATTTTCCATAACTCCATTTTGAGCAATAATTACTTTATGGTGAGCTGAGTAGTGAGGATGAGTATTTACCTCTGTAATTCCTCCATGTGTAGCCCATCTCGTATGCCCAAAAGCAATACTTCCTTTTGGCCAGTTACTTTCTTCGTAGTCACTAATCTTTCCCACTTTTTTTAAAATAAAATTCGGTTTCCCAGGAGCAAAAACTCCCCAAGAATCATAACCACGATATTCAAGTTTTTTTAGACCTTCAAAAACAATTTCTACCGCATTATCTTTGTTACCAACATAACTTACAATTCCACACATATAAATATAATCAAATCTTAATTTGATCTCCTAAAGTTAAGTTAAAATAAATACAAATGAGAATTTGCCTGAGTTTTTAGCAAGAACGAAGTAGATTAAAACTTTGAATGTCAGTTATTACTAGCTGTTTTTGATTTTAATCTTTTCTTGGATGTTCGCACACCCAGAGGGTTTCCGCTGATACTCGCTCCTATTTTTAATAAGAAACGGTCCGATTGGCCGATACGATATCGACCCCCTCTTCCTCGTATCCCGCTCAAGATTTTTGCTTAGCAAAATCTCTGAGCGGGCCACACGCTCGATTTTTTTTACTCTTAACGTCCTCCTTTTATAATTAAAATTTAATTAATTGTAATGTTTCTTTTTAAACTGGTCAAATTTTTTTATTTTTTAATTCCAAAAACCCACTCAAAATCTTTGTCTTTATGAAATTTTGTATATACTTTTTCAGGACGTTCATAAATAAAATACTTTATTAGTTTCGCCAGTTTTTTAGCTCCGCTTAAGATAAGTTCATGTCCTTCTTTTTTCATCACCACAATAAGTAATGGCCTTATCTTTTTAGCCAAAGTAATATTTTCTTTTAGAGGAATCACTTTATCCTTTTCTCCAGCCACAATCATTAAGGGGAATTTCGCTTTTTTAATTTTGCTATCTAGCTCAACGTTTCGTAATGAATGAAACAATTCTACACAACCTTTAACATCTAAACTCACCATCGAATCTAGAATCATCTCTTCGTTTTTCCCAAAAACTTCAGCTAGCTTTGGATTCCAATTGGTTAATATTTTTAGTAGTGATCTCATGGTGTTTTGATTTTGAAGTAATTTAAGTAAATCTGGAGACAGATTTGTTAATTTGTATTCCAACTCTTCCAACTTTCCTATAGTAACACCTCTTTTTCTCCACCAAGGACTATTTATAATAAGATGATCGATAATGTCCGGATTTTTGAAAGACATCTCTAAAAGTACAGTTGCTCCTAAAGAGTTGCCAAAATAGCTCATCTTTTCGAAACCTAATTCTTTGGTGAAATTAACTAACTCTTTGGCAATATTTTGATAAATATTTCCTTCTTTTAACGGCTTTGTATTACCAAAAGCCGGTAAATCGGGAATGATAAGTTCAAAATCAGAAAAAAGATTATCCCCTAGTTCGTTAAAAAAATTGGCGTAATTGAAGAATCCATGCACCAGCATGAACGGTTTACCACTACCATAACGCAAATATGCCCATTCATGTCCATCTACTTTTATAAAATGGCGTTTTGCTTTCATTACCTTTTTATTTATTCTTTTTTATACTCTTTCTCAACCGGCATTCCCTCTGTTCCCATTAATCCTTGATCAACACCATTAACCTTAATTTTTGTAGAACCCCCGTTACCAGTTCGAAGTCTAATGCTTTCGTGCGCTGTAAAGAGTCTCGTAACTCCAGGATTCAAAATCCCTTCAAAAGAATCAACCTCATCTGTGGTAACTTTGATCCAAGCGGCATTAGGACCAACAGAAACTTCAATCTCAACACCTTCAATTGTTTCTACTTCATTGTTAATGTTATCTTCCTGGTTTTCATTATTAGCTACTTCTTGCTCAACCAGATAGTAAACCGTCCTTGTCTCAACAGTTTCCTTTCCTAAAGGATTTACAGCCGAAATCTGAATCTTATTTTCGCCTTCAGATAGATCAACAGTCACGGAAAAATTTCCATTTCCAGCAGAACGAATTGTTTGTCCATTTACTTTCACAATTGCGTCTTCATCAGTTTTTCCAACGACTTCTGTATATGACAAAGTTTGTTGTACTCTATCGGTTGGTTTGCTAATAAATAGCTCTGGAGATTTTGAATAAGAACGATACTGAATGTATAAATATCCCAAAAATCCGATCACCAAAATACTCACAATCGTAATAATAAAATTAGATGGAGTAAAAATCTCTAAAGTTTTTCGAATTGGCTGAGGAGGTTTAAGACTAGGTTTTTTCTTTGCTTTTCTTTCATCAAATTCACGTCTAAAAAATGCTAAGACTTCCTGAACATCAAGACCTAAAAACTCGGCATAGTTTTTAATAAAACCACGGGTAAAAACTGGAGCAGGCAAAACTTCATAATCTGACTCTTCAATCGCTTTTAGATAATTAATCCTAATTTTGGTTAATTTGGAAACATCGCTTAGTGAAAAGTTGCGACTCTCACGGTTTTTTTTGAGAAGCTCACCCACAGTTCTCATTGATCTGCCTCCGTAATGGGCTGTTCTTCCTGTGCTTCTTTTTGAGAACCAAAAAATTCTTCCGGACTACTGATTAAAATATTCCGTGGTTTTGCTCCATCCGCTTCACTAACAACTCCACGTTGTTGGAGCTGATCAAGAAGTCGTGCTGCTCTGGCATAACCTACTCGCAAACGTCTTTGGAGTAATGACGCTGAAGCTTTTTGATGAGAACAAACAATATTTACCGCTTCTTCAAAAAGATCATCCTCAGGTTCCACACCTTCAATACTGCCCGGAGCTTTTTGAGGAGCAAATTCTGTTACCTCTTCATGATATTCGACTTGATCGGCTCCTTTTTCTTTGAGAAAATCCTGAAGCGCTTTCAGCTCTTCATCGGCAACATAAACTCCCTGTATTCGTTGCGGTTTTGCTTTGTCTGGAGGAAGATAAAGCATATCTCCTCGACCAAGCAGCTTTTCGGCTCCAGGTTGATCAAGAATTACACGAGAATCAACTGAAGAAGTCACATTAAAAGCCACACGGCAAGGAATATTTGCTTTGATAAGTCCGGTGATAACGTCAACTGATGGTCTTTGTGTCGCTAATATAAGATGAATACCGGTAGCCCGTGACATTTGAGCTAAACGACAAATTGTTCCTTCAAAGTCTTTCGGAGCATACATCATTAAATCAGCCATCTCATCAACAACAACAACAATGTTGGGAATAGCCTGAAAACCAGAGAGTTCGTTATAGGCAATAATATTTCTCACTCTCGCTTTTTGGAAAAGTTTGTATCTCCGTTCCATTTCCGCTACCGACCATTTCATAGCCGAAAGTACTTTATCGGCTTCGGTAATAACTGGAGTCAGTAAATGGGGAATTCCATTATATTGAACCATCTCTACTCTTTTGGGATCGACCATAATAAATTTCAGTTCATGAGGCGCATTTTGGAAGAGTAATGCCGCAAGGAAAGAATTTAAACACACCGTTTTTCCACTTCCAGTTGCTCCGGCAATAAGTATATGAGGCATTTTACTCAAATCATCAAAAACTGTCTGACCGGAAACATTGTGCCCCAAAATAACAGAAAGCTTTGATTTATTTTTCTTGAATGATTCTGATTGCAAAGTATTTTTTAGCGTTACCAATGTCGGCGAATAGTTTGGAACTTCAATTCCTACCAAAGATCGTCCCGGAATCGGAGCCTCAATTCTGACCGTTCCTGTTGGCGCTGCCAGGGCTAGGGCTAAATCATTGGCAAGCGCGGTAACTTTGGCAATTTTTGTTCCTTCTGTAAGCTCCAAAGCATACTGTGTTACTGATGGACCACAGTTAACTTCAATTACTTTTGCCCTGATTCCAAAAGAATCTAAAGCTTTTTCTATTTTATGTGCATTCTGTTTAATATCTCCACGATCAGCAGGAACCGGAGGCTTATCTGAAAGCAGAGACAAAGGAGGATATTCCCAAACCTTATCGGAAACCGGAAGATTGGCAAAAACAGTTTCTTCTTTGAGCCCATCTAGATTTTCCGTTTTCTCTTTTTCTTTTTTCATCGATGCTTGATTTGAATCTGTTACCTGACGAAGAGAAGGATCAATAACTTTCATCTCTTTTTTATCTTTATCAGTAGCTAAATTTTCCTCTACCTGTGGTAACGATTTTGATGTGTTTTCATTACTGGCTTTGATGTCTTTTAAAGAAATTTGTTGTTCTTTATTAAATAAATGCGTGAAAATTTCTTTGATCACTTTAAAAAACCCTACTAAAGTATTTCCGATCATATTCAAAGTTTCCGTTAAAGAGGCATCTAAAGTAATCAGTAAAGAAACAAAAAGCACGGTTGAAATTAGGATAATAGCTCCCAGATTCGAAAATACTGTGCTTAATTTTGAAGCTACAAATTGTCCGATTATTCCTCCGTCTTTTATTTCGGTAGCATTTTGGAAGAGAGAAATTAGAGAAATAAAAGCAATTTGGAAAATGGTAAGACCGACCCAAACATTCGCCCGGGAAAATCCCCACTTCACTCCGGTTAAATAGAGACCAAAAATAGTTAAAATTAAGGGGATAAAAATTGCTCCCAGACCAAAATAACGGTTTAAAAGATCCTGTAGAATGTTATCCGGACCGATAGATTGACCAACATATGAAAGTAAAGTCAAAAGTGCAGCACTAAGTAGTAGAACACTCGAAATAGAACGAATGCTACTACTTTTTAGTTTTATTTTAAAAGCCGAGCCACGGGAACGACTTTTGTGCTTCCTATAACTTTTTGGCCGACCTCTTCTTTTTCTTGACATAAATTATGAGTTAATTATTAATTAAATTATACGGGATTCCGTCAAAAGAATCATCTTTTAAGATTATCTCAATTTTTACTCGATCATCATGAGAGGGATACCGAATCATTATTTCACCTTTGTTGGCACACGGTTCATTTACATCAACTGAAATGTAAGAATGATTCTCATCTTCATCCGGTCGGATACTTTTTATTCTATTAACAAGGTTTTCCTTATTCCTTAAGACCTTATCTACATCACTCAAGCTTGGCAAATTCTCACAAGCAACCCCATGGTATCTGTTATCTAAAATTACATCCACATATGTAACATATATTTTTTCACGGAAATAGTATAATCCCCCAAATAGTAATATAAAGATTAAAATAATTAGTATTTTCTTCCCAGGCATATAGGATATATTATACTGCAACTTAGACCGTAATAATAACCGGTAAAATCATCGGTCTCATCTCTGTTTGCTTATAGATATATCTCTCTAAAGCAGTGATGAGCTGTCGACGTAAAAACTTTGGATCACTGTCTTCGTGGATTTTTCCTTTAATCGTTTGAATCACGATTGATCTTGTATCGTCCAAGATTTTATCGGCCTCTTTCATATAGACAAAACCGCGCGAAACAACCTCTGGTTCAGAAATCAAGGTTTTCGCGTTTTTATCAATAGTCACAACTACTAGAAATATTCCATCTTTAGAAAGGACCTGGCGATCACGAATTACAATATCTTGAATATTCTCAAGATCGGCTCCGTCAATCATCACTTCAGAAGTTTTTATCCGCTCTCCTAATTTACAATTCCCATTTTCAATTCTTAAAGTATCTCCCTCTTTCATAATCAAAGTCTCTTGAATTCCCATATCCTTGGCGATTCCGGCAAACATTTTGCCGTGTCGAATTTCGCCTCCAATCGGCACTAAAAACTTCGGCAGCGTCAGACCAAGCATAAATTTCAGCTCCTCCTTAGCCGCATGTCCTGAGACATGAACATCATCAGTAATCTCACTGTATCGAACTTCGGCACCTCTTTCTGAAAGCTGATCAATAACTTTGTAAACAGAATCCAGATTTCCCGGAATCGGATCAGAAGCAAAAATCACCACATCTCCTTCTTGAATCTGTACCATCGGGTGATCATCGTTGGCAACTCGAGCTAAAGCTGAATTGGATTGACCTTGACTACCAGAAATTAAAATCACCAGTTCATCTGGATTATATTTTTTAATTTCCTTAGGCTCAATTACAGTATCTCTGGGAAAAGAAAGATAATTCAGTTGCTGCGCCACTTCCATGTTGCGATAAATACTTCTACCTACAAAGGCAATCTTCCGATGATATTTTTGGGCAGCATTTATAGCTTGTTGTAATCTGGAAATATTTGAAGAAAAAGTGGTAATTAGAACTCTTCCCTTAGCCTTTTGCATCTCTTTTTCAAAAGTCTCTTCAATAGCTCTCTCTGTTAGAGTATAACCATCTTTTTCAATTCTCACACAATCAGAAAGCAGTAGAAGAAGTTCCCCGCGCAGTTTGGCTAATTTGTGTACTTCAGTTGGTTTACCGTCTACCGGAGTCCAGTCAAATTTGTAATCAGGAGCATGCAAAATCTTTCCTTCTGGAATTTTTATTATTACCCCTAAATGGTCTGGAACAGAATGTGCAAGATGTACAAATTCCAAATCAAAATTGCCAATTTTTATTTTATCGTCAGACTCAATGACATTAAAAATAACTCCCTTGTCCATCTCATATTCTTGAAGTTTTGCTCTTACTAATCCCAAAGTTAATTTGGAACCATAAAGCGGAATCGATAATTCTTTTAGAACGTAAGGTACTGCTCCTATATGATCTTCATGACCATGAGTTAAAAACATTCCTTTTATTCGAGAAGCTCTTTCCCGTAAGTATGAGATATCAGGAATTACCATATCCACTCCCAACATATCTTCATCAGGAAAACCCATTCCGCAATCTATAATCAAAATATCTTCTCCATATTCATAAATCCACATATTCTTGGTTACCATTCCGGCTCCACCAAGAGGGATTATTTTCAGGATTTTCTTTAAAGAGATACTTTCGTGATATTTATTTGAACTTATATCTTTAACATCATTTTCTATTTTTTTATTCATAATTTCATTCATAATTTAAAACACTTTCAATCTATTAAAACGCGAGCAACTGCTCGCGTTTTAAAGAAAAAATCTTATACTAACAAAGAGTTTTTACCACTTGGGTAAATACTCTTTCACGTTTTCAGTAGTCACGCGAAAACTTTTACCTTCACCTAAAACGATTTTTTTGGCTACAATTCGACAGATACCTTGAATTGTACGCGATAACATACGCACTCCCGCATCATAGCCAAGAGGACGAATGATATCGACCCAAACATCTTCATCAATTTGAAGATCGGATTCCGAAAGTCCTACATTTGCCATCTCTTTTGGAAATAGATAGTTTCTCGCGATTGCTAACTTTTCCTGATCGGTATAGGAAGGCATTTGTATCACTTCCAAACGATCAAGAACGGCATTCGCCACACCTCCGGTATTATTTCCAGTTGCAATAAACATCGCCTCGGAAAGATCAAAAGGATAATCGATAAAATGATCCCGATATTCATTATTCTGCTCTGGATCAAGAAGTTCCAGTAAAACTCCCATAATCTCAGCTCTCGCGGAATCAGCCACACGATCAATCTCATCAAGCAAAATTAGTGGATTTTTCGTTTTGGCTCGACGCAAGCTTTTAATGACTAGTCCAGGTTCCGCATCCGGAAATACACGTGATTGACCTCTTAAAATGACGGCCGAACCCATTCCTCCAAAAGGAATACGTACAAATTCTTTATTTAAAGCTTCAGCTACCGATTTGGCAACTGAAGTTTTACCAATACCAGGAAGTCCCACTAAAAAGATTACGTTATTTCGGAAATGAACTTTACCTTTTTTCTCCTCTTCGGTTTTTAATTTTCGTTTTCGATCTTGAAGATTTATAACTGCTAAATATTCCAAAATTCTCTCTTTAACCGGTTCCATTCCATAATGATTTACATCAAGGATTTTCCGAGCACGATCAAGATCAAGATTATCTTCTGATCTTCTATCCCAAGGCAGGCAAGTTACCCAATCAAGATATAAGGAAGCATTTTCATATTCAGAAGCATAAGCTGCAGAGCCAAAAAGATTGGCCACACGTCGAATCATCAAACGTACATTTTCTTTAAGTTCCGGTGGAATGACTGCTTCTTCAAGCTGTTTTTGCAGCTTATCTACTTCTTGTGAGAGGAAATTATCATCTTTTAAATCTGTATTTAAAGATTTTGGGGCAGTATTCATAGGCATTTAATTTCTTTTTCTAAAATCGGGTCGACGAAAATTATCTCTTTTCTGTCCTCCATGAGAACGTGGACCACGATCATCATTACTTCCATTATTCGCGTCAGTAAGTCGCATTGTCAAGTTTACTCTTCCCATATTATCAATTTCACGAACTTTGACTGTCACTTCTTGTCCCAAAGACAAAGCATCTTCCACTTTATCTAAGTGATGATCGGTAATCTGAGAGATATGTACCATTCCTGATTTTTTGGGCAACAGTTCTACAATTGCTCCAAAGTCCATGATTTTGACTACTTTTCCGGTATATATTTCTCCCGGCATAATCTCTTTAACAATCCCTTCGATCATCGCAATCGCTTTTTTAATTCCCTCAACGGTTTCTCCAGAAACATTTACTGATCCATCTTCTTCAATATCAATTTCAGTAAGAGTTTCCTCTATAATTTTATTAATAACTTTACCGCCCGGACCGATAACTTCACCAATTTTTTTGGGATCAATTTTAATCACTTCAACCTTTGGAGCATATTTGGATAAGGTGGCTCGCGGCTTATCAATAACCGCTAACATCTTTTCCATAATAAAAAGACGTCCTCGTTTTGCTTGCATTAATGCCTCAGCAAGAATATCGATAGTTAATTTCAAAGTTTTTACATCAAGCTGAATGGCGGTGATTCCATCGACGGTTCCGGCGACTTTAAAATCCATATCGCCGTAAAAATCTTCGAGAGCTTGAATATCGGTTAAAACTTTATATTTATCGTCTTTAAAAACGACTCCCATCGCCACACCTGCAACCGGTTTTTTCAAAGGTACACCCGCATCCATCAAAGCGATTGTTGAGCCACAAACCGAACCCATTGAAGTTGAACCAGCTGAAGACAAACATTCAGAAACCACACGAATAGTATAGGGAAAAAGTTCTTTATCAGGAATCACTGGAATCAAAGATTTTTCCGCCAAAGCGCCGTGTCCAATACTACGGCGAGGTGGAGGACCGAGACGATTTACTTCTCCCACGGAATAGGGAGGAAAATTATAATGATGCATGTATCGTTTTTTCTCTTCACCTTCCATATTTTCAATTAGCTGTTGTAAAGAAGTCGAGCCCAAAGTCACTAAAGAAAGTACCTGGGTTAAACCGCGTTGAAAAAGACCTGATCCGTGTGTGCGTGGTAAAATCCCGACCTGAATTGTCAGAGGTCGAACTTCTTCCAATCCGCGACCATCAGGACGCAAATCTTTTTCCACAATATTTTCCCGAATCATTCTTTTCATCTCTTCTTCAAAAATCTCTTTCATGTCTTCTTTAGGTAATTTACCTTCAAATTGAAGATAAATCTTTTCTAAAAATTCTCCTGAAGCCGATTCTCTTTCCACCCGATCTTTAGAAAGAAGCTCATCTTTAGCACTTTCTTTAATAAAATCAAGGATACTCTTTTTCACGTCAGTATTTAATTCTTCTACCGCGTAGGTCATTTTTTCCTGACCGGATTCTTTGACAAACTCTTCCAAAGCTGTAATTACTTTACTATTTTCAGTTTGAGCTAACTTTAGAGCTTCAATAAGCTCTTCTTCTTTTACCTCTTTGGCTCCAGCTTCAATCATCAGAATATTTTCTTTGGAACCAGAAACAACGAGGTCTAAAGTTGATTTTTCCAAATCACCATTAACCGGATTTAAGACATAACCGGTTTCAGTTTTACCCACTCTAACTCCCGCAATTGGCCCTTTCCAAGGAATATTGGACAGTGAAAGCACCGCCGAAGCTCCGATCAGACCTACAATATCCGGATCATTCTCTTTATCAACGGAAAGCACTGTCACGATAACTTGCGTTTCATTTTTATAATCTTTGGGAAATAATGGACGAATGGAACGATCAATAAGACGGCCTTTCAAAATCGCTTCATCTTGTGGTCTTGTCTCGCGTTTGATAAATCGAGAGCTACTAATTCTTCCTCCAGCATAATACTTCTCTTCATATTCAACAGATAGCGGGAAATAACCCAAATCTTCTCTTACTGAACCAGCTACCGCTGTTACTAAAACCACTGTTTCTCCGTACTGTACTTTGACAGCACAATTTGCCTGGGGTGCCAATAAACCAGTTTCAATTATAAGTGGTTTACCTGCAAACTCCAATTCTTTTATAATTTTTTCTGCCATGAAAATTTATAGAGAAACTAAGGAAGACAAATATTTGTAACGTTAAACCTCAAAACTCAAAATCGCAACTGAAATTTTGTTTAAGCTGCCGTTTTGAACTTTGAGTCCAACGTTTCTAATAATTACTTTTTAATCTCTCTACTCCTAATTTATATACCATTTAAGGTACTTTTTATCTAAAACTTTGTAATCGTATAAATGAGCAAGTTGGTTTCTTATGAAAAACGAAGATGGTTAACTGTGATCTTTATTTTGAGAGACCAAGCTTCTCAATTAAGCCTTGATAACGTTTTTCATCTTTTTTCATGAGATAGTTAAGAAGTCTTCTTCTTTTACCGACCATCTGCATGAGTCCACGACGAGAATGGTTATCTTTTTTATGGATTTTTAAATGAGAAGTAAGTTTTTTAATCTTTTCAGTTAAAAGAGCCACCTGAATCTCGGGAGAACCAGTATCACCATTACCTTGAGAATATTCAGTAATAATTTTGCTTTTCGTGTTTTTATCTAACATTCAATAAATCCTTTTATCCTTCTTTAAAAGTAAAAAATCCGTCATACTTACCTATAGTGAATTCAATACAAATGTCATTCCTTATTTTATTTTGAATTCACTTATAGCAACTATCAATATAAAAATCTAACATTCTATCTTTGAATCGCTATATTCTATTCTAACATAGTCATAAGAATAGGATCAAGCGGCGGTTTGAAGATCTACATAATATAGATCTTCTCACTCTATCGCTAAAAGCGAAAATCGTGAAAGATATTTCTTTCTTGTGTTAAAACTCTCCAGTGTTTTGAAATACGGGAGGTTCTTCAATCTGAATCTGATCTTCTTGTCCCTTCATAAACGGGGTAGGAGGAGTCTGAGCTTGAAGAACGTTATCCAAAGAGTCCTTGGCAACATCGGACTTAAATTCTTCGTTTTTGTTCTTCTTATCATACAAAGAAGTGACAACGTATTGTAAATTCGCCCCTTTACCGATTAAGGAGCTAACAGCCATAAAAGTTTGCGCATTTATATTTTGAGATTGAAAACTCTGAGTTCCTAAATAGATACCCATCAAAAGTAAATCTGCAATTTGGTTTTTCCAGTCTACTTCTAAAACATCAAAAATAGGCATCAAGACTTCTGCTAAGGTTGTTTTCGAAATATCAACGAAATTTACTGCCCCATAAAATTCATTTCCATCATGATTATCAACATTAAAAATTTTGTCAGAAGCAAATTCTTCTTTATGATCTAGATAGGAATCACCTAAATCTTCAAGTTTTTTCGCCCCTAAAACTATAACTAAATCAGTATTAATGCCCTGAGTCATAAAAGTAATTTGAGAAGAATCAATTCTACCTCTTTTGGGTGTAATAATCAGATTGAACTGATTATCTTTACTTTCATATCCAACTTTTTCAATCTGATCTTTTGTATAACCCAATGAAACTACCAGATTTTCTGGCGCTATCTGTTTATTAATTAGTTGTGCTTTTTCTAAAAAAGAAAGATTTTCAACCTCTTTTGAATCGCAGTATATTGATACTTTTTTATTCTTTGATTCTAAAACTGCCTGTAAGGCTAAAGCCGAAAGGATATTCTCTTTATTTGATCCAAGAGGAAGAGCGATCATCACTTCGATTGCATTCTGAAGCAGCTCTTTTATTTGTTCAATATTTGTAGTATTTTCCATATATAAAACCTTAATTTTCTTCTTGTAACCGAAGAACTTTACCACATCCTATAGTATATGTCAATATTTTACAAGTTAAATGGGGAAGATGTTTAACTGAAGCTCTCAAGGATATCAGAGACCTCAAAATTGAAATCAGATTCTAAAGTGATACCACCTTCCATACCTTTTTTTAGTTCATCTACATTATTTTTCAGGTGTTTTATTAATCTGATTTTAGACTCATGGACATTTTCTTCCTGACGCATGATTCTGATACGCTTTCCTTTTTTCAAAAATCCCTCGGTTACCTTAATCCCTGCAATCTTTCGATTCTTTGTCCCGATAAAAACCGCTTTCACTTCAGCTTTACCAAAGATATTTTCAATCCGTTTCAGCTTTTCTTCACCTTTTAGTAATCTTTCTACCTCTTCGATCAGTTTATAAATCACCTCATAATTTTCAAAGAGTACATCTTCGTTATTCGCAAAACTAACCATCTCCGCACCTTGCTTCAATCGAAAAGAAAAAACATAAGCGTGACTTGCTTTGGCAAGAAGAATATCTGACTCTGTAACTGGACCTGTTCCAGCATGAATAATGCTCAACTTCATCTTATCTTGACTGAGTTTTTGTAATGATTGAACTAAGGCTTCTAGAGTTCCCTGGCTTTCTGATTTCAGAATTAACTTCAGCTCTTCTTCAACATTTTTAATTGTAGTGTCGCCAAAAAAATCTTCGAGAGACACCTTTTTCTTAGCACTTTCTGGATTTATTTGGCTTATCTCTAAAACTTTTTCAATTTTATCTTTATATAAATATTCTCCTACCGGAACGACACTTTTTAGCCCCAAAATCTCAACTGGCATAGAAACTCCAGCTTCGGAAACTTGCAATCCATGATCGTCAATAATTCCCTTTATCTTCCCCGAAATAAAATTTTTCCCAGAAAGATCATTAATCCAAACTTCCTCACCTCTTTTTAATAATCCCGACTTCACAACAATGTCAGCAACCGGACCCCTTTTAGAGTCAAGGTAAGACTCAATAATAACGGCTGAAAATGGAGTCTTGGGATCATATTTCAATTCTTCCATCTCTGCCAAAAGCAAAATCATTTCTAATAGTCCTTCAATATTCTTCCCTGATTTTGCTGATAAAGGAACAAAGATAGTCTTTCCTCCCCAATCTTCAGGAAGTAGATCATACTTTGAAAGCTGATCTTTTATTTTATCAATATTAATATCGGGAAGGTCTATTTTGTTTACCGCAACAATGATTGGAACTCCAGCCTGTTTAGCGTGATCAATAGCTTCAATTGTTTGAGGCATTACCCCATCATTGGCAGCGACAACAAGAACGACAATATCGGTAGTTTTTGCCCCACGACTACGCATAGCCGTGAAAGCAGCATGTCCTGGAGTATCAATAAAAGTAATCGGTTTCACTCCCTCTTTTGTCTTCACATTTACCTGATATGCTCCAATCGACTGGGTCATTCCTCCAGTTTCTTTCTGCTGAATTCTAGTTTTTCTAATTGCATCAAGAAGAGTAGTTTTACCATGATCAACATGCCCCATCACCGTAACAATTGGAGGACGGGTTACCAAAATATTCTCTGTTGTTTTTTTAGTATTTATCTTTTTTTTCACCATTATTTTATTTACTCTTTTTTAGTGCTCTTTCCAGAGCATGTTTTTCGGTCGCTTTCTGTTGGCATTCAGAATTAGGAGTAAAAGTCTGATCTTCGCGTGATTTAATCTGTCCGCTTTGCACTCCTAAGATCTCTTCCGAAATTCGACACAGATATGCTCCACGACCCTTCGCTTTTCCAGTAGGATCAATTTTTAAACTTCCATCCTCTCCCACAATCATTCTGACTAATTCTCTTTTGGGTCGAATCAGTCCACAACCAACACATGTACGTAAGGGGATTTTTTTTACTTTCATTTTCGTAATAACCTTCAATTATTTCAAAACCGCTTCAATCTCTTCTAAAGCCTTTTTCCCTAATCCTTTAATCTTTACTAACTCTTTTGGGTCTTTGTTCTTCAAATCTTCGATGCTTTTAATTCCCGCTTTTTCCAAAGTAGAAACTATTCTTTTCCCCAAACCACTTGCAATTAATTCATTACTTTCTGTTTCTTCTTTAGCTTCAGTTTTTTCCTCTTCTTCATTGTCAGATTCCTGATCTTTCCGATCTTTTTCTTGTTTGATATCAATTTTCCACCCGGTTAATTTTGCTGCAAGTCGAGCGTTTTGCCCTTCTTTTCCAATCGCTAGAGAAAGCTGATCTTCTCCTACATAAACTGTTGCTTTAAGTTTCTTTTTATTGACTTTAATATCGGAAACTCGAGCTGGAGATAGAGAAGCGACCACGAACTTTTCCGGATCTTCAGAGAAGTTTACAAGATCAATTTTCTCATCGAAAAGTTCGCGGGTTACTGATTGTACTCGAACACCCTTTTGACCAACGCAGGAACCGATAGGATCAACTCCTTGTTGATTTGATTTTACGGCCACTTTTGATCGAGAACCAGGTTCTCGAGAAATGGCTGCAACTTCAACAGCGCCCGAACGAATCTCAGGAACTTCCATATCAAATAACTGTTTCACAAGGTCTTTATCACTTCGAGAAATAATAATTTCCGGACCTCTTTTACCTTCGCGAATCTTTTTAATTAAAACTTTAAGTCTTTGATTCAGTCGATAATGTTCTGTAGGGACTTTTTCTTGAGGAGGCATTATTCCTGAAGCTTTTCCCAAATCAACGATCACATTTTGTCCCTCAAAACGTTGTACCAAACCAGAAACGGCCAGTCCAACTTTTTTCTCAAAATCACTTACAATCGCAGTTTTCTCCGCTTCGCGGATTTTTTGTAAAATTACCTGTTTTGCGGTCTGAGCTGCAATTCTGCCAAAACCCGGAGGAGTAACATTTTTTTCTTTTTCGTAGATATTTGCTTCTCCCGTTTCCGGATCAATCGTTGCTGATAGATCTTCACTTTCATCGTGATCTTTTCGATAAGCGGCAACCAGTGCAACTCGCAAAGCCTCAAGAACAACCTCTGTTTCCAAGCCTCTTTCGGCACAGACTTGTTTTAAAGCCGCTACAAATTCATTTCGTGACATTATTATTCTCCTTTAAAAAGTTTATCCTTAAAAAAAAGTGGGTAACTCAAGTTCCCACTTAGTAAGAAACACTATTCCAAAATCGTTAATATATTACCACAAAAGACAAAGCGAGACAATACCGCTTATGATTCAATTAAAATGAATCTTCATTTTTTATTTGACCAACTTTAGATTATTTTTGAATAACTTGTTACTTACTATCGCATACAGTAGAATATATCCAAATTGGACTAATTTAAGAATCAAATAATTAAAGGAAAGATATTTATGAAAAAACTATCAAATATTACTATCGGTTTTTTCCAGGCAATTGGTGTAGTTTTGTATTGCAGCCTTGTCGTCTTAATTATGAATAATCTGAGTCAGATTATCCCTTATAACGATGAGATCATCGCTGGATTATTTATTTTGATTCTTTTTATTATTTCAGCGATTATAACTTCTTCATTGGTTTTAGCTTACCCAATTTATCTTTATCTTGAAAAAAGGCAGACTCGAAAAGCCATTATATTAGTAATTATTACGACATTATGGTTAGTCGGATTTTTCTTAGGATTACTAGGGATTACTAGTTATTTTCATGCTATCTCCTAAATTAGAAGTTATTCCAATGTATTAATTATGAACCAAAATATCTTAATTTTTTATAAAACGACTCCGGAGATTGAGAAACAAGCCAGAATCATGGCGAAAGAGATAAACGCTGACATTCTTCCCGACAGAAATTCTCTAGATATTAACAGTAAAAAATATGACTTAATTATTCCAATTGGGGGAGATGGAACAGTATTACATGCCGAAACAGCCTTTCCAAAAGTAAAAAAACTTCCTCTAGGAGCGGGAAGAGTGGAATTTTTAGCCTCCGCCTCTTTGAAAGATTGGAAAAAAGTCTGGCAACTTTATCTCCAAAATAAATATTTCATAGAAAAAAGAATGAAAATCTCCTACTCCCAACATGAAGCTTTAAATGAAATTAATATCACGAAGAAAAATCTCGGACAGATGTTTGAAGGCGAGATTTATCTGAATAATGAGTTACTACATGCAATTCGTGGGGACGGAATTATTGTTGCTACCCCTACTGGATCTACAGCATACTCACTCTCGGCAGGAGGCAGTATTATCGATCCCCAAATTGCGGCTTTGATTATTACTCCGGTAACTCCTTTTGCTAGTTTTTATAGACCGCTAATTATTCCTCCTGAAATCAAAATAAAAATTGTATCGAAAACTTCATGCAACTTAGTCATTGATGGAATAGTGATCTCTGATCATAAAGATGAAACTGAATTTAAAATTGAGAAAAGTAATGTCTTTGCACAGATCATTCGTTTTTCTGAAAAAGTCGACCTCTATCAAAAATTACACCTACTTAAATAGAAGGTACTTTACGAATACCTATTTTTTTGTTAGCCTATTTATCATTGATCAAATTTGATATTAAGTGAAGCATATGATTAAACTTGAAAACGTTTTTAAAACCTACACCCTTGGCAAAAACACCATAAATGCAATTGATAATCTAAGTATGGAAATCAAAAAAGGTGAATTTGTGGCAATCGTTGGTCCTTCAGGGTCGGGAAAATCAACTTTATTACATCTTATTGGAGGACTCGATCATCCCTCAAAAGGAAATGTTTCTCTTTTAAATATTACCCTTGCGAAACTAAAAGATAGTAAATTAGCTGAATATCGTAATAAACATATCGGTTTTGTTTTTCAAAACTTCAATTTGCAACCAATATTAACTGCGGCAGAAAATGTAGCTCTTCCATTGGTCTTTGCCAATTTTGGATCAAAAACAAGAAAACAAAAAGCCTTACAAGCTTTGAAAAAAGTTGGACTTGATGATAGAGCAGATCATAAACCAGCAGAGCTTTCTGGGGGGGAATCACAAAGAGTAGCAATTGCTAGAGCTCTTGTGAATGATCCCCAGATTTTAATTGCTGATGAACCTACTGGAAATCTGGACAGTAAAACCGGCGATAAAATTATGAATTTATTCAAAAAATTAAATCGCGAACAGAATATAACCGTCATTATTGTAACTCATAACATGGAAGATGCTGCTTTTGCAGATAGACAAATTAAAATGAGAGATGGTGTAATTTTAAAATCATAAATATTATGAAAGTTATTGATATCCTTCCAATTGCATATCGAAATTTAACCCGTCGAAAAACCCGGACATTTTTGACCTCTTTTGCGGTTTTTATTGGAATTTTTTTACTGACAGTCATGATCTCTCTCGGACTTGGGGTTCGAACTTGGCTTTTAAATATGATTACCGGACAGATGGAGTATACCCGAATTACCGTAGCGCAAGAAGGCACTATGTCTGGAGGAACTTTCTCCAGTATGGGAACCGGTCAAGGATCCCTGGTTGGTGAAGAAGAACTGAATAAAAAAGTCATCTCTCAAACTGTTGTCGATGAAATTTCCAAGTTCGACCATGTCACTCAAGTCCAACCCATGACCATGTCGATACCCAAAAGTGCCAAATTAGAAGGACAAGAAAAAGAGATTACAAATATCATGGGATTTGGATTTGACGTTTTGGAATCTGATACTTATATCAAAGGTGTTCTTGCCGGCAGTATGCATAATTGGTATCAGAATAAAAATAATGTCCTAGTTTCACAACACTTTACAGATACCTATCAAGTAAATCCTCAAGATGTAATTGGAAAAAAGCTGAATATCCGGTTTGCCAAAGAAGGTAGTGGTGGAATGATGTTTATGAATAATAGTGGTGGCGAAGAAATCGTAATAGAACAGATAATTGTAGCAGTAATTGATGTTGGAGAAGATCAACTCAATTATGCTCTTCCTCTAGAAAAAGAAATTGAGGTTAAAGTCTCCAAAAAAGAAAATACGACAAAAGAAGATTATTTGGAAAATACCGGATATCCATTTCTTTATGTAAACACTGATGACCTAAGTAATACCAAAGAAGTTGCTAAGAAAATTAAGGAAATGGATTTTGATGCAATCACTGTCGAAGATCTTATCGGCATGATTAATACTATCTTTATTGTCATTCAAGCAGTCTTGGCTATTTTTGGTTTAATCGCTTTATTTGTTGCTTCTATTGGGATAATTAATACGATGATCATGTCTATTTACGAAAGGACTAAAGAGATTGGAGTTATGAAAGCAATCGGAGCCACAAATGCTAACATCCGTATGATTTTTATTACTGAAGCCGGTTTGATTGGATTTCTTGGTGGAGTTGCCGGAGCGTTTTTCGGATATTTCAGCGCTTATGGACTACAGGTATTTTTAAATATCTACCTGAAAAATATCGGTGAAAGCTCTCAAAATTTCTTTACCTTTCCCTGGGAATTAGCAGTTGGAAGTATTTTCTTTGCCGTACTAATTGGAATTCTTGCTGGCTTATATCCAGCCTCACGCGCTTCCAAACTCGATCCCATTGAAGCTCTAAGATACGAATAATAAAACTAAGAATTACTATTATTGTCAGAACTTGGTTGATTAATAGATTGTAAATCCTGAGCTTCTTTTTGGTATTCTTCTTCTCCCAAAACTGCTTTGGCCTCTTGTGTTGTTACTTCAGAAATAGGTCGGGGAGGAACAGAAGATTGTTCTTCTTGAATTTTTTGAGTTTTTTCCTGTAAAGCTTTTTGAACAATTTCCGGAGATAATCCGGATTTTTGAATCAACTCTTGAGCTAATTTTTCATCTTTGCTTTGCTCTACCGCGTCAAAAACTTGCTCAGGGTTATCAGAACTTGCCGCTTCTTCAAAAACTTGCTGGGCATTCGGTTCCAGATCAAGTTTTTCGACAAATTGGTCATTTGCCATAGAAACACCTTGATTATCAACAGCTGTAGTAATTGGTGGAACTGAGGACTGAGAAGCTATCTCACTTTCCATATTTGTGGGAATACGTTGCGTCGAAACTTCTTTAATCTCTACAGAAGCTACCTCTGCTGGTTTTTGGATAATCGGTTCTTTTATAGCTTCTGCTGCTAATTTATCGATTGCTTTTTGCACCTTATTATCTTCGTTTATCTCTTGATTTTTTGGCTGTGCTTGCGGATAATTTTTGGTATCTTCAAAAATAACCTGTTCTGTTGTGAGGTGAGAAACTGGAATTTCTTTTACGCCTTCATTCTCTTCATAGTTATCTCCGTAACCTTTTTTAATAATAGGAGGATCTGAAATATTTTGTTCCGAAGATTCAACTTTAGGGAATACTGGCTGACTCTCTATTTCCACATCGGAACTTGGAGTTACAAAAGATTGATTTTGAGTTTGATCATGAGGAACTGGATTATCTGTAACTTGTGAACTATTATTGTTTTGATTTTGATCAAAGTTATCCATAAGAAATCCTTTCTACTATTTAATTAATTTTGACCTTTAGAGGTAGATGCAACTCCAGAGGCATTTGCAGTTTCAAACTTTCGAGTGCGTACAAGTAAACTAAAAACTCTTTTGTCTCCCTTTGTTTTACCCAAATTACGAGAAACGGATTCTAACATCACCTGCTCCAGAAGAATAATAGCATCTTCTTGAGAATATTCACTTTGAGCTTCAGTTCCCTGAATCTGTCCAATTGATCCTAAGATTTTTACTTTATCACTTTGTTCTTCCAAATCATCAAAATATCCATCCTCATACATCAGATTATAAAGCTCTTGCATAGACATTTTATCTTTGACTCTATCTCCATATTTAGCCTTCATCTCTTCCCACTTTTCCAAAAATAATCTTTGTTCACTAATAATGAGTCCTTGTAAACCCGGATAAGTATATTCAAAATCAAATTCCTGCCAGCTTTCAACATCCAAATTTCTAGCTTCTTGTAACTGCTGCTCATCCATCAGAGGCTGTTTTAATAACTCTGTCGATGATTCTGCTTTACCTTCCTGATTTTCTCCAAGTTGAAGCTTGTATTTTTCCTCACAAACGTCAATTCTTTCTTGTTGTAAAATTCGCTGTAATTTTTTTACCTCTGCAAAATCACCTTTTCCTAAAGCTTCTATATAAGCCTGTTCCAATTCATCTTCACTTACAATATATAATACCGGAACTTCCACTCCACCAATTCCAATAGACTCTTCACTTACTCTGAGCCGTACTACTTTATCTCCCATTTTTACTTCCACAATATTTCCTTCGACCATATTTCCAAAAACAATATCACACGAACCATTTGTCTGACTTCCTTCTTTTGAAATTGAAAGCCTTTTATTGTCTCCAACTGAAACAGATTCTACTCCATAGCCATGGTCTTGAAGAGCTTCCTCTGTCTGTTTCGTATCTTTTTCCAAACCTACAATCATCAAATTTGATTTTGAAGCCTGACCCATTTCGATATTGGATCCTCCCAAAGAGGCATCAACAATTACTCCCGACATAACCCCTTCTTTTTGCAAAGTAGGAGCTATAACTTCGATCTGATCTAAAATTTCCCTTTGTTCTTTTTCTTCTACAAACTTCAAGGCTTCCAGCTTCTCAACACCAGAAAAAACTTCACTCATAATAATTCTCCAAGGTAAATTTTTGATTAAGATAATCTTAACAGAAAAAGGAAAAGGTGAAAAGAAAAAAGGAAAGAAATAGATAAAGATATAGAAATATCATGATATTAAGAGATAACTTTTTACTTAATATCTCAATATTTTAATCTCGTAATGTAATATCTAGCATTTTAACCAAAAAATTGTTTCCAGAACTCTTGAGGCTTTTCTTCTTGTTGCAGCTCCTCAAGAATTTCTTTTTGGCGACGTGTCAGTTTTTGAGGTGTTCGAACCTTTACTTTTATATATTGATCTCCACGCGTACTACTAGATAAATAGGGAACCCCCTCATTTTTGAGTCTAAATTCAGTACCGGTTTGAGTACCGGCAGGCACCTTTAGTTTCACTTCACCATCAATTGTAGGAACATTCACAACATCACCTAAAGCCGCTTGTGAAAAGGTAAGCGGAATTTCTAAATAAATATCGTTATTACGACGTACAAAATATTTGTGCGGTTTTATTCTGATAGCAATATAAAGATCTCCGTTTATCGAACCTCGTTCGCCCACATCTCCATCCCCCGTATACCGAATTTCCGTACCCATATTTACTCCGGCGGGAATCTTGATTGTCAGACTTTTTGATTTTTTTACTCTCCCGGTACCGCGACAATTTGAACACGGATTTTCGATGATCTTTCCCTGTCCACCACAGCGATTACAAACTCTGGTTGTGGCAAAAGATCCAAAGATAGTCTGTTGCATTCGCTGTTCCTGACCTGATCCATGACAGATGGGACAAGTTTTTGACCCTGTTCCTTTTTTGGCTCCAGACCCATGACAGGTTTCACATTTTTCAAAACGTTTGTATGAAATTTCCTGAGTTGATCCCTTTACCGCATCTTCAAAGCGAATTTCTAAGGTGTACCGTAAATCCTCTCCTCGACCATGTTCAGTTTGAGGATTTCTCCGACTTCGACTATTTGAAGTACGAAATCCAAAGGGAGAAGTATCACCAAAAAACTGTTCGAAAATATCAAAGGGATCTGAAAATCCACCGAAGTCACCGTCAGTATAAACGCGGTACGATCCGCCCTGAGCTCCCTGCTGATTCCAACCGCCAAAACCGCTTTGCTGATCAAAAGCGGCGTGACCATATTGATCATAAGTCTGACGCTTTTTCGTATCCGAAAGCACTTCGTATGCTTGGTTAATTTCTTTGAATTTTTCATTGGCATCCGGTTCTTTATTACGATCCGGATGATATTTCAAGGCCAGTTTTCGATAGGCACTTTTTATCTCACTGGCAGTAGAGCTTTTTGTTACCCCTAAAATTTCATAATAATCACGTTTTGTAGCCATAATTACCTTTTACAATAAAAAAATTAAATCTCTTCATGAGTTGCAAAATCGTAGTCCGGATTAAGCATCATCGAGACGTAACCCCGATTCTGTTTATTATACTCTTTAATCCCTATCTCTAATAATAATTTCTCAATCAATCTATGTCCATCTTTAACATCTGTAACCTCTTTTTTGAGCTCTACTTCTACAAAGTTACCCAAACCTTTTACAGTATCAACTCCAATTTCAAAACCAGGATACTCATAAACTTTTCTTTCTTTGTCAATCACAATAAGCTCTTTGTATCCCAATGTTTTATATAAAGTTAGCAGTTCGATACCATTTTCAACTTTTACTTCGTATTCATCACAATGGGTGTAGTTTCCCAAATTATCTTTATGAAAATGCTTTAAACAGGTAGAGTCACCACTATTATCGATTCTGATTCGGAAATAATCAATCGCATCTTTGAAACCTTTTTTATTGATAAAAGTAAACGGTTTCTGCGGATCTTCTAGATAATAATCAATCTGATGTTTATTTTTGATAAACTTTGCCTTACCTGATAACCATTTTTCCAAGGTTTTCATCTGCATTCCGGTAATCTGAATTTTGTATTCGATCTCTTTGATTGGCATAGATTCTCACGGATAAATCCGTGACACTCTTTTTCGCTTTCGCCTCCGGCAAAATATTTTAAGGAATTCAACCACATCTTTAGCTGTGGTTTTATTTTATCTTGAAATAAACTATGTAGGGACAGGGCATTGCCCTGTCCCTACTCTTAATATCATATAATATCTAATCTCTATTACTCAACTACTTCCCCTTCTTTTACATCGCCCTCTTTGGTTGAATTATTGGAGTCATCTTCGGTCTTTCCATCTCCTTTGTCTTCAGATTTCTCTTCAGTATTTTGACCCGGTTGACCTTGCTGTTGATACATCGCTTGTCCTATCTTTTGCAGATCTTGACCGAGTTCTTCAGTCTTTTTCTTCAAGGTATCAACCTCCGCTGTTTCCAACATTCCCCGTAACTCTTTTACTTTTTCTTCAATGTTTTTCTTATCATCAGGCTTTATCTTGTCTCCCAGATCTTTCAGAGTTTTTTCGGCTTGATAACAAAGATTGTCTGCCACATTTTTGGCTTCGATTTTTTCTTTTTTATTCTTATCCTCTTCAGCATGCGCTTCGGCATCTTTGGTCATCTTTTCCACTTCATCTTTAGCAAGACCTGTTGAACCAGTGATTGTAATCTTTTGTTCTTTTCCGGTTGCTTTATCTTTAGCTAAAACATTCAAAATTCCGTTGGCATCAATGTCGAATTTAACCTCAATCTGAGGAATACCACGTGGTGCAGGAGGAATTCCGTCAAGGATAAATCGTCCCAGTGACTTATTATCAGCGGCAAATTCACGTTCTCCCTGTAAAACATTTATTTCTACCTGAGTCTGATTATCACCCGCAGTTGAAAAGACTTGAATTTTTTCAGTCGGAATTCGCGAGTTTCTCTCAATTAAGGGAGTTCTAACTCCACCCAAGGTTTCCAATCCTAAGGTTAGGGGAGTGACATCGATAAGCTGCACATCGGTAACCTCTCCACCCAAAACTCCTGCCTGAATTGCGGCTCCGACAGCTACCACTTCATCAGGATTAATTCCCTTGTGCGGTTCCTTTTCAAAGAATTTCTTTACGACTTCCTGCATCTTGGGCATTCTGGTCATTCCACCCACGAGAATCACTTCATCTATATCTTTTTTTGTTAGTTTCGCATCTTTTAGAGCTTCTTCACATGGTTTAATTGATTTTTGGATGAGGTCATCAGTAAGCTGTTCCAGTTTTGCCCGAGTCAGTTTGTAATTAAGATGTTTTGGACCTGTTTGATCAGCGGTTATAAAAGGAATTGAGATCTCTGATTCCTGTGAAGAAGAAAGTTCAATCTTCGCTTTTTCCGCTCCATCACGGAGTCTTTGTAATGCCTGTCGATCTTTCTTAAGATCAATTCCCTCTTTTTTCTTAAAATCTTCGGCTAGAAAGTCTAAAATTCTTTGATCAAAGTCATCACCACCAAGATGAGTATCTCCATTTGTGGATTTTACCTCATAAACTCCTTCACCAAGATCTAGAATTGAGATATCAAAGGTTCCTCCACCGAAATCGTAAACAGCCACGGTTTCGGCTTTTTTCTTATCAAGACCATAGGCTAGAGAAGAAGCGGTTGGTTCGTTTACAATTCTTTCGACCTTGAGTCCTGCAATTTCTCCGGCTTGTTTTGTCGCTTGTCTTTGACTGTCATCAAAATAAGCGGGAACTGTAATCACAGCTTGAGTAACTTTTTCCCCTAAGTAACTTTCGGCATCGACTTTACATTTTTGTAAGATCTGGGCAGAAATCTCTTGAGGAGAATAAGTTTTTCCCTCGATTTCAACGACTGCCATTCCGTTTTTTCCCTCTTTAATGTCATACGGCAACCATTTCATGTCGCTTTGAACCGATTTATCTTTAAAGCGTCTTCCCATTAAACGTTTAATTGAGAAGATTGTGTTTTTAGGATTTACAACTGCTTGTCGCTTGGCCACTCTTCCCACCAAATTTTTAGAGGGATCCACAACGGAAGGAATAGTATTTTCACCTTCAGCTGAATGAATCACTTTGGGTGAACCACCTTCCATCACGGCCACACAAGAGTTTGTTGTTCCCAAATCAATACCAATAATTTTTCCCATTTTAATTTTCCTCCTTAAATATTAAATAATGTTTAATTTATAATTTTAATTCTTTCTTCCCACCTTTACTTTGGCAGGACGAACGATTTTTTCGCTCAAAGAATAACCCTTTTCTAAAACTTCAATCACTTTATTTTCATCACCATTTACAACTTCAATACATTCATGTTGATGTGGATCAAACTCCTGCCCAACCTGACCTACGATTTTCAATCCCACTTCTTCCAAAAGATTGTGAAATTGCTTGACGACGAATTTTAGTCCCTGATCGTTTATTGTTTTACTGGCTCGTTCCAAATTATCTAAAACCGGTAGAAATTTAACTACAATATCTTTCTTAAAATAATCTGCTAATTCCTGCCTTTGTCGAGCAATTCTGGTTTCTAAATTTTGATAGTCAGCTATAGCTCTCTTTAACTTATTCTCCAAGTCTTGATTTTTTAACCGCAAAGCCTCATTCTCAGATTGCAAATGATTTAATTGATTCTCCGTTTGCTTTACAGATTGTTTATTCTTTTCGCCTTGCTTTTGTTCTTCTTTAGTCTGCGTTGATTTAGTTTTTGGATCTTCTTTTTTTAACATGATTATTTTTGTTTTAAAATTAAATGCTACCAAGTAATTTTCAAAAGTTTTTTCAAACCTTTCTCAATTAAATACAGTATTCCCCCGATAAAAATTGCATAAATGATAAAATCTATTGCCATGTTTACATAATTATATCGCCTAATATTCACCCAATCTGCAATTGGCGTTTCCGGATAATTTCCCCAATTTATATGATACCCTTCAAAATAAAATGAAAGTGGAAAACCATGCCAAATTCCATATTCTACGTCTTTGTCCACCATTTCAAAGTTGTGAAAATTATCAGACAAATAGGTAATTGTTCCTGCCAAAATAAGAACTACAATTACCTTAATTATATTAAGTGCAATCATTAATCTTTTTGATGGGGCTTCTTGATTTCGAGTAGTATTTTTTACTGCCATGATCATTTAAGCTCACCAATTTCCCAAAAGTTCCTCAATTAGATTACGGATATAACGCACGGTTGGAACCACTTGAGGATATTTCATTCGGGCTGGTCCCAAAATTCCGACATAACCTTCTCTATTTCCAAGCTGATATTTCGAAAAAACAATCGAACAAGGTCTCATCATCTGCATCCCTGATTCGTCACCAATAAGGACAGTCACCGGTTCATCAGAAACTACTTTTGATAGCATATTCCATAAATATTCCTGTTGATCAAGTAAACCCAAAACAGTTTTGGTTAGATCGATGTCAAAAAACTCAGGCGCATCTAAAATATTCGCAATTCCAGCATAATAAAAAGGCCCGTTTTCAATACTTCCCATCGCCATTTTATTGGTTTCAGTGGCTAGCGCCGAAACCGCATCGCGTAGAAAATCTTCTTCTTTAAATCTCTTTTCATAAAGTCTTTGACGTAGAGCGACTTCGGAAGCTACTGGTAATTTTTTCTCAGCCATCAAAGTTTTGATGTAAAAACGAAAACCAAGCGGAGTCGGCACACGACCAGATGAAGAGTATGATTTTTCTAAATATCCTTCTTCTGCCAGTCTAACCATATCGTTACGAATAGTAGCGGGAGAAACTCCAAGATCAAATTTTTTAACAATTGTTTCTGAACCAACCGGTTCGGCCGTAGCCACATATTCATCAATAATTACCTGAAGCAGTTTTGCTTGTCTTTCCGAAAGATCTGGCATATAAAGCCTCCTTTAGTGTGATTTCCAAGCTATTAAAAAACTAGAAATCTTACTAGCACTTATTATATCTGTCTGCTAATACTTGTCAAGAGTAAAATGTACGATTTTCAAATTTAAGCTATCATTAAAACAGGTAATTAATTTATGTGAATGTACAAAATAATCCATAATTGGTATTCTAATATATAGCGATTCCAAAACAGAGTGTCAGATTTAATAATTGAAAATCGTTATAAATGAACTCAAAAGGAAATGTCATTTTGTTTTGAGTTCACTATAGAAAATAAATTATTTCGGATGAACGAAAGTCATAATCAACAAAGCCTTAATATTAAACGAGAAGATTCTCTAGACTTTATCCGTGGTATTTCAGTAATCTTCATGATTTTAGCTCACGGAATCTTCTTCTTTCATGATAGTTCTAATCTAATTCTAACCACAATCGCCCGCACCGGAAATATTATCTGTTTTACCATGTTTCTATTTGTCTCTGGCGCTTCATTGTATTATGGATATCTTCAAAATAATACTGTTTTAAAAGAAAAAACTAAAAAGTTTTTTTCCCGAACATTTTACCTTCTTATTGGATTTTATATCCTAGCTTTTGTCGTTAGAGCTAATATATTTAGTATCTATCCTATTGATCTACGGAAAATTACTGCTATCTTTATTTTTCAAGACGTTCCCAATTTTACCGAATTTTTGTTTCCGTTTATTTTCCTCAGCTTCTCCAGCATCGTCTTGCGAAAAATTTATCGAAAACTTTCTTCCAGTTTATTGCTCACAGCAGTTATCTCTATCATTTTCTATTTTTTAGGAATGCTTTTATATACTTTAAATATTCCTTCTCCGTATAAGGAAATCAAGGCTCTTTTTGTGGGAGACGCTAGCCTTCTTTATTTCCCCCTATTTCAATATCTTCCGGTTTTTCTTTTTGGAATTTATTGGGGTAGATATCTTTTTCATACAACCTCCTTGTCAATACGCGAATCATTGGAACTCAAAGCGGGGATTATTTTAACAATTTTTATTATCTTCGCCTCGTTTATCAGTAACCAATATTATCTACCACTGCTCGAACCTCTTCACCGTTGGCCACCTTCGATAAACTTTTTAGCTTTAGGTGTTGTTAGTGTTTTTTTGCTTTATCTTATCTATGACAATACCAAAAAAATTAAACCCTTTGATCTTTTTTGGGAAGTGATGAATTATTTTGGTCGGGACGCCTTCGATCTTTTTATCGTCCATTTACTACTACTCTTCTTATATCAAAATTTGGGTGGAAGACAGTTCACAAGTCCAATAACCGTAACTCTTTTATTATTTGTTCTTTTTATTCTCTCGGCATTTATCTCCTCTTTAAATTGGAAAATTTCGCCGTCAATCTTTAGACTCCCACGGTTAAATCCTTCCGGAAAAGGAAAATATCGCCCCAAAAAAAGACACTTCATTCTCGCTTTTACTCTCATTGGTATTGTTATTTGGAATCTGAATTACGGTAAAGGAACACTATTTGGAAGCACCATTGATCCTAGCCGTATCTTCCAGAGAAATATTGAACCACTTCCTTCTGTTACTTTGGAAATAATCGATAACGGAGAGTTACCCTGGTTTAATCAGAATTACAATTACTTTAAACAACTGGATGTTCAAAACATCTCTTCGATTGTCGCTATCAATGATAGCACTTCCATTGCCTTAACTTTTAATCATCAGGAAATGGTCGAAAAAGAACAATCAAAGGAAAACGGTACAGATCTTCTCCTTGTTTACTTTCTAGATAACCACTACTTCCAAATACCTTTTAAAATTGAAAATTCGGGAACGACAAATACCACAATTACTTTTAATCTGAAAGAAAAAATTTATCCCTTAAAAAACGATAACCGTTATTTCCTCTATTATGGAACCGATTTCCCTATTGCTAAGAATAATTTTAATAATCAATCAGATAACATCTCCAATTATAAAATTATCCTCGCAGATAGCTATCATCAAAAATATCTAACCACAATCGATCGACAGTGGTATACCAAAAACGCACCAAAGAAATACGGATTATCCTCTTTAATCTTTACTGTAGAAGTTAGAAGTAATGAAACCGAAGATCTCTATTATCAAATTCCTGAGGCTGGCATTCGAGAAAAGCTACAAGAGATTGGAACGCAAAAATATCAAGCTGTTATTGATCTTCAAAAGATAAATTATAATACCTATACAATTTTTTGTGAAAATGAACAAAGCATACCTCTTGGAAGCAAACAGCAATTTTATCTTTCGGCTCCGGTCTACGTAGCTTGGACATTTGATTGGGAAGGTTTCGATGTCAATCAAAGCTATTTAGACGCAATTACGGCTCAAGTAAACCGACATTATAATATCCCCCTCACTCACTTTTTTAATCCGCGGATTTATCTTCCTTCAGTGGTTTCAGCAGAAAGAGCTAACTATCTAACCTCTTTTGTAAAACAAAGACAGGAAATTTATGGTGATGAGGTTCAACTACATCTGCACATGCATTATGATCTAATTGAAGCCTCCGGAGTTAGCGTACGGAAAGAATCAAAGTGGGGAAAAAATACTGACGGTTACGACGTTTTAACAACTAGCTATACAGAAGAAGAGTTGGGGAAAATTATCGCTTGGGCAATAAAACAATTTCAAGTTCACGGATTTTCCAATCCGAGTGGATATCGAGCTGGCGGTTGGTTTGCAGATGAAAAAGTTTTACAAGTTCTACAAAATCAAGGTTTTAAATACGATGCTTCTGGTCGGGAAAAATATCTCTGGGGAGGAATTCTTACTAGTCCTTGGGATTTAAATTCTTTATCACAACCATTTTATCCGGATAAAAATAATCAGAATATCACTTCAAATAATACCTTTAATATTTTGGAAATCCCCAATAACGGAGCTGATTCATGGGCATACAGCGGCGAAAATATGTTAAATCGATTTTATCAAAATTACGATCACCCAATTATTGATACCCCTAAAGCCGTGGTCTATTTATCTCACCCGCAGTGGTTTCAATCCAAAGAATCTCAAGATGAAGCCAAAATGGAGCTTATTCTAAACAGTATTGACGATCATTTGTATAGTGAAGATAAAGGACCGGTATTTTATGTTACCATGAATGATATTTACGAACTATGGAAATAATTACAGACAATCTTTTTGAAATACAGTTTTGTCTCTTATTACTCTGCGCAATCACTATTATCGCAGTAGATATTTTTGTTATCACGCGCAAAATAATTAAAAAGAAAAATGAAAGAGCAGCCAAAAAAGCGCTGGAAGCAATCGTTCCCCTATACTCTTCTACAAATTCTTCACCGACAAACACCAAAAAATCTCCCCCAAAAGACAAAATAGATACGGTTTATTCCTTTATTAAGATTACAAAAACCTACACCTTTATCATTCTGAATTTACTAATTCTGCCACTCTCAATATATGGACTTTATACCCTTGTTAATATCAAACCGGCCGTAGCAAAGAGTGTTTACAATGATTCTCGAAAACCAATTACCATCATTTTTAATTCTCCTATTTATGCAGATAAAATCGATCCGCACATGAATCCAGAAATTCTGGGTGAGTGGAAAATTTATAAATATTTTGGTTTTCTTCCTTTTACCAGAAAAATCGAATTTATTCCGCAACAATCTTTTCTTCCGGAACAAAAAGTTATGATTTATGTTTCTTATATTGCAAATCCCCTTTTTTCTGATCCGGGAAACGAACACTATTTAGAGTTTGAGAGTGACTCCCTTCCTTTAGTAACTGAGAGTTCTATTACAAATGAAGACACTGATATTCTAACCGATCAATTCCTAGTTCTTGATTTAAATAAAAATGACTCGAATAACTGTTTGTACAAAGTAGTTAGCAATCCGGAAATTGAAACTGAGATTATCAAAAATGGAACCGCTATGATCATTATAAAGCCTAAACAAAAACTGCCTCAAAATACGAATTATCAGTGGGAAGTTTTTCAGACTCCGGTTTCAATCAATTTAGTTACCAGTGAGATTATTCAAAAGGGTGAGGAAAAAAGTATTTATAAACTGTCTTTTACTACCGTCGCTGCCCCTCTTATAAAAAGCGTTTCTCCAAGTGATAAAGAAACAGGGGTCAAAGTTGACCGTGAAATTCTGATTGAATTTGGGGAAGAGCTTGCTACAAATAATTTCAGTTCCTATTTTAGAATCACGCCCGAAATTGAAGGAGAGGTAAATTTTGTAGAAGAAAAAAAGTTAACCTTCAAACCTAAAAGTAGCTTTAACAAAGACACTGAATATCAAATTATTCTGACAAAAGGAATTGCTAGTAAAAAAGGTGGAATTATCGAAAACGATATCCAATACCAATTTAAGACTATCGGGCCAGTTGAAGTTATTAGTTTCTCTCCCGGTCTCCATGCTGTGAATATTGATTTGAATCCGCAAATCTTGATTACTTTTAATGAGGAAGTAAATCATGCTTCAGCTGAAAGTAAATTCAAAATTTCTCCCGCTGTCTCCGGCACCTACTCTTGGAATGGAAATACCTTAATTTTTACCTTGGAAAACAGCCTCTCTTACAGTACTAGTTATAATGTTACTATTGAAGCAGGAATTGAAAGTATTGATGGTCTTGCTTCAATAAATAAATATGTAAACCAGTTTACTACCCGTCCGAATATTTTTTCTCTGAACGTTCCCTTATATTCTCAGGCCGAATCTTATACCTGTAATATTGCCGCGGCGAGAATGATGCTCAGCTATCGCGGAGTTTCAGTTTCCGAAAGTACTCTGAAAAACGAAATTGGAATAGTGGGAACCCGAGGTAGCGGTAATCCTCATAAAGGCTATGTTGAAAACTACGGCACTTATTGGGAACCGATTTCAACCGCAGTTTCCAAATATCGCAGTAATCAAATTATGACCAATTGGAATTTGACCGATCTACTCTCAGAAGTTGAAAAAGGAAATCCAGTCATGGTCTGGGGACAAAACGGCTGGTCAACTCCAACTAATATCTCTTGGACAGCTACGGACGGAACGTACATCTATGCAGTAAGCGGCATGCACTCTTATATTGTCAAAGGTTTCACTGGCACCAAAGATAATCCTGATCGGATTTTAATCAACGATCCTTGGCGTGGAGATATCTCTTTAAGTAAAGATACCTTCAATAACCGTTGGAGTTATTTTAAAACAGCCATGATCGTTTACTAATTAATATTCCTAAAATGTCACTTCTAGAAAAATTTCTTTTTATCCTCCTTATCATCCTTTCTCTTCTCTTTTGTTTTTACAAACTAGGAAGTCCTGAGATTCAACGCTGGGACGAAGGAACAAATATTAAAGTCGTTACTGAAAGTCTGAATTTAGAAAATCCTTTGATTTTGAAATATGAAGGAAAATTCTTCTTTGAAAAACCACCTCTGTTTTATTATTTGACAATGGCAAGTGTTCAAATTCTTGGCGCCAATAATTTTGGCTTCCGTTTTATCTCGGCTCTCTCCGGATTTCTGATAATTCTATTGGTTTTCTTGATTGGAAAATCTCTATATTCAACAAAGGCTGGTTTAATCTCCGGATTTTTTCTCCTAACTGTTACACAGCTATTTATTAGTAATCCCGCGGGAATTTTTGCCACTCATAATTTTCGTTCAGCTGATTCCGATTCTTTGCAGATTCTTTTTATGCTAGTTGCTTTTTATGATTTTTATCAATTTTACAAACAGCGAAAGACCTTACCGTATTTCGGGATTATAGCTTCTTCTTTAGCCATACTTATAAAAGGACCTCTGGGCTTAATCCCTTTTATCTCTCTAATTTTGTTACTAATAATAAATAAAGAAAAACCGTTCCCGAAAAAAGAAAGTCTAATTATTTTAGTTTTAATTGCCCTTGCAATCATTCCCTGGCACTTCATGATGTATGTGAAATTCGACTCTCAATTTATCAATGAATACCTTCACTATCATTTATTCGCCCGCGGATTAACACCTCTAGAAGGACATGGAGAACCTTTTTGGTTTTATTTTCAAATTATGTTCTCGCCTTATTTTTTCTCGACCGCTATCTTATTTTTCGTTTCCTTAATCTTTCTATTTATGGAAAAAAACTTGTTGCAAGAAAAATCTATGCAGTTTTTACTTCTAATAATCTGTTTATTTTTTTCAATTATTACCCTTACCCAAACAAAACTCTCATGGTATCTTCTTCCTCTTTATCCATTTATAGCAATATTGTCTGGAGGAGTTTTGGAAAAAGTGGCAAAAAAACATCAAAAAATTCTGTGGACACTTATCCCCATAATGATAATTTCAACGTGCCTTAATATTTATTTTCTTACTCAAATCTGAAGTTTGTGAAAAAATATAAGTTAGGTTAAAATAATGAAACTATGAAAATTGCAGTCATTGCACTACCCATTTCACCATTTTCCTTCTTTGGTAAAAGTCATGCTGGAGGCGGACAGGTAAATTTATTTAACCTCGTAACCCATCTTCCTTCTTATTATAAAATTGATATTTATACCAGCAGTCAAAAAGAAAATCTTCCCTATCAAAAAAATCAGAACAACTTAAATCTTTTTGAACTTCCCATTAGTCGAGATGAAATTGTGAAAAATCCCCAAAAATTTGCTAAGGAAATTACTAATAATAAATCGTATGATTTTATTCACGCTTTTTATTATCTTTCCGGAATTGTCGGTATTGAAGTCAAAAAACAGCTTCAGATACCCTTAGTCCAATCTTTTTGGACTTTAGAAAAGATTAAAAGATACTATATGAAAGATTATATTGAGGACAAAAAACGTGTCTCTTATGAACAAAAAATTGTGGAAAAAGCGGATAAAATTATTGCTAATACCAGCCATGAAAAAGATGACTTGATCCATTATTATCATTCCAATCCCCAAAAAATTGAGATTATTCCTCCGGGAATCTGTTTTAATAATTTTTACGACTGCACCAAAAAAGAATCTTTACAGAAACTCAGACTCTCATCCAACGACAAATATCTTCTTTTTGTCGGTCGTATGGATCCAATCAAAGGTCTCCCTATTTTGATCAAAGCTCTGTGTCAACTTTCAGATGTCATTCCAAATCTTAAACTTATTATTACCGGTGGAGACAAACTCGATTCCTATTATTTAGAAATGCAGAAACTCATAAAGTCTTGTGGATTGGAAAATAAGATCATTATGCGTGAAGCTCAACCGCATCAAGACCTACACTATTATTACAATAGTGCTGACATTACCATCATGCCTTCACACCATGAGACTTTTGGACTCGTGGCCATGGAATCCATGTCTTGTGGTACTCCGATAATTGCGTCAAACGTCGGCGGACTGAAAACTTTTATTGTTAATGGGAAAAATGGTTTATTGTTTACAAAAGGAGATGTTAACGATCTCACGAAAAAGATTGTTTACTTACTTCAGAATGAAAAAGAAAGAAAGCGGATAGCCAGCAGTGGCGTTAAAACTAGTAAAAATTATACCTGGAATAAAATTATCAAGAAATACCTCTCTCTCTATCAAAGTCTTCCCGAAAGAATCTAAAAATCTATTTTATCTCTGGCCAAGGATATGGCATTAAATCTGAAATTGGAATCTGCTTGATTTTTCCTTCTTCTCTAATCACCACAATAATATCAATCTTCGAACGCAAAGAACTTTCCCAAATAAGCTGTTTACAGATATGACAATTTGGACCAGTAATGGCGATCACTTCTGATTCACCGTGTAGATTCGCATGAGTAAAAGCTACAGCTTCTCCATGCATGGTCAAACTTTGAGTGTCAGATTCATAAGAAGCTCCTTCGTAAATATGTCCCAAAACAGTCATCACCGCTGAAGAGTATCCGCCTTTTCCCTTATGTGGATAGGTGTTTTTTAAACATGCTTGCTGTTTTGCAAATAGATTTTTGCACTCGGATTCAGTCAATTCATAAAGATCAAAACTTTGTTTGTTTTTACCAATTTTTTTCATGCATTTACCTTCTCAAATATTTTTGTAATCTTTCAATCACGCGGAAGTTCACTGCTAACCAGAAAGTAATTAGGGTAAGAAAAAGAATAATTATGATAGAGACACCGGTATCTGGAAGCTCTTGAACGTTAGAGGTTCCCA
>MESW01000009.1 GCA_001771135.1 candidate division CPR3 bacterium GWF2_35_18 | reverse complement strand
TAGTCAGTGAAGATTCTTATCCTTCTTATTTACAAAGTTTCAGTGGAGACTGTGATTCGAATGGGAGTGTAACTCTCGTTGCAGGTGATGACAAGACTTGTACAATTACAAATAATGATGTTGCAGCTATACCAGAGACTCCGGCTACTCTGCATGTGATTAAAAGAGTGATAAACGATGATGGTGGTACTGCTACTGTTTCTCTTTTTAATCTTCATGTAAAACTTTCTGGTGTAGATGTCTCAGGTAGTCCGACAACTGGAACTGCGACACCTGGAACTTCTTACTCACTGGTTGCAGGCACATATGTAGTCAGTGAAGATTCTTATCCTTCTTATTTACAAAGTTTCAGTGGAGACTGTGCTTGGAATGGGAGTGTAACTCTCATTGCAGGTGATGACAAGACTTGTATAGTTACTAATACTTATAATGACGCTTCGGATTCGGATATTCTAGTAATTCCGACCACTCTTCCGGATTCGAGTATTAATCCTACAAATAGCGTCTTTACGTGGAGCATTGTAGTGGCGGATATTCTTACGGTTTTACTTCTTTACGTCATTCGAAAAAAGATAGAGCGTGTTAACAATTGAGAAAATTCATAGAGAAAAGAATGTCTTTTGTGGTAGCAATAGCTGGTTCATTACTGGTTCTTTTTATTGGTAGATTGTTAACGCGTGGTTAGCTCTATTTCCAAAAATTATTTATTAAGTATGCATTGGATTATCAATAGGTTCTAATAGCTTTCGTAATATCTAGGTCTCATAATTGGAAGGATGTTAGCTAATCACATAACGTTCGGCATTTTTAGTAAACCGTTATTTTCTTTTTTCTATATTTATAGAGTATAATTAATATAAAGATAACTAATGGAGGAGATCTATGGAAGCTCAAAAATTGTCTCCTAAAGAAAAACCTATTCTATTATCACTAATACTTACTTTCATTATCACTGGAGTGAGTATTGTTATGTTCGGACGACTTGAAGTTCTGGAAAGAAGGATTTATCCTTGGCCAGCTGGAGGGTTTCAACTTTTAATTCTGGCGGCCATTGCGCTAGTCGTCACTATTTTTTTAGCGACAAAGCTTTTGGGACAGAAAGAAGGACTACGATTTTTGGCTAGGGAGATTGGCGGAGGTTTTATTTTAATCATAGGAGCAGGAGTAATAGTAGGCTTTTTCCTGCGAGCCATCTTTTACGGATACATTTTTATCACAGTAGTTTTTATTCTTTTTGCTGCTGCTTACTACTATATTTATTATTTATATAAAAAAGCTCGGACTTTTCAATAAATTTCTTTGATAGAGTAGTTATTGCGTGAGTGTAATACTACAAGGTGTAAACCTGTCTGCGTAGAAGTTCTCTTAATTTCATGAAAGGATCGTTTATGACTGATTTTCCAAGATTAACTTATTCTGAGGTTGTGTACTTTTTGGCGGATAAATTCGTTTCACAACGAAGCGGAATTGTGAACTATGAAAAACATCCTTCAGGTCAAAAAATCTCTGTTAAACCTTTATCGCAGAAAATGGTGATGTCTGCAGTAGCTTTTTTAATAGATAACGGTTTTATCAGCCTTTCGATTAAAGACATCAAAAAATTATTCATCTTTCCCGGAAAAGATGTTTTTGCCAAGAGACTCAAAGAACCAACTCCGGATTTATCTGGAATCGAAGCCATTTTACTTCAAAATATCAAAGAAGAAACCAATTTAGAAAAGGCGGTGTATTACCTCCTTGATAACGATGAGACTTCACCTTGGGGGCAAATTATTAGAATATCCAAAAACAGTTTGGCAGCAAAAGGATATTTAAACGTTACCGAGGAAAAAAAGTTGATTCTAAAAGTCAGAAACTACTCTCTGAATAATTCAAAGATGAATGAGGTGAGTAGTTTTACCGAAAAAGTGAATAGCTCATTAATTCAGCTGTCAAATGATAAAGATCTTTTTAACATGATTGATAAGGCAGTTGCAAAAGGAATGGCGGCTAGAGTAGAGCAAACTGATACTTCAGACTAATTATCCTATAGTCTCTTGCGTTTTCTATTGTTATCTGTTATACTCATGCCTTGTTAAAAATTGATTGAATTCTTTTCATTGATAGAGTAGTGGTTTTTCATCAATATTCTTTCCAAGATTATCAAATTAAATTGTGATAATTCTTTTTTAAGTAGTTCGATCTTTTTAACTTAAATTAGAATTAGTATAAGGATTTGCAGCTTTGCTGTGAATGTTTTTTATGTCACAATTTTATAGTAGAAATCGTTTTAATGACCGTAGTCGTGGTCGTAATTCCCGTCGAAATTCTTTTCAACCCAGTAAAAATGCTGGTAATAAGATAATTACGGAAATTATGGCTCAGAAACAGGTCAATACTTTTGCCAATACCACTATTGAAGAAAAACAGGTTATTAAAAATAGCTTTTCTGACTTTGCGGTTTCCGATTCTCTCAAAAGAAATATCGTTCATAAAAGATATATAAATCCTACTCCGATTCAGGATCAGGCTATTCCAGCTATTCTGGAAGGATTAGATGTCGTAGGGATTGCGAATACTGGTACTGGTAAAACAGCAGCTTTTTTAATTCCGCTTATCAATAAAGTTTTACAGAACCATCGTGAAAAAGTTTTTATTTTGACTCCCACGCGTGAGTTAGCTTTGCAAATAGATCAAGAATTTAATTCCTTCGCCTCTAACTTGGGTATTTATAGTGCTTTATGTTTTGGTGGAACGAATATTTATCGTCAAAAACAAAAGCTCAGAAAGAACCCAAATTTTGTTATTGGAACTCCTGGGAGAATTAAAGATCTCATTCAGCAACGAGCCATCAATTTATCAGAATTTAGAACCATAGTTTTAGACGAAACCGATCGAATGGTGGATATCGGATTTATAGATGATATTAAATATTTCATTGGACTTCTTCCAAAGGAACGACAGTCTTTATTCTTTTCAGCGACAGTCTCACCAAAAATTCAGGAAATAATTAGAGCTTTTGTCAAAAATCCAGTGACAATTTCCGTTAAAAAAGAAGAGATTAAGCATAATATTACCCAAGAAATTGTGCGTATTGAAAGAGGTCGAAACAAAGTAGACGTTTTACACGATCTGCTTATCAAAGACAGCTTTAAAAAAGTGCTCATTTTTGGTCGGACTAAACACAAAGTCGAAAAATTATCCAAGGAACTTATTGAGCGTGGTTTCAAAGCCGGTTCAATTCATGGAAATAAAAGACAGAGTCAGAGAGAAAGAATTTTACGTCAATTTAAATGTCGAGAGATAAATATTCTTTTGGCAACTGATGTTGCTTCTCGAGGTCTTGATATCAATGAAATAAGTCATGTGATTAACTTTGATATGCCGGAAACCTATGAGGATTATGTTCACCGAATTGGTCGAACCGGTCGAATTGATAAAAAAGGTACAGCCTTAACCTTTGTAGAATAAATAGAGTTTTTTTACTAATTTTCGGAGAAGGTGACAACGCTAAATATTGTGCTATTATAAATTTTTATGCACAAATTAGCTAAAATTTTCTTAATCGTGTTTCCCATAATTATTGTGATAGAATTGGTCTATTAAATTTATCTTTATAGCTATGAAAAAAAATATTATTATTGGTTCTATTTTTCTGATAGTCATTGTTATTGGAGGGATTATTTTATACCAAGGAGTTTTGAATAAATCCCCGAAAGATAATTCTCCGGAAATAAATACTGTTACAAATAGTACAAATTCGGAAGTAACAAAAAGTGCTGATCAGACTAAAGAAGCAAATTCTTTGTGTGATTGGGTAGATGAATCAGATATTATTATCAAACTTACTTTTGCTGATGGTGTTACCAAAGATACCTCCTACGAAGCCGGTTTTGCTTTCGACTCAATAACTCGTACGGCTCGACTGGCACGTTCAGCGTGTGATTATCGTACCGGTTTTTCCTATGCAGAATTGAAAAACAAAGGATCAGTTCAAGTAGCTGTTTGGGGTTACTCTGATAGCCGTCGACGTCAACTAAAAAGTGAGCCAGTTACGGTTTTTCTTGACAGTCAAGGAAAGCCGAATATAGGTTCAACAATCGAGGTAGAAGTAATTGATTAGCTTTTCAAAAAATAATCTAATAATTTCCGAAACCAGATTCTAATTTTTCACATCCACTATTTGGTAAGTCTCTATATTATCCAGAACCTTCTGGTCTAGTTTTCCAACTTTATTTTCCTATTGGGAATAAGTTAATGGTTTGGTTGGTAGTTTCATTTTCTACTACCGTAACTTGGATTTCTTTTTTGTACAATAAATCTTTCGGGAAATTATTAGCATTGAAAAAGATGTAGTAGGTTCCGGGTTTGATGTGAAAAGTAGCAACACCCTTACTATCCGTTTTTTCAATACCGCCAGGACGTGGTGTCCCTGGTTCAACCGCGATATCAACTTCAAGATTACTTGCCGGAGAGTTATCTGGCCGTAGTACAGTTATTTTCAATTCCGCGTTTCCTTCGATGCCATTATCGGTACGAAGAAATCCTGTAAAAGGGAAAAAACTCCCCAGAACATAACCGCCAAGGAGTAAAGCAATTACCAAGCTGATTCGCAGAATGATTTTCATAAGATTTTCATCATATTCTTAACTAAATATCAATGTAGCACAGAAAAAAATAGGAATCAATTTATTATATACTAATAATATTAATTTGGAGTATAATTTATTTTGTTTTCTAAAAAATATAAATTATGAAGACAGCCAAGTTAAGTGCGATAAAAAAATTTTTGCAAAAAAGCATGCCACATAATGGTCATAACTTTTCTCATGTGGATAGAGTTAGAAAAAATGCTTTGAAATTTGCTGAATGTCTTAAAATATCAGACAAACTAGATCTTAATTTACTTCAAGCAATCTGTTACCTACATGATGTCACATATATAGAATATAAAGGAACAATTTATCCTCATATTTTTGAGAGTGTTTTAGTTAAAAAAGAGCTTTTAAAGATTCTTCCAAAATTTAAAATTAATGATCAAGAAGCTCAAGTAATCATAAAAGCGTGTATTAAACATCCACACTCTTTTCCATATAAAAGATTGAATTATGAAATGGATTTCTATACTCGACTGCTCCAAGATGCTGACACAGTTGACTATTTTCATGAAGAAAGATTGCAGATGGTCAAAGAAAATATCAATAAGGTGCCATTTTTAGGTAAATATATTTTCTTTTTTATTCATAGAGCTTTTCTTTCAGGAAAGAAAAAACTTCCCCAATATTTAAATTTTCCAGAACTATATGAAAAAACACAGTTATAAACAAATCGATAGTGATAAAAATAAATTTTCCTATCTAGAATTTGGGTCAAGAAATAAAAAAACAATTTTGTGTTTACATGGATATTCAGATACCGCAGAAATTTATATCCCGCTTGAGGATCTTCTATCTGATGAGTATCACATTATTGCTTTAGATTTTCCGATGTCACATGATAATAATCATGTTTATTCTTTAAATAGTTTGACCGATTATGTTTTGGAATTTATCGATCGAATGAATCTCAAACATCTTGATCTTTTTGGATTTTCTATGGGAGGACTTATTGGAATCAATGTCGCTCACAAGAGTAATAGAGTAGCTAAACTCTTTATTGTGAATATCGTTCCCAATTTATTGCAAGGATCATTATTACCTCATATTTATAAAGTGATATATCCTTTAATAAAAACCAGATGGTTTTGTAAACTAATTTCTCTAATAAAAACTAATCCATATCTTGCAAATAAACTGGGAACAATGAAAGATGAAGAGACTATTTTCAGGATGAAAAATAATTACTACTCAATATTCTCTACGATGTTTAGTATTATTAAAACTAATGAATTAGAGATTTTTAACAAACTATCTAATGACAAAATCATCTTTATATTTAAAGATGATGAGGTTTTGAAATATGAGGATTATAAAGAGCAAATAAATAGTTTGAAATGTAGTAAATATTTTTTTGATAATGGCGGACATCGTTCAAAAGAAGATTATTGGGATTGTCTTGTTCCGATATTAAAGCAACATTATCTTAATTTTAAGTAAATTCGATATATTTCCACAATTTTTGTTATACTTATCTTATGATTAGTCCGAATTTCATTTTCTTAGGAGTTTTTCTACAGCTTATCGGTGGGTTTAGCTATATTAGGGATACCCTAAAAGGGAAGATCAAACCAAATAAAGTAAGTTGGTTACTTTGGTCGATCGTGCCTTTTATTGCCTTTGTTGCAGAAATTCAACAAGGGGTGGGAATTCTATCTTTGGCTACTTTTATTTTGGGGTTTGTACCTCTTCTTGTTTTTATAGCTTCTTTTTTCAATAAAAAAGCCGAATGGAAAATCCAGAAACTCGATATTATTTGTGGGATATTATCTTTTATGGGATTAATCCTGTGGTTAATTACAGATATCGGAAATTTTGCGATTTTGTTTAGCATTATGGCAGATCTACTGGCGGGAATTCCTACAGTTGTAAAATCCTATACCAATCCTGAATCTGAAAATGATGTAGTCTATTTATTTGGGTTTATTAATGCCGGAATTGCCTTACTTACGATTAGTCTTTGGAATTTTGAGCATTTTGCGTACCCTATTTACTTACTAATTGTGAATATAATACTTGTAACTTTAATACGATTTAAAATCGGGAAGAAATTATCATTTAAATTTCATTGAAAGGAATCTATGGAAGGAAAATCTACCTTTAAAAATTTTGGAGAGGCAATTAAAAATAATACTGTGGAGATGGTTTCTAAAACAAATTCCGGAACAAGTTCTTTATTAAAATATTCATTAGTGGCTATCGGAGCGGCTGTAATTATTGGAGGTGGATATTTCGGATATAAAGCTTTATCAAGTAAGAGTAATGTAAGTTCTGTGCCGTCAGAATTTAAAGGTGCCTTAACAATTTCTGAGTATGGTGCTTTGGATAAAACAGGTAGCCAAACAGTAAAATTGTTTGGGAAGATTAGCTCCTTATCTTCAGGCGATAGTTATTTTATGCTTGAGAGTGAAGGATCTTCGATGTATGTATACTATGACAATATGACTGGGAGCGACGGGAATAAGTTAAGTTCTGTTTCGATGGAAGGTTTTGCCAATGATGATTATGTCATTATTACGGGTCAAGCTTCAAAAGAGGGGTATAGCTTTTTCTTAAACAAGATAGAGAAAACCACTGAAGCTGATATTAACAACTATATCAATTCCAAAAAACCCAGCTTGGCCATGACGATCCTAGATTATCCTAGAAATGTAAAACATGGATGTTCAACGATCACAATGAGTGTAAAGCTGCGTAATGACGGAATAGTTCCAGTTGAATATAGTAAAATGTATGCAAAAAACATTCAACCTCAATATATGATTTATTACTCTGTCGCCGGAAAAGATTGGTATTCTTTTAATTTTGCAGGAGAAACCAATGTCCAGGGATATTTGGGCTTCAAGGATTTTGGGACAATAAATCCCGGTGAGGAAAAAATTGTAAGTTTTGGCGGTGGTGGGAACGTTATCCAGGCTTTGGATAGGGCTATGTCAGAAGCTGAAGGAAAACCTCATTCGGTTTCTACCGCCGGTAATGAAAATATGTTAATTTCCTATGAACAGGGGAGTGCCACTGCCGGAGCAAAAACGGTTTATTTTAAATTTGCGGTTGCCAAAAGCGGATATATGGGAGTTGCCTATGATCCGAGTTTCCGATCGGAATCGAATAAAATTACCATTAATCTAGAAAATCCGGAATGTGATCTGACGGATATTTTGGAAACTAAATATATCGGTGAAGAATAGATAATAATTTTAAAAGGAGAATTATATGACTATAAAAAATTCCGAAACCCAACAAAACCTGCTGCGTGCCTTTGCCGGTGAGAGTATGGCACGTAACAAATACACTCAGTTTGCGAAGCTGGCGCGGAAGGAAGATCTTGAGTGGATCGCCAGAATCTTTGAGGAAACGGCAGAGAATGAAAGAGTTCATGCCTCAGAGTTATTTGAGCAGATCAAAGGATCAGTCTCTGCTCCAGGAACGTTAGAGATTAAAGCTTACTCAAAAAGTACGGTGGAAAATCTGAAAATTGCGGCCGAAGGTGAGCGTTATGAATGGACGCACATGTATCCTGATTTTGAAAAGATTGCTATAGCAGAAAAAGATAGAGAAGCGGCTCGACTTTTTGGAAATTTAAAAAAGGTAGAAGAGAAGCACGAAGAGAGATACATTATTTTAGCTACGAAATTGGATAACAAAACTTTGTATAATGCTGATGCCGAGCTTACCTGGAAATGCGTCAATTGCGGTTATATTTATAAAGGGAAGTTTCCACCCAAGACCTGTCCAGTATGTTTGAAACCATATACCTGGTATATGCCTTTGGGAATAGTGCAATAAAGATGTCAAAAAAAATATTGTTGATATTTGTCTTTATTATCTTCGTAATATTTTCAATTGTTGCTTTTATCTTTTTATATTATAACCGACCGCCATATCGATCTTTGATTATCGATCCTCTATATCATTTTGAGACACAAGAAAAAATAGTAGCTTTGACCTTTGATGATGGTCCTTCAGAAACTTGGACGCCGTTGCTTCTTGATCTTCTAGAAAAATATGAGGTGAAAGCAACTTTTTTTATGATTGGAGAAAATATTGAGAAGTTTCCGGACGTGGCAAAATCGGTCTATGAAAAAGGACATGAGATTGGGAGCCATTCCTATAATCACAAACGGATGATCTTTAAAACTCCGGGTTTTATCCGAAGCGATCTGGAAAAAACAGATCGAATTATAAAAGACTTAGGAGTTTCGGAGGTAAAATCTTATCGTCCTCCTTATGGAGACAAAATGATTTTGCTTCCTTTAGAACTCAAAAAGCAAGGAAAAACTCTAGTTACCTTTGATGTTCAGGCGATGTCAGAATATCAGAGAGAAAATCAAGATAGCTCTATGATCTCCCGTGAGATTTTGGATCAAATTGAACCAGGTTCTATCATTGTGATGCATGACGGAAGAGGTTATAACTCCACAACTTTTTTAAAAGCGGTGGAAGAAATTATTGTAGAATTAAAAACAGAAGGTTATCGATTTGTAAAAGTTCAGGAAGGGATTTCATTATAGTTTTCACTTATTAAAGTGTGGTACACTTTTTTATAGTGGTACACTTTTTTATATTAGTTTAATTTCTATTTGGAGATTTATGAAAACTAACCTTAAAATATTTTTTATAATCGCTTTTAATACGGTAATAATATTAACTACGATCCTTTTTCTTACGAATATTTTTTTTGTAAATAAAGCAAATGAAGTTGATGAAAATCGTGTCTTTAAAGGGTTATGGAGAACTATAAACACTTTAGACAGTCAATACTCTGAGCTTGCCAAGCTTGCTGCAGACTGGGGAGAGTGGAATGATACCTATAATTTCATGGAAGATAAGAATGAAGATTATGTAATCGATAACCTTTCTGTAGAAGCAATGGGTTTAATCGATATCGATGAAATTATATATGTGAATACAAATAAAGAGGTTGTAGTTGGGAAAAAAGCTGATTTTGAAAATGAAGAAGTTTTATCTTTATCTCCGGAGCTAGAAAAAGTTTTAACTTCAGATAAATTATTAAAATTTAACATCAACGAAAAGTTCAGTGGAGTCCTTTTTCTTGATGATCGTCAGGTTTTTGTCGCAGGAAATCCAATTCTTACCACTTTGAGTAAAGGTCCCTCCAGAGGTTCAATTATTATGGTACGTTATTTGGATGATGAAAGATATGAAGATTTATCCAAAACATTGAATTTGGAGCTGCAGATATTACCACTAAACAAGGAAAATCTTCCTTCAGATGTTTATGAAAAAATATATACTCAAAAAGATAATTTTGTAACAACTCCAGTAGATAACAAAACATACGTAGGTTATCATCCTGTAAATGATGTTTTTGGAGAATTATCTGGAGTTGCAAAAATCGTATCAGATAGAGAAGTTAAAGTAGCTATGAGTCTGGGCATAATATATTATACAGCTACTTATTTTGTGTTTATTATTATTCTTTCTTGGCTTGATTATTTGATTTCAAAAAATATATTAGCTAAACCACTTAAAGGTAGTTACAAAGAATAAAAGGGTTAACTTTTTACCAAGAGCTATTAAATATATTAGCGGCTTGATATAATAAGAGGTACAAATTGTTTAGAAGCTGCTAATAATGTTTATTATTATCTGTTTACATAGAAATTTTTATATGCCAATCCGGAAGGATTGGCATTTTTGTATCCAAAGGAGTTTAAAATGAAAAGTTTACTTCTAAAAATTGCCATTCCGGTAATCGTTGTCGGAGGGATAGTCGGAGGATCTCTTGTAACCGGTTATCCGCAAAAAGTAATTTTTCAGTTACCTGAGGGAAAATCCACTTCGCTTACTGAAAATTTAGCCAAAGTAAAAGAAGCGCAAAGTACTCTAAGTGCGGTTCCGTCTCCTGAACCTTCCCAAAATAATTTTCGTACCAATGGTGACTATATTAATAATTGGTATTGGTTACGTGATCGTTCTGTAGAGGACTACGCTTCTTGGGTTCTAGAAAACGTTTCTAAAGATAAAAGTGGTATTACGCTTGAGATGGAAGTTTTGGCTACCAATACTTATAGCGGAGGAGCAGGTTATGATGCCACCTTTAGACTTTTTTATGGAATTCCGGCCAATCAAGAAAATATCGGAACGCTGCAAACTATGGATGTGACTCTGGATAATGTTTCGACAGCAACTGACCCAGTAGGTTATACCTGTAAAGGAACGGTGACAATTCCAACCTCAGTATTGGGTGAATATGATGATCTGTATCTAAAGGTAGAGAGAATAGCCTCGGTTAATAATCATGTTGCTTTTAATGCACAAAGCATTAAGAGTTTCACTTCCGGAGATTATACTGAAGAAACTGATAACGAAGACGATACAACTTCTGATGATCAGAATAATGATACGGGTGAAGAGATTAATGACACTGACACTGATAGCGATGGACTTACGGATGTCCAGGAAGACTTTTATGGAACCTTGGTTGATAACTCCAATTCCGATAATGATAATATCGAAGACGGATTGGATATTTCACCGCTTATTAATCCAACCGAACCCACATTACTTGATAATCAAAAAGTGGGAATGGTTCGCATTGAACAGTCGATAAAAGCTTATGGACTCGATGGTTGGGTGGATAAGTACAACAAAGAATATGGGCTTTTCAAATCTTGGTTAGAGCATGAATATTATTCTGACACCGACGGAACTAAAGCAAGCACAATGGATGAAGATCATTATGAATTAGCTTTAAACAAAGTATTTGCAGAAGATAAGTTCATTACTTATAAATTAATTAACATCACTCCCAGCGCCATAGGTGTCGCGGATACTGAAGCCACTCATGACTTTCTTTCCGAACGTCAGTACACTTATTCCGCAAGTTTTTTACATCAAAATGAATACCGTTTCCAATACGATTATCTGACTGATTATTACAATGCGTTTTTGAAAAATAGTGAAGAGATCAAATATCCGAGTGCTGACAACTATTTCCGTTATCTTCTTTATCCGATTATCGTAAAATCTGGAAAAGAGCAAACAGTTACGATTCAATTCAAAGATGAACAGGTTTATACGGATATGCAGTATACCGACGACAATCATTACAAATTGCCGGCGATGATTTTTTCCCTTTATGATTCAAACAATTTTAACGATGATGATAATAAAGTCCTATATGAAGGTGTAGCTGTTGTGAAGATTGATGATATAAACCTCTTTGAAATCAGCTTAACAATTCCAGAGGAAGAAGCCGTAAACAAAGTTCATTATATTAAAGTTACTCCGACTTGGATTGAAAAGAATGGGTATCAGGTTAGTTATAAACCTTTAGTTTTGAATTGGGATATTATCGGATTAACTAGGGATATCATTTATCAAAAAGATACACAGGGTAATAGTAAGATATTGACTGAGGAGTTAAAAGGTTTTGATGATTTGAATGCTCAACCAAAAGATTTGGGTTTCTTTACGACTAATGAAGATTCCACGAATATGACTGAGCAAACGACAAATGCTGGTATTGTCAAAAAAGATCCAAATAATACAGAAGGTAAACAATATACCGTTCTCGATACCACCGTACAGGTGAGTAATTATGTCGATAAAACCTATGGAGCGATTAACAATATTTACGGACTGGTGGAAAACATGGTGACCTCTTCAAACAAGGTGAACGATCTAAACGAGCTTCCTTCTAGTCATTGGGCCAGAAGTACGCGTTACGCTGGTCCGCTTGCGGTTTTTACGGCGATACAGGGAATTGCCTCGATGGCGACAAACGGACAACAAGCCTGGATTGCTTATAAGTCCGGGAATTATGTTGATGTAACTTATTATTCAGCCAAGACTGTTATTGCTGGTACGCAAACAACTGCGAATCTCGTAAAGATTTCAGAAAATACCGTGGGTTACGCGGGTAAAGCGGGGAAGTTGGCAAAGTTAACTTCTAAAAAAGCTGGAGTTGGAATTGCGGTCGCCATCGGAGTTGTGGAAGTTGCTTATGATTCGTACAAATTGGCCAATACCAATGATCCAATTCTGAAAACCGCTTATACCGAGAAAATTGTTTCCGATACTTTGGATACCGGTATTTCCATTGCCGCGGTTTTCTCTCCGCATACCCTTGTTTTTCAGATTACCTGGTCAGTGGAAGCCGAACTTTATGGACTTGTTTTTGGGGAAGATTTTGCTTACAAAGTAGCCCAGTCACCCGGGAAAGCGATCGTGTTTCTTGCCGAGTATTTTTTTACCGGAGGGATTCCATCGCAGATGTCACAGGCGGCGTATGATGATGCACGGACGGCAATTATTGATTATCTAGAAGTGGAAAATGTGGTGAGATTACCATATATGTCTCTTTTTGTGGATCCGGATCTATAAAAAAGAAAGAGAGAGAAGTAGTAAATACGACTTCTCCCTCTTTACGAAATCTTTGGCTTTTTCACTATTTAGATATTACCAATTTCACAAGCGAGACATTTCGGTTTAAAATTTTTTAACGTAAGAGGGGGAGGCCAGCTTTCGCTCGCCTCCCCCTCTTTTAATTCTTTCTATAAACTATTCAGTTGAATCGGTGTATGAATAGGTAACTGTGATTGAATTTTTTGTAGTATCATCGGAATCTTCAGCGACGGTGATACTGGAGGTCCAGTCTCCCTTGGTATAGGTTAAGATTACTGCTTCATTGAATTCCATATTACTATCTTCGGTCCAACCTTTTTTCTTCATCTCCGACATATAATAAGATTTTACTGTGGCAACGTCTTTTGAGGTGGTGAACATGACTGTTCCATTTTTCCCTTCGGTCATTTTGAAGGTAGCATCAGCTGGTTCATATACCGGAATATCACTAGGAAAATTGTTGGGAAGATCTATCGATTCTCCCGCTGTAAGGCTAGAATCTGTTTCATCATCAGTGATTGTAAATTCTCCATTATTTTCATCAAAGGTAAGACCTTCTTCTTCAAAAGCATTTTGAATAAAGCTAGGCATGCTCTTTAGAAGTGCCGTACCGGCTACGGCCGAAACAATTCCCAGGATAATAATTAGACCCAAACATCCACCACAAAGACCGATAGCAACTTTTGCTCCGGTGGACATCCCTTTTTTGCTAGGAGATGTCGTTGTCGTAGTCGTTGTCGTGGTCGTTGGCGCTGCTGCTGGAGTAGCTGGAGCTGTAGGTGCTGTTGTCGGTTGAGAGTTAACTTCTGATTCTGCCATAATTGGCCTCCTTAGTGTTTATACTATTTACCCAACATCTTAAATTTAAAAATTATCGCTAGGTATAAATTAATCTTCGCAGAATTTTTTGAAATATACAAGTTTTTATGAGTGAGAAGGGAAATCTTGAAGTGTTGATAAACTAAAATAAAAGGATTATGCTTAAAGTATATGAGAGCCGAAAAACATTTTTCACCTGGTCTTATAGCCCCATGTGGGATGAACTGTGGGATTTGTAGCAATTATCTTGCTTATAAGAATGATGTCAAAAATAAAGGGGTTAATATTACCTATTGTACTTCGTGTAATGTTCGCCACAAAAACTGCGCTTTCATCAAAAAACGTTGTCCGCACGGAGTAGGTTCAAAAATTGATTATTGTTATCAATGTGCTACTTTTCCCTGTGAAAATCTAATACGACTTGACACGAGTTATCGCAAAAAATATCAGATGAGTATGAGAGAAAATCAGAATTTCATTAAAGAAAAGGGGATGGATAAATTTTTAGAATCACAGGAAAAACGTTGGAAGTGTCAAAAATGCGGCGGAATTATTTCCTGTCATGACGGAATCTGTTACTCCTGTGAGACTTCAAAATTGAAAGCCAAAGTAGAAAATATTTACGCAAAAGTAGCTAATGAAAAATAGTTTAATACTGATAAAACATCCGTAAAGAGTTAAAACAACGAGGATATATCTTAGAGCTTTAAAAAAACATCTTAATTATTTTATCGCAGAAAACGTGGGAGGTTTATTTATGGATACCCAAATAACGGAAACTGTTCCTACTCAAAATGAGGAACAGAAAGTTGAGACTTCAAAGAGTAAAAAAAGATTCGCCCAAAAAGGTTGTATTGTGGGTTGTTTGATAGTGGTCTTTGTTTTGTTTGTAATTTTCATCATCCTGATTTTTCTCTCAAATAAAATAATTAAGACCTTTGATTTACAGTACAAAGCGGGTAATGATCAAAGTGAAACTTCGATATCGGCAGAGGTTCAGGATGAAAGTACAAAGTCAGCGGAAGACATAGAGGAGAGTACCGGTTCGGCCGAAGATCTGAATCAGGACACTGAGTCTGAAGCAGGTGATACTTGGAAAACTTATACCAATGAGACTTTGGGTTTTTCACTAAAAATTCCGTTAGTTTCAGAAACATCATCTGGTTCTTGTGTCTGGAGTGAAAGTGATGGAGATCATTCTTATCGTCCAAAAGAGGGAATTGTGCCGTTGAAGATTTTTGAAGATCTCACAAATAATACGGTATATCTTTCAATCGAGTATTTTTACGAATTAGGAGGAAAGACTACGGAAGATAGTCATACCTATTTTTCGCAGTGTGACAAGGTGACAAATTCTCTCGCAGAGTTGAAGAGTACAGATTCTGCTATAGATGCTTGGGAAATTGTAGGAGCGGAGGTTGCCAATGATACGGAACTGACTGCTTTTATCAAGGAGCAATATGGATCTGGTTGTAGCTTGGGAGCAAAAACCGAGACGGAACAGAGTGGGGTTTTTGATGTGACGGTCAGTAGTGGTGAAGCGGATTCACTTGACGAACAGATTGTGGTCGATTGTGAATTGAACTATATCTATGTGTTGAAATATTATCCGTCGGCAAACAAAGTCATCTCTTGGGGTGTTGGGCAATCAGCCAATTTCTTTTCAAGCTATCCATACGAAAGCTTGGACAATGAAATAATTGATAGCTTTAAATTTTTGGAAGGGAAATAATATATGAACAAAATATCTTTTTTCCAACCTACTTATCAGAAGCTGGCTTTTCCGGCTGTCTTTTTCTTTCTCCCGGTTTTGAACTATATTTGTTATCCACTTCCATACTTAGGTATTTATATGATGCTTTTTAGCCTTTCTTTGTGCGTACCTTTCTATCCTTTGCTGGGACAACTTGGATTACTGCAGTGGACTATGGGACTAATCGGGAGGCAGCAAACGCCAACTTTTTTTGGATTGATGCTCGTAATGCTTATTTACAGCATCGTATTTTATTTATTAATTTGTATCGCATTTTATGTAAAGGCCAAATATCCAAATTCAATTTGGACCAAAAAATGGTAGAGGAAAGGACTTTTTATAATGCTGAAAATATTTATTAATTGGGAAAAAAAGATAAATGATTCGTTAGCCGGAAAGGAAAAGGTGGATTTTGAGCATCTGGAAAAAGACCATCGGAAATTCATTGCTTATCTGCAGCATGAACGGCTTGTTCACCTTCTGGTGATGCTTTTTGTAGGTTTGTTTGGATTGCTTTCAATCTATTTTACCCTGCTTCTTGATGAGATTTGGTTACTACCTCTAGACATTCTTTTTATGGGTTTGACTGTACCATACATCTTTCACTATCGTGATTTAGAAAACACGACGCAGCGTTGGTATGAACTAGGTGAGAAGATTAAAGAAAAAGGTAAAACTCATGGCTAAGAAAATGATTATTACAAAGAGCTTTATGAGCGTAGTGCAGATTTTGTTATATATCAAATCTGCTACCTGGATTATTTTGAGCGTCATCTACTTTTTTACTCTTTATGAGAGATATGCAGATCAGACATTTCTCATTGCCATCATTTCCGTAATGATGTTTGTAAATGGAATTATTATGATTGTTTTGGCGTTCCTTCTTAAAAAGAAGATTCAGCTCATTTACTACGGAACGATCGTTTACATGTTCGTAAATATTATTTTGGCATTTGCCGATCAATTTGGGTTAACTGACCTTCTTGCACTACTTATTGATGTGGCAATTGTGGTACTGCTTATCCGTGGGAAAAAAGAGTTTGTGAAAAGTTAACAGTTTAAATGTTCTTTTGGGGTGATACCCCTTAAGGGGTATCACCCCTGTTAGTTGTTTTCTTCCTTTCAATTTTCTTGTTATCCCATCCTATTGTCATTCCGGGCTTGACCAGGAATCTATATAATTTTCCTATTTATCTCTCTAGATTCCCGATTGAATCGGGAATGACAAAAATGCCGTTTTTCGTTGTTATTACAAGGTATAAATGCTATACTTTAGTAATATTTATTTATAAATATACCTGTTTATAATTTATATGACTAGAGAAGAAATTATCATACAAATGATGCCATTTTCTAGTGGAATTAGACACTGGTTAAAGAAGCATCCAGATTTTTTTGCAGCCTTGAAAATTATTTATCCCAAAAGATTTATCGCTTTATTAGCAATAGTAATATCATATTCTAAACTAGTACCCAAAGATAAAATTATAGGTATATTTGCATATGATTATCTTTCTCGTCCTGAAAGATTTAAACAGGACTTTATCGTTGATATTAATAACAAGGATCAAGAATTTATTCTATATACAAGATTACCAAACCGTAATTATGGAAAATACGTTAAAGATATAAATGAATTTTTTAATAAATATTCTAAAGGAATATATTATAAAGATTCACATCATATATCATTTCAAGATATACCAGAAGAACTTAAACCAAGAGCTATAGAAGCACAAAAACTTGGGAAAAAATTGAAATTAAGTGGTCTAAGAAATCTTTCACAAAAAGAAATGGAAAATTTAGAATTAAAACTGTGTGATTTATGACTAATCTTTTTTACTAATTTCCCAAACTCTTCTATATCCGCTATAATGAACCCATATGGAAAATGCGTTAACGGTGAGAAATCTCACTAAAAAATATGGTAATGTCGAAGCAGTTTCTGATATTTCCTTCACAGTGCGTCCTCACGAAATCTTTGCTCTGATCGGTCCAAACGGGGCCGGGAAGTCCACGACTTTGAAAATTATTGCCACTCTTTTATCCCCGACCTCCGGTGAAGTTTTTATCTATGGTCTTGATGTTGTGAAAGAAGCTTCACGCGTCCGTGAGCTAATTAGCTACTTACCCGAAGACTCGGGGGCTTACAAAAATCTGACCGGAATGCAGTATCTGCAATTCATGGCCGGACTCTATTCTGATAATGTGAAAAAGATGAAAGATTATGTAGAACTGGGAAAAGAGATCAGTGGTCTCGATCTGCGACTCAAAGATAAAACCAGTACCTACAGCAAAGGAATGACGCGAAAATTATTGATTGGCCGGACCGTAATGGTGAGTCCGAAACTCGCGATTCTGGATGAGCCGACTAGCGGTCTAGATGTTGTGAATGCGATTGAGATTCGGGACAAGGTAAAAGAAATGACGAATCATGGAACCACGGTTTTACTTTCCAGCCATAATATGTTAGAAATTGAAATGCTTTCAGATCGGGTGGCGATTATTGATAAAGGGAAGATTCATGAGATTGGGACGCCGCAAGATCTCAAAGAAAAATATAAAGCTGAAAATCTGGAAGAAGTTTTCGTCAAAGCAACTAAAAAGTAAATTCGAAATAATAAAAACTAAACTCTAAAAAAATTACAAATTCTAATTTGTTTAGGATTTAAGAGACTATGCGAAAGTTTTTAATTTTATTGAAAAAAGAAATCAGAGAGCTTCTTACTCTACAGATTATTTTACCCCTTATTATTACTTCGGTTCTTTTTGGTTTCATTGGGAGAGTAATGAGCGAGGAACAGGAAAAAGCGAAAAAGCCTCTCGATGTAATTGTCTTAAATGAAGACACTGATAACGCTACTTCCAATCAGATTATCGAAATCCTCAAAACTGCGAATTTAAATGTAGAGCTACTTACAGATGTGGATATGGAAACAGCCCTAACAAGAACCAGTACAGAAAACAAAGCGGCTTTGTTTGTAATTCCAAATGGTTTTGAAAAAAGCATTACTGAGCTTACACCTCTTAAAATCGGAACGTATACCATTATTCGCGATCTCACTCTTCTGGGTGGACGCAACTACAGTAATCTCATGACCGCGCTTGTAGTTGTGAATGAATCATTCAGCAACTCACTGCTGTCACAAAAAGTTTCCGGAGTTTCTCCGGAAGTGCTGAAAAATCCCATTCAGGTGGATGAATTTATCGTCGTAGGAGATAAAAAAGCCAATATCAGCCCCGCGGCAATTATGGGTTTTGTTTCGCAGCAGACTTTATTTATTCCCATCATTCTTTTTATGGTGGTGGTTTTTGCTTCACAGATGATCGCCACCGCAATAGCTAATGAAAAAGAGAATAAAACCTTGGAAACACTGCTGACTACTCCCATTTCTCGGCATGCAATTGTGGTAGCCAAGATGACCGCAGCAGGACTCATTGCCTTGCTATCTTCTGGAGTATATATGATCGGTTTCAAAAGCTATATTAACGGAGTAGTTGGGAGTGAAGAAGCTTCTTCACAAATAGGCGAGGTTATGAGTCAATTGGGATTGACCTTTACGCCCCAGAATTATTTGCTCTTGGGCCTTTCTCTATTTATCGGTATTTTAGTGGCGTTGGCAATCTCTTTAATTTTGGGTTCATTTGCTGAAGATGTAAAAAGTGTCGCAGGTTTAACAACGCCGGTGATGGTTTTGGTCATGATTCCCTATTTTTTTACCATGTTTATCGATCTTAATAATATGAGCCCGATAATGCGTTATGCGGTTTACGCGATTCCTTTTTCGCATATTTTTTTGGCGGCACCAAACCTATATCTTCACAACTACTCTTTTGTAATCTACGGTATTATTTATCAGCTAGTAGTCTTTATTATTTTTGTGATTATTGCGGCGAAGATCTTTTCGACTGACAAAATTGTAACCATGAAACTCAATTTTTCTAAAAAAACTAAAAAGAATATTTAACATAATAGTAATTTAATGCTACCATTAGTATTAACGGGAGTTAAATATGAAAAGTTCACAAGAGCCAATATCACAAACGTATCCAACATCTTTTTTCCAAGTTTTTGCAGAGGCATTTAAGTTCTTCCGGATGAATTATCTAAAAATCCTACAGCTTGCCTTAATCTATATGTTGATCGGAGTTCCGGGTAGTTATTATTTTGAAGGCACTTTAGGGATGAAAACCGATGAGTGGGGGTTAATGACTCCGGAAATGGGACAGATCGGTAAATTACTTTTACCGTTAGGTTTTATCGTCTTTGCCGGAGGAATGATTATTTTACTGATTACTTTCTTTTTACTTCAAAAGACTGAAAATCAAAAACTGAAAGTTTTGGAAATATACCATAAAGCTTTTAAACACTTGTTTCACTTTTTGATAATTATGATACTAATAGGAATTTCATTTATTGGTGGTTCAATTCTGCTTATAATCCCCGGTTTAATTTTTCTGACCTGGTTTATTTTTGCGCCATTAGCTTATATAATCGAAGGGAAAACCGGGTATCAGGCGTTGGAAGATAGTCGTTTGAAAGTCAAAGGTCATTTTGTTAGCGTTGTTCTAACCTTAATTATGATGCTTCTGATTTTTATAATTCCGAATGCCACTACGGCGATGATCTCCGAAGCTTTGAAATTGCCATTATTCTTTGAACAGTTGATGTTTAACGGGATAAATGCCTTGATTATTTTTCCTTTTAATATATCGGTTTTATATCAGAAATATAGGAGTTTAAATTAAAAACTCAAAATAATTTTGTAAACTCCATATTTAATGGAGGTTCTATTATGAAAAAAAGCCATTATTTAATTGTGGCTATCGGAATTGTAATTGTCCTTTTTGGAATACTTCTTTTTCTACGCAGAGATGAAGATACCTGGACCTGTGAAAATGGGCAGTGGGTGAAACACGGAAATCCTTTTGCTCCAAAACCGACGATTGAGTGTGCAATAACAGAGACGCAAAATAATGAAACTACAGAGTCATCTAATTCTGCCGGAAGAGCCAATCCGGCTTCGGTTTATTGCATAGAAAATGGGGGGATACTCAATATCCGTGAAGATGAGGAGGGACAAACCGGATATTGTACTTTGGCAGACGGGACAATTTGTGAAGAATGGGCATATTATCGGAAAGAATGTCCAGCAGGAAAATAATCTTTATTCAATCCTTTTCTTAAACAGAAATTTCATTTTTAGTTAATTAATGCAGTATAGTATCGTTTCAGCGTGAATTTCATTAAAATTCATACCTTAAAGTTTTTCCAAAACGGCGAAAAAGCTCTGCTTTTAGATATTGTAAATAAAACATAAGAATTTATTTAACCTCCCTATAAAAATTAATTATATATTTGGAAATTCACAACCAATCTTAAATATCAGATTTGAATTCTAATAATTGCTAATTATTTTAAAGATGTTAGTATGGAAATTAAGGAGACCAGCGATGAAAAAATATTCTATCTTTTTCCCTTTTCTATTTACCTTGATTCTTCTAGTCGTTTTCGCAATTCCGGTAAAGGCTGCCGATGTTCAGACTGTAATTTTTGATACCAGTAATCATTATCTAGGAACATGCAGCTATACAGATAGCACAACTTGGACTTTGACCGAAGACCTTCAGGTTGATCTTTTTCAAGTTTGGTACAAATGGAATAGTGGGGAGACAGAGCTTGCTTTTACGGTCAAAAAAGATGGTCAGGATTTCCTTTCTGGAGAGGTAATTCGCAGTCAATGTGATTCTTATCAGACTGCTTGGTGCAATGGAGATCTAAAAATCGACAAGGTGTTTCCAAAAGGTTTATATGAAGCTGTGGTTGCCAATCCGCGTCAATGTTCCATTCCGTCCGGAAACGGAACAGTACGTCTTTATAAAGTTGAAACTGATTCTCCATCAATAACGGTAAAGACAGATCAAAGTACCAAAAGCGCGACTAAAAGTGCTGAGGTAAAAGAAACTACGGCTACAACGACAACTCAAGAATATCCAGAATCTTGTGAAGGTTTTCCGAATTGGATATATTTTATATATGTTAGTTTAGGATTATCGGTTATTCTGAATATTATTTTAAGCATCTTGATTTTAAGAAAAAAATAGAAAGGATTTGTAAAGCAGATGAAAATTATTATTAATGCTGAAAATATTGAGCTTAACGATCAAATTAGAGAATATATTGATGAAAAAATCGGAAAGGAACTGAATCGACTTTTAAATAAAATTAGTAATGTAGAAAGTTTAAGCGCGAACGTGACAATTAATAAAAGAAGTAGGTGGGGGTTTAAAGTAAAATTTGATGCACTTTTACCTATCAAAGAACACATCTTTGCAGAAGCAATTAATAAAGATTTACTCGCCTGTTTAACAGATCTGCGTGAAAAGATTGAGGTACAACTGAATAAATATAAGGCGAAGATTAAGAAAGTATAATCTAGCGATTAAATTCAATTTGAGATAAAGGAGGATTCTTAATGGCAGAAGTTCTTTGGAATAAAGATGTTATTCGAGAAAAACTGAAGCTTTTTCAGGATGCAGCAGTGATAGATCAGGAGATAAGTGGAGCAATCGTAAAATCTGGATTGGAAGATAAAAATGAATATAACACTGAGGAGATGATGAAAATTTTGGAAGCTTTAATTTCTTATGGTGGATACGTAGCATTTGTCGCCCGTAATCTCAAAATAAATTTAATTTGTAAAGGTTTATCAGATTAAAGCTTTAGTTTGTAAATAGTTTCTCAATGTAAAAAAGGAGTTTATTCATGAGTACAAAAATGGCTACTGGACTTTCAAAAGGTGAGGATGGAATAAAGGTGGCGCAAGAAGCGGTAGAAATTGCTAAAAAGAAATTGGGAGAACAAAGAATAGATCTTACCATTGTTTATAGTGCGACTAATTATAACTATGAAGATGTTGTTGCTACTGTTCGAAAATTTACTCAGAATGCACCGTTAATAGGATGTTCCACCGGGGGAGAATTCAATGAAGAAGCGGTGGAAAATGGAAGTGTTGCGGTAACTTTAATTTCATCTGACAAAATGAAATTCTCTACGGCTTCAGCCTCCGGAGTTAAAGAAAACGAAAATCTAGTGATGAAAGAGATTGTCTCTCAGGTATCACCAAAAAATGCAGAATATCCTCATCGAGCAGCAATTATTTTTATGGATGGATTGGCTGGTAAAGGTGAAGAGATTGCAATTGCTGCCGTAAACGCTTTAGATATTGAGACCAAATTGGTAGGTGGCGCTGCAGGAGATGATCTAAAATTTAAGCAAACATTCGTTTTCTGTAATGATTTAGTTTTGGCAGATGCCGTTAGTATTTGTGTGATTGATTCAAAAACTCCTTTCTATACTGGGGTAAAACATGGACATATAGTTTTGAGCGAAACCTTACAAGTAACCAAATCACAAGGTAGCGTTCTTTTTGAAATCGATAATCGTCCGGCATGGGAAGTATGGCAGGAAAAAACTGCCGTTGATGCTAGTAAAAAGGGAATCGATGTTCATAAATTAAATGAAACTACAGAGATTGGAAATCATCTTATCTGTTACGAAATGGGAATTCCTATGGGAAATGATGATTATAAAATTAGAGTTCCTTTAAGTAAAAATAAGGATGGTTCTCTTAATTTCGCTTGTACGATTCCGCAAGGATTATCTTTTAACATTATGAAAAGCGTCAAAGAGAAACAAACAGAATCAGCGAATAAGGCTGTGAGTCTAGCTCTTTCCGAAGTTCCAGAAAATACTGCTATTGCTGGAGCTTTAATTTTTGATTGTGTTTGTCGGGGACTCATTTTAGGTAATGATTTTTATATGGCTGTCGATGAATTCAAAAAAGTTTTGGGCAAAATTCCGCTGTCTGGATTTGAAACATACGGAGAGGTTTGTTACGTCAAAGGAGAGTTCAGTGGTTTTCATAATACGACATCTGTAGTTTTTCTTCTTCCGGCTGAATAGCTGTTAGAATTAAAGATTCAGAGAGTGGAAAGAAAGCCTTTTAACTTATAATTTTCACACAATTTTCATATTGTAATGTAAATATGATATAGTATGTTTTTAAGTATTTGAAAATGTAGTTGAAGATACCGAAAAACTACTTCTCAATTTAATCTTAAGTTAATTTGGTATAAAAAGGATTATTATGCCTTCTAAAACAAAAAAGGATTCATTAAAGAAAGAAAAAACTTTGAAAACAAAGGTCTCTAAAGAACTACCTGTTACCAAAAATTTGGATTCAAAAAAAACTTTTACTCCAGATTCTGAAAAAATCAAGTCATTTAGTTTAAATCCAAAAGTAGTTAAGTATGGTTTACCACTTTTTATAGTGATTGTTTTAGGGGGATTACTTTTTTATTTTAAAGGACAATTTATTCCCGTGATTGTAAACGGTACTCCTATTTTCCGAGGGACTCTAATCAGTGAACTGGAGAAAAAATCAGGAAAAGAAACTTTGGATAATCTTATTATTGAAACATTGATTTTACAAAAAGCTAAGGAGCAAAAGGTGGTTGTGACTGATGATGAAATTAATGCTCAGGTTTCCAGCGTAGAACAGAGTATCAGCGCTTCCGGTACTACATTAGAAGCCGCTTTAAAAGAAGAAAATATGACTTTAAATGATTTTAGAAAACAGATTAAATTACAAAAAATTGTGGAGAAAATTGTTTTAGCTAGTATTACGGTTAGCGATGAAGAGGTTAAAACCTATATTGATACCAATAAGTTAACAGCGCCGGAAGGAACTAGTGCAGAAGATTTTCAGAACCAAACCAAAGAGACAGTTTTGCAACAGAAAAAAAGTACTGCGGTTAATGAGTGGATTACTGAACTTCAAACTAATGCAAAGATCCAATATTTTTTGCAATTTCCTTCGTAAAATCTTCTCCTAAAAGTAATAATTAAGAGCAAAAATAGTTTTACTATTTAGAGTGCATAACGCATGACATTGTCAGGCGTTACTCACTCATATATCTATCGAATTTTAATTTGATCTAAACAGGTGGGTTAATCTTTTTATAAGATACTTGTCTTTTAGAAAGAAAAACTAGTAATAAATTGTATAACTCAAGATGAATACAAAGAGTCGAGAATATAAAAATTTGTCCGACGAAGAGATTGTGAAATTGGTTATTTCCAAAGATCATAATCTCTATGAATTTTTGGTTCGTCGTTATCAGAAAAAATTGCTAAGTTACGTGGGATATTATATTCCTGATTACGACAAAGCGGCGGATGTGGTACAGGATGTTTTTATTAAGAGCTATATTAATCTACAGGGATTTAATAGTCATCTTAAATTCTCAAGTTGGTTGTATCGTATTGCCCACAATGAATCAATTAACGCCATAAAAAAGTATCATCGGGAAGTTTCACTGGAAGGTAATGAAAATTTTGAAGCTGTCTTTTTGGATCATACAAAAAACATTGAAGAAATTTTTGAAAAAAAAGAGTTACGCGAAAATTTGAAAAGAGCTGTGCATAGATTACCTTTTAAATATGAAGAGGTAATCATTTTGTATTATTTTGAAGAGAAGTCTTATGAAGAGATTAGCGATGTTTTAAGGATTTCCTTAGGGGCAGTGGGAACCAGAATTAACAGAGCTAAAAAAATGTTAGTTGAATTATATACTCAACATCCTTAAGTTTAAAAAAAGGTAAGTTGGGTATACCCGAATTACCATTATTTTAACTTAGGTTAATTCGGGCATATAAAACTCCCTAGAAAGGAGGTAAAAATGCAGAAAAAGAAAAAAGTTTTGATGGAACGAAATAAACTCATAAAAGAAAATTTAGATCCCGATATTGCAGAATCGGTGATGCAAGAAATTGAACAGAAACATGTAAAGATGCGGTCTCCGATATATTTTGTTTTGGGATCAACTATTCTAACCTTAGGAGTTATCTGTTCTTTACTTGTAACAATTTATCTTTTTAATCTATTTTTATATAAATTACGAATATTTGTTCCCTTCAAGTTTTTAGATTTTGGATTAACTGGATTACAACCCTTTGTTGAAACTTTTCCTTGGTGGCATATTGTGATTGCAATCGTTGCCGTTATTATCGGGATCGAGCTCCTCAAACAGTACGATTTTTCATATCATAAAAATTTTATGGCTTTAATTTTAATAGTTTTGGTTTCTACAGTGGGAATAGGGTTTTTACTGGATCAAATTGGATTGAATGAGATAGCCGAAAATGAATCGAATTTACAGGTAATTTACGGTCACAAATATAAAGGAGAAGCTTGGCTTGTAGGGACTTTGAAAGATATTGATTACGATAATGATGTTTTAACGATTGAGATTCCACATGGAGAAGAAGTAGAAGTTATTGTTGATAATGAGGCTATCTTTCCTTCGGGATTAGGATTTAATTTGGGAACAGAGCTTCGGATTGTCGGAATTTGGGAAGGTGAATTTTTTAGAGCGTATGGGATTACTGGGGTTACTAGAATTTATAGAAGGTTGAGAATTAATAGTATTCAACCTTGTTATGGAGGCAGTTGTCAGTAAAATGTAAGAAAAATGATTTTGAACTTGTAATGTAGATATAGATTATTAAAAGGAGGTGATTTTTAATGAGTAAGAAGAATTTAATTATATCCACTTTAGCTTTAACAATCGGAGTGGCTTTGGGTGGTTTTGTATTTCAAACCGTAAGAGCGGATGATACCGAAATCTCAACAACTGATTGTCCGATGTATGCTAATCTGACCCAGGAAGAAAGGGATCAGATTAGAGCTAACGGGGAAACGATGCGTAATTTACATGATAACATTGAACGAACTGTAACAAAGACTGATGATGGTATCCAGATTAACTTGAATGGTGAAGATCAGGAAACGATTGATCAGATGCATGAGTTTTATGATGAAAATGGCGGAAATTGGGGACGAGGTGGAATGGGAAAAGGTATGCGTCGCGGACTTACATTATCAGAAACAGAATCAAATTAGGATTCTGAATTAGCATCTAGAGGGGGTAAAGATTTTAAAAAAATCTTTACCCCTTTTTTGGTATTTAATTAAAAATTGCGGAAAGAAGTATTTTGGGTGTAGAATTTTTTTATGGAAACTTTTATCAAAATCATTCGGTGGTTCATCTCTTTACTACTTAGTTTTATTTTTGTTTTTATTATTTTAATAGTTATTCCTTTAAATTCCATTTCCCAAATTGCTACGAACAGAGATCATGTAAAAACTTGGTTACAGGAATCGAATCTTTATAATAATGCGCTGAAAATTACAATTGATATTATGTCTTTGCAAAAGAATGAAGACCCAGAAAGTGATCCGGGTAGCAACGCTTTTTTTACGGATCTAACTAAAAAAATTAGTGATGAAGATAGTGAATTGGGGCAACTTATTAATAGTCTTGTTACTCCAGAATTCCTAGAAACGAGTGTTAATAAAGTAATTGATGGTAGCTATGATTTTTTGGAGGGAAAAACAGAAAAGCCAATCTTTGAGATCAAAATTGCTGAAGATAAAGAGACTATGATTAGTATTATATCCGTAATGTTTAAAGAAAAAATCCGAGTACTTCCTGATTGTGATCCTAACTTTGTGAGACCTGAAGATTTAAATCCTTTTGTCATGGAGTGTAAACCCGCTGGTTTTGATGAAAACGTCATTGTTGAATTTATCTCTGTCAACAAAGATAAACCAGAACTGGATACCCTAATTGAATCAATGAAAATCTCTTCCGATATGATTAGCATAGATCCGCAGTTAGCAAGACAGATTCAAACCGGCTTTTACTATTTAAGATTACTACCTCTTATTAGCTTGGGAATACTTATTATAATGATATTATTATTACTTCTAATAACTCCAGGTTTTAAAAATGGTCTTATTATGTCAGGAATTACTTTATTTTTCCCAAGTTCTTTAGTTTTAGTTGGCAGTTTGACCTTGAGACAAAAATTCTATGATTTAATAGAAGTGATTCAAATGCAGTTACCGGGAGAATATCTTTTTATATTTCAGAGCTATTTTATTGCTCTTCTTAAAACTGTTTATTTCGATACTTTAGGACAATTGTTAATTTTCTCAGTTTTGGTCTTTGTGATAGCGGTTATACTCTTTATCCTAGGTTTTATTTATCACCCCAAGCAAGTCCTTCCGCCTCAAGAAGAGCCGCAAATAAAAAAGAACCCTGACCTTCTTGAAAATACTTTACCTGAAAGTATTCATCATTAGAAGCTAGATTTTGACAGATTCTTTAATTTCATATGAACCGATAGCAGTTCTTTTGATGCTGAAAGTAACGGTTGGTATCTTTAATTTTTTCCCAATATCATGAATAAACTGCCGTACATAAGTACCGCTTGTGCAGGAAATCTCCATCTTTAGGATGGGTATTTCTTTTCCTCGATACTCTTTATAAAAAACCTGCCATGTTTCCAAAATCTCTTTTTGACGAAAATTCCCCTCTACTTTATTTATATTTTTTGTGACTACTTCTTCTAGATTTTTGATCGTAATTAGGTAATTGTCTAAGATTTTGAGATTGTAAATTTCAATCTGGTGCTGCGGAATATTTATGGAGTTTAGTTTTTTATGTCTGGACCAATAGAATAGGGGATGACCTTTTACTCTCACTGCTGAATAGGGAGGATATAACTGAGACTGTTTTCCAATAAAAGATGGCATAATCTCTGCGATTTGTTTTTGTAATTCAGATAAGTTAGTATTGAAAATACTTGAAGATTTTTTGATTTCACCCAAAAGATCATAAGTGTCAGTACAGACTCCAAATAATATTTCAAACTCATAATTTTTTCTTAGCTTTTCATAGTAAAGCCGATTTTTGTTTTCATCTCCAATTAATAACAATAGAACTCCTTGGGCCAGTGGGTCTAGCCTGCCAGCACAGCTAATTTTTTCTTTTTGATATTCTGGGTATTTTTGTTTGAATTTTAGAATCGCTTGATATGGTGTTTCGCCAATTTGCTTGTAAAGATTAATTATTTCGGACATGAATAAGTTTAAAGATTTGTGAGTATGGCAAGAATTCCATGAATTAAGGCGAAAGTAATAGTAACCTTTGCCATTAGTGGGTGATATTTGAAGGGAATTTTCCAAAATCCTTTTTTGTTCAAAGGCACAATTGAAGCTGTAAATAAAAGCGAACTAATTGCGAGAATCCCCAAATAAAAAATTAAAGGTTTTCCCAAGATTGGATAATAAGCAATTTGGGTAAATATGACCATGAAGTTACTTAAATTAAATCACCAATATAATATGATTGTAATAAATTTCGAGCACTTTGTGAATGGGGAGTATTACTGCCCATTGGTTTTGTCTCAAAAAGAGTGGTCGCATCAGTTCCACAGCCTTGAAGAATTGCTTGTCCTCCCGGATGTGAAGAAATAAATGATGTTACATTGTACACTTTATCTTCAATTATTAGATAACAATCATCTTCGGAATTGTGGGTAGCGATTTCTTCTAAGGTGAATTTTTTATTATCTGTAGCACTCTGGGTGCTTTCATTTTGAGTGGTATTATTTTCCGATGAAGTATTTTTGTCTTTACCTTGATTCATTAGAATGTACGTGCCAACGATGACGATGATGATGAGAATGACAAAAAGGTATAATTTTTTCATGAAAGACTCCTTTCTTTTTTAACAATGACTATTATCGTAATATAGTTATATTCTTATATCGTAAATAGTTGTAGATAAGTATAACCCAAATCACATATTTTATATTTCAAAAGAGAAATTCATTTGGGTATAGATAAAAAGTGAGTTGTCAAAAGAAAAAAAAGAGTATTTATGTTATGATAATTTAAGTTAAATGATTTTTTCCAAGGAGGATGTTGATGTCCGAAAAAACGCTAGTTTTACTTCGAATCGCAGTCAGTTTGCTAACGATTGTCGTTACGATTTTGACAAGATATCAGTTTGAGGGAAATTTGTTTATCACCTCTCTCGGATTTTTTTTGATGTTTGTAGGTTTTCTTTTATATATTGTAGGAGAAATATCTCTTAAAGGACATTTTAATCCATTCTTTGAACCAAAAGATCTGATAACGACGGGAATCTATTCAAAGACAAGACATCCTATCTATATCGGTTTAATCTTTATCTGTTTTGGTTTTAATCTTTTTTTAGAATCTAATTTTGGTTTATTCTTGACTCTTATCGTACTTTTACCGTTACTTTTTTATACTCGCATTATTGAGGAATACAATCTAGAGAAAAAATTCGGAGATAGATATTTGAAATACAGGAAGACAACTTTTTTCTAATAAAAAATATTCCAATTAATTATCACATATGATATATTAAAAGTACTCCTTTTTTAGGTATTGTTATGTATTATTTTCATGGTCTAAAGGCTTTATAATTATGGCTGCTAATCATAGCAAATATATTGTCACCCTTTCAAAGTTTCTAAACATAATGCAGGAAATCAATTCGAATCATCGGGTAACGTTGTTATTACCGGGAAAGCTTCGGATAACGTTTTTGATCTTATTCTTAATAATCTTCAAGACATCTTTAGCTGGGTTGGAAAGATTAAATTTTAAAAATTGAACAGACATAAATGAAATTTAAAATAACAGAAATATATCATAATATAGATTTTTCTTGTCCATTTTCTTGGAAAAGCACATCTTTTTTAGGTGGTAAATTCCCACAATTAAATTCTATCAAAATTCGTAAAAAAACTGCCTTCTTAACCTGGTTATTTACGATATTGCTATTTGTTATTTCAACGACGACCGCATATAGATTTTTTAGTCACAAACTGAATCCTTCGATTTTAGGTTTAGAAGAGACGTCATTCATTATGCCTACTCAAAGAAGTTTTAGCGATGGTTATGATAATGCTAACACTGTAAACGTAGTAGTGGGAGATACTGAAGTGAGGCTTTCTGCTATTGAAGGTTGGTGGAATGAAGATTATGTAGCCAGAAGGCAAGCAACTTTGCAGAATATTTCCGGAAATACTTTACTAGTTGGTTCAACCGTTCAACTCATTTTAAATACAAAAGAGCTTTATGATGCGGGTAGAATTCAAAATGATTGTGATGATTTGAGAGTAGTCTTTGTTGCTACAGCCTTAGCTAATACCAGAGTGGAAATTCCCAGGTCAGTAACTAACTGTAATACCACTGCTTCCACTATTACTTTTCCCCTTCAAGAGCAAATTGTGACTTCCGGCTCAGATGCTAACTATGAAATCTACTATGGGAATAGTTCAGCAACAGCCCCGTCGTTTCCTAGGGAAAAGTATTTAAGTTTTGATGGGGGAGATTTAGCTTATATCAACAATGCTTTTGGGTTTGATTACAATCATTTAACTATCGAGGCTTGGGTATATGTGAGCAGTCTGACGCGGCAAACGATTATTGATTTGTCGGGGAATAGTACGGGGTTGATTCCGCAATTGGAGATCAATGTTACAGGTCAAGTTGAAGTAATTACTCCAGGGATATATCAGGCGGTGACAGGTAATGGTTTGATCACTACGGGAAGGTGGTATCACATTGCTTATACTAAAAACGGAACGGCTGACGAACACGCAATTTATATCGATGGGGTGTCTCAGACATTGACGAGTAAATTGGCAGTGGAGTATGTGTCAACAAATACTATGAAAGTGATTGGATCAAGAGGAGGAGTATCACAATTTGTGACCGGAAAGATTGATGAGGTGAGATTATGGAATCGAGCACTAACCGCAAGTGAGATTACCGAGAGAATGAATCGAAATGTCACCACAGCGGATGCGTATTGGAATAATCTAATGGCGAATTGGAAATTAGATGATGGGACGGGACAGACAGTAACTGATAGTTCGGGAAACGGATTTAATGGAACGCTGGGAGTCAACTCAAATAGTGGTACTGATGATCCGTCTTGGGTGACGGGAGGAACCAGAGCGTATTCGGTGGGAGATAAGAATGCTACTTTGGTGTGTCCGTTTAGTGGCTCGACGACCTGTGTGAATGAAGAAACACCAACTTCAGCAACCGGTGCCATTCGTTATTCAGGAGGTAAAAGTGCTTTGAGCTTTGATGGGATGAATGATTATATTGATAACTCATTCAGTTATTCAACAAGCAGTGCTGCTACCGTCGAACTATGGGCAAATATTAATAATTTGGGTGTCAATGGATCACAAGGAGGTAGCGCATCTGTTATAGGAGCTGGTTGGGCAACTGGTATTTGTGGTTGGTGGGGATCTCTGGTTTTACGACAAGATATAGGGGGTATTACGGAATTTGTCAATATTGGATTACTAGCTAATGAGTGGGCTCATTATGCGGTTGTATATGATGGAAGTCAAGTTAGAACATATCGTAATGGTACTCTTGTAGCTACAGAACCAGCATCAGGTGTGTGGAGCATAAATGCCGATATTGCAATGGCTGGATGGAGTGCAAGACCTAGAATGTTGGTAGATGAGCTTAGAATATCTGATTCTGTTCGATATACTTCAAACTTCATTCCACAAACAGGATCACTTATTTCTGATGTTAATACGAAACTTCTTTACCACTTTGACGAAAATGGTGATGACCCTAGAAATATTGGTAAAGTACTGGATGCTTCTGGAAATGGGAATCATGGAACGATTAGTGGAGCAAAATATATCTCTGGTTTAATTGGGGTTAACTCTTCTATAAACGATACCGGTTACCTTTCAACACAAAGCTATGCTTCTCATCAAGGAGTTTTATTAGAAGAAGGAACGACGAATTTGATTACAAATCCCTCTTTTGAACATGTTACTTATAATAATAACTGGTTTTCTCCATATTTTAATTATCTGACAGCTTCAGCCACATTTACTCCTAATATGGCGAAGCGTAATTCTACCGGTCCGTTTGCTGCTGGTCCAATGGTGCAAGGAAATAGAATTGACGCTTCAGGTGGTGATTCATTGTCAATAGTTCCAGGAACAACTATTTCAGGAAGATTTTATCCAAATATAGATACTAATCAGGGAAGTATTGTTTTTTGGATTACACCAGAATGGAATGGAAATGATGGAGTTACAAGAGCTTTAATTCAAGATTTTCAATTAGGAACAATCGGAATGTGGAAATCGTCAGCAGGGATGTTGAGTTTTTCGATAGGAGGTAGCAGTGTTTCGAATATAGATATTTCCAATTGGGTTGCGGGAACAACCTATAATGTGATAGCTAGATGGGATACTAAAAATTTGATTTCGGCCACGAATTATGTATCGGTGAGTGTTAATGATTTACATAATTTTGGATCAACGAGTACGATAACAGCTCCAGCGATCAATATTATTGGAATTGGAACTAATGGTACTTCTAACTCAAGTAGTTCAATTATCGAAGGTTTTACTATTTATCGTCGTCCATTGTTTGATGGTACCTATGGTATTGATGTCGGAAATGGAGATGAGATAGCTCAGATTTACAACAGCGGTACAGGTAAAGATCCGACCTTGGTGACGGGATCGTGGGATGTCGTTTTTGCACTTCCAACAAATGCTTCGACTGGCATACTATCTACCGGTACTGGTAACGCTTGGAGCCATCCGCATTCGTCCAATCTTTTGTATACGTCTACAACCAATACAGGTGGATTTATGATGAATGGTACGTATGCTAATGATGGATGGAGTAATTATGGTGCTTATACGGATATATCTGCTCTACTGACATCCGAAAAAATTTACGCTGGAGGTTATAAAGTGACAGGGAATACGAGTGCTGCTTTACGCTACACTTTGTCTACTGCACAAGGAAATGATTATGTAATTCGGGCTATTGCTCACTCAGATGGATCCTGTATGCCAACTATTAAGGTTTGGAATAATAACAATGGAGTGTTGATAACCAGTTTGGCAGGAACAAATACCTCAACTCGAACAGATCCGGACGTGCTTTTATTTACATGGGAAGCACCATCGGGAAATACTTCGGAAATAATTGAATTGTATAACGATTCATCCACAGGAGACACTTGTTACTGGCATCAAGTAGAGGTGTATACAAATCTAGTTAGTAATCCTTCTCTTGAATCTGGATCAGGTGATCCCTGGCTGCCGACCGGATGGTCTAATTCTGGAGCTGAAGTGGGTGAAGTAACGCAAGAAACTACGATAGTGCATTCTGGTTTGAGTGCAGCAAAATTCACAGGTGATGAGACAAGTGATGGGGTGTATTTTAACCATTCATATTCTGGAGGAAAATTTTATGCTCAAGGAGGTTGGGGGAAAAGAGAATCAGGGGATACTTTTGGATTTATGTATAACCAATACACTCAACCCCTACAGCATTTATCAGAGGTAAATCAAACAGGTCCTTCGCACTATATAACTGGAGATTGGAGTGTGTACCATCGGGTAGTAAAAAACTCATCAAGTTATTTGGGTACGTATTTTGGCTTCATGAAGTGGTATAACGGTTCGATTGTAGCTTATGTGGATGATACATACGTGGTGTCATTAACCGATGTCTCGTTAACAGTAACGCCGGCAAATCAAACAAATTCCACTGAAACTACTGGTCTTCGAGTGGATGGAGCGGATACACTTACTCAACCAATTACAGGACTTTCTGCTACAAATGGGGTTGTGAAATTTAAATACACGCCAAGACATAGTGCGGGAACAATGTATAGCTTTGGTGGTGTGTGCTATGTTGTCCGATTTCAAGCTGATGCGAGTAATTCGTTTGGAATTTATTGGAGTGATAATTCTTCATTGCAGATATTTAGTGTTGATAGCGATGGGACCGATTATGGAGTTGCCTGGAATGCATACGGATCGATTATAGCGGGAACAACTTATCATATGGAATTGAGATATTCTTCAACTCGCATGTCGTTATGGGTTGATGGTGTTGAACGTGTTGTGCTAGATGATCCGACAAATTTTACAAATGTTCCCAATACCGCATATTGGGGATCAAGTTCGACAGGTGGTCAACAGGCTGATGCTACTTTTTCTTCTTTTGTCACCTCATCTATTAGCGAAAATACAACTATACCGTACTACAAATTTGGGAGTAAGTCAGTTAAACTCATTGGTCAAGATTTTCAAGATGAATATGCAATCTCAATTGATCCAAATTCTACTGCTACTCATACTCTCAGTGCTTATGTGTATAACGGAACTAGTGGGAGTATCGGAGGGACAGTAGATGCAACTGTGGCGAATCTTTATTTTGGAAGCACTATTGTTACTCCTAGTACTTACACAGATATGGGAGGAGGTTGGTGGAGGTTAACCTACTCAACAACTACCATTGATGCTTCTCTTTATTATGGAGTTCAAGTTATGGCAGGAAAAACTATTTATGTGGATGGAGTACAGCTAGAACAGTTAGGATTTACGACATCATATGCTGATGGTTCTTTCGGCACTGGTTATGCTTGGACGGGTACGACTCATGATAGTACAAGTACCAGAACATCGGCTGCTCTGTCTTATCCAAATACTAATATAAATAAAAATGAAGGATCTATTAGCGCTTGGATCAAGTTGAATGTTTCTTGTTCGGTTCATGGTAACGGAGGAAAATTTACAATTTTGAGAGTTAATGGCACAGATCCTACATGGACAAACATGAATTTGGGGTTATATTACGAAACAGTCCATGGTTGTTATGGAAGGTTGGATAGCAATAATACATATTCATCATCACTACTAAATAGTAGTGGTTTTACTCAGGATAGGTGGGCTCATGTAGTGGGAACTTGGTCAGCAACAGGAAATATGTTAAAAGTTTATGTAAATAACGTAGTTGGAACGAGTGGAAACTATGTGTCTGGAAATGATTACACTCAAAGCATAACCATAGGTTATGGAAGTAACAATGGAGATTTTGTATTATCCGATCTTCGTGTTTTTGATTCAGCTTTAACTGCTTCAGAGATTACAGATTTATATTATCAGGGATTATTGACACATAGTCAGGCGGATGTTATTGGTAGATATGAAGATACGGGAACATATTACAGTGGTCAAATTGATCTAACTGCGGTTTCCGATTGGAGTACTGGTGATGATATTGCATTAACTCAGACTTTGAATGATGGAAGTCTAGCTGTTTCCACTTGTACCAAAAATTTTATTACCGATACCTGTAGTGAGGGAGATTATTTATCTCTTTCTGGTAATGAAATTCAATCTGATCCTCATCGTTTTATTTTTCTTAAAGCAGTTTATACTAGTTCTTCAGGTAATTACCAATCTCCTTCTTTAACTGGAGTAAGGTTTAATTACACTCCCGATAATTTGGCTCCTACAAATCCTACGGATATTTCTGCTTTTTATGATGATACAAAAGAACGTGTTTTTGTAAATGATTATTGGGCTAATAGTAGTCGTCCTTATTTTACCTGGCCAAGATCTGGAGAAGTAGGTGGAGCTAGTGATAGTGGGGAAGGTCCATCAGGTGTTGATGGTTATTATGTATATTTTGGAGAGAACGAAACTGCTGATCCAGAAATTGCTGGTACTTTTGTCGAAGATCCAGTTTCGGGAGAAGTTTCATTTCAGCTTCCTCCAGAGACTGCTTTAGATCAAGACGGAATTTATTATTTACGAATAAAAACTAAAGATAATGCTGGTTCAGTAAGCCTGGCGGAAACTTTATGGACTTATCATTTTGATCAATCAGAACCGATAAATCCGGTTGTAGTTTCTGTTAATCCGGTAGGTTACTCTTCTGTAAATTCTTTTGACTTTTATTGGCCGTCAGGATCAGATTTAGATTCAGGGGTCTGGGGATATTGTTATAAACTCGGTACTGCCGATTCAGAGAGTCAATATTATAATGATCAATGTTTGGAAGTAACTTCAATTGCCAATATTCCTTCTTATCAAAATGGAGAAAATGTTTTTTACATTCGAGCAAAAGACAATGCCGGAAATTTAAATTCTAGTTATGCCCAGGTGAACTATTATTACAATGCTTCTGCTCCCTCTGCTCCTTTGGATATTGTTATTACTCCAGCTGATACAATAGAAGATACTAATTGTAGTTCTTTGGATAACTGTTTTACGGTGAGTTTCAATGAGCCAGCAACATATTTGGGTACAATCGCAAAATATTACTACAGTGTTAACGAAGAACCAGACGCGTATAACTCTACCGAAACAACCATAAGTGAAACGGCAACGAGAACAATTGGACCTTTACCTCTTGCTACAAAGCAAGGCATTAATACTTTTTATATAGTAGCCGAAGATAATATTGGAAATGTGAACTTTGATGCTTACGGATCTCAAACTTTTGAAGCTCAAACTAGCGCTCCGGGAATCCCAACGAATGTTCAGATTACAGATTCTTCTAATCGTGAGACTCAAAAATATCAACTTACTTTGACTTGGGAAGCTCCTATTAATATAGGGTCGGGAATAGAGCATTATAATATTTATCGCTCGACGGATGGAATTAATTTTTCTAATATAGCAACTACTCAAAGCACTGGTTATTTAGATACCACTTTAAGTAATACGGTTACTTATTATTATCGAATTACCTCTGAAGATAATGCTCAAGCCGAAAGTGCATATTCTTCTGTCGTATCCGATATTCCAACCGGTCGGTACACAACCCCACCTGAGATACTTATTTCGCCATCGGTTGAAACACATATTCTATCTGCTACTATAAGTTGGACTATGGAACGCGAATGTCAAGGATATGTGCAATATCGTGAGAATCAAAATGATGCTTATTGGGAACAAGGTAAAGGAGAAGAGGCTGTTGCTCATGAAGTAACAGTTGTGGGTTTAAAACGTGACACCCTTTATTATTATCGTATCCGCTGTGAGGATGAAGATAACAATGTAGCTTATTCTGAAGAAGATAGTTTTACGACTTCTGACGCTCCTTCAGCTCCGACAAATCTAACGGTAACACCAAGCTCAAATAATCAGAACAGTTTTTCTTTCTCTTGGAATGCTCCGAGTGATATTGGCGTTGTTATTAGTTCATATTATTATTCTATTAATCAAGAACCAAATGAAAATAATATAAGTGAAATAGAAGATACAGAACTACCAGAAGGTCCTTATGCAACACAGCAAGGTACTAATACTTTCTATGTGTTAGCGATTGATAGTGCCGGAAATTTCAACTATGACAATTATGCTTCTGTTGATTTTACTGCTAATACAATCGCTCCAGGAATTCCCACAAATGTAACTATCATAGATTCTAGTAATCGTGACCTTGATGATTATGCTCTGACAGTTCGTTTTATAGCTCCTGCTCTTGGAGAGATCGATCATTATAATATTTATCGTAAAAATAAGAGAGAAGATTATCAACAGATTGCAGAGGTCATTTCTTTGGGATATCTTGATTCAGGATTAGATAATGAAATTACTTATTCATATAAGATAACCGCCGAAGATAATGCGGGTAAAGAGAGTGCTTATTCTACAATAGTGAGTCGAAGACCAACAGGTAAATATAGCACTCCACCGACAATTGTTATTGCTCCTCATGTTAATACTGGTTCGACGACGGCTACGATTACATGGGAAACTGATCGGCTCTCAAATAGTTTTGTGCAAATTGGGACCAATGAAATTTATACTCGTACCCAAGGACAGTGGGATCCAGTTATAAAACATGAGATTGTAGTTAGGGGATTAATGCCTTCAACTACCTATCATTATCGTATTCAAAGTCTAGATGATCCTGACTTAATTGATTATGAAACGGAAAATTCTTTTAGTGAGGATAATACCTTTACTACCGGTGAGTTACCTCGGATTCGCGATTTAGAAGTAACAGATATTAAATATAGTTCTTGCATCGTTTCTTGGATAACTGAGGTCCCGTCGACTTCACTGATTTATTTAAAATCTGAAGGGGGACAGGAGAGAATTATTGAAGATATGTCTGTTGGCGGAATTACTGTTCACACAGTGAGGTTGGATGAATTAATTCCTGCAAGTAATTATGAATTAAGAGTATCAGGAATTGATGAAGAGGGAAATACTTTGATTGGAGAAGAGCACTTATTTACAACCGCGGTTTATCCTAAAGTTTTTAATGTAGAACTTGAACAACAGAAAGATAAAGCTACGGGAACAGTTAAAGTAACTTGGCAAACAAATGTGCCTACTACTGGAATTATTCGTTATAATAAACGAAACGATTCTAGAATAGAAGAAGTTTCGACGGCAAAGTTGGAAACTAATCATGAGCTAATAATCAGTTCTCTTTTTGATAATACTACATATGAAATTATTGTATATGGTCGGGATTCTCTTGGATCTCAGACAGAATCGAATCTATTTACTTTTACAACTGCGATTGATAGTCGTCCTCCAATGATTTCAAATATTACGATAGATACTAGAATTATCGGACAAGGATCAAAAGCAACAGCGCAACTTATTATTGGTTGGGAAACAGATGAGCTTGCAAGCAGTCAAATAGAATATGATTTAGGTATTGGAGAAGGTATTGGTTCAAAGACTGTTTATTCTCAAAAGACTAAAGAAGATTCAAATCTAGTTACAACTCACCTTATAATAATTCCGGATTTGAATCCATCTCAGGGTTATCATTTTCGGATTCTTTCCGAAGATGGTGCCGGAAATCTAACGATTTCTGATAATAATATCGTAGTTACGGATGAACCAGCAGAGAATATATTAGAGTTAGTCCTTGAATCTTTGCGTCGTTCTTTTGGATGGTTATTTGGAGAATAATGAGATAAAAATTAAAAATGATGAAAACTACTAAAAGTTTAACTTCTAATTTGGACTTGAAAAAGAAACGAGAACTTCATTCAATAAAGGTGAAGAAAAAGCATCATTCTACCGTGGTTATTAAAGTTAATCATTTAGAAAAATCCTTTCAGGTTAGTAACAATAAAATACCAATATTAAAAGATATATCTTTCAAAGTTTATAGTAAGGATTTTTTAATTATTTTTGGTCCTTCAGGCTGTGGAAAATCAACTTTACTTAATGTGATTTTGGGATTGGAAGAACCAGATTCTGGAGAAGTCATTTTGCGTGATACCAAAACATATTCTTTAAATGAAAGTGAAAGAGCTGATATACGAGCAAAAAGATTGGGTGTTGTGTATCAACAGCCAACTTGGATAAGAAGTTTATCAGTTTTAGATAATGTGGCGTATCCTTTAATATTGACAGGAGAGAGCCGAAGGAATGCCATCAATCAAGCATTACGTCGTTTAGAAGAAATGGGTTTGAGTAAATTTAGGAATTATGCTCCTACTGAACTCTCAGGAGGACAACAACAGAAAGTCAGTTTGGCTCGAGCTTTGGTAAAAAATCCTTGGACTCTATTTCTAGATGAGCCTACCGGTAACCTTGACAGTAAATCTGAAGAAGAGATAATTAAAATGCTTACCGAGATTAATCGAAAAGGTAAAAGAACAATTGTGATGGTGACACATAATTATTCATTTCTATTACGAGCGAATAGAGTTTTACATCTACTTGATGGTGAAGTAAAAGGAATTCACGAAAGTATTCATGAAATCCAACAGTTTTTGAGAAATCAATTAATGCCAGAAGTCTAAATCTACCATGAAGTTTTTTGAATTAGTACGAATTGCTATTTTAAACCTTTTAAATCGGAAAAGCCGTAGTTTTTTTACTATATTTGCTATTGCTATCGGAATGGCTTTTGTAATTATTCTTCTTTCAATAGGTTATGGTTTAGAAAGATTGGTTCAAGAACAGACAGTTGGATTAGATGCATTAAGAAGTATAGATGTAGACAGTGAACAATCAGCAGTTTTACTTCTTAATAGTGATTCAGTAAATAAAATTAAACAACTTGAAGGAGTAGAAACGATCATTCCTCAAATCAATTGTGTGGGTAAATTAAAGTTAGGTGGTTCAGTGCTTGATATTACAGTATTAGTTATGGATAACAATTATCTAAAATACAGTTACAAGAGCTTAGTTGCCGGGAAATCCTTTGCAGAGCTTAGTTCTCCTAATTTAATTGTAAATGAGATTATTCCAAATATCCTAGGAACCAAGAATGAGGATGTTAATAATTTTATAGGTCAGAAAGCTGAACTTGAAATAATATTTCCTACAAATATTATAAAAAGTGAAGATGGTCTGGCAATACAAACGAGGAAGAAAGATTTAACAATTGAAAGCGTTGTGACAGATCGAAAAAATCAGAAAGAGAGTCCAACAGCATATCTTTTTTTTGATTCCTTACCCGAACTTAATAATCCCAGTTATTCAAAGGTTAAAGTTCTTCTTAGTGATCAGGAAAGATTAACTGAAGTGCGCGCCAAGATTGAAGCTATGGGGTATACAACTTCTTCTGCTTTTGATACTTTAGAACAGATTCAGACCGTTTTTACGACCTTTAGAATTATTTTAATGGTTATCGGTTTTGTGGGAGTTACAATTGCCATATTAGGTATGTTTAATACGTTGACAATATCTCTTTTAGACCGGATGAGAGAAATTGGGATCATGAAAGCTTTGGGAACAAGAAATAGTTCAGTTTTTATTTTATTTTTCATTGAATCTATTACAATAAGTTTATTAGGTTCAATTTTAGGAATTATTTTGAGTTTCGTTTTGGGATTTATTTTAGAAAAATCTTTTCAAATAATTGCTTTGGGAAGAGGAGTTTCTCCTGTTTCTTTTTATTACACTCCTCCATACATTGTTTTTTATATTATCTTGATCGGTTTATTCATTGGATTAATTACCGGTTTTTATCCAGCTATTAGAGCACATAAGCTGAAACCTCTTGATGCTTTGAGATACGAGTAGATAATTTGATTATAAATATATATAATAACTTTTTAGGAGGATAAATACTATGAAGGAAAATACAAAAGAGTCACAAGAAAATGTGAATAATAATAAAGAGACTGTAAGCTCAAAAAGGCTTTGCCGGTCAGAAAAAGATAAGATGATTGGGGGTGTTTGTGGTGGAATTGCTGAATACTTCAATATTGATTCTAGTATTGTGAGATTAATATTTGCTCTGATTGTCCTAGCGGGTGGAGCGGGGGTTCTAGTCTATATAATCCTTTGGGTGATTTTACCCTCCGAGACAGCAAGTAATAGCGATGTTGAAAAAATAATTGAAAAAAACGTAGAAGAAATAGCTGGAGAAGCAGAAAAATTCGCCAAAAACGTTGAAAAGTCAGCCAAAAAAGATGAATCACGCATTTGGTGGGGAATTATCGTAATCGTAATAGGACTACTTTTTCTATTTGATAATTTTGGTTTTTTCCGAGTTCTCCATATTAATGTTTGGCATTTATGGCCTCTAGGTTTAATAATTCTAGGATTTTTAATTCTAGGGAGGAGAAACTAATGGTAAATAAAAAACAAACAGAGGAAAAAATTCAACCTGAAGAAAAAGAAGAAGTTAAAGAAAGTAAACAAAATGATAAACAAAAAGAAGACAAACAGTTTGTGAAAGAGATCCATTATATTAAAGAAGATCATGGAAGCAATCCTTTTGGGGCTTTTATCTTAATCGGTTTGGGCGTAATTTTTCTTTTGAATAACTTTAATATATTACCTTGGTCTGTTTGGGGAACATTGTGGAGATTCTGGCCGGTATTTCTGATTTTAGGCGGATTACAGATAGTCTTGGGAAAATCTTTTATTGCAAAATGGCTTGTAGCGATTTTAGGTTTGGCAACAATTACGATTATTGTTTGTTTATCTTTATCATCGGTAAATAGTCAGTTAGAAAATTACATGCATAATCGATTTTCTTGGTGGCCGGAAAATAGTGTTTTTAACCTTTCCGAACAGGAATTAAAACAGGATCAAATCACTGTTGCTAAAGATGCTTACGAAGGAGTGCTTAGTCGAGAATTAACCGTAGATATAGGAGTCTCGGAGTTTAGTATTACGGACGATGACACCTATAATTATTTGGACATTACGTCTAGTTATTATGATGATTTTGGAAAACCAAGTTTGGAGAAAAGATTCAAAGATGGAGTTCTTTCATTAGATTTTTCCACGGAATCAGGGGTCTTTTTCTTCGGACGCATATTTGATAGCAACAAGGTAAAATACGATTTTAGTATGGGGCAAACTGGGATTCCTACCGATATTAATATTGATCTTGGTACGGGAAAGGGAACTGTCAATTTTGATAAGATGAATTTAAATACCTTAAACGCAGAAGTTGGTACTGGTTCAATTAGTTTTAATTTGGGGCAATATGCTTTGCCATCTTCTAAAATCACAATTAAGATTGGGACTGGTTCGGCCAAAATTACCTTACCAAAAAATACAGAATTGAAGTTAAAATACGAAATTGGAACAGGGAAAATTGAGTTAAATGATACGGAAATCAAAGGTGATGGTAACTATATTTCGGATAAGTTTGATAGCTCTACTTATAAAGTTGAATTTGATGTTGATATTGGAACCGGTAGTATGGAAATTGTTACTGAGTGATTTCACAGACAGCGTTGTTTTAATATTTATCTACCATGACTTGGTTAATACTTGTTTTAATTAGTACGGTTACTTTTTCTATTGCCGGAATTCTCCAGAAAATACTTCTTAGAGAAGAACAGAGCGATCCAATTGCCTATGGGTTTTTCTTCCAAATGCTTACGGCCTTAATTATTTTCATTTATTCTTTATTTGTTGGATTTTCTATCCCGAATTTGATTCCGTTAATCCCAAATCTGATTTTGATGACGGTTTTTTACGCTTTATTTAACTTTTGTCTATTTAGAGCTTATCAGACTGCGGAAGCTTCGGAAGTGAGCGTTTTATTTGCTTCCCGGACATTATGGTCAGTTGTGGCTGCGGCTATCTTTCTCCAAGAAGCCTTGAATTTTCAAAAAATTGTAGGAATAATTTTTATAGTATTGGGAGTTATTATTGTTTCTTGGCGTTCAAAATCATGGAAACTAAGTAAAGGTCATTTATTTGCGATTTTAGCTTCTTTTTTCTTTGGCACAGCTTTTACCAATGATGCTTTTTTAATTAACCACTTTGCTAATGTGCCTTCTTATTTAGCTATATCTTTTGCGCTGCCATCTGTTTTTCTTCTGTTACTTCAACCTAAAGCATTCAAAAACTTGAGACTGTTTTTAGATAAAAAACGCTTTATCAAAATGTTTGTTACTAGTTTATTTTGGGCAATTGCCGCGTTAACTGTATTTTGGGCTTATCAATCCGGAGGAACGGTAATTCAAATCTCTCCGATATCGCAATTATCAATTATTCTAACTGTTATTTTGGGATACATTTTTCTTAAAGAGAAAGATTATTTGTGGCAAAAAGGTTTGGGAGCGGTCGTCGTAATTATTGGAGCAATACTTCTTATTTAACATTAAATTTGTAGTGACAAAGCAATGTTTTATTGATACTTCTAAACAGCGATTGCCCAAAGTATTTCAAAAATCTGACGTTGGGTTAGAACTATTTCTGCATTATAGATTTCAATTCCAAAAAATTCTTCCTTGATAAAATGTGAAAAAGCAAATACATTATTGTAAATATAGGTGTCATGTTTAATTGCTATTTTTTCTTTTGGAATCTTTTTTCCGGAATAGTATTTGTCATAACTGGGAACAGAGGTATATGTTTTTAATGGGTCTATCGAATTACTGTTTTGAATCTCTCGAGAATATCTTTTTCTTAAAACTACTTCTTGACGTAGCTTTTCCGCAAATTCTTTTCCAACTACGTCATTCCAGTTCATATAACCATATCCGATAATTTCATTTTCAGCATTTAAGGTGTTCCAAAGCAGTTGTTTGAGTCCATCTTGACCGCGGTAATAAAGCACTTTAGTTTCCGGAGAAGCCAAACCTTGAATAGCTGTTAGTTGTGCTTTTAATTCGGGAAGTGTTTGTTTGAGTTTATCAATTTCGGATTCTTTTTGTTTAACAATCATCTCAAAATTATCGGGAGAGATTGCTTTGGCTTTGGTTCTTTTTTCGTCCAGAACTTCCTCTACAAGACCGATTTTTTTGAGTTTTTCTAAGATTCGATAGATGGTAGTTCGATTCAACAGGGTTGCCCGCGAGAGTTGTAGCGGTGAAAGAATTCCCTTTTGAAGAAGAGTCAAATAAATTTCTCCCTCTTTGGAATTTAAGTCGAAATTTTTAAGCAGTTCAATGATTGTATTGTTGTTCATCATTATGAACAACAATTTTACAGGAATAATGTTTTATTGTAAAGTACGCGAAATTAGGTTGTTGTTAAATATGAACAATATAATGAGAAACTTTAACGCAAAACAATATTATAAATTATTTGAAGATTGGGATGATCCGGTTATTAAATCTCACGAGAAAGATGAGTTTAAGCTTATTCGTGAAATTAAAAATTTGGAAAAGAAAACAATTATTGATTTAGGAGCAGGTTATGGAAGAATCTTAAAAACGGTTTCTCCTTTAGTTAAGCAGATAGTAGGAATTGATGTTAATCCTGAAATGTTTAAAGAATTAGAGAAAAGAGCGAATGTCTATCCTAATGTTACAGTCTTAAAAGAAGATGTGACATATTTGTCAAAATTGTTAAAGGCACGAAATATTGTAGTACATAAACCACTTTTGTTATGCCTTCAAAATACTTTAGGAACAATTGAAGGAGACTGGCAAAAGGTTTTACAAGGAATGAAAAAAGTAGGAAAAAAGTATCAAGGGGAGATTATTTTATCTTTATATAGACAACAAGCTCTAAGAGATTGGGGTTTAATGACCTATTATCACGGATCAACGATGAATGGCGAGCCGGATTTAAGCAAGTGTAATTTTGACAAAGGCTGGTTTGAAAGTAAAACCGGTTATACCTCGAAGTGGTGGACAGATGAAGAAATAAAAAAATTGCAAGAACTTTTAGGCGGTGAAAATCTGCAGGAGATAAAAACAGCACAATATTATATAATTTATCTTAAGTACAGTTAGTTAAAGGAGTTTTATCATGTCTAGTCAAAAAGTTAGTTTAATTGAAATTGAGAAATTACTTAGTAAAGCTGCTGCTAAATTTGTATCTTTAGAAGAAGCACAGTACTTTGCAAAAGCTCAAATAGAATGTACCCTTTTTATGTATCCGGACGTCAATCCAATTAATTCTGCGGTTGAAGATCTGGAGTCTTGGGAAAAGTTAAAAGCTTCAAAGATCGAGATACAAGTTGATAAATCAGGAACTTTTCTAGTCGATTTTAATCGTTTGGGACCTTCACTTAAATTAAAGTGGGTGCATGACAAAATTGAGGAAAAAGCTAAATTGAATGGTATTGCGATGTTTGGACTCAATAATTCTAATGTGACTGATTGGTTAAAACTTTGGACTTATGGTTTGGCGAAACGTAATTTAATCGCAATGTACGTATTTAATGGTGGTTTAGGGACTGTTCCTTATGGTGGGAGTGAGCCAATTTTTGGAACTAATCCATTATCTTATGCTATTCCAACAGAGGATGATCCTATTCTCGTTGATATGGCAACTTCGGAATCAGCTTTTTATAAGTATAGTCGAGCTTTGAAGGATAAACATAGAATGAGAGAGGGTGTTTTAGTCGATCAAAATGGAAATTTAACCTGCGATCCTGTTATTGCGATATCTAAAGATAAAGAAAACGCTAGAATTCTTCCTATGGGTGGAGGATATAAAGGTTATAATATTGTTCTTTTGATAGAGATTTTGACAGGAGCTTTAGTACGCAGTTTTATGGGATTAGAAAAAAGCGCCAAGTATACGAAACATGAATATGGTGGTTTATTAATTGCGATTGATATATCAGGTTTAACGGATTTAGATAAATTCAAATCTTCCGTGTCTAAAATGTGTAAAGATATTCGTAGTCAAAAACATGGAGATCATGTTACACAGGTTATTGTTCCGGGGGATCATGCGCACTTTCGTGCCAAAAAATTGCGCGCTGAAGGAGTTTTAGAGTTAGATTTAGGAATTTATGAAAAACTGAAAAATTGGGAGAGTCAAAAATGATAGATAAAGTGAATACTATTGTTAAATCGGGTCGGCCGTTTTACATTCATATGGCTCGAAACGGGATTTATGAAGAATCTTGGAAACCGAACCCTCGAAAAGAGAGACCAAGTATCGCTGAGATTGAAGCATTCGTAGGGCAAAAAAACACCAAAATGGTCAGTATTGAAGCTTTTTTTAAAACAATTGATGGTTATGATTTGTACTTTGGGACAAAATATTCTCGAGATTTAACAAAAGTAAATGGATATGTTGATTTTTTGGACAAGGTTTGTAATGCGGTTTGGAATTCATCTCAACCAAATTTTAAATCTATTTGTGAAACAATGGGTAAAAATATGACAGGGAAAAGAGATTGGTTAATTAATAAAAAAGACCTCGATCGTATTGTTGTAGTTCTTGTTGTTAATTGGTGGAAAACTTATGGTGAAAAAAAGTTATGGGAAAGAGGAGAAGAAAAAATTATCTCGGAAAAAATTCTCAAAAGAAAAATGGGAGATAGTTTACCTCTTACAAGTAATAAAAACTATGCCGGTTTTGAAATTGTTTCAGTGAGTAACCCTTATTTAGTAAGTTGGTGTACGATTCAAGCTTCGGATAAACAAAAAGGACGGTGGATTTTTGCTGAAAAAAGAGTGATTAAATTGTTTGAGAATCTTTTAGATTTTGAAGTTAGAAGTTAATTTTATGAATAAAAAATACGGTTTTTTAGCACTTTTTTCCTCGGCTTTTATCTATGCATTTTTTGGAATATTTATTCGTCTTTCCAGTCAATCATTTGGGCCGTTTGCTCAGAGTTTTTTGCGAGGTTTAGTGAGTGTTTTATTTATTTTGGGATGGATGATTGTTACCCGTAAAAAAATCAAAGTAGACAAAAAAATCGATAAAAGAAAATTGTTCATTTATTCTATCTTGCCGCCGTTCTCTATTATTTCGACCGTGATCTCGATTAATCTGGTCAAAGCGGCCAATACGCTCTTTTACATCTATGCTGGAGTTTTAATTAGTTCTCTGTTTTTTGGTTGGATTTGGTATCACGAAAAGATCACGAAGATGAAAATTATGGTTCTTATTATTTCCCTTGTGGGAATTTTTTTGATGGCTTATCCTTTGGAGGGGACGAGTTTGTTAGGAGTAATCTTTGGGTTTATCCCGGGAGTTTTAGACAGTCTTGATAATGCGATGGCTAAATATTTGGGTAAATTTGACAAAGCTACAATGCTGATTTTTCAGAATATTTCCAAAGTTGTTGTAGGTGGATTGCTGTTTTTGCTTTTTCAAGAAAGTATATCTGCTTCAGTATCGATGCCTTCAATACTAGCCGTGATTGCGCTCGGCGTTGGTATGGTTTTAATCGGTGGATTGTATCTTTATGGTTTTCAAAACTTTGATTTGAATCTTGGTAATATCGTAACCTCAGTGGAATTAGTGATCTTGCTTTTTTTAAACGCAATCTTTTTAAAAGAATTTCCAAACACTACAGAAATAATTGGGGGTTTTCTTATATTATTATCGATTGTGATTATTAACTTCTATTCCTTGAAAGAGGTAAAACAAGATCCCTGTAAATTTTAGCCTACTTTTGCCCGTATTTCTGTGCGAATCTATCAATTCGATCAAAGGCTTGATGGATTAATTTTGTATCCGCGGCAAAAGACATGCGGATATGTCCTTCTCCCGAAGGTCCTCCAGTTGATCCTGGAATTGTGATTACTTTTGCTTCATCAATAAGCTTTTTTGCAAACTCAAAAGAATCCATTTTGAAATTTAAATATTTGGCAAAGATATAATACGCGCCATCAGGCTTGTGGTAAGAAAATAATTTTGGCAGTTTATCAAGTCTTTCACAAATTGCTTTTCTACTTTCAGTGAATTTTTCTTTAAACTCTTGCATCGCTTTATCTCCACGAGGATCTGAGAGTGCGGTTATAACGGCAATCATTGAAGTCGTTGCCGGTGAAATGGCGAAATAGGTATGAACATTACTAATTTTAGACACGATTTCTTTATGGCTGTAGACATAACCGATACGCCAACCAGTCATTGCAAATTCTTTGGAAAAGCTTTTACAGAGCACAATGTTATTGCGGAGTTCTGGAAGTTTTAGTGGTGAAAAAAGCTTTTTTTCGTAAGTCAGAAATTCATATGCTTCATCGAGAATCAGAATTAGATTATGCTTCAAAACAATTTCGGCAATTTTTTTGACTTCCTGCTCGGATAAAACGGTACCGGTTGGGTTGTTTGGATTTGTTAGAATTATTACTTTTGTTTTGGGAGTAATCGATTTTTCTAATTTTTCCAAATCAATCTGCCACCCTTTTTTTTCTATTAAAGAAACAAAGACTGGTTTTCCCTGAGTAAGATATATTTGAGAAAGATGTAGAGGATAGCTGGGATCGAAATAAATCACTTCGTCATCTTTTTCTACAAAAGCCATTAATGCGGCAAATAAACCACCAATTCCACCGACTGTAAGATATATTTCACTAAGGTCAGGTGTGAAATTATATTTTTTTTCGATGTTTTTCACGATTAAATTCTTGAGCTCTTTTTCAATTTTGGCGCTGGAGTACTGTCCAATCGTTGGATCTGATTTTGATTTTTTATAAAGTTCGTCATAGATAAAACTCGGCGTTGGGAATAACGGAGTTCCTTGTCCCAGGGAAACGACATCGTCGTATTTTGAAGCATAACGCATCATAAAACCGATCCCGGAATTAGGGACATCTTGGACTCTATGAGTGAAATTATAGTTTGTCATCTTGAATTTCTCCTTGTTTTCATTTTAGCTGAAATGCGGCAAAAATCATAATTGAAGCCGCAAAAAAACGTATCGTATACACTTTTAAGCTATGTTTTTCTAAAAGATCTGGTTTTAATCTCGAGAGAATAAAAATAATGATCATCGATCCGGGAATAGAAAATATAGCGGTGGGGATTGTGACATTGATGGAAAAAGCCTGATTGGCAAAAAGAGTTCCTAAAAATCCGATTAAAGAAATTATTGAAATCGTGCTAAATTGCTTCCTAGAAACTTTAAAATCTTTTTTGAAAAAAGGGATTGTGAATAATACTAAGATAAAAGATATTACTTTGTACCAAAATGTAAAATTCCAATATCCGCTTATATTCACACCTTTATTAATAAAAATAGACATAAGCGCAAGTCCAAAGACATAAATGAGAAAAATAAAAACCGGTTTTTGGAAAAATGATTTGAGTTTTGTCTTTTCATTAAAGGTAACAAAGAAACCGCCAATTGTTAAAATACCAATCCAAAGATAGTAAGTTGGATTCAGAATTTCATGTAAAAAAATTGTAGAGAGCAGAATTGAGAAAATTATCCGAAAATTATACAACGGTCCAATTACTGAAGCATCAATATGATATAGGACGAAAAAATACAGAATCATGGCGATCGTAATTGTGAGGGATGTTAAAAATATATATTTGAAGTCAATAAGAGAGGGAAATGTAATTTGGTTTGAAAATAAACTAGGAAGTACAAATATAAACTCAAAAAGAGTCAAATAAAAGTTAAAAGTTAATGGATTTTTGACCACATATTTTGCCGTTAATTTATGTAAGACGGTTTCGGTGGCGAAAAAAGCGAGGGCAATAAATGATAACAAAACGACATTTGTCATAGTTAATAATTAAACTTGGACGAGATTATAGTATAGTTGTGAAAGTAGTGTCAAAGTTGACGGACAGTGTCGGAAATAATAGAATAGCTTCAAAATATCTTTTGTTCATCCAAAAGATAGCATCAAAAGGAGGCGCCATATTACAGAAAAAGAAATTGATCAGTTCATAAGCTAAAAAACGTGTAACTCCTCGTTTCGCTCGTCAAACATGCACGTTTTTAACGCTTATTTTACTGTCAATTTATATTTTTTCTTTCATCTGGCGTTTAAATATGGAAAATAATATGATTTTGGAAACATTAAAGAGATTTGGTTTAAGCGAAAATGAGACGAAAGTTTATTTAGAATCTTTGAAACACAATGAAACATCTCCTTTCCAATTATCAAAAGCAACCGGAATTCCCAGAACTACAGTTTACGATGTGGTGATGGAGTTATCCTTGAAAGGTTTAATTGAGCTAGAACAATCTGATGGAATTCAAAAGCAACAAACCAAAATTCGAGCTAAAAATCCTTCTATTTTACGGACAATACTTCAGGGGAAGAGAAAAGAATTAACTTCTCTGGAATTGGATATTCTGAATTTTTTACCAAACCTTAAAGCTGATTTTCATCAAAATAAAGTGAATGCTGATTTCCAATTTTTTCCTGGTATTGAAGGCGCCAAAAATGTCTATATGGATAAGATGATTTCTGAGCTAGAAATGCCAGTATATGCCTTTGATTTGCAGATGCCGATGGATATTTTTGGTCGAGAAGACATGAATAAACTTGTACAGGAAGAGATTGCTCTTCGTGAAAAAGCGAAACATCCAATTAAAGAAGTGATGCCTCTTAACGATTGGACAAAGCATGTATTGACGTATCAATATAGTCATAATCCAGAGTATATTAAAGCATGGGAAATGCGATATATCGATAAACCGGAGTTTATCTTAAACCAAAGAATTGCAATACAAGGTGATTGGTTACGAATAATTAGTGCCAAAGATAATGAAATTTGGGGTTTGAAAATCAAAAGCAAATTGCTTGCTCAAAGTTTGCAGTCAATATTTTTAATTACTTGGGATATTGCAAAGCCGGTTACTGAGGAAGTTGTAAAATCTTGGGGAGAAAATGACATGTATCTCGAGGAGCAAAAACGGATGAAAAGCTAGTTATTCTCAAGATGTAGACCAACCTTTTTTCGGTTTTTCTTTCTTTTTATAAGGCGTGTCTTTGAACTGAGCCATTAATGATTCTTGATCACTACTTGTTACTACTTTTTGAGGGCTTTGATCAATAGTTTCCACATCAATGGGAAATGGCTCTTTGTTATTAAAAGCTGTTTGAGATATCTGCAGATTCCAGATTCCACTTTTTGGTGCTGTTTCCGTAGATTCTAGATAAGCAATTGGTAATAACATTCTCATTTTTCCATCATCTTCTTGAATGGGGATCTGGATATTTTCTCCCATGCTACCGGTTACTGCTGTGGATACGGGACGTCCTGGTAAATATCTGGCGTATGTTTGTTTTTTCTCTGGATCATAAGCCACGATAACATGTCGACCTTCTTGTGGTGTGCCATTAATATTTATTCGACCGTCATGATCAATATTAACATCAGCAATAACCGGAAAAGTAAGTTTGGCTAGCTCTCTTTGTGCTTCCGGAATATCTCTTTCAGTGATTCGCCTAATTGTTTCCTCAATAGATTGAATAGAGGTATTACGATAAGGGCTTTTTAGCGAAAGCTGAGCAGTTTGTAACTCTCTTTGAAGGTTGTGTAACTTTTCTTGAATCGGAGATTCTTTATATGTGTTTACGGCGTCTTTGATTAAAACAGTTTTTTTTAGATTTGGTCCTGTAACTGGGAGAGGTAATTCAAAACCAGAAACTGGTCTTAATTCTGGAAGAGGAGAAGTTAAAACTTCGTTTGGTAACAATTCTAGTTCTTCCTTTGTTCTTAATTGAGGATTAGTTACTATCATGATTTTATTGTAAGTAAGATTCTTTGAAAAAGCAACTTGACAAAATGTTTAATATATTATACTCTTACCTAATTAGTGTTAGTATGTCAGGAGAAAATATTATGTTTACTTTGCCTAAACTTCTTTATTCTTATGCGGATTTAGAGCCTTATATTGATGCGCGGACAATGGAGATTCATTATTCAAAACATCACCAGACTTATGTTGATAAGTTAAATTTAGCTTTGAAAGATCATGATGAACTTTCAAAAAAAACAGTAGAAGAGCTTTTGATCTCTTTGGAATCTATTCCTAAAGAGATTCAAACCGCGGTCCGGAATAACGGGGGAGGACATTATAATCATTCATTTTTTTGGAAAGTCATGAAACCAAAAGGTGGTGGAGAATCAAATGGGATTCTTTCGCCTATTATTGATAAGGAATTGGGTGGTTTTATAAATTTTCACGATAAGTTTACCAGCGAAGCTTTAAACAGATTTGGAAGTGGTTGGACTTGGCTTTCTCTTGATGAAAATAAACACTTAAAAATACATTCAACTGCAAATCAGGATTCTCCTTTATTAGAAGGTCTAAAACCGATTTTGGCCCTAGATCTGTGGGAACATGCGTATTATCTACATTATCAGAATCGACGAGCTGATTATATTAAATCTTGGTGGCATGTCGTCAATTGGGAGCAAGTGGAGCAGAACTATTTGGATGCTACTAGATAGAGGTATTCGAAATATTTCCCACATAAATGTAGTATTTATGGATTAGAAATGGTGCGGTCTTGTGGATTTAGGCAGCTTTCCACGAGGCCGCACTATTTCTTTGGTAAATTATTTTTCGTTTCAGCATTTTAGAGGTCTTACCCCATAATGGGGTAAGACCTCTAATTGTTTTTACTTAGTGTTAGACCATGATTTTATATTAAGGTATAATTGTATACATGATTTCAAAAACAATTTTGCAACAAGCAAATCAATTTGCTCTTTCTGAAATTGAAAAATATCAAGTGCCTTCAAAATTCCACTTAGAACTTGCAAATAATAAAGGCCAAATTCTTTCGCAAAAATTAAAGGCTAATGAAAGCATAGTCTATTTAGGAACTACTTTGATGGATTGTGGATTAGGAGAGGTTTTTAGTAAAGGTAATTTGAAAGAGCATATTAATACTGGGGTTACAAAAACTAAGAATTTTTTAGATTCATTTTCAGAGCTATCTCGAAGGGAAAAAGAAAATATTCTAGCTTGTGTTTCCGAACATCATGGAGTTCCCAAATTTTTTTCTTTGGAATCTGAAATTTGTTGTAACTCTGATTGTTACCGCTTTGTTTCGGTTGAAGGAGTTCTCGGGGGAATAATTAATGGTCGGAAGATGGAACTCGAAAATATGGTTAAGCTCTATTTGCAAAAGGCTGATGAAAAATGGAATGCTTTGAGTCTTGATATTTGCCGAAAAGAGTTAAGAACGCAGTATAAATCGATCAAAGAATTTCTGACGTTTTTTATAAAATAATTTAAAATAACATGTCTCAAGTTTTCCCTGCTGTTAAAGCGATTATTCATAACAAAGATAAATTTTTAGTGATTAAACAAGTTGTTGGAGATAAAGAGTTTTGGGATCTTCCAGGTGGAAAAATCGAATATGGAGAAACGCCACATGAGTGTTTGCAGCGTGAAGTCAAAGAGGAAACTGGTTTAGAAATTAAAATAGGTAAAGTTCTTGGTATCTGGTGGTTTTTCAGAACCGATCAGAACCAAGTTGTTTGTACGACTTTTTTGTGTTTAACTCAAAATTATAAAGTAGATTTTTCAATTAATCCTACCAAAGAGCCGATTCAAGAATTTCGTTGGGTTTCTCAAAAAGAATTTTTAACTGACAAATATTATGTTTCAAACCAAAGCTTAAAGGAGTTAATTAAGACGTTATGAAAAATCGTTGTCCTTGGGTTTCAAAAAATCCTTTAATGATTGCTTATCACGATAAAGAATGGGGAGTTCCTCTTCATGATGATCACAATCTTTTTGAGTTTTTGATCCTTGATGCTTTTCAGGCCGGACTTTCTTGGGAAATTATTATTAATAAGAGAGAAAATTTTCGGCGTGCTTTTGACAACTTTAACGCCAAAAAAATTGCTATGTATAAGCAAGAAAAAATTGAAAGTTTGTTATGTGATGCTGGAATTATTCGCAATCGTTTAAAGATCAGCGCGACTATTTCTAATGCACAGGCTTTTTTACAAGTACAAAAAGAGTTTGGGAGTTTTGATTCTTACATTTGGCAATTTGTTAATGGGAAAACTATTAAGAACTCTTGGAAGACTTTGAAAGAGATTCCGGTAGAATCGAAAGAGGCGTTAACGATGAGCAAAGATCTGAAAAAGAGAGGTTTTCGTTTTGTTGGTCCGACTATTTGTTACGCTTTTATGCAGGCGGCAGGGATGGTGAATGATCATCTAATGAATTGTTTTAGATACTAAGTTGATATTTTTATTTAATGTAAAAGAAAATGCTCAATAAAAAACAAAAGTTCCTAAAATTTTTAAAATATTTTGTTATTTTTTCTCTTGTTTTTATTATAATAAGCATAATTAGTTTCGAGTTTCTTAGTCGATATTATCAGTGTCCTAAAATTGCTTTTCCCAAACATCCTGATTGTTATACGTTTACTCTTTTAGAAAACGGAGATTGGGAGGGAGGCTATACCTTTGATTCTTTTTTTAATGAGGAGGATCGAAATTGGTTAGAATCGTTGAGACAAAAGAGAAAAGAAGGTCTCAAAATTTCCAAAGAAGAGTATCGTCAAGCCTCAGATTATTTTATGATTGAAGTTTCGAAAGAGGAGATGCCAGGTTTAAATGGAATTTCTTGTGGAGATTTTGGATATGTCCGAGAGGATTTACCTGTTTCTGCAAAGCTTTTTGTTAAACGTCATGAATTCGAACATATGATGCAGGAAGGAAATATGGAAGAAGGAAATCAAGAATTTCAAGCCAATTTAGCTGCTTTTTCGGAATATCCTTTCGGTGGATTGCAAACAGTGTTTTTTTCCATTTTTGGTGATAGAACTGGAAGTAGCTTTTCTGTTTGTCGTTTTGTTAGACTCTGGCAACTATTTAAGGTATACTTTTTACCGTTTGAAACTCAATCTATCTACAATTAAATGGAGGTAATTATGGTACATCGACATATTATTTACACAAAATTTTCAGCATGGCGATTTAAAATAAAAGACGCTTGTGGTAGTTATCTCTGGGACGATAAAGGGAAGCAATATATTGATTTTACTTCAGGTTGGAATGTGACAAATTTGGGTTGGAATCGTCCCGAAATTGCGGAAGCAGTTTCTAGTCAGGTGATGAAAAATACTTACGCCTCAATGTGGTTTTGTGATGATCTCCAAGAAAAATATGCTTCAGCCTTACATCACGTTTTACCAAAAGAGTTAGATTCTTGTAGTAGAGTAACTGGTGGGGTTGAAGCAAATGAACATGCCATGAAACTGGCCCGAGCTTACACTGGGCGAAAAAAAATCTTAGGATTCTATGAAACTTATCATGGAAACAATTTATCCATGTTAGAGGTAGGTTATAGGAAAGAGTGGTTAACAAGCATATCTTCAGACAATTCAGATTACATCCATTTGGAATATCCCAATATTTATAGAACCGATTTGAACGAAACTGAAGTTCTTCACGATTTTGAAAAAAGATTAGAAGCAGTTTTAGAAAATGAAGATGTGGCGGCGGTTTTCGCGGAATCCGGGATAATTTCCGGTTGGGGTTCAGCCTATGTGGCTCCTACTGGATTTTTAACCGTTGTTCGGAGATTGACGGAAAAATATGGAACACTTCTTATCCTCGATGAAGTCGGAACTGGTTTCAGCCGGACGGGAAAATTGTTTGGTATGAAGCACGAAAATATCGTTCCCGATATCGTAACTTTTGCTAAAGGAATGAGTAACGGAGTCGCTCCAATTGGAGCAATGGTGACCAAGGAAAAAATCGCGGAAGTAGCTGATCCCGCTAACTTACAATCTACTTTTGGTTGGTTACCAATTTCTTGCGCCGCGGCTCTCGAAACTTTGAAAATCCATGAGAAGGAAAAAATTTGGGAAAGAGTACAGAAAACAGGTCACTACATGATGGGTGAGTTGAAAAAACATTTACAAGATCATCCAAATGTTGGGGATATTCGGGGAATGGGAATGATTTTGGGTCTCGATTTTGTGAAAGATAAAAAAACTAAGCAAAAATATCCGGAGTTAACCGAAAAGATTGTTTTGCATGCTTGGAAAAAAGGTTTGCACTTGGTCTGTGATCATGAAAGTGTGATTCAGCTTATGCCACCACTCACAATTGAGAAAGAAGTTTTGGATAAAGGAATAAAAGTTTTAGTTAACGTTATTAAAGATTTAAGAGTTTGAATATGATTACTTGTAAATTTCCCAATGGAAATCCAGCCAAATTGCGTCATGTAACCTGTGATGCTATTGTAATTAAAGACAATAAAATTTTGATGGTAAAACGATCAAATACTGCTTTTTTTGAACCAGGAAAATACGCGTTACCGGGTGGTTATATTGATCGAGATGAAGTTGTCAGTGAGGCGGTATTACGAGAATTAAAAGAAGAAACAGGTTATCTTGGAAAAATTAAGTTTTTACTTCAAATCAATGATGATCCAAAAAGAACAAACGTCGAAGATAATCAAAATATCAGCTTTTTTTATGTGGTAGATGTAGAAGAAAAAACTGGGGATCATGATCGAGAGATTTCGGAAGTCCTTTGGTTTGATTTTAATAATCTACCGGAAAATTCCCAAATTGGTTTTGATCATGCAAATGCAATTAATCTCTACAAAAAATATCTGAAACGGAAGTTTTCATTACCATATATTGGTCATTACCTAGGAGAAAAATGAAAGAAAAAATAGTCAAAGTTTCTTGTGAAATGATCCTGGAAAAAGGAGGAAAAGTACTACTGGGAAAGCGTAAGAATATTTTTGGGGCTGGGCAATGGGCTTTTCCCGGAGGACACCTTGAAGTTGGAGAATCTACTCTAGACTGTGCAAAACGGGAGCTGTTCGAAGAAACTGGTGTTAAAGCAAATGAGATCGATTTGTTTGCAGTCGTTAACGATACTCCGAATCATCAGGAGGAGCATTATGTCCGTTTTGTTTACATTATAAAAAGTTGGAAAGGTGAAATTGCAAATGCTGAACCAGATTGTTGTGAAGGTTGGAATTGGTTTTCTAAAGATGAATTGCCAGAACCTTTTTTTGTGGGACATCAAAAAGTTTTACCAATATATTTAGGCAAAATTAAAACCGTTACAGATATAAAGGTTTTAGAAAGATAAACTATGGAAGTTAAGAATATTTTGCTTACCGGCGATGATGGGTATAACTCTCTGGGTACGAGAGTTTTAGCTCGTTTACTTAAAGATAAATACAACTTGATTATTGCCGCTACCAAAACCCAACAATCTGGAGTAGGAGGAAAATTAACTTTTCTTGCCTCTCATTCTTGGGGAGAGGAAGTCGTTGAAGGGGTAAAGGCATTTTGGGTAGACGGAACTCCCGCAGACACGATGGAATTTGCTCAAGGCTATTTCAAGAATAAGTTTGATCTTATTATCTCGGGAATTAATTGGGGGGAAAATATTGCTTATGCCAATATCTCTTCGGGAACAGTTGCGGCGGCAATCCGGGGTCTTAGTGTTCAGTTATCAGAGAAGGCTATCTGTTTGAGCTATAAAAGAAATAATAGTAATGATTGGCTTCGAAATCACAGTTTGGAAGATGGTTTTCAAGAATTTCTAAAATATCCAGGAGAAATGGCCTCTAAAGTTATTGATGATTGTATTGCCAAGAATTTATACGAAGCGAAATTAATAAATGTAAATTTTCCCCATGAAGCAACGACTCAGGTAAAGTTTACAAAAGTGAGTGGTAATAGCACCAAATACTGGCATTATCCAGTCATAATTGATCATAAAACGCACACCTTTATTTATAATAAAGAAGTTTATGCTTCTAAAATAGAACGAGAGCTAGATGAAAAACTGGATACCGGAGCTTTGAATAAAGGTTATATTTCGATATCTTTAATGAAAGGAATTTTTGGTGATGAAGGAATTTTTTAAGCTGTTTCAAAAATATTCTCCGACTCAAAAAGGAGCAGAAGATGTTTTTCTTCATACAACAATTACTTTACAAATTGCCAAACAGATTGTGTCTGAAAACAAGCTGTCTCTAAACTGGGATATTGCGGAAAAAGGAATATTACTTCATGATATTGGAGTTTTTGAATGTGAAAAGGTTTACGGTCCACGTGTTGTTAAGCCATATATTCAACATGCTTTTCTAGGCGCGATGATCCTACGAGCCGAAGGATTTTCTGAAGCTATTATTAGAATGGTAGAACGTCATATTGGCTTAGGAATTTCTAAAAAAGAAATTGAAGATCATAATTATCCTTTACCTCATTTAGATTTTATTCCCGAGACCCTTGAGGAAAAAATCCTTTGTTACGCAGATAAATTTCACAGTAAAGATAAAGGGTTCGTAACTTTTGAAAAAAGAGAGCAACAGTATCAAAAATTTGGAAAAGGTCCTTTGACTCGTTTATATAATTTTAAAAAAGAGTTTAGAATTCCGAACCTCCAAAGGATCATTGAGAAAGTGTAGTTTTGATGATTATCGGATTTGTGTCTGTTAAATTTCCTCCACTGTCTTGAGCTACCAGAATTAGATACATTTTGTCTTCCACTTCCGCACAATTAACGTTTTTGAAATATTCAGTCAAAGCGATTGTGGTATTTGAAGTCTTTCCGACAATTTCGGGGCTGCTAAAATCAGGGTTATTATCAATGTAATAGAAATAGCTATTTGTATCTCCTGGATCTATCGCTTCTTGCCAAGACAGGGTGGTATTGAATAAACAGCCTTTATCGGTTTCTTTAATACTAATTGTGTCTGTTTCTTTTGGAGAAATTAGTTCGAAAACATTTGGAGGAGGATTGACTCCAAGATTGTTATAGAGTCCTTGTTTCATCAGAGTGAGGTCTGTTCCAATTTCATAAAGATTATCGTTGTCTCCGTTGTCGGTTTTTTCTAGAGGTAATTTTTTGATACTTTCCAAATTGCAGTTCAGTTCGTATAGGGTGTTCAAACTGTTTACAACATAACCATAATATTTGTGAGTTAAAGGATCGGTGGGTATAGGAGAGATATAGTCTGTCAGTAGGAATATATTATTTGGATAGGTCCAGTTGTGTTCAGCTTTGTAATGGTCCAAAGCGCTTCTTATTTTGTTCATGTCGTCCAGTCTTTTGGCGTCACGAACCTGTTTGATAATTTCTTGAGGATTCAAGTAAATAAAAAGTACAGCGGTTATAGAAATGAAAATCACAAAGACGATGACGATTTCGGCAGATCTATTTTTTTCAATCCAATTTAATTTCAAGGACATAGGTAAAAATTAGTAATTTTATATTAGGTTTCAATTGTAGCAGAAAAAGATATCGTTATCACCAAAAATGCTTAAATTTGACATATTTTTATCTTTTTGTTATCCTTCCAACCCGTACTATCAAATTTTTTGAATTCTAATCTTTAAATCCTAAACAATCCCCCAACTTTATTGTAATTAATTATTTCTATATTTAATTATTGTTTAGGATTTAAAGATTAGCAGCTGGCTGAAGTCAGTAAAGATTAATTATTGAAGTCTGTATTCTGCCCCACAGAATATTATTAGATGGATGTGTTTAAAAGGACTGCGCTTTTTAGCAGTTTTTTTGTTTTTAATCTTGTTTCGACAACTTACCCTTTAGATAAGGTCGTTTTTCCAAAACATGCTAGAGCGGTAGTACGTTTAGAAACAAAAATTGAAAATAGGGATAAGATTTTAATCGGCACCAAGAAACAAGTTAGCCTTAATGAAGAGGTAAAAATTGGGGCTAAAAAAAAGACGTATATAGATAAAGGCATAGGTGTGGTTACCTATTATGGTGATGCTTTACATGGTCGCAGAACAAGTAGTGGAGAAGTCTTTGATATGAATGCTTATACAACTGCAGCATCTCCAGAGTATGCTTTTGGAACAATCTTAAAAGTTACCAATATTGAAAATGGTAATTCGATAGAGGTAAAAGTAAATGATCGTGGAGCTTTTTATTCACGTGGAGTATCTTTGGATTTATCAAAAGCAGCTTTTGCAGAACTATCTCCTCTTTCGCGTGGAGTATTGAAAGTAAGAATTGATGTCGTAAAGTAGTTTCTGACACCTATCACTTTTCACATTGACACAAACGCATTAGTTAATTAGTATTTACTTTGAGCTTTGATATTTAAATTAATCAATATGGAATATTTATACGGAAGAAATCCAGTTCTAGAATCATTAAGAGCAAGCCGTCGGAAATTTAAAAATCTCTATCTTTCTCAAGGAGTTGATTTAAAATCCGATGTTATTACCGAGATAAAATCCCTTTGTAGTTCAAAGAAGATTCCGATCACGCCGATTACTCAACACAAACTCGAAGCGATAGTTAAACATCGACAGCATCAAGGTGTGGTTTTGGAAGGAAGTACGTATCCTTATGTAACTCTTGATGAGATTTTCACTTTTAGTCGGAATCAAAATGAAGATTCTTTAGTTTTAATCCTTGATCTTTTACAAGATCCTCAAAACGTGGGGTCATTACTGAGAACTGCGGAAGCAACCGGTGTGCATGGTGTGATTATTCAAGAACGACGTGCTGTGGGGATAACTCCGTCTGTTGTAAACTCTTCCTCTGGAGCTGCTGAACATCTTTTGATTTCTCAGGTTGCAAATATCTCTCAGGCAATTCAGGTCTTGAAAGAGAAGAATGTCTGGGTTTATGGACTTGGTGGTGTAAATGAAGGAGTGAAATATAACGAACAAGATCTATCTGGTCCAGTTGGAGTTGTCGTTGGAAGTGAGGGAGAAGGGTTGAGAGATTTAGTGAAAAAGAACTGTGATGGTCTTATCTCAATTCCAATGAAAGGGAAAGTTGATTCTCTAAACGCGACGATTGCAGGTTCGATTATTCTTTATAGCATATTTGAGACTAGGAATTTCAAATGAACTATCACGGACTTACATCTGTGGTATCTCTAATTCTCGCTTTGCGAAGATTATGGCTCTAAATCATATTAGGATTTGGCATATCTACGAACTTACGTTCATGGAAATTTTTTAGAATTAACTCATATTAATTCCTACTCTCGAATTATAAAATACCTCATGTTGCATTTCTTAATTATTTCCTTTAGCATTATATGTGCAAGTAAAAAGTAGTATAGGAGGAAGATTATGAAAGAAAATAATATAAACAATGTTCAAAATCAATCAAAGTGGCAGGAAGCTGCTTCTAGTCAAAACTATGTTCCAGAAACAAAAAAAGGTTTTTCTGTTCTAATTATTCTCTTTCTTTTAATTTTTATCTTTTTGGTTATAGTAGTAATATTTTTTTTGGTAAATAGTAAACCTTCAACTTCCGAAGATAATAATACCTCTTCCCAGTCAGCACAGCGATCTTTTGATATTGAACAAGCAACCTCGGAGGCGACAACAAAAACAGAACAAGATAATCAAAGTGAGGGAATCATAGAGTTGAATAATCTTAATGATGAGTTAGATGATGCTCTAGTAGATTTAGAAAATTCTCTAGTTGATATTGAGGACTATCAAACACAAGATGATACCATGCCTACTATCTAGTAAAAGATTTTTAGAATTAAAACATAAAGATTAAAAAGGACTAAAGATATGAAGAAAAACAAAACTCAAACCATATTAAGCATTATTTTTGCTTTAATATTATTTACTCCTCAATCATCTTTAGCTTTTGGAGATTTCCTTCAAAGCACTTCTTCTTCAAATAAAAATCAATACGTGAGTGAAATTAGGACACAGCTTCAAGAGAATCAAGCAGAACTACAGCAAACACTGGAAAATTTCCGAAATTCTTTAGCTGAAGATAGGCTTCAAATGTTAAAGGAATATGCAATTAAGCTGATTGATGTTCGACTGCAAGATCTGACCAAAGCCCAGGAAATTCTCGGGAATACTTTGCGATTGTCAGAAGAAAATCGCGATGAAATTGTGACGAATATGCAGACAAGTTATGACGGTTTAGTTGCACTTAAAGCTTCTATAGAAAGCGCTACTGATTTAGCTTCTTTAAAAGATCTAATAAGGAATATTTTTTATGATTACCGTGTTTATATTGTTGAGCTCCCCAAAGATCGAGGGCTGCGCGCCGTTGGATGGGCAGAATACGTTTTATCCGAGAATGAGGCAAAAGTAATTACGAGAATAGAAATAGCTATTGAAGAATATAAAAACGCAGGAAAAGATACTACTGTTGTTGAGGGTCTAGTTGATAATTTACAGGCAAAATTCCAAGAAATTCAAGGTTATCTTGATTCTGCCAAAAGTAATTTTCGAGCTATGGAACCTGCTGAAGATACTACTGAATCTGAGGCTTATTTAGAGGCGGGAAAGCAAGATTTACAGAAGGCAAAACAGGAAGTTCAGGAAGCTAAAGATATTATTCAAGATATTATTGCTGAGCTAAAATCTTTGAAAGAAAATTAAAGGATTAAATATGAAAAAATACCTTACAATTTTGCTGATTACTTTTTTAATGTGGGCAATTCCTTATGCTTTTAGTCTACTTTTTTTCCCTTTGATGCAGACAGATATCCATTATTTCAAAACCATTATGATTGTGATTGGAATGCTTACTTGGTGTGGATTATCCTATTATTATTATATGGATAAAAAGAGCCATTTTTTAATTGATGGTATCTTGATTGGTGTTTTTGGTTTCGTTTTGGGAATTTTGCTCGATATTGTGGGCGTGTTGTCTTTCAATAAAGATATGACTTTTGTAACCTATATGAAAGAAATTGGTTTTCGGTATTTATCAATTCCGATAAACAGTATATTGCTTGGGTTATTATTAGAGAAAAAAAGTATCAAGACAGAAATAAAAAATGACTCCCAAAAATAAGCTTAAATCTCATTATGAAGTTATCGTCATTGGAGCAGGACCAGCAGGATTAGCTGCAGCTAGAATTCTAAAAGAGGCAGGAAAAGAAGTCGTTATTTTAGAAAAGAATAAAGTGATTGGGAAGAAAGTTTGTGCCGGTGGATTAACTCATAAAGATTTAGAATCAGGTATTCCAAAAGATATTATTTCTCGAGAATTTTCCTCAGTTCTTCTCCATAGTCATCACAAAATAAGTAGAGTTAGGATTGAAATTCCTCTTGCCTATACAATTGATCGAGAAGTTTTAGGTAAATGGCAATACTCAATAGTTAAGAAGTTGGGAGTTCCTTTAGTTACTAGTACGGTGATAAAAGTAGATCAAGAAAAAGTTTATCTAAATAGCGGACAAGAAGTTAGTTTTGATTATTTGATAGGTGCAGATGGCGCAAGTTCGGTAGTACGCCGATCTCTTAATTTGGAATCTAAGAATCTTTTAGTAGCTTTTCACTATGTAGTGCCTAAACAGATGCAAGATATGGAATTATTTGTTAATGTTGAAAAATATGGGTTTACGTATCTGTGGATATTTCCTCACCAGAATTTTACATCAATTGGAACTGGAATAGATGTTACGCAAAGATCAAAGATTAGCGATATTAAGCCTAAATTAGAAGATTTCATTAAAAGTAAGAAAATAGATCTTTCAAAATGTCAGTATGAAAGTGCTCCTATAAACTATGATTATCAAGGATTTGAGTTTGGAAATATGTTTTTAATTGGAGATGCTGGTGGTTTTACAGCTCCGTTAACAGGAGAGGGGATTTATAATGCTATTGTTACAGGTGAAGAGGTTGCTCGAAAAATTATTGCTCCAGAATACGATACTCCAAAGATTCAAAATATATTGAAATACCAAAATATTCAGAAAAGGGTATTACGATTAGCTCAAGGAATGGGAAATGCTGCGGATTTTTTTGCCGACGCATTTATGGAAGTAATTCACTACCGTTTTGTGAATAAAGTGGCGATGGATATTTTGAAAGTATAACATTCTCCTCTTGACTTTAATTATCATTTTGCTAGACTGGTTTATTGTTTTCTTATCTTTATTTAGTAATAGTTAATATGAAAAAAGAAGTTGTTATCAAAGTAAAAGATCTGCATAAAAAATATAACGGTGAGCTCGAAGCCGTAAAAGGGATTTCCTTTGAGGTCTACAAAAACGAAGTTTTTGGTCTACTGGGTCCAAATGGAGCAGGGAAAACTACAACGGTGGAAATGATGGAAAGCTTAAGGAGTATCAGTAATGGAGAAATTTCGATTTTAGGATTTGATGTTCGTACAAATATCAAAGAGTTAAAAGAAAGAATTGGAGTGCAATTACAGTCATCGGCATTTTTTGAAGAGCTGACAGTTTGTGAGACTCTGGATCTTTTTGCTTCATTTTACAAGTATCAGAAAGATTTAGCAGAAATAATAGATGATTTTGATTTACAGGAGAAGAAAAATACTTTGGTTAAGAAGCTTTCAGGTGGACAACGACAGAGATTATCAATTGGAGTAGCTATGGTAAATGATCCAGAGGTGATTTTTCTTGACGAACCTACAACTGGACTTGATCCGCAAGCCCGTCGTCATACCTGGGAAATAATCAAAAAGCTAAAACAAAGAGGAAAAACTGTGATATTAACTACACACTATATGGAAGAAGCAGAGGTTCTGTGTGACCGAGTGGCCATTATGGATGAGGGTAAAATTATCACTTTGGATACCCCACAAAAATTAATTGAAAATTTATTGAAGTCTGGATTTAAAAAAGAAAGAGTCCGGCAGCTTGCTGATCTTGAGGATGTTTTTTTAAATCTTACTGGGAAAAGTTTAAGGGAGTAACAATGAAGTCTTTTTGGAAATTATTTATTGCCAGAATCAAAATGTTTTTAAGGCAAAAGGATACCCTTTTTTGGATGATCTTTTTTCCGATAATGTTTATTCTGATTTTTGGACTTTTTAATTTTGATAAGATGGGTGTCTCAAATGTGGCTTTGATAGATAATGCTGATTCAGAATTCTCAAAAGATTTTGTCGATAATTTAAAAAAAGTTGAAGTTTTGAAAATAGACGATAACTATCAAAATGAGGAAGAAGCGAAAAATGCTGTTTTAGATGGAGATCTTGACTTTGTCTTCATAATTCCACAGAATTTTAATTTACAAATGACCGAATCTGGACCTTCTCGTGTTGCCGTGGAGCCGATTCAGGTATTTTACGACAAAAGTAATGTGCAGTTAAACGGGATTGTTTTTGGATTACTTGAACAATTTATGTCTGGAATGAATATTCAGATTTTCCAAACCCCTCAAGTTTTTTCCTATGAAAAACAGGAGATCGAATCCAAGAATATTAATTATCTAGATGTTCTAGTTCCTGGAATAATAGGAATGTCTCTGATGCAAGGTGGATTGTTTGGAATCGCTATGAGTATTGTTTCTTTTCGTGAAAAACATACTTTACGAAAGCTCATGTCTACACCTCTTCGGACAAGGTCATTTCTGTTGGCTTTTGTTTTATCCAATCTTCTTATCAGTTTGATCCAAATGACTCTGATAATTTTGATCTCTCTTTTTATCTTCAAAGTTCATATCTTTGGAAATATTTTTTATCTTTATTTTATCGGTTTGTTGGGGCAGTTAATATTTTTAAGCTTAGGGTTTGCGGTGGCTGGTGTCGCCAAAACCGTGGATGCCGCTCAAGGAATGATTCAAGTTGTTTCGATGCCGATGATGTTTCTTTCGGGCGTTTTCTTTTCGAAAGAGGCTTTACCAGATGTGATAAAAAATGTCGTTTCTTATTTACCTCTTACTCCTTTTATTGAAGCCTTGCGAAAAATCGCCTTGCAGGATGCGAATCTTTTTGAGCTTCAAACAGAACTTCTTTTTATGGGTGGATGGTTGATAATTTCCATCACTTTAGCCCTAAGACTTTTCCGCTTCGAACGCGAATAAATTGACTTTTCTTTTGGGTTTTTTTCTGTTATCATTTTCTTAATCTTTTTATTAAGAGATTTTTATGTTTACACTGTCTCAAAAGCAACTATTATTTCTATCAATTATAAGTTTGGTATTCTTTTTCACCTTCTTTGTATTAATTAATCCACTTATCACAAATGCTTATACAATTACGGAAGAGCTATCCATTATTGGAGACCTTAATATCTCCGGAACAGAGGTTACTCTGGGATCAGAGACCTTCAATCAAGGTAAGTATATGTCTTTCAATCTGAATCAAGGGGGGTCAAAGATCTATGATGATGTGCACATGCATATTGTAACAGATGATTACCTCTTCCTGGAATCAAGAGAAAGGGTATTTGTAACCACAGACCTAGAGGTCTGGGGAAGTTTAATCGCCGATCTTTTTCAGGGAGAGTTTGAAGGTAACCTTACTGGAGATGTAGAAGGAACCGTAACAGGGTCTCTGATTGGAAATGCTACCGGATTATCTGGCAACCCTTCTCTTACTGTGAACAACCTGACTACTTTAGGAATAGTGACTTTACCTAATAACTCTATTACCGACGCCATGATTCCCAATAGCATTACGGCTTCAAAATACTTTCCTGTAATTGGAGGGACAATTAATGGTAATGTGAAACTTAACGATCATAATATTACCAATATTCGAACACTCTCTACCACAAATCTGACAGTATTTGGGACTATCAAATTTCCTAATAACTCTTTAACGGATAATATGATTCCTAACACAATTACTGCTTCCAACTATCTACCTCTTTCTGGAGGAACGATGAGTGGAGATATTAATCTCGGAACCAATGATCTTACCAATGGGGGAAGTATTACCGCGACCTCTTTTTCCGGGAACTTAACCGGGAATGTTACAGGATCTCTTTCTGGAGGGAGTGTAGATATCACAGCACTTACTATGGCGTCAGGAGCTTCTAGTGGATATGTTTTAACTACCGATGGATCTGGAGTGGCTTCCTGGACAGATGTCTCTTCGACTGGAGGACCTTGGACACTTTCGGGATCAAATCTTTATCCTGATGATACAAGTTACAATGTGGGGATTGGAACGACGAACCCTACATCATTGTTTCATTTAGAGAGAATAACAAATGGTAATATATCAAGTTATTCCAGTTATTTACATACTAACGTAACAGAGGGAGATACGGTTGGCTTTCCTTATGTTACAGGTTTGCAACTTGTGAATGAATTTACAGGTACAGATACGCAACATGGAATGACTGGAATATCAAGTAGATCAATAAATACCAATGATGGAACCGTAAATTGGATGTATGGATTATCATCAGGGGTGTTTAATTATGGAAATATTGCAACGGTTGGATATGGTAATAGCTCTATGTTTAGCAATTATGGATCTGGTTATGTAGCTTCAGCATATAATTATAGGGCGCAAATGAATAATTCTGGTGGAGGAACAATTGCAGAAGCAGCGTTATTACGTGGATCGATTGGAAACTCTAGCGGAACGATAAATAATGCGTATGGAGTACTGCTTAACGGTTATTCAAATGGGGGAACAGTAGATAATTCGTATGGTATATATTTACATTCTTCTATTGATATTGGAACGAATCGTTATGCAATTTATTCTGCAGCAACATCAAATTCATATTTTGCTGGTAATGTGGGGATCGGAACAACAAATCCTTCTACAGAGCTTCAAATAGGAGGAACGACTCCATTCCTGACTTTGGGTGACAATGGGGCAGAGGATACTGGAATAATTTTTGATGGAGAAGCTCAAAATTATTATTTAAGTTATTATGCTTCAAATGGTAATCTAGTTTTTGGTACTGGGACAACTATTGGAAGTGCACAGAAAGCAATTATAGAAAGTGGTGGAAATTTTGGTATTGGTATTGAAAATGCTGTTTCAATTCTGCATGTAGGTAGCTCATCTCCAATTTTGACTCTTCAACGTACTGATACTGGCGTCGGAATTGGTCAAATGATAGGAGAATTAGATTTTTATTCTAACGATACATCATTAACAGGTTCGAATGTGGCTGGATATGCAAGAGTTATAGCACAGAGTGATTTTGATGCCGTACATCCTTATGGAAGATTAGAATTTGGGACAGCGAGCGGTACTGCTGCGGTGTCTACGAAAATGGTTTTAGATAAAGATGGGAATGTGGGTATTGGAACAACCTCTCCACTTTCGCAACTATATGTAGATCAAGGAATTACCGGAGGAACGCCAGGTAACGATAGAGGAATTAGCGTCTTGAGAGCAGGTACCCCCATATCAGTGGGGAGATTATTTGTAGATGCTAACGATAGATTTGTAATTGGAACAAATTCGTATAGTTCGATTAATATCGTTGGCAAAAATGTAGGTATTTACAGTTCTCCTCCATCTTATAGATTGGATGTAAACGGTGAAACAACTGATAGTGTGGCACGTTTTTATAATACGGATGATCTGGCGCAAATTTTGATAAGTGATAATGATACAACAGGATATTGGGGTGTTAAAGATAACAGTGCATTTTTTGGATTAAACAGTGGCTTGTCAAATAACAATTTTACAATTACAAGTAGTGGTAATGTGGGTATAGGAACAACAAATCCTACCGCAAAACTACATATATTAGGTACGACAGACACACAACAACTAATCGTGACGGCTAATGGTACTCAAACAGCCAATATTCTAGAGTGGCAGAACAGTAGCGGTACTCCTTTGGGATATGTTAATAACACAGGGCGATTATTTCTAAACCTAGGAACAGATATAACTAATCAGTTCATTGGATCTCTTGCCGGAAATACAACTACTACCGGAACCGGGCTTATTGGTATTGGGCACAAAGCTCTAAATGTAGTAACAAATGGCGAGAGTAATGTCGCAATAGGTAGTTATCCCCTATCTGCAGTTACTAGCGGCGACGATAACATTGGCATTGGGTATAGACCACTGTATACATTACAAACAGGAAGTAATAATATCGCACTGGGAAGCAGTGCACTTTACCAAAACATTTCAGGGGGGAGTAATGTCGCAATAGGTGTGGGTGCGGGATACAGCAATCTAGGTAGTGGAAGTGTTTTTATTGGAACAAGTGCCGGAAGTGCAGAAACCGGTTCAGATAAACTCTACATTGAAAACTCAAACTCGGTATCGCCACTTATTTGGGGTGACTTTGCAAACGATTTAGTTAGTTTTAATGGGGACGTGGGGATTGGTACTACTAGTCCTAGTGGTTTACAAGTAAATCAAAATGTATTAACAACAGCTCAAAACATTAGTAATTTTAGAGGAGGTATTGTTTCTAACAATCCTTATTTAATACTTGAAGAAACAGTAGTCGGTAGTCAATTCTATATTTATAAAAGTGGAGCAGCACAAGCCTTTGCACGAAACGCTACGGGTGACGACATATATATCAGCGCCGCGGGTTATATAGGTATTGGATCAAATAATCCTGGCTCATTATTATCAGTGGATGGAAATGTTGCAATTGGGTCAAATTATGATGTATTAACAGCCCCAGCGGATAGTCTTATTGTACAAGGAAATGTTGGAATAGGAGCAACAGCACCTAGTTATCCCCTCACAGTAATTTCATCAGTAAATACATTAGCCTCCTTTACGGGATCATCAGAAACATCAAAATTAGCGCTTACGGGCTCTCGATACGCAGGAGCTGACAAAACCCAAATAGATTTTGGATGGGGAACAACTGTCACATCAAGAATAGAGAGCAATCTCATGGGACCGGCGGAAACAAATATGGTTTTTTATACAACACAATCCAGTGCAATAACAAAGAGAATGATACTAGACTATACAGGTAAACTTGGTGTAGGCAATATCAATCCTTCACAATTGTTTGATGTCAATAATAACTTTGTTGTTACTAGTACTGGCGCCGTTGGGATCGGTACTACAAGTCCAAATCATAAATTAGACGTTGTTGGAAATGTTGGTGTAAGTGCAGGTGGGTATCTTAATTTTGGCTCTACAGATGGTGAATCTGGTTATGGTATTAGAGACAATGCTGGAACTATTGAGTATAAAAATTCAGCCGAAGAGTGGACGGCGTTAGATGGAGGAAGCAGTTATACAGCCGGTGATGATCTCGATCTTAATGTTGCTGAATTTTCATTAGAAGATGATGTTGATGTTTCTACTTTAAGAGCATCCTCAGCATCTGGTTTACAAATATTTGATGATGGAGGGAATTTAGGTCTTTTTATTGAAGATGGTGGTTATGTAGGATTAGGGACATCATCTCCATCCCAACCTCTACATATAGTGGCAGCAGGATACGATCCTATCGTATTCCTAGATGCTCCGGCGTCCGTCTCGCCATCTGATGCCAATTCTCCAGCATTAGCACAATCAATTCCTGCTTCTAATCAGACTGATTGGTCTAATCCTCAAAATGTATATTCAAGTAATAATGTATATACATCTTCTACAATGCCTACCGGTTATACGACTGAATATTTAAAAATAACTGATTTTGGATTTACTATTCCCGCTGATGCTACTATAAACGGAGTATACGTAGAATTTGAAAGGTATGCTTCAGGTAGTGGTGTGACTGATCAGTCCGTGATGCTTGTAGTTGATGACGTTTATTCTGGAAACGATCTACAAACCGATTTGGAGTGGGGAATTACTGATCCCAACGATTATACAGGATATGGTGGCAGTAGTAACTTATGGGGTGTGGTAGGACTTACCGCCACTCAAGTTAATAACTCAACCTTTGGTGTAGCCATTAGAGCCAGAGATGACGGAGGTGGAAACAGAACTGCATATATAGATCACGTAAGAATTACTATTTATTATACTCCATCAACAGGTACTAATTGGGTAATGGGAGGAGATATAACAGATAGAAGTTTCAAAATTTCAATGTCTTCGGGGTTTGGGACAAATGATTATTTTATGATCTCAGCAAATGGTAACGTCGGTATCGGAACGACAAATCCTGAAACGAAGTTAGAAGTAAACGGTGGGATAAAACCAATTTCTGTGACTGCGGATCCTTGTGGATCTGGTTACCCTGAAGGAACGATTTTTTATAACGATACTGGTAATTACATGTGTTATTGTGATGGGACAAATGATGTTCAGTTACATAGTCCGGCTACGGCTTGTTTTTAATTTTCCAAAATAATCTCCCATTATTATAAACTCGACAATTATATATTTTTGAGTAGAATAGGATCATATGAATTCTAACTTAATTTCTCAAGTTAAAGAGATTCAATGGGTATTTGATGTCTGCCGAAAATTTAATTGGTTTGTGGAAAATATTCAGATTCTCGCAAATTCAAGAAACGAGCAGCAAAAATATTTAGGATTTGCAAATCCATATAAAAATTATCTGATTCTTAATGGGGAAGAGTATTATTCTCAAAATGAATTTGAAAATTGGTACTCTTTTTGGGATTCAAAATTTAATGATGATAATGACTTTTTTAATAAATTTTCTCAAAAACTTTTTGATATTACATCACGAACTATAAAATATACAGAAGAATTGAAAAGAACAAAATTAGATAATCTGAACAATAACGAATTAATTTCAATTTTTGAAGATTTTGTGAATCACTATATTGAATCTTTCATTCCTGCTTGGACGAGGCCGGATAATTATTTAGAAATTCAATTAAAAGCAGATCTAAGAAATAAATATCATTTTGAAGACAGTGAAATAGAAGCTATCTTCTCGGAAATTGCTACATATCCAGAATTGGGAGAATTATCATACGTTGATGAACCTTTACATCTATTAGAAATTGCGACTGAAATAAAAGATAAGAAAATAAATTTATCAAAATTACCAGAAGATATAAATGATAGAATTCAAAATCATATTAAAAAATATTCTTGGTTAAAAGGTTCTTTATTTTATAATTTCTTAACGTTTACTAAAAAAGATTATCTTGATAGATTAAGATTGATGATTCAAAAAGATTCTGAGAAAGAAATCTCTAGAATTAATTCGATAAGGAAACAAAAGCAAAAAGATTATGAAGCGATCATTAGACGACATCATTTTAATAGCGAAACATTGAGTCTGATTGAAGCAGTAAGATCCTTTATTTTTTTAAGAACCCATACTACAGAAGTTTCTGATTATTTGTTCTTTATCGGAAGAAGTATTTTATTTAAAGAGATTAGTAATCGACTTGATTTAAATCTTAACGATATTACAATGTTATCATCGATTGAGATTGTTAAAAATCTTAAATGTAGAGATGATTCTGTTAATGAAATAATTGAAAAAAGAGAAAAAGGATTTATAATTATTTGGATTAATGGAAAAGTAGAAACGTTATTTGGGGATGAATCATTATTATTAATCCGGAAGATAAAGAGAATATTAACAAAAGATACAGATAAATTGGATAATAAAATTATTGGGAGATCTGCTTCGAGAGGAAAAGTAAGAGGAATTGCGAAGGTTTTAAATACCTATAAAGATGTATTCAAACTCAATAAAGGGGAAATTCTTATTGCATCCATGACAACTCCTGATTATATAATGGCAATGGAGAAAGCAAGTGCTTTTGTGACGGATGAAGGAGGGATTACTTGTCATGCAGCAATTTTAGCTCGAGAATTTGGTGTGCCTTGTATTGTCGGAACAAAAGTCGCGACTCAAATAATTAAAGATGGTGATAATATTGAAGTTGATGCCGATAATGCTGTTGTACTTATTTTGAGAAAAGATAAACATTAATTTTATTATTGAAGGGAAATATGTCCGATCGTAAAATTCACGCGACATTCGAATGTTTTGTGAAAAAAGATGATAAATATCTGATGCTTCATCGTAATTCTGATAAAAAAATTATGCCGAATGTCTGGATGGCTCCAGGTGGGAAAAGAGAACAAGGAGAGGGTCTTTTTGAAGCCGCGCATCGAGAAGTGATGGAAGAAACCGGACTGAAAATTAAAAATTTGAAAATTAGAGCTACGGGAGTGGGTTGGTTGCAGGATATCGGTACAGAAGTATTTTTCCACATGATAGTTGCAGATTTTAAGAATGGCGAAGTTATTGATTCTCCTGACGGAGAGTTAAGATGGCTCACAGTAGACGAAATTAAAAAACTTCCAAATCTGCTAGCCGAATTTAGTTCGGAAATTTTGGATCATATATTTGGAGACAAGAAAAACGTGATTTCCTATAAAGCCATTTATGATCATGGAAATCATATGGTAGAATTTACCCTTGAGAAAAATTAAAAGGAGGAATCATGAACAATAAGGTAATTACCATAGTAATTATTTTAACTCTAGGGATCTTAATTTTTGGGATCGTGATGTTGGTAAAAGATATCGAAACATCAGATGATGTTAAGCTTAATAATAATGAGCAGACAAGTAATTCTGCTGAAAGAAAGGAATCAACCGTGAGTGGTGCAAAAACTTATACATCAGCTCCTGCAATGCAGATTGATGTGAATAAAAATTATACTGCGATAATGAAAACCTCAAAAGGGAATATGGAGTTTAAACTTTTTCCTTCCGAAACTCCAATTACTGTGAACAACTTTGTTTTTTTAGCCAAAGAAGATTTCTATAACGAAACTAAATTCCATCGAATTATGAAAAATTTTATGATTCAAGGCGGAGATCCAAAAGGTACTGGAACAGGTGGTCCCGGATACAAATTCGCTGACGAATCAATTACGCGTGATTACAAAAAAGGAACTTTAGCTATGGCCAATTCGGGTCCAAACACTAACGGGAGTCAGTTTTTTATTATGACAGTAGATTATCCTTTATCAAAAGATTATGTGATTTTTGGAGAACTGATTACTGGAGAATATGTGCTTGATATGATCGCGAGTACTCCAGTGAAAGCCAGTTCTACCGGTGAAATGTCATTTCCAACTGAAAATGTTTTGATAAACAGAATCGAAATTATCGAAAATTAAACTCTTTTTCCAAGAAGATTGGGATATTCGTTTCCAGTGATAGTTATCTTTATATATTTTCCAATTTCTAATTGACCTTTTATTTTAATATATCCGTCAATTTCCGGAGTTTGGAAATAGGTTCTGCCGTAGGTAAAGTCATTGTCATTAAAGTCAGTTAAAATGCTAAGGGTTTTCCCTACTAATCCATCATTTTTCTGCTTGGAAATATTTTCTTGTAAAGCATAAATTTCTTTTAATCGCTTCTGTTTTATTTGTTGAGAATTTTGGTGTTTTAATCTTGCAGCTTTTGTTCCCGACTCCTTTTCAAAAGCAAAAAATCCGGCATGATCGATTTGATATTCTTTCAAGAATTTCTTCAGCTTTCCAAATTGTGCTTCTGATTCCCCAGGATAGCCAACGATAAAAGTTGAACGAATAGCAATATTCGGAATAGCTTTCCTTAATTTCGTAATGAGCTGTTTTACTTTTTCCTCCGAGTAGAATCGATTCATGCTTTTTAATATTTTCGTATCAATGTGTTGTAGAGGAATATCAATATAAGGGCAAACCTGAGGGTTATTCTTGATCGTCTCAATAAGTTCGTCAGTTATTCCGTTGGGGTGAGCATACATGATTCTGATTCGAAGAAGTTGGGGAAATTGCTCACATATTTTTTTAATAAGATTAGTAAGGGAAGTCTTTGGGTTAAGATCCAATCCGTAAAAAGTGGTTTCTTGAGCGATCAAGATTATTTCCTGAACGCTATATTCAATTAAACTTGCTATCTCTTTAATAATTTGTTCGATTGGTTTACTTTTATAAGGACCTTTAAAAAAAGGAATCGTGCAATAGGTACAGGTATTCGAACAACCTTCAGCAATTTCGACGTAGGCAAAAGGAGAAAAGGTATTAAGTCGAGTTAGCAATTTCGAACCCTCAATTTTTGATTGACTTTTTTTGATAAAATCTTGAAGATCTATAAAATTCTTCGCCCAAAGGTCAATTTTTTTAAGATAAGGATACTTCAAGATTAGGTTTTCAAGAGAAAAGCGTTGCGGAATACATCCAAAAACAGCTATTTTTTGATTTTTGCCTTTATTTTTTATTAAAGATTCAATCGTTTGCAGATTTTCTTCTAACGCAGAAGTAATGAACCCACAGGTATTTGTGATGACGATATCTGCTTCACTGATTTTAAGGGTTTGTTGGATATTGAATTCTAAAAGTTTTAGGGCAATATTTTCGGAAACAACTTCGTTTTTTGGACACCCAAAGGTTAGTAAAAAAAAATTTGTCATAAGATTATATTTTAAGGGTAGTATAGTAAACGATGGAATGTGTCTTTGCAAGTTTTACCAACCGGTAATGAGTCCTAAAAACATGGAGATAATAATTCCGGCAATCAGAAAATATTCAAAAAAGGTATGTAAGGTTAGATTTTTTTGAATATAGTGATGTAATATTCCCCAGAATACATAGTAAATTGTAAGTAAGATAATACTTACAATGAGGTAGGAACTTAATAAATAATATTGAATAACAAGAAATGAAATTGTCCCTATCAATGTTGAAAAAAGTAAACCTAAAACTAAATATTTATCCTCCAAAACTTTTAGCCTCCAAAACATATGCATGAATAAAAATAAAGAGATTAGTCCGATAAAAAGAGGTATCATAAGAAGATCAGTATTGAAATAATGGACGGATTCAAAAACCGTATCATATAGAAAAAAGACAATTAAAAACTTCACGCCATCATGAGCTTTATGAGTAAGATCAGAATAGTTTTCAGAAAAAAGGATTAAATATCCTACTAAACTTGAGAAAATAGCGATCTGTCTTAAATAGGGATTATCATTAAAAATAATAAAGCTAATAAGTCCAATAAGGAGGAAAAGTGGATGAATTAGGTACGGTGCAATTTCATGATAATATCCGATTCGGGGTTGGTAAGTTCTGATACTAGTTATGATAACTGTGAGACAAAGCAACCCAGAAAGAATGAAAAAGTTATTTATGTCCTTATTCTCTATTAAAATAAACATAACTTCAAGAATGCCGATAAAAAACACTGCCCAAAGAATTGATGAAATAATAGAGGTTTTATTTTTCATGTTTTAAAATTATTTTTTAATTTGTAGAAAAGTTATCTAATGTTACTGAGACCACTTGTAATCAGGCCGAGATTTCCCCAGATTACTCCCATAACGGAGATTCCTAACATTACTGCATGAGTTAAGGTATTGGTTCCCTGTAGGGGGATTTTCTTCTTTTCCATAACAGTGCTATTTAAAGCCATTAATCCCATCAATCCTAACCCAAAAATACTATAAAACATCCGACTGGTCTCAGAATGATTATTAGGAATGATTTTATTGATGAAATCATTCGTATTGGTTTGCAACATCCCTAAGACTGCGCCACTATTTTGAATTGATGCTTGTGAGGGAAATTCGGGGATCTCTTTTTCGGTCAAAGTTTTGTTTCCAGCTTGATCATGAGATTCGATCTTGATTTTATTGTATTGATTAAATATCTCTTCAGGAGGAACCAATATTCCACTAAAATGGCTATTGTCATCAGATTGTAAAATTAAAGAGTATTCGCCCATGGATGCCGTTACCTGTTTGGGATCAGCTAAAACAATAACCTCAATCCGGATGGCCTTTTTGGAAAATCTATAAAATGGTTCTAAAACGATTGATTCGCTGTCAATAAAGGGAGGAAAAGTATCAATGACAATTGTGACAATTTCCGAGTGATCGCTTTGGTTACCAGAAGAATCTGTAGCAGTTGCCGAAAATAAATGATCACCTTCAGCTAGAGATTTTTCCGGACGATAGGAAAAGGAATTTTGTGTATCTGTAGGTAATGATCCTAATTCGCTTTGGGCGTCGAAAATCTTGATTGTCGCTTTCTCGGCAGATGTTCCGGAGATTGTTGGTTTATCATTATTTAAGGTCGTATGATTTTGGGGTGAGGTAATTACTGGAGGAACCGGCGCAGTGGTATCTTTTTCTATAACGGGAGTATTCTGAGTATTATTAGTTGGAGTGGTATTATTCTGAGAGATTTGATTATTATCCGGAACAGCGGGTGTGGGGTTGTTTATTGTTTCTTTAGCTGGAGTCATTAATGTTCCAAACATTTGTACACAAATAGTTGTTTCTTGTCCTTCAAAAATACCCGTAACCACGGCTATTCCCATCTCTTTAAACTCCGCATTAACGATATTTTCTCGGTGAGAAGGGCTGTTCATCCAAGCTTTTACAACCGAGGAAGCACTGCTGAAATCCTTGGCGAGGTTTTCTCCAGCATAATGATAATCATATCCTGCTCCCAGAATAAAATTCCAAGGGGTTGTTCCATCAGGAGCGACGTGTGCCCAATATTGATCTGCAAACATGTCGGTTCCCTTATTATAGGCAGCGTTAGCTAATTTTTGATTATAGGTAAGTACTGGTAATCCGAGTTTTGAGCGTTCATCATTTGTGAGTTGAAAAAGTTGAGATGCCGTAATGCTTGTTGCGGCAACCACTTCTCCGCTTTTATTTTCAAAGATGAGATTGAATCCAACTTGGAAAATAATCAGAACTGTACAGTAAAATGCTAGAGCCCTAGATCGGATTAAATAGGGTCGGTTTTTATTTTTTACTGAAGGAATGAAAAATCTTTGCATTTTTGGTATTAATGTATAGACAGTCAATCAAATAAACTGTAATTATCATACACCAGAGGAAATACGAGAGCAAGAAGAGAAGAGATAAGATAAACGATTGAAAAATTATAGATTCTACTATTTCTCATAGCATTAGTTTTTGACTTCTTCTTAATTTCCGTGTTAAGCTTTTTATATAGCGGTTCCAAAACGAAATATTAAATTTGATTAATTTTGATCGCTATACAGTGAACTGAAAATGTAATTAATAAAGTTTATATTGTTTTTGAGTTCACTCACTATTGATGATTAAACACTGGAAGTTTTTACTTACTTTTCTATTGATTTTCTTTATAGTTGGAGGATTTCTTTTTGATTCATTTTCTTCTTCCAAAGCCTTAGCTCAAAAAATGACCTCAAATCAGTTTGAAGATGAAGAAGAAGCACTTGCTGAAAAAAAAATAATCACTGCTGCTAATTTAAATGAAATGATTAGTTATTTGGAAGAAATAAAGATTGTCGTGGAAAAATTTAATTATTTAACTTCTTCCGATAAGGTTGCGATTTTAGAAGAGATTCAGACCTATAAAAGTTTTCTAATGGCGTTAAAAGATATTGCTGCTAATGAAACTTCTTTGGACGCAATCAAAACTTTAGATTCTGAGATTTTAAATTACTGGAATAATGTTTACGTGCGAGCCTTTTATTGGAATGGATCATTGATGCAGTCTAAAGTTGATAAAATGTACCAACAGTTTGAAAATATTATTGATGAACTAGATGCTGAAATTAAAAAAGCCAATAAACAATCTTCTTCAGCTGCTCAAAGTCTCGTTCTTGCTCGAGAAAAGCTCAAAATTCTGGCTGATAAGAAAGCACAAAGCCAATATAAATTTGCAGAAATAAATGACAAAAGTACAACTTCTGTCATTTTTACTCAGGGAAAACAGTATATCAAAGAAGCAGAAGTTCTTTGTTCAGAGCTAAAAAAAGAACTTTTAGATACAATTTATTATATTGAAAACTAAATTATTGAGATGAGAAAAAAAGCTCCCAAAAAATTTCATCAAACAAAGAAGTTAAAAACAAGACCGGTTTTAAGTAAAAAAACGAAAGAACTTCCATTACGTGGAAAGAAAAAAAATGAGGTTTTAGAGGTGAAAACTATTCCAGTTTCCACTGAAGAACCCAAAGACAGTCTTGATACTAATAAGCAAACTGATATTGAAAAGACTGATAAGGTCTTAGAGAACAAAATACAAACAATAATTTCTAAAGATGTAAATAAGCAAGTCCTGCCTCCTCAAAAGAGATCTCAATTTTTAGTTTCCTTACTAATATTAATTTTTATTACCATTTTGGTCGGAGTGTTTTTGATCTTCACGAAGATAGGTTGGAGTAAAGTTTTAGATTCATTGAAAAAAACTGTGACAAAGACTGAAACTTCCTCTTCAAATAGAAATGTTATTTGGGATGAGTTTATGAAAAATCCGGAAGGAAGCAGTGATAGTCAAAATAATAACAATGATACAGGTACCAGTGATAGTAATAGTAATAATGATGATAATAGTAGTAATGACACTGATTCCGAAACAGATAATCTTTATACTTCTACTATATTAACAGGGATAAAAAATACCTTGTTATCAATTCAAGGAGAGATAGACAATTTAGATATTGAGAACTTAAATCAACCTACTACCTATGAATTTTAAAGTTAAGAAAATTAGCTTTTTTACAATATTCACATATGTGGTATTCAGATTTGCCGCTATAAAGTATAATATGTCTCGAGATCGTAAAGTATGAAGGAATAAAGGAGGTTCAGAATGGTTGTTTACAAAGAGTATACAGCTCTTGATCAACAGGTGCATGAATGGTTGGACCGTAATAAACAAACCGAAAAGTTCTTGAGTAAAAAACAGCTTCCTCCAGTAATCACAATTTCCAGAGAGTGGGGATCGGAAGGATCGACAATCGCTTATGATTTGCAAAAGAAATTAGGTGAACCGTGGCGAGTTTGGGATAAACAGATTATTGAAGAGATAGCCAGAAGAGCCGAAGTACGCGACGAAGTTGTAAAGTCGATTGAAGAAAAGTCATATTCCAAATTTGAATCTTTTTTCCGAGGATTTTTTACCGGAGAAAGTTTGAATCAAAGCGAATACCGAAGACATATGACAAGTGTAGTTCTAGCTCTTGGACACCATGGATATGCTATTATTTTAGGCCGAGCTGCAAATTTTGTGCTTCCGCGTGCTTTTCGCGTTCGTATTGTTGCTTCCCGTAAATTCCGAATTCAAGATTTACAAAAGAAAGAAAAGGTGTCGGAAGAAGAAGCCTTATTTCTGCTCAGACAATCTGATCATGAGAGAAGTGATTTTGTGAAACAGCTATATAATGCCGATGTAAACGCTCCCTGGAATTATGATCTTTGTTTAAAGATGAATTACATTAAACCGGAAACAGCCGTAACGATGATTATCGAAGGAGCAAAAGATAAGTTAGGGAAATTAACCCGTTAAATATTCATTTTACCTCTGTATCTACCAATTTTTTAAAATGGTACGTAAATTCTTTTTGACATTACTATCTCTAATTTTTTCATTAGTCTTTACTATTTGGATTACAGCTTTTAATCTGAAATATTTTTTCTTAAACCCGAATTACTATAAAAATTTATTAGAAAAAAGTGGTATTTATGATCAGCTTATCGAAATAATTCCGGATTTGACTTTGGATAAACAGAATTTTGAATTTGGAAACATTCCTGTAAGATTCACAGAGGAAGAGCTTCTTTCTATTTATTCGAAGGTCGTTACTCGAGAATATGTACAGGTGCAAATCGAAAAAACTTTGGATGATACCTTCTATTCACTAAACCAAGGGAAAAACTTAGACATCAATATTTCGGTGGAAGAGCCTAAAGAAAATCTTCAAAAAGAGATTCAGCTGTTGCTGGAAAAAAAGCTGCGAGAGCTTCCCGATTGCAGTGAGGCTGAATTGCAAAGTATCTCTAGCTCTGAAGGATCTGAGATTCCTTTATGTTTGCCTGTAGGGGTAGAATTGCAAACCTTTCTTGATACTTATATGGGAAATTCTATCTTCGGTTCAATAAGTAGCGAGATTCCGGAAGTAATCAGTCTATATGGAGGGAATGAATCGGATATTAATCAAAAAATTGTATCCATGAGTTTAATGTTAAGGCTACTTACTCATGAAATATATTATCTGAGTTTAATATTTTCGATCCTTTTGATGGGGGCAATTTTTGCAATCGCAATACCGACTTCGTCGAGATTCAGGTGGGTGGGATGGAATTTACTAAATATTGCTCTCTTTCCTTTTCTAATCTCTATTTTGGGATTTTTTATCGGAAATCGATTTATAGGAACTTTACTGAATTCTTATGGTAGTAGTTTGCCTCAAAAAATTATTTACGCCCTGTCTCCAATATTTGAATCACTCTTTTTACAATTGTGGCTTTTAATTTTTACCGAAAGTTTATTTATTCTAATTCCTGGAATTGTACTACTTGTAGTTTCTATAATTTACAAAAATATTGAAAGATCGGAAAAAGAAAGAGAACTTATCAATATGGTCGAAAAGGAAGAGCAAAAAAAATCAGGGTAAGATTTAAATTCGATTTTTCACTTTAAGGTAAAATTATCAAATTCTTTGATGCGGTTTTTTTGATAACGTGATTTATTGTCAATTCCTTCAAAAATATCGGTTTCATGGTGATCATAGTCATTGATAAAAGATTCAGCGCGATGATAAAATTCATACCTTAAATCTACTTTTTCCTGCCTTTTCAAAAATCTTTCCCAATCTTTTTTCTGACTTTGGTGACATTTTAGAGCCGCAATTTTTGTCGAGAATTCTTTTCGAATATCGACAACCGTCGTAATCTTTTCATCAGGATAGCCAGAGCGAAATTCTAGCTGAAGTTTATCCAAATAGCTTTGAGGAATAACGTAATAGAGTAATTTCAAAGCTTGATGAGGTTTTCCCGAAATATTGTTTTCTTTCAGATACTCTTTGTTTCCTGCGTAATAAAAAGCTAAAGTAGTAGCGTGAGATATGGCGATGTGATCAAGATGTTTGGAAATACCCAAAGGTTCAAAAGTAATAATAACTTGAGGTTTAATCCGGATAATTTCAGTGATAATATTTTTAGTTAGATCGTTCATGAAGTTTTGACAAAGTGTTCCGTCATTAAAACCTAAAAACTTCATTTCTTTAATGCCCAGTATTTTTGCCGCCCTTTGGAGTTCTTCACTGCGCCATTCACCCAAATCACCAGCAAATTCATCCTGGATATCAGGATGAATATTTCCAGATTCACCCTTTGTGGCCGTGAGAAGATAGGTTTCCACTCCCATTTTGGAATATTTCGCAATTGTTCCTCCGGGTCCAAAAGATTCATCATCGGGATGAGCCATAACAACGAGAAGGCGATGTTTTTTTGTCTGTTTATTTAGCATAAGTTCATTAGTGGTTTATTAATTGTATCCTTACATTATATATATAACGGTTAGTTGCGCCAAGATCATATTTGTACCTTTCGTCTCCACGGAGAAGATCATATTCTTCAAATCCTTTTTCAATGGCGTATTTCATATTAAATGCGGTAAGGAGTAAACTGGGAGAAAATTCTTTAAATTCAGGGTTATAACCGGAATTATATAGATATAATTTATTTCGATGGTTAAACATCAAAGTGCTGGCGACTTTTTGCCCTTCGATTTCTAGAAATGAAAGTAAGATCAAATTTTTTTCAGCCATTGTATCTGAGAAATCCTTGAAAAATGCTTCTTTTTGAGGGGTCATGAATTTTTCTTTTTCTGGTGAGCTTTGTTTCAAAAGATCAATGAAAACATCAATTTCTTGTCTAACCTCTTCGGGTTTACAAAAGTAAATAACTTGAGAATTTTTAGAACTCAATTTTTTAAGTTTTCTTTTTAGTTCATGTCTTTTTTTTCGCGGTAATTTTTCTAAATATTCTTCCCAAGAAGCAGGACAGGAGATAAAAGGAGTGGTTTCTTGTTCTTGATCAAAGTTAATTTCAATTTTAGATAATAATTTAACTGAAGGGGATTTTTCAGTTAAATGTAAGAGGTTAATATTCGTCTGTTTTTCATGTTTAACTGTCGCTAAAAATTCGGTCAAAATTTTTCGCTGTTTTACTAAATCACCTGTTAAGTAGATAAAATCTAGGTAATCTGAAATATTGGGTGGAGTCCCGATGAATTGGAGAACTGAATTTTTCTCATAAAGTGGCGCAATTCCGACTAGATTCGTTTCTTCGAAGAAGGTATATATTTGCAATTTTTTATCTAATCCAAAATTTTTAATCCACAGCTTATTCCAAACATAGGTTTGAAATGGGGTTAAAACATGATTATCATCTGGCCATAGATTTTCCAATTCGTTGATATCTTTAGTAATTTGAACTTTCATCTTTAATAATTAAATGCTATGATTCCGTAAGTTCTAATTATATACTGAATTTACTATTTATTGAAAAGAATATTAATTAAAGATACTACAAATGGAGGAAAAAAATGCAGGGTAAAATTGTGCGTCATCTTACTAAAGACGGAATATATTTAAACGGTTTATTTAACGAAAAAAAGAGTGAAAAAGCTATTTTTTTTAATCATGGTTGGGCTGGAGATTTTTACCAATCCTTTTTTATCGATAATCTGGCGGATATTGCAGAGAAGCTAGGTTATGGGTTTTTATCAGCGCAGAATAGGGGTACTGGGGACACTTACAACTTCAAAACTCAGGACGCGAAAGGTCTAACGATTGGAGCCGTGTATGAAAAGTTTGAAGACTGTATTGTAGATTTTGAAGCGTGGTTGTATTTCCTTTATCTCAAAGGATATAAAGAAATTGTTTTGATCGGTCACAGCTTCGCGACTCAGAAAATTGCTTACTTTATGAAGATAAAACAACATCCGATGGTGATGAAGATCGTTTTTATTTCTCCTTTTGATATTTTTGATCTTTTTAAGGCACTTTTGAAACAAGGTCAAGATAGTATAGATATAAACTTAAAACTGGCGAAGAAAATGATAGATCAGGATCAAGGGGATATGTTAATGCCAGAAAACTCTCTTTGGTTTCCTATTTCGAACGCTGCTTATTACGATCATTTCGGGCCCGATTCAAAACTGCATATTTTTGATTTTAACTTCGACCAGGATTTCAAGCCGGAAGTTTTGAATAAAATTACAGTTCCAACTTTGGCGATTGTGGGAAGCAAAGATTCTTATGTTCGAGATCAACCAAAGTTTTTAGAAAGTATCAAAAAGGCGATGCCAGATTGTAATGTGATTCTTATTGAAGGTGCCGCTCATTCGTATCAAGGATATGAAAGAAAGCTTCAAGAAATTATAACTCAATTTGTAAAATCATAATCTATGTGGTTAATTTTATCTTTATGTTCTGCTGTTTTTTTTAGCCTTTCCACTTTTTTTATCAAAAAAGGATATTCTCATCTGTCGGTTTTGAAAACGATGCTGATTGAAAGTATCATCAGCTTACTAGTTATGTGTATCTATTTAATTTTGCGTCAAAACTTTCAAGTGGAAGGAGTTTTTCTCGTATTTCTTTGGACGATACCAGCCTATGTGGGATATTATCTTTATCTTAAGGCTTATGAGAAGAGTGGACTGGCTCTTACTAGCAGCATTATCTCTACCACCCCGATATTTTTGGCGATACTTGCTTATTTTATTTGGGGACAACAGGTTTCACTTCTGGGAGCGATTCTTATTATAACGACAGTAGTTGGAGTTGTATTAATCGGACTTACACCGACGGAGTTAAAAAGTTTATCAAAGTTACGGCCATTTAAATTGGAAAAAATTGTAATTTGGAGTTTGATTGGATTATTTGCAAACTTACTCATGGATTTAGTGGCAGGGAAGGTTTTTAGTTTTTCAACTCCGACTACTTATTTAATTCTTTTAGTGCCTTCGGAGGTTTTGTTTGTCGGATTTATGTCTTTTATAAAAAGAGAAAATATCAATTTTCTAAACATGAAACTTTCAAATCTAGTAAACACAATTTTAGGAACTACCTTTATGGCAATCGCGACCATTTTTTTCTTTGAAGCTTTTACGATTGGGAAATTAGCTTATGTCTCCGCACTGACTTCAACTGATGTGATCTTAAGTGTATTTCTAGGAGTGTTTTTCTTGAAAGAAAAAATTAGTCGTCTTCAGACGGTTGGAATTGTAATTGTGACGATAGGAGTAATTATTTTCAGTTTTGTTTAACAAAATGATATTGTATATAGTGAATTAATTCTAGTATACTAAGTATTGTATATTTATTAAGGTTGTAACCTATGGAAGAAAATTCGTTATTCTCGAAATTGTCAGAATTGAATCAGGAAGAGTTATCAAACCTCAAACTTTCTCGTAAAGAGCTATTGGGATTGCTTTCAGAAACTATCACCGAAAAGAATAAACTTGAAGGAGTGTTACAAAGTATCGATAATGGAGTCTTTGCTGTTGATTGGGATGGGAAAATAATTCTTTTTAATTCTGCCGCGGAGAATATTACAGGGCTCAAAGAAAAAGATGTTATCGGAAAATATTGTGAAGAACTATTGCAAATAGTTGGAGAGAAGGGAGCCTTAAAAAGTGCAGATGCTCCTTTAGCGGAAGCTTTTTCCAGTGGTAAAGTTTTAGAAATACCTCTTTATTACCTAAGATCCGCTAAAAGAAGGAAAAAGATTCCGGCGTCGGCGACTTATACTTCTGTACGTGGATTAAAAAATGCTTTAGTTTTAGGAATATGTGTTTTTAAAGATCTTCGTAAAGAAGAAGAGCTTGAAAGAATGAAATCGGATTTCGTTTCCATGGCTGCACATGAGTTACGTACTCCATTAACTGCGATAAGAGGTTACCTCTCTATCTTAAATGAGGAGTTAAATGATATTGATAGTGAATATAAAGAATTTATCAGAAGAGCTTTAATCTCTTCAATGCGGTTGGATACTTTAGTAAAAAATATTCTTTCAGTCGCAAAGATAGAGAGGGGAACGCTTCCATTAAATTTCCGAGAATTTGCACCAAGTGCCATAATTGAACTCATTAAAGCTGATCTAAAAGAAAAAATTGATGAGAAAAAGCTCGATGTACAGGTTCAAATTGAAAGCGACGTTAAAGAAATCTATGGAGATCAGGAAAAAATTCGAGAGGTTCTAACAAATTTTATCGACAATGCTGCTTCATATACTCCACAAAATGGAAAGATAGTTGTTACAGTCAAAAATATTGACGGAAAAATAGTAGAATTTCGAGTTACAGATAATGGTGTTGGTATTAGTACTACTGACAAAAATAAACTTTTCAAAAAATTTTCTAGAATTAAAAGTAAAGCCGCAACGCAAGTAAAGGGAACTGGTTTAGGACTTTATATCTCCAAACTAATTATTACTATGCATAAAGGGAAAATTGGAGTTGACAGTAAAGGATTGGGTCATGGAAGCTCTTTTTACTTTTTGATTCCAGTGAAAAAGAAGTGATATTTCTTTTTGTAGATGGAAATGGTTTGGGTATAATTTAATACTAGCTAGGTGAAAGTAAAAAATATTTTGCAAAGCGTAATTATTCAGGTATAGTGAATTTATTGATAATTAAAAATTTATCCAACTTTCTGATCCATAAGTTTCAGGCTTAGAATAATAGTTGGATATATCTCGAATTCTATTAATTTTTATAAATCATTTAGTAATTCGGGTATAAAAATATCTAATTTGTTTAATAAGGAGGAATGGTATGCACTTTCAGTTAGGAAAAACAACTTTGGTTTATATCGTAATTTCTTTAATGGTGACATTTACGTTAGTATATTTATTTGTTGACCTTTCTAAAATTGTTTTATTCGTAATAGTTTTAGTTTGTTTGTTGTTGAAGTTATTTTTAATTAACTTCTTTCATAGCTATTCTGATAAATCTTTGAGTAAAGAAATTTTGGAATTGGGAAAAGCTGCGTTACACCTCAAAGATATTACGAAGCAGGTTTTTACCGGTAGTCAGCAAGTTTCAGATGCTGTGAATCAGATTACCTCCGGAGCAAAGAGTCAATCAGAACAGATCAAAGCAATTTCAGAGCTTCTTATTACTATGAGTAGCTCTACACAACAAGTAGCAACGACTATTTCTGCGGTTGCCGATCTTTCAAACAAATCTTCTCAATCAGCGCAAATTGCTGGAGAAGCAGGTGAAAAATCAATTGCCTCTTTGAAAAAAATTCAAGAGATTGTCACCAATTCTTCAGCGATGGTACGTAACTTGTCTTCTCAATCAGAACAGATTGTGGGAGTAGTAGATACGATTAAAAATATTTCGGAACAGACAAATATGTTAGCCTTAAATGCAGCAATTGAGGCCGCTCATGCGGGAGAAGCCGGTAGAGGTTTTGCTGTTGTGGCTGATCAAGTTCGCGCTTTGGCAGAAGATGCCGCTGCTTCTGGTACTCAAATTAGTACTTTGGTAGAGCAGGTTCAAGAAAGAATTCAGGAATCAGTCGCGGTTATGGAAACTGGAGTAAAAGAAGTTTCTTCATCAACAAAAGTTATTAATAATACTTTAGAGTCTTTACAGAAAATCGCTTTGATGACTCAGGAAGTTTCTTCGAAAATTCAAGAGATTTCGGCTGCGGTTTTGGAACAATCTTCTTCCTCACAGCAAGTAGTTTCCACTATTGATGATATTGCTTCGGTAGCAGAACAAAATGCGGTGGGAGCCAGTCAGATTTCTCAAGTTATGGATCAGCAATCGGCATCACTTTCATCATTAGAAGAAGTTACAGTTCTTTTTGATAAGATAAATAAAGAGATTCAGTCTTTACTAAAAATACAATCAGAGCTTCAGTCTGAAAAAAACGGAAATACTAAAAAAGAGGAAAAGGCAGAAAGTGAGGCTTAAAAAAATATGGTTAAAACTAGCCTAAAAGAAGCAAGTGTTGATGGAAAAGATTTGAAAATTGTTACTTTTGCTTTGTCTAAGGAACTTTATGGGATAAACATTCCTCAAGTAAAAGAGATCACTTCGTGTAATGAGTATACAACAATTCCGAATACCCCAAGCTATATTTTAGGTTTACTTGATTTGAGAGGAGAAGTGATTGTTCTTTTGGATTTGCAGAAAAGATTTAACCTGAAGCCAAGAGAAAATGAGGGGAAGAAACATGTAATTATCTGTCAATTTGAAGACCATAAATTGGGAATTCTCGTTGATAACGTTGAAGGAATAATAAGTGTTTCAGAAGATGAGATCAAAGACCCCGAGGAGATTATCAAGAAAAAAATTAGTCCTGAGTTTTTATCGGGTGTCATCGTGTATGACGAAAAAGTGCTTATTGTTTTAAATATTGCGAATTTATTTGAAAAAGAAGATATTTCTAAGTTAGAGAGTAATAAATAATAAATTATTAATAATACGGAGGATCTTACGTTTTTTTCTAGATTAAAGAAAAAAACAAGATTTTTAAAAAGTGGCCAAAATTCTTATCGCGGATGATTCAGCTTTTATGAGAACAGTACTCAAAAATATTCTTATGAAGGCAGGGTTTAATACTATTCTAGAAGCTAAAGATGGACTAGAAGCAGTAGAGAAATATGAATCTGAAAATCCAGATATTTTGTTACTTGATATTATTATGCCGAATTTAGATGGTTTAGGAGTGTTACAGAAATTACGCTTTAAGAAGGCGAATGTGATTGTTGTTTCTGCTGTGGGACAAGAGAAAATGGTTAATGAGGCAAAATCTCTCGGGGCAATCGATTTTATCATTAAACCATTTGATGCTGATAATGTAGTGCAAGCGGTTAAGAAAATATTAGGAAAGTAGGATTATTTTTATTGAGATTTTGTAAAAATATTTTTAAACTTTAATGTCAATATATAACGATCCGCAGATAAAAAAACTTTTTTTTGAATCAGCCGAGAAATATCTCCAAGAAATAAATGATAATCTTCTGTCACTCGAAGCTACCCCAGAGACTAAAGAACTTGTTGAGACTATCTTTCGGAACTTTCATTCGTTAAAAAGTGAAAGCTTAGCAATGGGCTATGCAAAGCTTTCGGATCTTTGTCATAAACTTGAAGATCTATTTGCAATTCTTAAAGAAGGAAAACAAACTCTAGATGAGAACGGTTTTAGTGAGATTTTTCAAATAGTTGATTTTATTAACGCAGATGTGGAAATTCTTAAAAAGAGTGATACTGAGAAAGAAACAGACTCGGCTAAGCAAAAAGTAGATCAAATTTTGAAAAGTAATTTAATGGTCTCACAAAAAGATAAACTTCAAGTAGATACTTCCAATCTCCAAGCTGAAATAAAAAGACCGAATCTTGAAAATATCAAAGTAAGTTTACGCGTTCTTGATCATCTTATGAATATCGTTGAAGAGCTTACCATAGAAAAAATGAGATTTGCCGAAATTGTAAATAATAAAGAATATCTAAAATTACAAGAAATAGCCGAAAAATTTGATTTTTTAATTTCAGATCTTCAGTATTATGTTACTCAAGCACGGCTTACTCCAATCGATGATATCTTTCAGAATTTACCACGAGTAATTCGTGATCTGACCCAAAAATTAAATAAAAAAGTTAATGTAAAGTTAGACTTAGGAAATTTAAAAGTAGATCGTTTCATTGGAGAAACAATCTACGAGCCAGTTTTGCACATTATTAGAAATGCTTTAGATCATGGAATTGAAAATCCTGAAGAGAGAACCAAGTCAGGAAAAGAAGCTGAAGGATCTCTTGAGGTAAAAGCTTATAGTGACAAAGGTTTGGCGGTAATTGAAATAAATGATGATGGTCGCGGTTTTGATATTGAAACGGCAAGAAAACGTCTTAATGAAAAAGGGGTTAAAGAAATTGAAAAGCTTGATGATAGCGCAGTTATAGATCTTCTTTTTGAAGGAGGAATATCTACTGCTTCTAAATTAACCGACGTTTCCGGTAGAGGCGTTGGTTTAAATATCGTTGGTGAAGTTATGGATCGTGTTGGTGGTAGAGTTAGAGTTGATACCAAAAAAGGAAAAGGAACCAGATTTATCCTGGAATTTCCTTTTACTTTAGCAATTATCGAAGTTATTTTAGTCAAAGTTAAGAAAGACGTTTTCGCCATTCCGGTTACAAATATAGTCAAAACACTCAGAGTAAAAAAAGAAGATATTCAGAAAGCAGCGGATACAGATGTTTTCCTATTTAACAAAGAAGAAGTAATGATGATTTATTTAACAGATCTTTTTAAAAAAGAAAAGACTATTTACAATGATGATCTAGATGTTGTGATTGTAAATACCGGAAAGAACAAATTGGGATTTGTTGTTGATCAAGTTATGGAGCTTGAAGAGATTATTGTTAAACCTTTGGCGATGGAAGCAGAAAAAACCTATTTTGCCGGAGTTACCATTTTGGGTAACGATAAAACTGTCTTGGTAATTGATGTTGCCAAGCTAATTGAACAATTTAGTCGAAATTAATTGTTTATATAATTTTAGAAAGGAAATTTATCATGGATCAAAACACGATGTTAACTGATAATGAAAAGAAAGTTCTTCTTGATTTGTCACAAAGAGGAGCGGGAGCTTCAGCCAGTGCAATTTCAAAAATGATTAATAAACATGTAAAGTTAGATGTTCAAGATGTTTCTTACCTTGAGGTTGAAAAAATTGGAGGTACAATTCTGGATTCTGAAACTGTCGTAACGACTCTCTATCTTCGTATCACGGGAGATGTTGCTGGAAGTATGGTTTTAGTCTTTCCGAATGAATGTGCTTTTTTCCTGGTTGAACTTTTATCACAAAAAAACGAAGGAAAGGGAAGAACTAAGTTTACGGAATATGAAAAATCAATCTTAAAAGAAATTAGCAACATTGTTTCAGGATCGTTCTTAAAATCACTATCGGATTATTTGGGACTGAGTTTGGTAGAATCTATTCCAGATATGACAACTGATATGGCTCAGGCGGCGATGGATTCCATTCTGATTGATTTTGCTCACTCTGCACATAAAGCAATCACAATTAATATTGTATTTATTTCGAATGAAGAGAAAATTAAAGGAAGCTTTTTCCTACTTTTTGATTCTGCTTCTGCCGATATTATTCTAAAGTCTTTAAAAGGGAAGGTGAACAATGCTAAATAGTAATGAGATTTTGGTTGATATGGCAAGTTTTTCATTTGGTTCAAGTCCTCAAATCTTACTTGCACGGGGATTGGGTTCTTGTGTGGCCATATCATTTTATAATCAGAAACGCAAAATTGGAGCTTTGTGTCATGCGATGCTTCCAGATTCTCATGAAAGCACAATTCAAGGTTCTCCCATGCGTTTTATTGATAAAATAATTGCTCAAGTTCTCGCTAATTTTGAATTAAAACAGGTAAAGCCTAATGAAATTGAGGCAAAAATTATCGGTGGATCAAACATGTTTCCATTTTTACATGAAGAAGTAAAGATTGCTCCTGCGATGGGAGAACGTAATGTGGCCATGGCGAAAGCTTTGTTAAAGGAACATGGAGTTGTTGTTATCGGACAAGATGTGGGGGGAAATTATGGTAGATCAGTACGTTTCAACTTGGATACGGGAATTGTCACCGTTGAGAAGAAAATCTAGTATTAAGATTTAATTGAATGCTTTGTCCTTTTTGTGGATACCATGAAACTCAAGTTGTTGATAGCCGGGATACTGAAAATCTGGAAGCTATTCGTCGTCGTCGGATGTGCGTAAAATGTGGTAAAAGATTTACAACCTATGAAAGAGTTGAAGCGGTTACTTTAAGAGTAATCAAAAAGGATGGAACTCAGGAAAGTTTTGATCTGGAGAAATTATACCGAGGAATAGCAAAATCTTGTGAAAAAACCACGATGAAACCGGAAGAGATAAAAAAAGTTGTTGATGAAGTAGAAGTAGAACTGCGTGATTACAAATCGGTAGAAATTCCTAGTAAAAAAATCGGACTGCTTGTAATGAAGCATCTAAAAAAAATAAACAAGGTAGCTTATGTTCGCTATGCTAGTGTTTATCGAGAATTTAAAGATCTTGAAGATTTTGATGAAGAGGTAAAAAAACTTCTTAAAAAATAAAATACATATTAAGGAGAATTACATGGCAGGAAGATTTCAGGTTGCAGGATGTGCAATTATCGAAAAAGAAGGAAAGGTTTTAGTAACTCGAAGAAGTGAAGGTCGTTGGACAGGCGGAACCTGGGAATTTGTTTCTGGCAGAATCGAACAGGGAGAAGATTTTGAACAAGGTTTAAAAAGAGAAGTTAAGGAAGAAGTTTCTCTAGAGATTGAGTTAGTTTCTCCTCTTTGTGTCGATCATTTTTATCGAGGAGTGGAAAAAACTCCAGAAAATGAAGTGATGATGATTACCTATCTATGTAAGTGGGTTTCTGGAGAGGTCAAAATAAAAGTGGATGAGCAGGATAAGTACGAATGGGTTTTTCTCAAGGATATTAATCTTGATAATTATCCGGGTTTCGTTCAGTATTTCGGTAAAGAGATTGAGGCGTATCTAAATTATGAAATTGAAAAAGAGGTTTAGCTATGATTTTATCAGATACTGATATTAAAAAAGCGATTAAAATTGGAAAGATTAAAGTTGATCCAGCTCCTGATTATCATAGTCAACTTGGTTCTTGTTCCCTGGATCTAAAATTGGGAGATACTTTTAAAATATTTAATCATTCTAGTATTGCGTGTATTGACCCAAAGCAAAAATATGATGATGGGGAATTGATGACCGAAATTAAAGTCAAAGAAGGAGAATCGTTTATTATCCAACCCGGAGACTTTGTTTTGGCCGTAACCGAAGAGAATTTTGAAATTGCTGATGACTTGATGGCACGAATAGAAGGTCGAAGTAGCTTAGGTCGTATGGGAATTATTATTCATTCAACCGCGGCAGTTTTTAATCCTGGTTGGCGAGGGAAAGCAGTTATGGAGGTTGGAAATTTAGGTCGAATACCTGTAAAGCTTTATCCTGGAATGCGAATTTGCGCATTGGTTTTTGAAGAGTTGACGTCGAAAGCGGAAGTTCCCTATTACAAAAGTAAGAATGCAAAGTATAAAAATCAAAGTGAACTTGTTGGAAGTCGAATTTCTGAGGAAATGAAAAAATAATTATGTATGTGCAAAAGCTTCCACCTAATTTTTCATTTGAAAAAGTAGGAATTAAAGGAAAAAGATTTCCGAAAATAAATAATCAGAAATCAGGATTTAGTATTATTGAAACAGAAAATGGTCATAAGACGAGAATTCTTGAGAATAAATGTGATTTTTACTATTATATTTTATCGGGATCAGGAAAGTTTGAAATTGACGGTCTAGAGGAAAGTTGTACGAACGGAGATTTGGTGATTATTCCAGCTGGTAAACATTTTCAGTATTTTGGAAAATTAAAAATGCTTCTTATTTCCACGCCTCCTTGGTATGTAGAACAAGAGACTACTTTAAAATAAACTATGCCACAAATTATTTCTAAAAAACTAAAATTTAAATCTCGAATCTTTGAAATTTATGACCTCAAACTACAATTTGATAATGGCATCAAAGTTGATTATGAAGTTCTTTATAAAGATACTGTTTGGACATCAATGATTGTTCCGATTGATAAAGAAGGTAATGTTTATTTTGTGCGTGAGTATTTTGCTGCCATAGATAAATACCAGATCTGTCTACCAAAAGGAGGTGTCAATTACGTTGGTGATAAAAAAGACCGTTCGGCTTTGGAAGCTGCTAATGAAGAGCTCCAAGAAGAGATTGGAATGAAAGCTCAAAAACTAATCTCTCTTGGAAAATTTACAAACTCTCCGGGATCAATAAATAAAGCCACCGAGATATTCTTAGCGACAGATTTAACAGAAAGTAAAATCCCTGGTGATGAGCCTGAAGATTTAGAAATTGTGAAAATTCCCTTAAAAAGTTTCGAAAAGATAATTGATTCAGGACAGTTAACTGAGGCTCGAGCAATCACAGGATTATATTTAGCAAAAAGATATCTTAAAAAATATGCCACAACTATCTGAAAAGTTATTAATTGGAATTGTCGGTCCTCTAGCATCAGGAAAAGGTGCTGTTGCAGAATTTTTGCGTAGTCAATATGGGTTTGTGAGCTTTACACTTTCACATCTTGTGCATGAAGAGCTGGAAAAAAGAGGAATTAAAAATTTTACACGGAAAGATCTACAAGATATTGGGAACGAACTGCGTAAAGAATTTGGAGATCAGGTATTGGCGGAAAGAGCTTTAGATAAATTGAAGAAAGATGGTATGCCTTTAATTATTATTGAAGGAATTAGAAATCCGGGGGAAGTGAAATTTTTGAAGAAACAAAAACATTTTTATCTTATCAGTGTGAATGCTGATTCTAAAGTGCGTTTTTCTCGTTTAACTTTTCGCAATAAGCCATGGGATCCTAAAGATTGGAAAGCTTTTATGAAAGTCAGTCGACGTGATTTGGGAAAGAATGAAGGACGATCTGGGCAGCAGGTGAGCCGTTGCATGAATATGGCTAATTTTAAAATTACAAATAATCGAGATTTGGCTGATGTTTATAGACAGATGGATAGAGTGATTTTTCAGATCAAACGTCGAGATTCAAAAGCAAAAAAGTTATTGGCCGGAAATTTTTACTAAGGAGAAATATGCAATCTAAAAAGGCGAAGATAAAAGTTGGAGTGGGAGTAATGATATTTAACAAAGAGCAAAAAGTTTTATTGGGAAAAAGACTAGGAAAACATGGTGACGGAGAGTATGCTTTTCCTGGAGGAAAGGTTGAAGTTGGTGAAACTTTTGTAGAAACCGCGATTCGTGAAACCAAGGAAGAAACCAATCTTGATTTGAAAGATCCAAAGGTAATTGCTTTTTCAAATAACTTATTTATTGAGAGATATGAGAATCAATGGGTCACCATATATTTACAAGTACATAATTATGAGGGAAAATTAATAAATGTAGAGCCAGATAAATGTTTGGAATGGAACTGGTATGATTTAAAGAATTTACCGAAACCACTTTTTGTAGCTACGAGATTAGGAATTGAGTGTTATCTTAATAATAAATTTTATAGTGAAAGTAAGTCTGAAATTACGTAAATTGTATTGTGTGATCGTGAATACTCTTCCGTTACTGTTAAAATAGTGCAGGAGTTTGTGAAGATGAAAATTATTGTTGGTTCAAAAAACCCAGTCAAAATTAACGCGGTTAAACGAGCTTTTGAAGCCTTTTTCCCAGAGATTGCAATTGTGGGAATTGAGGTTGCATCTGATGTTTCTGATCAACCGATGAACATTAAGGAATCATATCAGGGAGCATATAATCGAGCGGAAAAATGTTTGAAATTTGGATGTGATTTTGGCGTCGGAATTGAAGGAGGACTTGAAGATTTACCTTTTGGGACAACAACTTGTGGGATTGTTGTTATTTTGGGAAAAGATGGAATACAAGGCGTGGGAACTAGCGCGCGGATGGTTTTGCCAGAAAAGTTTGTGGGAAGACTTAAAAAAGGCCAAACCGAGCTAGGACATATTATTGATGAAGTTTCGGGTGAAAAAAATCTGAAACAAAAGGGTGGAATGTTCGGTCTTTTTAGTAAAGGCATTGTTACTCGTGAAGAAGCTTATTATCAGGCTGTTGTTTTTGCTTTAAGTCGAATTGTGAATCCTGATTATTACAAATGAATAATTTACCTCCATTACAATTTTTTATCAATAAGATCCTATTTGTTTTTCTCTTTTTGTTTACCTATTGGCCGTTAGTTGCAATCATGATTATTCTTGTGTATCATTGGCGTCGACAGAAGATTCTGAAATTAAAAAAGTACATAATCATTTTAGTTGCAGCTCAATTATTTTGGTTACTCTCGATCATGTTTGTGAATTTTGTAATTTTAATTTAATAACTATGATTTTTATTTACTGCGTTTATAAAGATAAAGAAGAAGCGGATAAAATCACTAGAATACTTTTGGAGAAAAAGATGGTGATCTGCGGTAATCAGTTTGTTGTCAGTTCAATGTATCTATGGAAGGAAAAGATTGAGAGTGATTCGGAAGTTGTAGTTTTCTACAAAACTTTTAAACAAAATTATAAAAGTGTAAGAAAAGAGATCGAAAAACATCATAGTTATGAAGTTCCCTTTATTGCTTCTGTGAAAATTAATGAAGTCAATGAATCTTATTATCATCTTCTAAAGCAAACCGTATCCAAATATTACGGGAAAAAATCCCCGGAAGCAAAGCCGAATCTTCAAAATCCCGATCTGAAGTAAATCAAAAGATCTTGTAGTTTAACTCATAGTTTTCCTTTTATTTATTATGTAGTAATATGTAATAAGAATATAATCTTTTAATTGTATGACTATACGTGGACGTCCCAAAAAAGAACTTCCGAAAATTGTTCTAGGTATTTTAGGTTTACCAGGATCCGGACTAGAACAGATATCTGCGTACCTTGAAACTAGGTATAAATTTACTGTCGTTTCAGTTAATAAGTTGATAAAAAAAGAGATCATCGATGAAGGTATTAAAGATATTGATTATAAACAAGCGGATTTTTTCCATGACAAAATCGTTAAACATTTTCCAGATAATTTCTTTGCAGAAAAAACATTGCAAAATATTTATAAATGCGGACGGCCTTGTAATGTCATCTATGATTTTTACACTGAAAAAGAAATCAAATTTTTTAAAAAATTTGATTTCTTTTATACTGTTTATATTCAATCTGATCAGGATAAAAGATGGCAACGTTTTGTGCAAACACATAAGAAAGATGTTACCTATGAAGAATTTACAGATTTAGAAAAAAGAGTTTCTCTCTTTCCAGTAGGCTCAGAAACAAATTTTCTGAAATTGTTAAACAAATGTGATTACAAGATATATAATAATGGAAGTTTAGGTGAACTTTATGAAGGAGTGGAAAGAGTTTTAAATAGCTTGGGAAAAAGAAACAAGGAAATTAAAAACTGTCTTTCACTGCGACAGAAAACATATTCATCAATTAAATAGTATGAATCATTTGGCTATTTTTACAGATTCTGCAATCAAAGATATCTTTTCAGGCAAAAAAACGATCGATTCCCGATTTTCTCTGAAGAGAATTCCTCCTTTTGCTAGAGTTTCCTCGGGAGATCTTGTCTATATCAAAAAATCTGGGGGGAAGATCATGGGACAGTTTAAGGTAAAAAGTGTGATTTTTTTTGACAATTTGAATGAGGAACTTTTTACAAAAATTAAAAGAGATTACAATAAATATATCAAAGCAGATAAATATTTTTGGAACGACCATTTGGAATCAAAATACGGAACTCTAATGTTTATCTCTGAAGTTCAACCGGTGCTATTTCCTATTTATATTGAAAAAAGAGATCGCCGTCCATGGGTTTTATTAGATGATTTGAAAGTTGTAAGGCATGGTTAGAAATAACTGGACAATATTCAAAATAAAAGATAACATGATTTATGTTCCCTTAAGCATCCCTTAAGGGATTTTAAGTTAAGGATGGAATAAATAATGAAACTCAAACTTCAAATTATTGTTATACTGCTTATTATCGTTTCCGGATTTATCTTTTATCATAGCAAAAAAGATACCTATAACTTGGCTAAAGAGATTGAAGAACTTGAAGGTCAGAGTACAGATTCAAAGTCCTCAGTACTTTCGTACTTTTTTCCTTTTTTGAAAAGCGATTTTCAGAGAAAGATTGATAAAGGTGAAAGTGTGAATTTCTTGATGCTCGGTTACGGTGGAGAAGGTCACTCTGGGGCTTTTTTAACTGATACGATTATGTTAGGGAAGATGAATTTTGGTAGCGGAGAAGTAACACTCATGAATATTCCACGGGACTTGTGGGTGGATGGCCAAAAAATTAATTCCGTCTACGCAGCTACAAACAGAAATACACAAAGCGTGGTAGATCTGATTGAAGATACTTTAGGAATTTCGATTGATTATTTTTTAACTATAGATTTCAACGGCTTCAGGCAAGCGGTTGATGAGATGGGCGGATTGGAGATTTTTGTGGATACTACTTTTGATGATTATAACTATCCAAGTAATGATAATGATCAGATTGATGCCGGAGTGATGCATATTCATTTTGATGAAGGGTGGGAAACTATGACTGGAGAAAGAGCCCTGCAGTATGCTCGATCTCGATATGCGGTAGAAGATGGTGGGGATTTCAATCGATCACTACGTCAGCAAAAAGTTTTGCAGTCTTTCAAAGAAAAAATCTTAGAAACCAAAGATATCAGAACACTATTCAATATTGTGAAAATTGTTTCTGGACATTTTGATACCAATTTCCCTTATGTGGAAGGAATAGGTTTGTATCAATACATGAATAGTCATGAAGTGAAGATGAGAAGTAAGATAATCAGTGAAGAAAATTATCTCTATTTTACCTACAACGATGCAGGTTCTTATATCTTGCTTCCTATTGATGATGATTTTTCAAAGATAAAAAATTATTTCGAAAACTCCGAACAGTGATCAAAAAACTGAATAATTGCTAACTATTACATTATAAATATAGTTTCTTGTTTTTGTAATTAAGAAGTTGTATACTATAGGAATATTTTTAGAGTTCAAGAATAAAAAGTTGCCGAATGATTAGTTCAAATTGTTATTATAAATATCAAATATATTACGTAAATAATAAAGCCAGTTCTTGTGGACGGGCTTTTTTTGTTGCTAAATAACTTTAGAAAGGCCAACCCTAAAAAGGAATTTAGGGCTGGTATATTTTTATGAAACATACCTTTATGCAGAAATGCTTCTCAATTATTAGCTCTCTTTCTTTGTTAGTACAAAGTATGAGCGGTAGTCTTTTAATTTTAATGCAACCATCACAAATTAGTGCTGCCAGTTTTTCATGGCCGACTGAAGCTGAGTGGGTTTCATATCGAGATTTGGATGGTTTTATTGTAAGCGACTATGAGACTAGTTCAGATCCTACAAACGGTGGAGCAGCCGTACAACCTTCAGAGATTGATATTGCTTCTGGAGTTGATAAATCTGGTTCGAACCCTGGGACCTATTCATCTTTTGAATATTATTACAACTCGAATGGAACTATAGGTGATTGTAGCGATGATATGATTTTCTTCAGAACGAGGTTGGCTGCAGATCCTCGAGTAACAGGTGGATCAGGAGCAGAGTATTCTTCATATCATTGGGATGTTCTTTTTAACACTGATGCTGATAGCGATGCAGAATATGTTTTAGATCTCTTTGGTAATAAATCAAGTGGGAGTGATTTATCAGGGACTCTGGGATTATATACAGTTACTCCTGGGTCACATTATGAATATAATCCAGATGATCCAGCTAATGTGATTTGGAATGTTCCTGCTGTAAGAAGTGATAATGAGTATACAAGAGTAGAAGGGATAACATATAACGATACAGATGATAGTAATGATAATTACTGGATTGAAGTGGCATTACCACTTTATTATAATGGTAATCCCTTATTGCCAATTTCTATGTGTGGGAATACGGATTTAACTGGTGATATTTTTGCGAGTACTGCTGCAAGTAATACTGATCCTCTTCAAAAAGACTGGATGTCGGGAGTAGCGTTTTTCATAGATGAAGTCAGAACTAAAAGCGTAGTAAATCCTACACAATCTGGCAACCCAACTACTGAGAGTTCAGCTGTTCCAGGTGATGTTTTAATTTATACTTTAACTGTCACAAATAACGGTACGTTAGAATCACTTGGGTATGTGATTCAAGATGATATTAGTGATGTTTTAGAATACGCTGATATTACTAATTTAGATTATGACGGAAATACTTTGTCGGGATCAGTTACAAATGGAGTTATCTCTTGGCTTCCTCAAGACTTGGGAGCATTTGATGATCCTAATAATACTATTTCTGAGCAATTTTCAGTAACAATAAAGCCTGCAGATCAGTGGCTAACCACTGATGATTTTATTTTAACGAATGTTTTCGGAAATATTGTAAATGTTTATTTACCTGAACCTTATTGTGGAGATGAGGAAGTGAATCAGACTACAGAGGAATGTGATGGAACGGCAGGGGTAGGAGAGCATCAGGAATGTTCTGCGGAATG
>MESW01000008.1 GCA_001771135.1 candidate division CPR3 bacterium GWF2_35_18 | reverse complement strand
ATGATAAAACTCCAATAATGGCAATTACGATAAGAAGTTCAATTAAAGTAAATCCCAAAGAATTCTGGAAATGGAAAGATTTATTTTTCATATGCTGAACTTCTTTGAGTTTACAATAAATGTAATTGAGTTATACCCAAATAACAACATTTTGAGTTACAAATTAGAGTTATTTGGGTATAACTACTCTAACAAAGTTACTTAATTTCAGTGTAAATTAATATTTATATATAGTCAACTTCATCTCAAGGAAAATACATATTTGAGATTGAATCAATATAAAATACGATTATTTTGATATCTTGCTAGTAAATATGATATCTTAGTATCAATAATGTCTAACGAAAACAGTGATAAACAAATTTACTGTGAACTAGCTACAGCTATTGTAAAGAGACAAGCTGAGATCATTGGTCTTGATATGGCTGTCAAAAAAGCGAAAGACCTTCCCGAATTTATCCTTGATGATGAAGGAAACGTCATGGCTGTTTATGGTAAACCTATAAATTCTTTGGAATTATTAGTTTCTCAATATTCAAAAATGTCTGGAAATACCGCCGTTAATTTTTGTAAAGACGCAATTATCTCAATTGTTACAAAATACCCAGACATTAAACTACCCAACATTCTTCAGATTCAAAAAGCAACTGTTCCAACCATGGAACAGTTTTTAGAAAGTTTTTAGAAAGGATATTTATGCCTCTATCAACAATTACATTTATAATAACCACCCTTTTTCTCCTTGTCAGCGCTTTGATGGTTTTCAATTCTTATCGAGAAAATAAAAGTGTTATTTTGAAATATTTTTCCGGATTTTTATTTGGTATAGCCTTTGCATCAGGAAGTTGGGGGACAGGAAGTCTTTTAGCCTCAAGTGATCCTCAGATTGCCAGTTTTACTTACCCTTTCGGAGTTCTCTGTGGAGGAATTGGTCTAACATTTTTTACCCGAGTAGGTTTCAATTTTACCCTACCAAAATTTGAGAAAATTATCTTTTGGCTTTTAATCTGTGGAAATATCGGTTTTGCCACTTTTCTTCTTTTTAAACTTCCCGATGTAAAGATTTCAGATTCTGGAGTCACTCTTTGGTTAATAAATTCATTCCAAGCATTTTGCGTGATTACAATCGGCATTGGAATGACTATTTTAAATTTGGGGTTATTTATCTACCAATCTTTAAAAGTCACAAAAAAAATACTAAAAATTAGATCTATTCTTATTAGCATCGCCTTTCTCTTCTATATGACAGGAGGACTAGCGCACAACATTGCAACTACTCAAATTTCTTTAATCCTTATTGATACTGTGACAACACTAGGAGCTGGACTATTAGTCTTTGCTATCTACCTCCCTCGATTCACTAAAAATAATCAGGAATGAAAAATCTATATATTGCATTAGAGAATATCCGTAGTTTGTATAATGTCGGTGCGATTCTTCGTACCTGTAGTTTTTATTGTATAAAAAATGTAATTTTAATCGGTATTTCCGGTACAACCACAAGCTATTACGATAAAAAACTTATTCTTAATCAAAAATTACACAAAACTGCCCTAGGCTCTGAAAACGACCTGGAAATAACAATGATTCCAAACACAAATGCATTAATTAAATTCGCTAAAAATAATAAATTAGAGATTGTTTGTATTGAACAGGATAAAGAAAGTATTCCTTTACAAACATGGAAACCTCAAAGCAAAAGTATTATTGTTTTTGGACATGAGAGAAATGGAGTTGATAAAAGTTTATTAGAAAAAGCAAATACGATAGTTGAAATTCCCAAAAAAGGTATCCATCCTTCTCTAAATGTCGCTACTACCTGCGGAATTATAGTTAACCATATTGTGAATAACTATAAAATTACTCTCCCAAAAATTTCGCCACATACATAATAACAACACCCAGGACAAAGAAGCTAAATGATAATAACGATTTTTTTAAGCTTGTCTCTTTACGTATCTCTGGCATCAAATCAGACATCGCGATATAGATGAATCCTCCTGCCGCAAAAGGGAGTAGATAGGAAATGAAATTTGTTGCATAAGAAGAAATGAAATACCCAATTATTCCACCCAAAACAGCAGTTAAAGCCGTAAAAAAGTTTGCCCATAAGGCTTTCTTTTTATTGTACCCCGAATGAAGAAGTACTCCAAAATCTCCAATTTCTTGAGGAATTTCATGCAAAGCAATTGCAATACTGGTAATAAAACCTAATTTGACACTTACTAAAAAAGTCGCAGCAATAATCAGTCCATCAATAAAATTATGAATTCCGTCTCCAATCAGATTCATAGTCCCAAAAGTGTGAATATCACAATTACCTCGATGACAATGTCGCCAATGCAGAAATTTTTCAATCAGAAAAAATACACCAAAGGAAATAATTAGGATATAAAACACTGATTCGAGATTAGGGAAGAAACTCGCAGCTTCTGGAAGTAAGTGGAGGAAGGCTCCTCCAATCATAGTCCCGGCGGAAAGAGCTACCAGTGAAAGTAACCATTTTGAAATTGTTTCTTCTCTCCAAACTAAAAAAATCAGTCCGACTAAAGAACCCGCACTTATAATAAAGTTTGCGATTAAGATATAAATTAATGTCAAGATAACCTCCCTACATTACTAGTAAGTTTATGAAGCTCACTGATCTTCAACCACTTGTTTACACAAATAGTTTTAATATAAGTGATAAAGGAATTATATCTTAACTTTTTTTAAACGCAAACTATTGCTAACAACACTGACGCTGGAAAAAGCCATTGCTACACTAGCTATAATAGGGGAGAGTAAAATGTTTAACAATGGATACAAAAGACCCGCTGCAAGAGGAATTCCCAAAACATTGTAGGCAAAGGCCCAAATTAGGTTTTGTTTAATAATTACCATGGTCGCTTTTGAGAGCTTAATGGTTTCAATTACTTTATCAAGCGTACCTTTTACAAGTACAATATCACCTGATTCAATCGCTACATCAGTACCTGTTCCCATAGCAATACCAATATCTGCTTGCGCTAATGCCGGAGCATCGTTAATACCATCTCCAATCATCGCAATTTTACTTCCTTTAGGAAGTTTTGTTTGTAAGTTTTTTATTTGAGAGGCTTTTTCGGTTGGTAAGACTTCAGCAATAACGTGATCAATGTTTAAACTTTTTGCGATTGTTGCGGCAGTTTTCTGATGATCACCGGTAAGCATAACCACTTGAATCCCTAATTCATGTAAGACAGCAATTGTTTTCTTTGCATCTTCCTTTATCGTATCCGCGATGGAAAAAATTGCAATTTCTTTTCTATCTATAGCCATATATACTACCGTACTTCCGCTATTTATGAGTTCATCGGCTTTTTCCCTTAGTGCAATATTAGAAGTAATCTTTTGTTCCTCCATCAATTTTGTATTTCCAATATAGATTTTTTTATGATCAATCACTCCTTCAACACCTTTTCCTTCTAGTGCTTTGAATTTTTGAACTTCCTTTTTTTGGGCTTCTAAAGTTTGACCATAAACTACAATCGCTTCCGAAAGAGGATGTTCCGATTTTGCCTCCAAAGAAACAGCCAAACTCAAAATCTGTTTTTGATCTTTTATCTCCTTGTCTGTAATAAAATCAACCACCTGCGGTTTTCCAGCTGTCAACGTTCCCGTTTTATCAAAAACAATTGTATTAATTTTATGTGCAATCTCTAAGCTCTCAGCATTTTTTATCAAAATTCCACGCAAAGCGGCTCTTCCTGTTCCAACCATAACTGCTGTAGGAGTAGCTAGACCTAAAGCGCAAGGACAAGCGATGATTAATACAGTAGTTGCTACAAATGTTGAAAATTGAATATTATTAACTTCAGTAGGAATTAAACCCAAAGATTGTCCCAAAATAATCCAGAAACTAAAAGTAAAAACAGCTATGGTAACAACGACTGGAACAAATACTCCAGAAATTTTATCGGCGAGTTTTTGGATCGGCGCTTGCGACCCCTGAGCTTCTTCCACCATCTTTATAATCTGTGAAAGCATTGTTTCAGCTCCTACTTTTTGAGCTTGGAATTTAATACTCCCAAATTTATTAATAGTTGATCCGATAACAAAATCTCCTGGATTTTTTTCTACCGGTAAAGATTCTCCGGTAACCATTGATTCATCAAGAGTAGAATCTCCCTCAGTAATGATACCGTCAACAGGAATCTTCTGTCCCGGTTTAACCACCAAAATATCTCCGACCACAACCTGATCAATCGGTAATTTTATTTCTTCACCATTTCGAATCACAATCGCTTCTTTAACCTGTAAATGAAGTAATTTGTTAATAGCGTCATTAGCTTGACCCTTAGCTTTTGCTTCTAAAAGTCTACCCAAAATGATGAAAAAGATGATAAAAACCGCGGCCTCATAAAAAACCTCTGCTTCACCCGTCACTGAAGAAAATATCTGAGGATAAAAGGTAACGACTGTTGAAAAACCCCAAGCCGTAAAGGTACCCATAGCAATCAGAGTATCCATATTTGCTGCTCTAACCTTCGATGCTTGCCATGCTGACAAAAATATTTGTTTACCCCCAATAAATAAAATCGGGGTTGCTAGTAAGAACTGAATTAGAAACCAAAAAGATATTGAAATAATTTCTCCACGACTGGTATTTAAAATCAGCTCTCCAAAAATCTCTTTCGGCATAGGTAGAATGGTAAGGTTTTGGGATAAAATCATCCACAACATCATAACGAAAAATATAACTGCTCCAAAACCCACCCAGGTAACTGTATTTTTCAGCTTTTTATATTCGGCTGCTTTCAACATCGCTGCGTGATCATGATGACCACCATGATCAGACATCTCCATTTCTGGATTGTCCTGCATTTCTTGTACCTTTCCAGGAGAAACTAATACTGTTTGACTCATACTATTTGTAATGAGTTGATACGTTCCTGCTGAAGCTACAGCCCTAACAATCTCATTTAGATTAACTTTATTTTCATCATATTCGATCGTCATTTTTTCTGTCCCGAAGTTTACATTGACTTCATGAATTCCTGGTAATTTTTTTACCATTTTTTCGATTAGCGCTTTACATGAGGCACAATGCATTCCGATAATCGGATAAATTTCCTTTTTCATAAAACTTTTCCCTTCTCAATAAAACTTTGCAGTAATGATAATTTAGGTATCTTCAACTCCAATAATGATATAAAAGTGATAAGAACCGTCGGAACAAAGGAAAAAAGCCAACACTGTTCACAAATGCTTCCGATCACAAAAAACTCTAAATACCGTAAATATAGAACTACCATAATTCCGGTGAATATAGTCATTGTAAATAGAATTTCCATAGATTTGTGGATAGTAAAAAAACGTAGTTCAATGATTAAAACAAGAATGAAATAATAAAAAAATCCTAAACCAGCAACAGGAAAACCCAAGAATTTTGAATAGGGACTGCTTAAAACATTGTTACATCCATCTAAAGAGCAAACTAAACTGGAGTTAGTATTAAAACCATACCAGAGATATCCAGAACCCAACGCTGCGAATGTAGCGAAGGCAAAAATTAACCAATTACGATTTTTTCTGTTTTTGAAAAAGTTAGTTAAGAACGACATATTCTCCAGCCTTTTGAATAACTGCCTTTGCTTTTTCAATTTCATTTTGATCTAAGTCTTTAAACTTTACTACTCCTATATTATTTTGAGGATTGGTTAACTCTACAGAAATTATTTTATTGATATAACCGCTCTCCTCTAATTCCATCTGAATTATTTTCGCACAAGATTCACAATGCATATTTTTTACTTTTAATTCTTTCATAACTAACTCCTTTTAATTTTGAGTTCCACCACAGCTACCACCTCCACCACATCCACAACCCTTTGCCCCGGAAGGAACGACTTCGTTTGAATCACTATTTATTGTGATGGCATTCGATGATCCTTCACTGCTAATTACTTCAATAACCCCACTCACCATTCCCATCCAACAGCTGAATTTATATTTACCCGGTTTTTCCGGTGTAAATTCTTTCACACTTGTTTCACCTGGAGTCAACGCAATCTGTCCTTCAAACAAAGAATTTGAAATAATCGCATTGGTACAACCACTGGTCCCTTTATCTTCAATCTCCCAACGCACCGGAATACCAGCTCGAACTTTTAGATAGTTTGGAGTGTAACCCGAAGATGTGGCTACAATTTTGAGAACCTGTTTACCATCAACTATTTCCGGTAAATCAGAATTATCAGAGATTTGGGTATCCTGTTTTTTGGAAACATTTGTGCTTAAATCGCTAAAGCTCGACAGACCTAAAACATTAAGCTGTGCGTTGATGTTGTATAGCGCAAAAAAGAAAACAAGAACTCCGGCAATTTTCAGAAATTTTGCTGAAAGATGAGGTCTTTTCGTAAATTCTGTGGCGGAGATTCCAATTAAAGCAAGCATGGGTAATGTTCCTAAAGCGAAGAAAAACATAATCAAAGCTCCAGTCATAATGTTCCCAGAAGTCAGTGCTAATCCCTGAGCCGTAATTGTAAATCCACAGGGAAGGAAGAAGGTTAATGCTCCCATCATAAAAGGCATGTATCTACCTTTAAAATTATCTTCATTTGCAACATATCTAGAGATAAACTTTGGCGTAGTAACCTGAAACTTTTGAAAAGCTTTGACTCCCAACATTTGTAAAGCCAACGCTAACATCATGACCGAAACAGCAATTGTAAGAATTGAAGTAAAAGCTAAAGAAAGATTGAATAGTTTTCCAATACTTCCTAAAACTCCTCCTAGAATTAAAAAGGATAACAATCTTCCGATATTAAACAAAATGTTAGGTTGAATCCGATTACCAAAGGAATCATTACTTCCATAAATCTCCGACCATTGTTTACTCATTGAAAGCACAATTCCTCCCACCAAAGCGGCACAACTTGAAACTCCAGCTAAAAGTCCAAAAATAAAAAAAGCTGGTAAAGAAGAAGTTGAATTTACGGTAATAAGAGATGATAAGCCAGAATTACTAAGTAAGATATATCCAATAATTAAAAGAAGTGAAATTCCTAAAATATAAAGTAGATTCGACAATTTATCTTGGTTAATAAGGAGTTTTCCATCCGAATCATATTTAAAAAGCTTGGATTCTTCACCGATAATTGGTTCTGTAGAAAATGAATAGTGATCACCTTTGAAAATCTGATTAAGCTCATTAGTTCTCAACTTTTTACCGGCAAATTCAACTCGAAGTTCTCCTTTTTTGGTAGAGGCTTCTACAGTTTTTACCCCTTTTTGTTTTAACATTTTCTTTTCGATGAGAACCTCACAAGAAGCACAATGCATCCCTTGAACATAATATGTTGTTTCGCTAATATCTTTTTTTTCAAAATTCATTTTCATCTCCTTTGTGATAAAAAATAAACATTATGAAATTGGCAGGATTGTTAATTACAACAACCCTGCCAGCTTTTTTTAATTATGATTTATTTAAAAACTTGAAACTATAACTATTTCAAATAGCTATTAATCGTAGTTTCAAAAGTGGTATATGGATAAGCTCCAGAAATCTTCGTTCCGGTAACATTACCGTTTGAATCTAATGTTCCAATTACAAAACCAGGCGTTCCTGTAATACCCGCTTTTTTGGCATCTGCAGCATCAGTTTGAACCTCACTGGACATTTTACTGTTGGTAAAACAGTCTGCAAACTTGTCAGAATCAACTCCTAATGTCGAGGCCAAAGAAGTAAGCCCGGCATCATCAGTAATAGAACCTTCTTCAACGGCTTTAAAATATTTATAAAAGGCTTCTGTTCCAGAGATACTATAAATACAAGAACCTGCTTCAGCTTTTTTCTCGGCATGAGGGTGTAAGGAAGGAAGTGGTAAATCGCGATAAACAAAAACGGCTTTTCCAGTATCGATAAAGTTGGTTTTAATCTGTTCAAAAGTATCAGTATAAAATTTCTTACAATAAGGACAATCAAAGTCTGAGAATTCGACAATCGCAACCTTTGCCTTACTTTTATCTCCTATTAAAGGATCATCACCGATAGTTGTAGTTACAGTAGTTGTGTTGGTGTTGGTGTTGGTGTTGGTATTGGCATTCTGTGTTCCAGCAACCTCTGAATTGTCGTTGTTTCCGACCTTTAGGTCTCCTGATTTCAAACCAAAATAGACTCCACCCGCAATAATTGCTCCAGCAATAATTATAGCTAGAGGGGTAAAGATTGATTGGATCTCGAATTTAACGAATTTGTCTGACATTTTTTCTCCTTATACTATAAAAAATAAATTAATGACCCCTTATTATATATCTAACTTCAATGAAATTGCAAAAATGTAGTAGATATAACCTGAATCACCACCATGTTAATTTATCCCTTACTGATTATTAATTTTAGTCACCTGAATCACTTCACCAATCAGCCTTTTTCTTCTTATTTCAGTTCCAGACTTCATCCCTTCTTTAAAACAAGAGGTCAAGTGGAGTTCTAAAGTCTTATCCATCGCCGAGTGTATCAACCCATGCACTGCTTTCATCTGCTGAATAATCTCAATACAATATTTGTCCTCATTAACCATCTCTTCAATTTTAGAAATGTGAGAACTTGCTTTTTTTAGTGTAATTAAAATCTGTTTTTTCTCTTCTGGAAATTCTTTTAGCATATAAAAATACTTAATATTAGTCATCCTATACCTTAGGTATAGGTATATTATGTTTTAGGTAAATTGTCAAGACTAATTTCAGAGTAGAATAAATGACTGGATCAACAAAAATAAAAATACTATTGACATACAACTACTGGTATGTTTGTATAGTCATACATACTATTTATTGTATTAGTTTAAATTCATAAATCCATATGTCGCAAACTCTCTCTAAAGCCAAAAATGTTTCAAATCAATCTTACGCTCACCAGGAAGCTTTAAAAAAGACTACGGAATATTTTCAAGGAGATGCTCTTGCTGCAAATGTTTGGATAAATAAATACAGCCTCAAAAATAGTCAGGGAGAGCTTTTTGAGCTTACTCCGGATGACATGCATCATCGGCTTGCCAAAGAACTGGCCCGAATCGAAAAGAAATATCCAAAACCTCTTTCTGAAAATAAGATTTATGATTTAATAAAAAATTTCCAATATATCATTCCTCAAGGTAGTCCTATGGCTGGTATTGGAAATAATTTTCAAGTTGCTTCACTCTCAAACTGTTTTGTTTTAGGTTTACAACAAAAAGCAGACTCTTATGGTGGAATCATGAAAGTCGACGAGGAACAAGTTCAGCTTATGAAAAGACGTGGTGGAGTCGGACATGATCTTTCTCACATTCGACCCAAAGGTAGTCCCGTAAAAAACTGTGCTTTGACCGCAACTGGAATCGTTCCGTTTATGGAAAGATATTCCAATTCCACTCGTGAGGTTGCTCAAGATGGTAGACGAGGGGCTTTAATGTTATCAGTTTCTATTGAACATCCTGATGTGGAAAACTTTATCGACGCCAAAATGACTCCCGGAAAAGTAACAGGAGCAAACGTTTCTGTTCGTATTACTGATGAATTTATGGATGCGGTAATCAAAAATAAACCTTTTGTACAAACATTTCCTATTGGTTCCAAAAATCCAACCTATAAAAATGTAATTGACGCCGGGAAGTTGTGGAAGAAAATAATTCACAACGCTTGGCAATCGGCCGAACCAGGAATTCTTTTTTGGGACACCATTATCAAAGAATCTGTTCCAGATTCATATGCTGATTTAGGATTTAAAACCACGTCAACAAATCCTTGTGGAGAGATTCCTCTATGTCCATATGACAGCTGCCGACTTATCGCTTTAAATCTATATAGTTACGTTAAAAATCCTTTCACCAAAAATGCTTCATTTGATTTTGACCTTTTTAAAAAACATGTAAGTTATACACAAAGGATGATGGATGACATTATTGACCTTGAGCTTGAAAAGATAGATGTTATTTTGGATAAAGTAAACTCCGATCCTGAACCTGAAGAAATCAAATCCGTAGAGAGAAACCTCTGGACTAATATCAAAAATAAAAGTATTGCCGGACGTCGAACCGGTATCGGTGTTACAGCCGAAGGTGATATGCTTGCCGCATTAGGATATCGTTATGGAACTGAGGAGGCGACAAAGTTTTCAGTAAAGATACATCAGACTCTTGCAATCGAAACATACCGCTCTTCAATATTACTTGCTCGTGAACGAAAACCCTTTCCAATTTTTGATTTTAAACGTGAAAAGGATAATCCTTTTATTAAAAGACTAGAAAAAATAGATCCCTCAATAATTAAACAGATGAAAAAATATGGAAGAAGAAACATCGCGCTTCTGACTATTGCTCCAACAGGAAGTGTCAGCATCTGCACTCAGACAACATCTGGCATCGAACCGGTTTTTATGGTTTCCTATAAACGCCGTCGAAAAATAAATCCAAACGATAAAAACGTGAAGATCGCTTTTGTTGATGAAGTAGGGGATTCCTGGGAAGAATACAATGTCTTTCATCCAAAGTTTGTAATATGGTTAAAACTAAATAATTATGATCCCAAAAAAATCTCGCTACTTCCTGAAAAAGAATTAAATGAAATAATCAAAAAATCTCCTTATTATAAAGCGACCGCAAACGATGTTGACTGGGTAGCCAAAGTTGATATGCAAGGAAAAATACAAAAATGGGTAGATCATTCTATTAGCGTTACCGTGAATATTCCAAAAGAAACTACAGAAGATCTTGTAGACAAAATCTATCAAACTGCTTGGAAAAGTGGCTGTAAAGGAGTCACAATCTATCGTGAAGGCTCTCGTGCCGGAGTTCTCATTTCTAAAGAAACAACTCAAAAACAAAAAAGTAATGGTGAAGAAATCGTTGAGAATGAGGCTCCTTCACGACCAAAAGCTCTTGAGGCAGAAGTGGTTCGATTTCAAAACGATTATGATAAATGGATTGCTGTTGTCGGAACTTTAAAAGGTAAACCTTATGAGATCTTCACCGGAAAAGCAGATGAGTTCTTCATTCCACCCTCGATTGAGAAGGGATGGGTTATTAGAAATATAAACGGTGATGGAAAATCACGTTATGACTTTGAATTTGTTGATAAAGATGGATACAAAACAATTACTGAAGGTCTGTCTCGATCATTTAATAAAGAATTTTGGAACTATGCTAAATTGATTTCTGGAGTTCTCCGCCATGGAATGCCTCTGCCACACGTTCTTAGCTTAGTTTCGGATTTAAATCTAAATTCTACTTCAATTAATACTTGGAAAAATGGTGTGCAGAGAGCTTTTAAAAAATTTATTCCTGATGGAACAAAAGCAGTAAATGGTGAAGTGTGTTTTTACTGTAAAGCCAAAGACAGCCTAATTTACCAAGAAGGTTGCTTGGTTTGCAAAAACTGCGGACAATCAAAATGCGGGTGAAAAATACAGACAACGGTTTAATCATCGTCTATACCGGAAACGGCAAAGGTAAAACTACTGCCGCTCTTGGACTTGCATTGCGCGCTTCTGGATACCAAAAGAAAGTTCTAATTGTTCAATTCATTAAATCCTGGTTTACTGGTGAAAAGAAAAGTTTAGAAAAGTTACCGGATATTGATTTTTACCAAATGGGTGAAGGGTTTGTAAAAATCTTAGGTGATAAAAAACCTTTCAAGGAACACAAAGATAGCGCTAAAAACGCGCTGAATTTTGCGCAGGAGAAAATCTCTTCCGGTAAATATAACGTTGTGATTCTAGATGAAATCAATGTGGCAATCCGCGAAAAATTAATTCCACTTTCTGAAATTATAAATATTATTATTAAAAAACCTAAAAATGTCGATCTTGTAATAACCGGAAGAAATGCTCCAGATGAAATTATTGAACTTGCCGATTTGGTTACTGAAATGAAGGAAATCAAACATCCATTTCAAAAAGGCATCAAAGCCAAAGCTGGAATAGACTTTTAAACTAAAAGGGGGGGCCTCTATTAGAGGCTCCCCCTTCATTTATTACAATTCCACCTTCTTAATTTCTTTCAAATCACTCAAAGAATTCACCTTTATCATCGTTCCGGAAATAGTGTATAAGTTGTCTCCAATATAAAGTGATCTTTGAATTGATTTATCATCACTATAATAATAGTAATATCGATCTTTACTAAAACCATTATCGTAATGAGTAACACGACCTTTTAGTTTGAATCCGGTCTCTACATCTACCTGATATACATAAGCTCCTTGAAAGGTATAGTTTCCATAAGTATTTGGGGCTTCGCTTTGAACTTTTTGTTCCTCGGTCAACTCAGCGACCATTACCGGAATAACTAGAAGTTCTTTCTGAGCATCATAAAGAAAAGCCTTATGATCGTGAAGTGCATAAGAATCAGTCCCGCGATCACCAATTTCGGTTTTGAAGACTTCTTTGGGATGAGCAAAATCAGTTACATCAAAAATCGCTATCTTAATTCCTTGATACCAAGCAAAACCACCTTCTTCAGCTTGAATTGTATTTTTACCTAATCCTAAAATGTGATTTTCATCCAGAGGATGTAGATAATCAGAATAACCTGGAATCTTCAACTGGCCTAATATTTTAGGATTCTTGGGATCTTTTAAGTCGAGGGTAAAAAACGGATCCACCTTTTGGAAGGTAACCACATACCCTTTATCTCCCATAAAACGTGCCGAATATATCTGTTCTCCCGGAGCAATATTATTCACACTTCCGGTGACACTTAGTTCCTTATCCAAAACATAAACATTGTTGCTTGAATTTCCGCCACCGCGAGACACATGTCCTTCAGTTGTCGCCACACGAAAATAATCATTATATTCATCCATCGAAAATTGGTTCAAAACGGTTCCTTCAACATCTCCCTTTGATTTATAGGTAATATTTCCGTTTTCCAAAGCAAATTTATATACTGTAGTTATCTCCTGAGTGGGGAAAATATAATTAAACATCTCTTTTAGAATCGGTTGATTCTGCATATACGTTGTATTTGCAACATATAGATTATTCAATGAAGCATAAACGTTGTCGCTCCCACCCAAAATCACTTCTTTATCAAAATCTTTAGAATAATCAGAGATCGAAACCGAAATTATGTTTAAATAATTAGGATATCTAAAAGGCAAAACCGCTTCAACATCAGTACAGTTACACAAAGGCTTTGTATCACCATTTTCTTGATATTGAGGAAGAAGTAACTCTGGTTGATCTACATAATCTTCATCCCAATATTTATAATCGTTAAGAACAAAATAAACCTCATCATCGATTTTCCTAGAAGTCTGGTATGTTCCTTGAAATTTCAGATCACGTCTAATCTGTGGTTTTTCATGATTATAAACGCTGTAAATTTTCACAAAGGTAAGATTTGTAGAGTAGTAAGGATAAATCATCTTTTCCATCATTGGTTGGATTTCATTTCCGTCTCCATTTTCATAGCTGGAACCGACAACCATTAAGTTGTTACCATCGATAAATATCTCCGTTGGAGTTTCATTGGATTCAAAAGTAATTCTGGAAAGCACTTTAGTCTCATCAGCTGGATAGGCTTTAACAATTACAATTTCTTTGGTGGAACCTCTCAAAGTATAAATATAGTTCCCGTCATTTTTTACGATATCCGCCTCATCAACACCCGCAACTTGCACGTTAGTCTCAGAATGTGAAGGAGTTGTTGAATTAGCTCCTGACTCTTGAGTTGCAGTGGTCATTTTCATACCAGGAGAAATAAGGTCATAAAGAACATCATTTCTAGAATTGCTGTTTTCGTATTCTTTAAAAACTTTCGCAAGTTCAGAACAAGAAAAAAAAGTTGGAAGTTTGTCTCCTTTGGCTTCGGGAATCTTTACTTGATCACGATTGACAAGATAATAAATTCCTATTCCCAAACCAAGGTCTACAGCTAAAATCAATAGAATTAAACCAATTACGGTCAACTTTTTAAGATGTAAATTTGTCATATAAACCTTCTTTCATGAAGATTAAACTTTTGAAATTAAGCTGTTAATAATATTATACATATTTTGGGGGTTCGAGTATAATTACTCTGTTTCTAGTAACGTAGAGGTAAATAAAAAGTTACATGAAAAACATATGCGAAAATTTTTGACGAAACATATTCACCTGATTCTCCTCGGTTTAATAATTCTTTGGGGAATCTTTTTAAGACTGTATAAAATTGATAAAATTCCCTTCGGACTTTATCCTGATGTTGCAGTAAATGGTCTAGATGCTTTGGATATCTTACAGGGAAAGATTCTCCCGTTTTACTATCGTAATGGCGGTCGAGAAGGGTTGTTTTTATTTTTTAATGCTCTATTTGTCGTAATTTATGGGAATAAGCCAATTGCTTTATATTTAACCTCTTCTTTTATCGGAGTTCTGACCTTACCTGTAATGTATGTTTTTGGTAAAATTTTTTATAACAACCGAATCGCTCTTATAAGCACGTTTTTACTCGCTTCTTCTTTCTATCATTTGAACTTTTCCCGCCTTGGATATAGAGTAATCATCTTACCTCTTATCTTATTATTGGCACTCATTACTTTGAAATGGGCTTATATAAAAAGAACTTCGCAGTCCTGGATCCTCGCTGGATTTTTCCTGGCTTTAGGATTTTATACCTATATCAGCTATCGAATCGTTCCTTTTGTTTTACTATTTTTGTTTTTTGTTTTTCGGAAAAAAATAATCCAAATTAAACCTCAAGAAATTAGAAATTTGATTATTAGTTTTTTTATTACCTTAGCTCCAATGATAGTTTATAGCCTGCGATATCCGGCTGACTTTTTCGGTCGTATATTTGGAGCCAGTGTCTTATCAACTTATAAGGCCCAAAGCGATTTCCCAAGTACACTAGGAGAAAGGATCATCGCTACGATCAAGATGTTTTTTATAACAGGCGATCCCATGATCCAATACAATTTTACTTCGATACCTCTTCTATCTATTGTTGAAGCTGGATTTTTTCTGGTTGGATTCTTCCTGTTAATCAAAAATATCGGTAAAGTTTCAAACGCCTTAGTTTTAACAATTTCAGTAGCACTGACACTACCAGTTGTTTTTTCTGACAGTACTCCTCATATTTTAAGAGGCTTTGGAATGATTCCCTTTTTATATTTAACTATCGCTCTGGGTCTCGAAAAAGTAGCTCAAATTATAAAGAAAAAAATTCACCCAATCTTTGCAGTGTTACTCATAATTGCAGTACTGATTTATACCAGCATAAATGGTTATGTCCTCTATTTTCAAAAATGGATAAACCAATCGGGTTTGAATAAAGAACTCTATGTTGATTTGGTCAGAATGAGTGAGTATGCGCTAGAGTATCAAGAGAATCAACCTTTATACTTTATCTTAGGTAGTATGTGGAATCAAAAAAAAGATACTCAAAAAGCTCTTCATGATAAACTCAACTTTTTACCATATAATCTTGTTTCCTGGGGAATAGATACTTGGGATCCCAAACATACTCTTGAACCAAAAATTGATTATGAAAGTCTGATTGGAGAAAGAGCTTATTTTTGGGAGGGTAACACTATCAAATATTTAGTTTATAGTAGTAGACAAGATTATGAAGTACGAGATTATCGACAGCTTACAAAAGAAGAAAGCGGGATATACATTTTTTCAAAAATGTGGCATCCTGATTTTAAAGAAAAACTGCTTGCTGTCTTTCCTGATGCCAAATTGAAGCTAGAAAATGAATACTATGAAGTTTGGCAAACGGATTAACTTATGTCACAGACAAAACCATTTTTATCCATCATTATTCCCACTTTTAATGAAGAGTGCAGAATCGCTCAATCACTAACAGTAATCCAAAGCTTTATCAAAACCCAAAAGTATCAAATCGAAGTTATTATCGTTGATGACGGTAGTAGCGATCAAACTGAAAATTTGGTAAAAAACTTTTGTCTGAAACATTCAGACTTTAAGTTTGTGAAAAATTCTCATTTAGGAAAAGCCCTTACAGTAAAAAGGGGAGTGGAAGAAACGACCGGAAAATACATATTATTTTCTGATGCTGACCTTTCCACTCCGATTGAAACAATTAACCCAATGCTAGAAGATTTAATACATCAAAATTTCGAAGTAGTAATCGCTTCTAGAGAAGCAAAAAATGCCATACGGATAAATGAACCTTACTCCCGTCATATCTTGGGACGAATATTCAACTTTGCTATTAAACTTTTTTTCTTACCTAAAATTCAAGATACTCAATGTGGTTTCAAAATGTTTGAAGGAAAAGTCGCCAAGAAAATTTTTAACAATCTTCTAGTATTTAAAGCAAGAGGTAAGCCTGCTAAAACAGCTTATACCGGAGCTTTTGATGTTGAGATACTTTTGCTATCCAAAAAATATGGTTATAGAATAAAAGAAATTCCAGTTACCTGGACGTACTCGAATATCAGCAAAGTTAATCCTATTAATGAATTACGGTATTTATTCCACGACATTTTTTGGCTACTCATCAACAAAATACAGGGTAAATATCATTAAGACAAAAATAAACTGCACAATATTCTGCGTTATTATGGCATGATTACTTCGAAGTTGTGATATACTAAATATTAGATTATTATTTAAAAATATTATGTTTAATCCCAATTTCAAAATCTCCAATAAAATCTTAAATAATTTAACGGAAATTGCCGAAATAAAATCTATTGTCGACCGTTCTCCAGTTCTTCCCAAACAAGAAGCTCACTTAAGACGTCGAGCACTAATTAAAATGGCTCATTTTTCAACCTCTATTGAAGGAAATAAGTTGGCAGAATTTCAAGTCCAGAAAGTATTTGAAGGCGAGAAAATTCCAGCGGAACAAAAGGAAGTACTTGAAGTTGAAAACTACCAAAAATCGATCACCAAAATGGAAGAGATTAGCCAAACTAAAAACAATATCAGTTTGAATGACATCCTTACTTTACATAAAATTTTAACGAAGGATCTTGTGATTCCAGAAAAGAATGGTCACCTACGACCAAATATGGTTTACGTTGCCAATATTGATAATGGAAAAGAAAATGTTGTCTATACTCCGTGTAAAACCAAAGAGGTTGAATTTTATCTAAACGAACTTGTTGATTGGACTACTAATAACACTCAAACAACGCATCCGATTGTTACAGCCGGATTACTTCATTACCAGTTTGTAACAATTCATCCTTTTACTGATGGAAACGGTCGTCTCACTAGACTTTTGACCCAACTTCATCTTTATCAAAGAAAGTATGATTTCAAAAAAATTCTCGTTTTGGACGAATATTATTATCGGAATCGCAAAGAATATTATCAAGCTCTAGATACTGGACCGACTTTTTATTCTCGTAAACATGCTGATCTAACTAATTGGTTGGAATATTTTACAGATGGATTTGTCGAAGAAGCTCGAACAGTTAAGGAAAATCTTCAGGCCATGGGTTTTGCCAAAGAACTAAATATGAATGAACAAATATTTCTTGATAAAGATCAGGTGAAAATGATGGATTTTGTCTCGACAGTAGGAAAGATAACAAGTTCAGACGTTGTAGATATTTTACAAATCCCCAAACGAACTGCTCAAGCAAAACTCAAAGAGCTTTCAGATATGAAACTATTGCAAATGAATGGCAAAGGTCCATCGACGTATTACATTTTGAAGAAATAAGAATCCTTTTCCCATTGCCAACTATTACATAATATGATAACCTACGGATCGGATTGTATCGATATTTAATATTGAAAATAGAATAGAAATTATCGGTATAATAAAACTCAAAACTGTATTTTAATATCGTTTAGCTGAGTTTAATTTATGATGAATAAAAAATCTGACCCTAAGTATATTTTTATTTCAGGTGGTGTCCTTTCCGGAATCGGAAAAGGCACTGTCTCCGCCTCTCTCTCTTTTTTACTCCAAAGACACGGATACAAAGTAACTAGCATCAAATGTGAAAACTACTTGAATGTAGATTCTGGGACAATTAATCCCATTGAACACGGTGATCCCTTCCTTTGCGAAGACGGAACTGAAGCTGATATGGATCTGGGAACTTATGAGCGTTTTTTGGGAAAAAATGTAGGAATGGATAACTTCATCACCATGGGACAGATTTATAAAACCGTGATTGATCGTGAACGTTCTTTTTATTATAAAGGGGAAGATGTTGAAGCAATTCCACATGTATGTGATGAAATAATTAGCCGCATCAAAAAAGCAGCCGAAAAAGAAGAAGCGGAAATTGTACTTATTGAGCTTGGCGGAACAGCCGGAGAATATCAAAATATTCTCTATTATGAAGCGTCAAGACAAATGAAATATCGTGAAGGGGATAGTGTCCTTCATATTCACGTCTCTTACATGCCAATTCCGGCACACATTGGCGAACCAAAATCAAAACCGACACAACTATCAGTAAAAACTCTAAATTCCATGGGTATCCAACCCGATTTTATTGTAGCTCGCAGTGAGAAATGGGTAGACACGAGACGCCTCGACCGTTTTGCTCTTTTTTGCAATGTGAAAAAAGAAAATATTATCTCTGCTCCTGATGTCGAGACTACGATTTATGAACTACCTTTAATCTTAGCACAACAAAATTTTGAAGGAAAAGTCTTAGAATCACTTCATTTGAAAACACGTCGATTAGACCTTAAAGATTGGGAAAAGTTAATTGCTAAAATTAAAGCTCCAAAAGAAAAAAACATTAAGATCTCAATTGTCGGAAAATATTTTGCAACTGGCCAATACAACCTGGCAGACTCTTATGCCGCTCTTATTGAAGCGATTAAACACGCCTGTTGGAATAAAGAAGTTGGACTCGAACTTAATTTTATAAATTCTGAACTTCAGGAAAAAGATATTGAAGCTTTAGTTGCTGACTCTGACGGTATAATTGTTCCAATTGGGTGGGGAAATCGAGGGGTCGAAGGGAAAATAAAAGCGATCAAATATGCTCGAGAGAACAAAATTCCTTACCTTGGACTCTGCTATGGAATGCAGCTTGCAACGGTAGAATTTGCTCGAAATGTGCTGCACATGAAAGATGCTAACTCTACAGAAGTTAACCCGGACACTCCTTTTCCAATTATTCATCTGATTCCAGAAGAAGAACGATACGTACGGATCAAATCAAAAGGGGTCACAATGAGACTCGGAGCGTGGGATTGTTTAATAAAAAAGGGAACGTTAACCGAGCAAATTTATAGCAAACATAATGCTTTCAAAGATAAACATAAGCATATTGTGTCAGAACGTCACCGACATCGTTTTGAATTCAACAATGAATATCGACAACAGTTAGAAGAAGCTGGAATGATTATTTCTGGAACTTCCTTAGATAACTTTTTTGTTGAAATGATAGAACTTCCTTCTGATACTCATCCATTTTTCTACGCCACACAAGCACATCCAGAATATAAATCTTCACCTTTAAATCCACATCCAGTTTTTCTAGAATTTATAGAAGCCGCTCTCAAGTATCGACAATAAAATCCTAATTGACCAAAAACACACCTTCGCGTAAAATACTGTTAACAGTTTGCCCTATACTATCATAGTTTATTTAGAACGTAAGTTCACGGATCTACTTACAATCAACTTTACTTATTTTGCTCTCGTAGCTCAACTGGATAGAGCGTCTGTCTTCGGAACAGAAGGTTACAGGTTCAAATCCTGTCGGGAGCACCAAGAGTTAATATTTCTAGAAAGTAGGTCTTATGAATAACTCTCTTTTCAATGTTTCTTTAAGTAATGAAGACAAATCGCTAATCAGAAATTATGTGGTTGCCGGAATTATTTTTACTTTTGGAATATTTATTTTTAGTTTGATTATGGCAGGAGTCGCGAGCTATCGAAATAACATTAGTTCTAAAAATTATTCAAATACCTCACGTATTTATGGAGGAAATTTAAATCAAAACGCTCCACTACTTGATGAAATAGATTCAGAAAGCAAAGTTTATATTGAAAATAGACTGAATGACACTCAAATTAAAAAATACCTAGAAAATACCTATCTCACCTCTACAAATGGAAACGTAGTCATTACTGCTGATTTTGTGAAAAAAGGACTTTCTTATCAACCTACTTTTAAAACCGATTTTCAATCTAAATATATTTTAAAAAACAATCTCAATGAAAAAAGTTTTATCTCTTTTGAATTTCCTTTTCCCATTAGTTCAGATACTAATGAAATTAGTAACGCAAAATTGATTGTGAATGGACAAGAAATAAAAAATGCGAAAACAAAGCTAACCTATACCGATAAATTCTCTAATTACAATGAATACAATCTCACGAATAATCAACTCGATGGTTTTAAATGGGAAGGAGACATCGCTGCAAATAGCGAAACTACCGTGGAAGTCAGTTATCAAACGGTGGGATTGTCTTTATTTACTTATGAGGGACTTGAAAATCCAAAGGGTTCTCAGGATTTTAACTTCGAAGTCAAAATTAGTGGAACAAGATTATATGATGTTAACCAAGGCTTATCTGTAGACCGCAGAAATTTCGGACCAGATACGGTCACTCTAATCTGGGATAAAAATGATCTTTATTCCAAACCACTTGTAAGTGTCCAAATCGGGGAAAAATTGAATCCATCCACTCAAGTTTCACGTATTTACTTTACGATGGCTCCTATATATCTTGTTTTTATAACCATCATTCTCTATCTTACTTTTGTTTTCGGGAAAAAAACTTCCTTATTTGATATGTTTTTAATCACCGTTCTTTATATAGTATATTTTCCGCTTATTCATTATGTATCCAGTTTTACAATTGATCCAACGATTGAAATTTTCTCGAAAATGAACAGAGCAATTTATTACTCGATGCCACTCTATCTTGCTTTTACTATTTCATTTTTAATAATTGGAGGTCTTATTTATTATCTCTTAGGCAAAACTTCAGATTTTAAATTTGCAACGAAATTAGGTCTTCCCTCTTTAGTTCTATTTTTAGGATTTTTTCCACTCGTTGTAACTATACCTGAATATTCCATGTTAATGGTGATTATCGGACTTGTAGCCTTGATTATGATAGTACTCCAAGTGAGATTAAAAAGGTTTGGATAAAAATAAATATGCTGCCTCCTTCTGAAATTGAAGCCATTTATAATAATCACTCTGAGAAGCTTTACCGTTTTTTTTACTTTAAAATCCGTGATCAACAAGAAGCAGAGGATCTAACTTCAGATACTTTTCATCTACTTATTAAAAAACTCAAACAGGTTGAAATAGAAAATCCGATAAATTTTCTCTATGGCATTGCTAAAAACCTATTTAAAGTATATCTGCGAGAAAAATACCAAATCAAAACTTGTCCTTTTCTTGAAGAATTCCACGATTTCCAAAAATATACTGAAGAATACTTAGAAAAAGAAAACTCTCAAACCTCAGAAGAACTCCTGTTAAAATATCTCCCACAGTTACCAGAAAAACAAAAAGAGATCATTGAACTTCGATTGATTCAAAAGTTGACTCCTACAGAAATTGGAGAAAAAATTAATAAAGACTTAAATTATGTTCGGACAACGCAAAAAAGAGCGGTCAAAAACTTAAGGAGAATTATCACATGTACCCCTTAAAACACTTAAAAGATAGAAAGCCTAATAATATGTTTAAAAAAAGGAGTGACCAAAAAGATGAAGCTTGTAAGCTTTTGGAAAATCTTGATAACAAAAATATATACATGGATAAAGAGTTTTCAAAAAAGCTTAAAAGCGATATTTTATCTCAGTATGAGCATGAAAATGTTTTTATGTATCTAATTAATTTTGTCAAAAGGAGTCTCTCCATGCCTAGTTTAAAGTTCAATAAACTTCCAGTCATTAGCGCTTCCACAATCTCTCTTATTCTTATTTCTTTTTACGGTTTAATCACTTATTTCGTGCTTAATAATTATCACAACAATTTATCCCAAAATGATAAAAACGAAGTTTTAAGTAAAATCCTACAGAATAATTCCGGGAGTGTATTAAAATCATCCAAAAATCCCAGCGAACTTTTTAGTGTCAGCCAGGCCGTTGCCGCTGAACTATCGAATGGGGAAACTCGAGATGAAACCGCAACTGACGCCTCAAGCACAATTGCTCCAATTTATTACAACGATAACTATAATTTTTTCCATTACACAAGTACCTATACTCTTGGACCTGCTGCTGCAAGCTGTCCGGCTTATGGAGATTCGGAAAATTCTTATTCTCGAATTGAAACCTATGACTTCCAAAATTACTCTGAAAATAGCTATTACCCAAAATACAAATATCTTGCCTACAATAATAATGATGAATTAGTTGATTACTCTTTATCCTCAGATAAATACCGTTATGAATACAAAGGCGGGACCTTCGCCTTAAGATTTGAAGAAAACTACGATTATCTTGCTGTTACACCGGATAGTACAAGTGTAAATACAGAGATCTTAGAAACTTCCCCTTCATCGACAAAAACACTTTCAGATACCGAAGTATTGGTGGATGAAGCTGGAACTACCAGTGAAAATACTGGAATCAATGTGGAAACCGAAACTATAGAACTTATTCCCGAAGCAAAAGATGTTATTCCTTATTATTTTGGAGAAGATTCTGAGGTGGAAGAAGTGACTATCGAAGGAAAAAAGTATTATTTAGTGATTTATTCCTATGATACTCCCTGTAGTTATAATGAAGAAAGATCAAAAAACCCGACAATCTCAAGCGAAACAACATCGCTTGAAGCGGAAAATACTAAAACATTATTCTTTAAAGACCTTTATGAAACTGATACTTATTCTCTCGTTAAACAAGAGGTTTATTTAGCTTCGATTAGCGATAATAATCTTATATCTTCAAGCGAATACGTTGTCGAGAAAGCAGAAAAAACAATATCGGAAGTATCAAGTCTCTTTACTTTCGATCTAAATGTTAATGTCAAAAATGTTCCTACAACCGCTTACAACGAAAACAGTTACTATCCCTATGAAAAGGATGTGATAAAGCAGAGTTCATACCTTACATATCTGAAAAACTTTTTGCAGCAAAAAGATATCGAGATCTTCACACCCAGTAATGAAACGTATGTTTTGTTCGAAACTTCAATCTCGGATTATTATGATCCAACTAAACCATATTACACCAATCGTAATTTTTATCCGAATAACGATTTTGGACAAAAACAATATGAAGATTATCTCGCTCTTTATGAAAGTTTATCCTATAATCAAAAATTTACAACAACATATATACTAAAAGATGAAACTGAAAGATCTCAAGATCCTGGTTTCTATCAGATCTCAGCTTATGATAAAAATCTGGATGTCTCAGATTTTTCGGAATATTTCTTTGGAACGAACCAATATACCTTCAAAGATAGTATCTCTTTGAAAATCAACAATGAAACAGTGTCTGCAACCAAATACACCTATAATTATCAAGCGGGAGTTGAAGATTTTGAAGGAAAGGAAATTTCTCCGGATTATGCTCAAGATAGCTATAACAATCTTATTATTTTTGATTATGAATCTTATAAATACGTAATCAATATCTTCACTTACGATACAAACGCCAGTATCAACAGTATCTTCTCTGATCTAAAAGGTTACCATCCGGATAATGATTGGAATGAGATAGAAGCTAAAGTAAAAGGTTCGTTTAGCCTACATGAAGATTTCTACGGAAAAATTGAACCACAAGATATTCCTTCAAGCAATGGAAGTGGTACTGAAACATATGTTGTGGAACCTGATTCGAATCTCGAAACCATAGAAATCAATCCGTAGTAATAAATTATGAAACTAGGGCGGGTTGGTTTTTAATCAACCCGCCATTTTTAAATATACTTTTTATATTGCCAAGATGAATAAAAAAAGTATATACTCCTTTCTAATATCAAAATCAAAACAGTCTCATAGATTAATGCTAAAGGAGTTATATGCTCACACGTATTGAAGCTCAAAAATTATTAGAAACTCACTGCAGTGAAAAACTCCGCTTCCATTGCCGTGAAGCCGAAATTATAATGCGTGCTGTAGCTAAAGAATTAAAACAGGATGAAGAAAAATGGGGGATAGCCGCTCTTATTCACGACCTCGATTTTGAGAAACCCGAAGTCTTAAGCGATTTTAAAAAACATGCTATCCTCATTCAAGATCTTGTCGGAAAAGAGAATTTGGATTCCGAAACCTGGCACGCCATTGCTTCACACAACGGCGATAATAATGGAATCGCGAAAGAAACAGCCTTTGACTACGCGCTTTCGGCTAGCGAAAATATGGGTGGTTTTATTTACGCCGTTTCTATGATCTATCCTGATAGAAAAGTCACTTCAGTGAAAGTAAAATCGATAACCAAAAGATTGAAACAACTAGCTTTTGCCAGAAATGTGGATAGACAGTCAATTTATGATATTGAAAAAGCCGGGATTAAATTGGATCGATTTGTAGAAATTGCACTTCAAGCTATGGTTTCGATTGCCCCAGAAATAGGTCTATAATCTTATGTTCTTATTTCCAAATTGGGTAAAGATAATCATCACTATCTGTTTTCATATTATTGTCTGGCCGATATTCTTTTACGGAATCGGATTGATTTTCTGGTGGACAATCCCAAATAAAAAACAAAAAGAATTCCTAAAGAAAAAATTCGAGAGGGGATTAAAAAAAGTAAAAGGAAAGTTCGGAATTAAATAACCGATTCTACTGTCTAAAAAACTTTATTCTTTCTTTTTCTTGGTCACGGCTTTCTTGGCTGCTTTTTTGGGTTTTTCAGCTTTGACTTTTTCGGGAACCACATCCTTAAAGACTTTAACTTCTTCTTTTGGAGCCGTTTCCGCTGGTACAACTGCTAACAATTTGAGAATCTTATCAAGTTTGGCATTGATGTTGTCAAATTGGCCTTTATACTGTTCATTATTACTTTTTACTTCAAAATTAGGTCTTCTATTATCCGACCTTTCTGGTCTTTTGAAATTGCGATCGCCATTTCTTCTATTTTCAAAACAATCATCACAATAAACTGGTCTGTCATCTCTTGGCTCAAAAGGAATTTCACAGCTTTTACCGCATTCCGCACAGGTTGCTCGGAACATCTCTGTATGTCTAGAATCTCTATCTGCAAATCCTGATCCTTCAGAATCTCTACCACCAAATCTTTTCCCGCCTTTTCTTTCTTTTATTTCAAAGCACTTACTACAATATATAGGTCGATCACCAGTTGGTTTAAAAGGAACTTCGCAGCTATTTCCACATTCAGCGCAAACAGCTTGATACATAGCAGGCTTACCAGAATCTCTGCTTCCGTAATCTCGTCGATCGTTATTTCGGTCACCAAATCGCTTCCCACTGCCTCTTTTATCGTATGATCTATTGTCGTGATTAAAATTTCTCATAGTTTCCTTTATAATTATTATGAATTTAGGTGATTAAAGTATATACCCAACTTCTATTAAATAGCAAAATTGTTTTTGGGTATTCTCCGAATTAATAATATTTTTATTAATATATTGAATTAATTAGGATATAAAATATTAACAAATAAATGCAAGTAAACAGGATTATTGAAGATATAAAGCTGAAATAGTATACAAATAAAATATAATTTGTATCATGTATTTAATTGACCTCTAGCTATTTTTCCCTTACAATACGGAATGAAAAATTAGGGACTGATAGCTCATTCAGAACGTTAGTCTGTGGGACTAGCAACAATTGAATTTATTACGGACCGCTAGCTCAATCGTTTATCCTTGTGAATACAACGAACGAGGAGTAGAGCCTTCTTTGAAAAAGAAGCAAAAAGTTTTAAAAGTAATTTAACAAAGATTAAATAATGAATATTATATGGGCCGCTAGCTCAATCGGTAGAGCGTTTGCCTCTTAAGCAAATTGTTCCGGGTTCGAGTCCCGGGCGGCTCACCAAGTTTGACTTTTCAGTTTGGTGATCCTCTAAAGCCTTGATACTACTATACGCAACGTTTATTTCTGTGGTTCCAAATCCAATTTTTGCGTTATACTGTAAGCCTATAGGGAACAGCATATTTTGAATCGCTATTTTACGGTATATATCACCGTTTTTCCAAAGTGCAATAGGATTTTCTAATAGTTGTTTACAAGTTTCAAGTACGGTTCCAAATTCAGAAACCGATATTTCATCATCTTTTTTGACTGTTTGCATACTTAGTAAATCATTTTCTATTTGGTCTAACTTATTCTCATAAAGTACTTTTCTTTGGCTATTTCCTTTTTGTTTCGCCTCAGTTATCAAATCTATTAACTGTTCTTGTCTTTCTTTCAAAGTATTTACTTTAAATTCGGCTTCCTTAACATTATTCTTCTTTTCATTAATTTTTTTATTATAATAATCTAAAATTACTGCATTAAATAATTTAATATATCTTTTCTGAGGTTTGACTTTTTCAACATAAATAACAAACATTTCTTCAAAATCGTCCTTACTAATACTCTTTGTCCTTTTTCCTAATTTACAACCCCTATCGCAACGATAAAAAGGATATTTTGCTGATCTTCCAGTTGCATATGCTCCTGTAATCTTATATCCGCAATCTAAGCAATAACATTTTTCTTTAAGAGGAAATGTTTCATTTACTGGCATTCGTTTATACTTTTTCCGAGAATTTTCTTTTAAACGATCCTGTACTTTTTGAAACGTTTCTAAAGAAATCATACTTTCGCTTTTTCCTTTTTGAAGTATTCCTAAAGATGGTAGACAGGCATATCCAGCGTAAAAAATGTTATATAAAATGTTAAACGATTGTTGTTTGGCAATTGGAGTTTTTCGCCATTTATACTTTTTAATAGTTTCATTTAAATACCTTCTAAAATCTGCTGGCGTTTGCAATATTCCAATAGCAAAGTCTTCTAATGCTTTCTTAATATATTCACAATCTGGTTTCTTTAACTTCTTTATTGGACCATTAAAAGAATCTCTAAAGCCATTTAGATAGCCTATTGGAGCTGGAAAAGGCCAATATCCCTGTAGAACACGTTCTCTTTGTCCTTTACTTACTTCACAACTCAAATTATTTCTATAATATTCAGAAAATACGGCTAACATTCCCTCCATCGCCTTACCTGTTGGAGTATTGTTGATATCTTCAGTTACAGATTTTAATTCAACACCATATTTAATTAACCTTCCTTTAATTTGAGCATGAATACTTAAATCTCTAGCAAATCGATCTATTTTATGAACAAGGCAAAAATTGACCTTTCCTTTATTTTTTGATACGTAATCTAACAATTTCTGTAAAGCTGGTCTATCAATCTTACCACCACTCACACCATCTTCTCTAAAAACTTTTAGAATAATCCAGTTTTGTCTAATACAATATTCTTTACATAGTCTTTCTTGAGCCTCTAAACTAGCTCCTTCTTTGGCTTGTTCTTCAGTTGATACTCTTGTATATATAACCGCTGTTTGTTGCATATTTAACACTCTCTATAGCCTTCTAATTACAAAAAGAGGCAACCTGCTGGTCACAATCCTACACGGAAAGCTAGACAGGTTGCCTGTTTTTGATTCCTTCACGTGTAGTATTAAGATTGTGACCAATCTCATCATAAACTTTAGTTGTGTTTTCTTCAAGCATTTTATATCCAATTTCGGCTATTTGATAAAAACAATCTAACATTTGTTGAATATCTTTATTCTTTAATCCAATAGCTTCTTTACCAAGGATCATCCGTGCCTGAGCAGTATCTATCATCTCTATTATTACCTAATAAAAAATACAGCTAGAAGATCCTAAGTGTTATCCTCATAGCTGTATTTTCTAATAGCTATATTTTTCTTTACTTTTTGTCCGACTTCCTATATTTTATATATAGAGGATGCCCACTTAGGTGGACTTTCTTCGATCTTAGTGACGGAGTTATTCTTGCAAGGAGCTCCGTCACTTTTTTATTGTTCTATTTTCATTTTACTTGCATATAAATAGTTTGTTATATATATATTTTACTTCTATTTTTATTGTATTCAGATTTTGTCAAATTCTTAACCTAACAAAAAAGCGGAAACCAAAGAACTGGTATACGGCCTAATTAGGAATCTCTAATTGATTGGGCAGTATATTACAGTTTTTTGATTTCCGCTCGTTGTCGAGTAGGAATATCAGTATTAATTGTATTTTATTGTTTTACTTTTTTATGTCAAGGTCAAATTTGTTATGGTTGTTATATCAACATATTAATCGTAAAATATATTTATTTTATTAATTCATATTTTAAAGATTCAACTATCTTATCACATTCTTCTAAGGACAGATTAGACTTTTCATTACAAGTAATAATAAATGGACCAACCATATCAAGAAGACAAGCTACGGGAGTTGGATCATATCCTATACAACCACTTTCATCAGATTCCCCATATTTATTTGAGTAAACATACTCATTATTATAATAAACTCTATATAGAGTTCCTTCAAAATTGTTATTATATAACTTAACTTTGTTTAATTTCTCTTCAAGGAATACTCCTGTTCTATCATAGATAGTTTTAATAGTTAAAGAAAAATCGTTATTATGTATTGTAACTTGAGTATTATCAGCACTTTTCGTTGCCTCACTATGTAAAGGTATGCTAGCTTCAATGTTTTTGGTAGGTTTATATCCATCATTTTTAAATTCGGATAAAGTAGTATTATACATTTTATAAGAATCTATGGTGCTTGAGCTAGAAGATTGATTGCTATTTATCATGGGTTGATTATTGTTTATAATATTTTGATAATTCTTATAGCAGAGATATATTAAAATTATGGCTACAATTGAAAGCACTAATACCATTGCTAAGATAAAAAAATTATTTTTCTTATGCGGTTTACTCATTTCTTCGTTAGAATTTCCAAAAGAGTTATTTTTTATTATAATTTTATCCATTTTAATTTAAAAATATTATTTTATTCTATTTTCCCTCCATTTTTTATTAAAACGCCACTATTATGAATTACTTCGAGTTTATAATTAATGAAGTCAATATTCAAGTTTGCATTACTTTCAATTGTTAATAATGAATTATTTTGAACAGTAACATTAGCGGGAGCAGTATGTGATCCTGTTAATGTACAATCGGTAGTTATAATCCAATTTTCTGAAGACGGAGGGACACAACCATTAGTGGAATGTAAAGCTTCACCAGAATGTATATCATCCTGAGTATATTCAATATTATCTATTATAAATGGTTTTGTTGGAAAGTTCATATGAAGATGCGCACCTGAACCATACCCACAACCACCAGGAGGTGGGTTACTTGGATCAGTAAGGACTGAACCTAAAGTTTGACCCTGAGTAATATTCTGAAGTGAACTTAATCCTGTAGCATTAAAATGGGCCAATTGCCATTCCTCATTTTGACCACCTACTGTTACTGTAACTCTAATGAAATCAGAGCATTTATATGCAATGACACCATTAGAAGCTGCCAAAGCACTTTGTCCAGCAGTAGGAACTTCTGCATCATAAGTCTGAAAATCTAATGAGTTATTACTAGGATCATGCCAACCAGCAGTAGGATAACTTCCTGTCCATTTCCAATCATTTATATAACTCCAAGGGAATTTATAGTTTGAATAGAGTTGGTCAGTCATTAACAATATTTTGCTAGAAGGTATAATAGGGTTATTAATAAATAATATATCTTTCAAACTTGGATCAAGTTCAGAATCTGGTATATTATTTAAAATTTCTTGTAATTCGTTATCTGATGGATATGATACTTTCCATTCATTATTAATTAGAACAACTAAAACAAGAAAAGTATTTGTAGAATCTAGATAATCTTGTGCGTTTTTTATTTGATCTAAATCTAATGTAGTCGCTGATAAAACACCCCAGTTATTTTTTTTAATGTCAATACTAGTAATAAAAAATTTATTGTTCTGAGGAGCCTTTAAACTCCAATGTTGTAATTTATTTTCAACTTCTTTTGTTAATTCTTCTGGTAATATATTTTCTATTCTATAGATAACTTCAAATTTAAAATCGTTTTCTGATATATTTTCTATAGTTTCAGCTTGTAGTGCATTCTTAGAGAATAAAATCGAAACAAATATAATTAAAAACAAGGATATTTTTATTTTTTTCACATTTCCTCCTTTCTTTAATTACAGTTACCTATACAGATATTCCCATCAGAAACAATATTTCCATTTAATTTTATATTTCCATTTACTTCTAATTTTTCGTCGGGATCTGTGGTTCCCAATCCTATTTTTCCATTCCCAGGGTTAATAATTGTATTTCTATTCGTTCCTAATGCTTGTAGATACAAATCGGAATAACTTCCATTATTTCGAGCTGAGATTTCATTGTTATCAATAATAATGTTAGCCGCTCCCTGATCTCCAACCATAATGTATCCTCCACCTGTCAGAGTAGCTGGGGAACCATTGTAGACATGAAGAGTTGTTCCTGGAGTATCTATTCCTAATCCCAACTTCCCATTCTCACTTATAGCCATTCTGACTACTCCCACGCCATCACTAGTATTCTCTGTAAAGAACCTTAAAGTATCATTATTTTGATCAATATTCCAATGTCTAGCAGAGGTAGTTCTCCATTCAATCTGTCCACCATCGGCTACCGAAGCATCTCCTAATCTTAAAGTAGGTCCACCTGTTCCTAAATGTAGCGTAGTTAAAGGATCATTTGTTCTAATACCTACTAATCCACCGTTAGGATTAATAATAGTATCAGAAGTGGTTGAACCTAATGCTTGAAGATAAAGATCAGAATGGACTCCATTGTTTCTGGCGGAAATCTCATTGTTATCAATAATTAAATTTGAGGAAGCCTGATTACCTATCATCAGATATCCACCACTAGACAATGTGGCTGGAGTACCTGAATACACATGAAGTTTTACTCCTGGAGCTGTCGTTCCAATTCCGACATAACCCGATACATTAGAATACATATGATTTCCAGTATTTAACCAGGAAGTTGCTTCAGCCAAAACTTTATTAACAGGTGTTTCTAAAAAAGAGAGTAAAACGAAAGTTAAAACAGTAATAAAACTGGTGAAGAAGATAGCATCTTTTTTCTTCATGCGAAACCTCCTTATGAGCTATTTATACTAAAAACGCCAGTCCTTCCAATGAACTGGCTTATATTTATAAACTATATGTAATATTTTATTATTACCCATAGTATTTCATATTTAACTAATTATTATGGTATATCACAATTTAAAATACTTGTCTACAGAATTACTTTTGAACGTTTATTATGCTTCATCTACTAGATTTAATTGAGAAATTGAGTTTGTGACTTGCTCAAGATTATTATAAGTTTTATCAACATCGATTGCTGTCCAAAATTTAGTTGCTTTTCTAAACGTTTCTGGCATTGTCCCAATTTCCTTTTTAACTTTTTCAATCTGATCTTCATCTGAAACCACTATAAGCTTTTGGACCGTTGAGTTAGATTGAGCTCTTTGTAAGTTTAGAATCAAACTATCTATAGAACCTTTATCTTGTACTTCAAAAACGTAAGTAACCTTACCTAAATTAGCAATCTTTGCTTCCCAAACGGTATCAATTACTGCTCCATGAGCGATTTGTCTTTCAGTGTCTATTTCAAAACCTAACCATGAACCAATCATCGCAATTTTGTCTCTGAGCTCGTCATGTCTACTTTTATTTTTTATATCTTGTTTAGGTAATGATTTTATCTCTTCGCTTATTTCGAATTTTTCAGTAATTTCCCATAAGAAGTAATCAACTAACAATAAATCAACATCATCAAAACCGTTTTCTTTTAATTTCTGTGATATTGATACCAAGATAGTATTAAAATGCTTGTATTCTTCGCCACTAATTCGATATTTTAATGGAATATCTTTTATTTCTAACCATAGTAATGCTTCTCGAGCTCTAGTATTCCAAATACCAGCCTTGTAAGGGACAAAATAGCATAATAATTCGGTAGCTATACTTGGTCCCATGTATTTAATACTTCCAATCATCTCTTCATATAAATCAGAAACAATTACATTACTATCTTTTGCCTTTTTGAACACAGTGACCATTTTTCTCAATCCATTTTCGTTTATCATCTTTTGGATTATATAGTCTTTGTTGCCCCATATCCGCATTGCCCATAACTTTGCAATCATCTCTTCAAAGTCTATATTTGAAATATCTTTATTCAGTTTATCCTGATAAAACAGAATCCGTTCTTTCCGTTCTTTTTCATCCTCTAAAAATGTAGATTGTTGAGATAAGTTTTTGAAATGTTCAATTGCTTTTTGTAATTTATTTTGGTTCATAGTATTTAAATTAATCGTTAGTACTTAGATATTTCATAGCAGTATCTTCGTTTTCCTCAATCGCAATTTCTACCGCTCTTTTAGCTTTTTCAAGAAAGTTTTTTGATTCTTGTTTTGATTTGTACATTTCATTTATTTTTTCTTTGATTTGTTCTTGAATTTTTGGTCTTATCTTTGGAATTAAAATATCTTCATATTCGGGCTTATTTATCGCTGTTAGGATAGTTCCTGAACAACCCTTTTTAAGTTGTAATTGCCCTGCAATAGTTCTAACAAAACAAAGCAATGTTTCCGAATTTATCTCTTTTGATCTATTAATATAAAAACCAGTGGAGCACAAAGCATTATCCAGTTTATCATTTATCAAAGCCACACTTTCAAGAGAACCTTCTATTGAAGATACTATCACATCATCACTTTGAACTTTTCTTCTTGCTCTTGTAGGAAGATCTTGTCCTAATGATTCGGTATAACCTATTATCTCACCATTATCAGAAATATTTGTTAATTCTATATATTTATAAATTTCCTTATTTTCAGGATTAAAGTTTTTATCTTTTAACATTACTATTTTTTTAAGAGTATTAAAACCATTTTTATATTCTTTAATTTTTCTAAGTAATTCCTCATACTTCGGTTGAAAATACTCTGAGTCAATCCGTTCGGCTTCGACTGTATCGGAAAAGTTTTTTACAAATGAAAGTTTGTGTTGTGGCTTCCAATCTTCAAGTCCAAGCTCGGAAAGAAGCAAGTTTTCAGCCTCAGTATAGAGAGATTTTGATTTTTCAATTAACTTAAACCTTTTTAAAGCTAACTCTTGAATTTTTAATACGAATGAGTCACTCAATTTTGGTATTCTTATTTTTCTTAAGTCATCCAAATTAATTCTTTCTTGCACTCCTCCCGCTTGTAACCTTTCAATTTGGTTAATACCATAAATAGTAATTAGAAAAACGAAAATATAGTAAGGATTTTCTTTTATTTTCTTAATGATACTAATTGCTCTGTTTGCCATACATACTTGAAAATCAACTGGAGTTATTGCAATTTCTCCTACGCTTCCCATTATGGATAACAAAATATTTTCCGATTCAATCCACGATCTTTTTTGTTTTAAAAAGTAGTCGTTACTTACATAAACAGGGTCATCATTTAAAATAGTATTTCCTTTCAAATCTTTTGCTCTCAGATATCGTACGTTTTCTTTCTGATTTTCAGGAAATTTTGCATGGTCTCCATCTGAAATTTTTGCAATATTGTTCAGTATAGACCAATCAGATTGAATAATGTTATGAACTTTCAAATATTCTGGTTTAAAATACTCAGCATCAAGCCTAAAATTTTCAGACTGATTTAGTATTTCGCTATAATTTACTATTGAATATTGCATATTGTTTTATTATGAAAAACTTAAACCTTCCTTTTTGGCAAATTCACAAAAAGCCTCGGCTACACCATCAGGAAGTTCGCCATTATGATTAAATAGATCTTGCTCTACAATTAAATGACCTTTCTTATCAATTTTTCTATTTCCTTCTTCATCTTTCAGGTAAACATAATCACCTGAATTGTCCTTTCCACCTTTTTCTGATACTGCAAAGAATATCGGATAATCTTTCTTTTTTGGACACAGTTTCTCATCCCATTTTTGGACAAATAACACGCTGGTTTTGGTCCCAGTGTGAGGTTTAAAAGTGTTTCCATGAAGTCCTACAACAGCTAAAATACGAGCTTTTTCTGATATATACGCTCTTATTTCCTTATCGCTGGTATTATTAAAACGCCCTTGAGGCAAAACTATTGCCATCCTACCACCAGGTTTTAGAAAATCTAAATTCCTCTCAATGAAAAGTAGATCGCGTCCTACAGCCGATTTTGCTTTGTTTTGAGAGTTAAAACTTACATTGTATTTATGTAGAACACGAGGTTCCTTGATATCACCAGCAAAAGGAGGATTTGCCATTAGAATATCAAACTGGAATTGTTTATATGAATCTTTCTCTGTTTTTAGTTTTTCTAGTCTTTTAAAGCCTTCTCCATAGGTAAGCATCCAGTCTATATTTTCAACCGTTTCATTCCAACGTTCATAATCTAAAGTATTAAGGTGTAATACATTGGTATGACCATCACCTGCAATGATGTTAAGTGTCCTACCGATTCTGACTGCTTTTTCATCAAAATCAATTCCAAATATCTTTGCAATGTCATCTTTTAGCTCTTCTATCGGTTTTTTTGTTCTTTCACGTAACCAGAAGATCACATGAACAGGAAACCCACAAGAACCAGAGGCAGGATCAATCATGTATTCACCTGGTTTAGGATTAAGCATTTTTACACACATATCAATTACATATCGTGGTGTGAAATATTGTCCCTTTTCACCTTTTGCTGTTTTACTTACTAGATATTCAAATGCTTCATCAATTACATCTAGGTTAGAATTAGTTAATTTGACATCTTGTAAGGCTGAGACGCAAATTGAAAGATGCGAGGGTGTTAATTGAATAGTTGAATCTTCTGAAAATATTCCTTTCCATACTTGTTTTGCTTCATCAAATAGCCTTTGAAGTTTCTTTTTCAATTCACCTTCAGACTGCCCTTTATTTCTAAACTCCAATTCTTCATAAAGACTATTATCTTCTTGCTTTAAAACTTCTTTTACATCCTTATAATTAGACATTGTGACTTCACCAAGCTTTTTCTCAATAATCTTGTATAACCTTTTCTTGTCATGTTCTCTCTTTTTTTCATCAAATAGCTTGATAAAAATAAGCTTGAACACTTCTTCAAAAGAATCAACTCCTGCACCAGCCAAGACCTCATCTTCCATATCTTGGACCACTTCTTTTAGTGAGAGTCCTTTATTGGGAATTTTATCGTTAATAATAAGATCTCTATAGGTAAATGATTCTGTTAGCAAATCTTCTAGTTTTTGATCTACACTTGGAATATCAGTTAAATCTTCAAAGTAATTAGGATCTTTACGATTATAATAGGCAATATCCTCACCATTAGTCCATACAGCAATAGGAGCTCCTGTAGCATTGCAATAGGATCGTAATTGAGCTTTTCCGTCAATTAATTTTGGCTTTTTGATTTCAGCAATAAGATATTCTACTGTTCTACGGTCTTTATCGAATATTACAATATCTGCCGATTTTACTTCACGTCCAAATTTAACAGAATGCTCAAACTTAATACGTTCTTTAGGATAACCATAATCATGAATTAATTTTGATGTAAATAATTGTCTTACTATTTCTTCAGGTTTTAATAGAATTTCTTTATCTCTAATAATGCAGTTAATATATGGTTTTTCATCCTTATAGAATATCTTCGAATCTAACTCATGAATTAAGTCATCTGAAAAAAGACTCAAACTATATTCTGAGTCTTTTAAAATTTGTGATAGTTTTGTTTTCATATATATAATTATTTATGTATATTAATCATCATACTTCACCATATATTTTTAGACAAGTAAACCTAACTGATCTATTCTAGAATAGTTATTGAAAATTGAATTAGATATTTTTATGGGTTCGAATTTATTCAGTGATCTACTTATCTGATCTCTAATTTTAGCATAATCATGATACGCAAAATCCGTAAATGCTTTATCAAGTAATTTCCATACTCGTTTAGTAGTACTCTGACTATACCGTTTATCAAAAATCTCTCTAGTTTTCTCTATACCTAAATCACTGCATAATCGAAAAGCCGTTATTACAGCAAACTCTTCTTGTGGTTTAAGATTTTTGTCCCATAGATATTCATACATTCTTTTTATAGTAGGCAATTTCATAGAAATATACTTAAACTCGTTACTAAACATTGATTTATTAAGATCATAAAGTAAAATCTTTTGTGATAATTCACTACTGAAAATATCTTTTAATCTAAGTTCATTTAGATGATAACCTATTGCCCATGAATACTTTGCTAGTGTCCTTTGATACGTCTGCATACGATATTCAAACCGTAAAATATTGTTATCTTGTAGCCTACCAATAAATTCTAATTCTATCTTTGTAGGATTAACAATTTCCGATAAAGAGGGAACTTTAGCATAAATACCTATACCAGTTGTTGAACTAAATTCTCTTATACAAACCCCGTCATGTTCGTAATTTTCAAGTTTCAAACTATGACGCCATCGCCACCAAAGACGCCTTGTAAACTCGATAAACTCATATGCTCCAATAGTATCGATAACAACGTTTTTAGATACGGTAGCAAAAGAAACATTACTATTCCAGAGATCTTCGATAGAAATTTCAAGACCTATTGTTAATAATCGTTCATGTAAATTATTAAGAAACAGGGTTTTATCTCCATTTGATAACTCATCGACGTTATTATCAAAAACAATCTTTGGAGCAGAAAACTCAAGAAATAACTCGTTGTACTTACGAAAAGTCAAAGATGGAAAATAAATTCCATAGTTTTCTATATACGGTCCTGATTGTATAAATCGTTTTTCTTTTGCTTGCATATACGGCCATTCATTTGGTCTTACTCTATAGTATTGACCATAGATATCTTGGACCGTAACAGGTGCAATTACTTTTGCTTTTGTTGTGTTTATTTTTATTGTGTCTAACATTTATTTTTACCCTTATATTTAGTAACATAAAATTATGATTGAAATCATCGGTGGTCCTGAACTTCGAAACAGATCCTATTACGAAAATCTTTATAATGATATCTGTCAAAAAGAATTGGAACGTATAAAACAAGTAACAGATCAATTAAGTATCAGTGACGAAGAACTGAAAGTAGCTCGAAAATCCTTATCTAAAATTTATACAGAGCAAGGAAAGAAGGACACTGATATTACTTATTCAGAAGTACTTAATCTTTGTCAATTTACCAATTTTCTAACTGGTCTTGTTTGGAAGCAATGTACCCAAAAAGAACAGAAAGAAAATAAGGAAATCCGAATTAAAGAATGGATGGAACGAGATAAAAAGAGAGATATGCTTATTCAGAAAGCAAGACCTCCTAAAGTAAACTGTTCTACCTGTGGTGAGAGATCAATTCCTAAATTCAAGCATCTACATCTAGATCTCAAAAAGCCTGATAGGGTTATCTTTTTCTATGAATGCATCAACAAATGCTATAGAGCTTTCTATTTTGATAACGGAGAATTCTATAAAGATAGTAAATCTGTTAAACCATTTAAATGCTCAAAGTGTAATTCATTTAAGGTTGACGAAAAGAAAACCAAAGCCCATGACGGAACGATCTACTTTATCAAAGAATGCTTGGAGTGTGGAGAGATTGAGACAGTAAAGATTTAAAATCGCACGGGGGAGTGATTTCTCTATTTCGCTATTACTTGGACAGTTATAGATTTCTCCCCCCTATAATAGTTTTTTCACTATTTTACTCCATAACACCTAGTTGGAGGGCTTCGATTAATAAGCCAAGTCTCTAACCAAAGATTACCATTACCTAATAGTGTATGGACATACGATATTCAAAAGTTTGGTCAAAATAGACCTCCTTTCAGGAATATCGCTTCTGCGATTTATAAAAACATTTTAACATAACCGTCAATAATTTGAACCTAGTATTCTTGTATTACATAACCGTCAATAATTTGAACCTAGTATTCTTGTATTCCATAATGCTATTGTATAGTAGTAGTTAGAGATTGTTAGAGTAAGCAATGCCTAAGCTAGGCTGTAGAGAAGTATCATCCCATGATTGAATGATTTTAGACCATTGGACCAATGTATTGTATAATTGGTTCCAAACTGGTACTATTTGCTTCATTTTTATATCCACATCAATTTGATAGAACAGAATAAATTGTCTACCAAAGACTTGCTGTTGGAATTGATACTTTTCGATCGGGGAAGGCTAAAACTTTTTCCATGAAATGATCTGATGCGTCTTGATAAAATATAACTTGACCGTCTTGATTCGTAATTCTTTCCTTGCCTTTTGTATACACAAACCGTTTAGTTGAAACAGTATCAATAGTAAATCCACATTTTTCATAAAATCCCGAATTTTGAGGCATACAAAACCCAAACGCGGTCTTATTGTGGAAAACAAGATATTTTATCATAGAGGTTACAATGCGTTTTCCGTATCCTTTTCCTTTTATATTGGCGATAACATTAAGTACTCCATATATCGAAAAGTTTTCTCCATTAAAAATTACTGGTTTGACTTCCCATAATGAACCCATTGCCAAAATTGCATTTTCTTGTTTAAGAAGGAAAAATAATTTTTCTTTTGCTTGATCATCCATATTAAAAGCAATTTTAAATTCTCTCAGTATGTCCTTTTTTATTTGGGATAATTCTTGTTCTGTTAAATTTATTCCTTTTTTAATAACTAGCTTTAATGATGCTTTTTTGTTGCTTGTCATACTGCTATTATATCATCAGCTCTAAAATACCCTTTTTAAAATGTTTCACATGATCGAGAAATTCTTTAATTAATTTCTATTTTTAATCCTATAATATTTGACTATAAAGCGCAAACTGTTATAATACGTTGACCTCACTTTTGAGGCAATATTTGCACTTTATATCTTTATACTCCTCGATAAAGACCTTTGTCTGAATATAAAAATTTGTATTTAGATAGAGATCTTTGTCCTGGAGATTTTTCTATTCAGAGACAAAAAATTATATCTCAAAAGGAGACAAATATCGAAAAATACAAACTGCTAACCAACATAAAGCCGAAAATAACCAGACAAAACATATTCTAGTCAATCTAAAGAGGAATTAGAGATGAATCCCACCAAGTTTATCAATATCCTGTTAATTTTGGCGGTATTGCTCGGTAATCTGAGCAGTTCAGCCCAGGCCTCTGCGCCTCAACAATATCAACCTAACTCCTACCAACCTCAAATTCTGGCCGATGGCACCGTTTGCGAAGAGAAACTCAACCAAGAAAATATCAATGGCGAAACCTTCACTACGTTCGGCCGTAACCCAGCTATTGATGATGACCAATGGGATCAATGTCTGGCGCTAATACGCGGCGATACGCCGGCGGCAGAACCAACTTCGACAGAATACGTACTCGGCCATGTGATTGTTCAGGCCAGCAATACTGTTCTGCGTGTCGAAGACTTGCCTCAAATCCAATCGGCCAAGATATTGACGTCTAACGTAACACTGCTGCAGGTTCAAGAAGGTCAAGAAGAAACCCTCGTGGCCGAACTAAAACGTAAAGGTTATTCAGCCGCGCTGGACTACATCCGCCCAGTGGATATTATGACTGTCGTCACGCCGAATGACCCCATTTACCAAGAACAGTGGAATCTGCAGCAATTGCAGCTTCCGAGGATTTGGGAAACAATCACCGGTACGGTTGATGTCACGATCGGCTTCGTGGATACCGGCATTGCCTGGGACCACGAAGACCTGGCAGCCAACGTGGTTGCTTATACCACCACTTTATCGTACGGCGATCCGTACGACGACAATGGGCATGGCACGCTAATGAGCGGTATCTCTGGCGCCGTTGGTAACAATGGTTTAGGCGTGACTGGTTTCAACTGGTCAACCAACCTGTTCATGGCCAAGGCCTGCGACAATGTTGGATGTTCTGACTCTGATGTCATCCAGGGCATGCAATGGCTGGTTGATCAAGGTGTTTCTGTCGCTTCTATCAGCCTTGGTAGCACCTGGTTTTCTCAACCGCTCTGTAACCAAGTCTCGGCCACGCTGGACGCCGGTGTTGCTATGTATTTTAGCGCCGGTAACAGCGGTCTCGACGAGCTTCACTATCCGGCGGCCTGCGATTCTCGTGGCGTGGTAGTCGGAGCTACGGCGAACAAGTACAGCATTGACAGGGCTTACTATTCAACGTGGGGTTATGACGGTAACTTTGTCATGGCGCCTGGCGGCGATCATCAGTCAGGTGATCCGAATTGGGATCGTCTCATCGTCGGTCCTGTGCCCGGCAACGAATACGCTGGTGTCACTGGTACAAGCCCAGCCACTCCTCAGGTCGCCGCGCTCGCCGCAATGCTGATCGAGCAAGATCCCAGCCGGACGATTGCTGATGTCACGATGGTCATCACTTCTACCGTCAAAGACTTGGGCGAACCTGGTTTCGATCCTGCGACCGGTTACGGTCAGATCGACCCCTGCCGGGCTGTGCTCGGAGCTGGGTGTGATACGGCTCCATGGGTCAGTGGTGCAACTCCTGATCAATGGTTGACGCCTGCCGGCGGAACTATTGAAATCGGCGCCTACATTCGCGACGACCATCAAATCGTTACCGCAACACTCGAAGTCTGGCTTAACCGCGTTTTGAGCGAAACCTATCCTTTGTCCGGAACTGACTGGATGAGCACTACGATTCAGCTACCGATGAATGTCTTCACCAACACAGCGTTGTATACCACTACCATCACGGCAGTAGATGACGCCGGGCAGGAAGTTGAGTCCTGGGGTCCACAGATCGTGGTATCCACGAATGTGACAGAATCCCAATGGCCACAGGCCCAGCGAGATGCTGCCCATACCGGTTACAGTGAAAGTGAAATCGATCCATCCAGCATTCAGCTCCTCTGGTCTGAACGAACCGGCGGCGCCAACGTGGACGCCACGCCGGCACTGGCATACATGCCAGATGGTCGTGCTATCTTGATCATTGGGGATGCTACTAGAACTGTCAGCAGTGGACCAAGTTGTAAACAAGGTCCATTTGGTGGAGGGACAACTTATGCTGTGGATGCTTTGACAGGCACACCTGTTTGGACAGTCAGTTGTACTACTGGCCACGATATCGGCATCTTCGCCGACCGTACGCCGGTAATCAATGGAACGCTAGCCTATTTTGGCGATAACTATGGGTGGGCTTACACCATTGATTATGTCATGGCGGCTCATCCTGATAAGTTCCCCAATCCTATCATCTGGCAGCGTCGCGACTTAGAAGAATATGACGCGGCCATGACTATGACTATGGCAGACAATCTGTTATACGTGCCTGTTCGTAACAGTGGCCTTTATGCCCTAGATCCATTGACTGGCGAAACTGTCTGGCACTATAACGATGGTCGTCATATCTTCGATTTTGCTCCGTCTGTAAAAGATGGAATTCTTTATGTCACTACAGATTGTAGTGGCTGTAACGGAGCAGTTCTTGCCCTCAATTCTCAAACTGGCGAATTGATATGGGAGGACGATGGCGACTTTTACTCGGTCATGGGAGATATGCCACTGCTATACGGTAACTCTGTTTTCACGGCAGATGGATTAGGGCGAGTCTACCGCCTAGACGCTCTTAATGGCCAGGTGATCTGGACGTATGACGCTAACGATACAATCTCTGACAATATGGCCATTACTCCAGAAGGATACATTTTAGTTCCAGTTGACCATTATAACGATGACCCACGACAGGTGGCATTGGACTTGAATGGAAATGAAGTCTGGATTATGTATACCGATGTGTACGGCGGCGCCAACGCACCTATTTGCACAGGGCACACATGCTCAGACCTCAGTTACTTCAGTCATTTCCATCTTTTCAATTCAACAGATGGACAAATCAACTTCGACTCAGGTGAACTTGATCCAGGCGGCTCAGCGAGCAGTCCGATCTTCTGGAAGGATGGTGAAACTGGCTACTTTGCTGGCCTGACCAAAAATGGCTACACTCATGTGTGGTCTGTTGATTTGATTGGCACGGTCCCGCCGCCAGTTGAGCCTTCCACAAATCTGACCGTCACGATGGATGTGACGCCTACCGAAGTATTCGTCGGCGACAGCGCCGTCTACACCATCACCGTCACCAACCTGGCAATCGGTACCATCGCCACGGGCGTGGTCTTGACCGACGCCCTGCCGGCCGGATTGCAATTCGACTCCTGGCTCGTCCAGAACGGCGCCGAAGAGATTTCTGGCACCATCAACTGGACAGGGTTCTTGTCTGTCGAGCAATCGATCACCTTCAGCTTCGCAACGACGGCAATTACAACCGATACGCTCACCAACACGGTGACCGTCACGGCTACCAATGCTGACCCTGTTTCTGCTGAAGCGGTCTTGCACGTACTGGAAAAACCAACTCCAGATTACGACCAGATTTTCTTGCCAATTATCCTAAAAGAACACTAGAAGGAGTAAACATTTAAATTACGACCCGTAAGAAAATCGAAGAGAGGAAAGAGAGACTGCGGAAAGAACGCACCACTATGTACCCTACATGCTGCTGCTTTCTTTCCTTTCTTCATTCTGTCTTAAATTTACTTGAAGATAGAACCAAGAAAGCACATAATACTTAATATGAAAATCAATAAAATCTATCTATATCTTTCAATCGGTTTAACTGTTCGTTTTCTCTTGCTTCCTTTATTACATCATGAAAACCTGATTCTGCAGATATTCACGATTATTATTATATTCATCGCTGGAATCTATTTAATCCGAGGAACGGCGGAAATCATTTCACAATCAACAGGAATTCTAAAAGATCGAACCGGTCTAGCAGGTGGACTTTTACAAGCATTGGGAACTGCTTTTCCGGACATGGTAATCGGAGTTGTTTCGGCTTTACTCAGTTTAAAAGCAGCGGCAACCGATAAAACATTGGCGATAAATCTGGCAATTATCGCTGCCAGCACCACTTTTGGTTCAAATATTTATAACATCTTACATGCAGCCTACTGTCTACTACGTCAGAATATAGCTAATCGAAAAAATAAAATAATCCCCATGTTTCCATTCCTTAAAAACGGGGCAAATGTTAAACCTTTTTCTCAACACAAAGTCAAACCTCCACTTACAGCGATTGAATCTTCGCTAACAATTCTTACTTTTTTATCTTTACTCACAACCATGGTTGCTTTGAGCATGGTACTTTTTGGCAAAGTTTCCGATATTGAAAACTTTTTTTCCGGAACTTTATATCAACTTTCCAGACCGATCGGGATCGTCATTCTACTCTTAAGCCTTTTAATTTTATATATGTTTCGAAAAAATCATCAAAGTGAACCTGTTTCAGAGGAAGGAAATCCATATCTTCATTCTCATACACTACTCATTTGGCTTGAATTGATTGGGGCCGGAATAATCATTCTACTTGCCGCAGAAAGCCTGGTTGAAACCATGAGAGTATTTTCAGAGTTGACTCATTTTCCTTATGTCTTAACCGGTATTGCCACGGCATTTATTGGATGCTTGGGAGAAATGATTGTCATTCACCATCTTACCGTCCACCCACAGGGAAGAATTGCGGACGCAATTACCGGAGTTGCTATTGATAATATTGTTACGACTATGGGAGCTTCATTTATAGCCATTTTAGGTGGTATATTCTTGGGAAGTGATGCCCTTATTATCATTTTTGTCCTAATTCTTTTTTCGAATACACTACTTATGTATCAAATCACAAATCTAAAACAGCATCTCTAAAATTTTCAAATATATAGCCAAAATCTAAAAACTGGGGTATATTAATAAAAGATTAAAAAGCTGTCTCACTCATGCAAAAGGTTAATACCAATCGTAAAATCGCTGCTATTTTTCTGATTCTTACTTCCATATTCGGAATCGGAATTTTCATTCCCCCTATTTTTGGTATCGATGGTTTTGATGGAGGTTTTGCGTTCTCTGTCTTAAGTCTGTTTTTCTGTCTCTTTACTATGGTCTCGACTTTTATATTCTATGAACTTGGAAAAATCCAAGACAAAATTAAAAACGGCGACAAACTTCTGGCACATTGGAAATATTCTAATTCCGAGTGGCATATTTTTGTGGAAGAAGAGATCGAAAAATCTACAATTGAGAAGAAAATGCTCTTACTTATTACCGCCGGATTTGCAACTTGCGTTGGTATACTGGCTCCGCTTTTTGATGTAAAAAACGGCATAATCGTTACCTGTATTATGGGAGGACTAATTATTTTGATTGGAAGTATTGCCTGGTTATCGATTATATTTACAAAAAGGGAGTTACATCAAAATAAGAAAGAGGTGTGGTTGGGAAAAAATGGCATTATTCTGGGAGGAAAGTTGTATGCCTGGAACTTTTTGGGAAATAAATTAACCTCGGCAAATCTATATGAAAGCAAAAAGGGAAAGTATATTGTGATTACTGCGATAGACGGGAATAATGAATATACGGTCAGAATACCAATTCCAACAGGCAAAGCCTTTGAAGCCGAAAAAATTGTCGAAAAGTTATCTAAAGGTTAATCTTTCAATTTTTAAGATTCAATGAATATGCTTCCCTAATTCCGTTCATAATCTCCGTATCTATTTCACTTTTATCTTTGATATCAAAATAATAGAGAAAACGATTGGCAGACATTCTTACCATCTTGTAAATCTTCTTGGTCTTAATTTCATGGTCTACTCGAAAATCAATCCTGATTCCATCTTTCATAGCCCATACTGCTCCAAAGGTATAATTACTCACCAGATGAATACAGCAGGGGAGTGATTCAATTTTTAATTTTCCAACCTCTTTTTCAATTTTTCCTTTTAAATATTCAAAAACCGATTTAGCGTAATCTTTATTTTTGAAATGTTCTTCCAATGGATACACTCTACAGGAATGAGTTTGATTTTCTTTAGCAAATTCACGTTTGCATCTTGGACACTTCCACAATTTTTTCATAATTAAATCCTCCTTCGAATAATTATACTCGAATGAAATTTAAAGTAGAAATATTATTTTTATCTTTAATCTTTTTCCTGCAACCTTTTTCAATATCCCATTGACAATTTTAGAAAATTCTCATATACCTAAGTTGCAAGTTAAAAATCTCAAAGAAAGTTTGGGTAAGTAGGGTGAAAATCCTTCACTGTGCCGCAACTGTAGAGTCCGCCTTCGCTAAAAAAGCTTCGGCGAGATAAGTCAGAAAACCAACTTTCTAATTACAAATTTCAAAATCCTTACGAGCATAAGGGAGACCCAAAAACCTCCTACTCATGGAGGTTTTGCTGTTTTAAAAGCATTATCTTCTGGGATAAATTCAAACAGCCTCCTTTCTAATGTTCTTTTAATAAATTGAAAGGGGGTGAATCAAAATTATGGAAGAAAACAAAAAAACAAGTTTTACGAATATCCTCAAATATCTTGCTGTTTTTGCATCAATCACGATCATTGGTTTCTTAATATTAACCTATCAGAATAAACAGAATAATCCTGAAATCAAAGGAGTAACTGAACAAAAGCAGGAAGAAACAGTAAAAGCTAATCCGTATTCAGTTATCTATCAAGGCGAAGATACTAAAAATGCTTTAGAGCTACTCAAAAGCAAAGAAAACGTTGTTACCAAGCAATCTTCTTTTGGCGAGTATGTCAATGAAATTAACGGAATTAAAGGTGGTACTGATAATAAATATTGGATCTTTTATGTGAATGGCAAAATGTCTGAAGTTGGGGCGGATGATTATGTTACAAAATCTTTAGACACGATTGAATGGAAGTTTGAGTAATTAAAATTATCATGAAATGCTTGTCTGCCGGCGACAAGCATTCATAAAAAAGGAGTTTATGCACAACCAAAAATTTAACTACATCTTAATTCTGGTTTTAGTCAGTCTCGGAATTCTATCTCGATTTTTAGATCATCCAGCGAATTTTACTCCCATTGCGGCAATCGCTCTTTTTGTGGGAGTAAAACTAAACTCGAAGATCGCGCCTTTTGTTTCTTTAATCATGATTGTGATCTCTGATTTTTTTATCGGATTACATGATGTCATTTTTTTCACTTGGGGATCTTTTTTGATCATTTCTTTAATCGGAATTTATATTCGAAACAGAAAAGGAATACTTCCAATTATCGGAGGAGCTTTAGTCTCTTCCATTCTGTTTTTTATTGTTACCAATTTTGGAGTCTGGATGGTAGGAAAATGGTATGAGCTGAATTTGATCGGGCTAATTAAATGTTATACCCTTGCTATACCTTTTTTCCGCAACACTTTATTAGGAGATCTCTTTTATACCGGAATATTTTTTGGAGTTTACGAATTAGCTCTATACTTGAACAAAAAATTTCACTTTCAAAAACTTGATATCTAAAACGGTTTTATTTCTTTATGAGACAAATCACATTTTCTGGAAGGTTTTTTTCTGCTAAATAAAAATCTTCAGTAAATAATCCCGTTGATGATCCACCGTCGAGATTGAGCACCGATTTCATTTTCACTCCCAATTTTTCTTCTGAATTTTGAAAAACTTGTGCTAACTCATATAAACTAGCCCCAACTAAATTTTTATCTGTTTTTGGATAAACGACCCCTAAATAAACATTATTTAATTCATCTATCGCAATTATTGATCGAGCGTCAATACCTTTACTGGTACTCAAGATTTCGGAAGCTCCGTCAGGTTTCAAAATTATCGGACCGGACTGAAAAGCAATTTTATCATCTTCGACGATATAATCTGAAAAGGAAACAATTCCGGCTTTGTTTTGGGAAGAAACGTAAAAGACCCCACTACCAAGTTCTCCAGTATGAGGAGAATTAATAATCTCTCCATTAGAAACAATGAGACCTAAAGGTTGAAAATTTTTATCATAAAAAATTCCGTTAACTGCAATTGTACAGCTGTTTTCTTCTGAAATATCGGATATCGCAAAAGATTGATCGAAATTAAGAAGTAGTTTGAAGTTAAAATTTTGAGGGTTAAATTTAATTAAGGTTAAACGCCATTTTTTATCAGTCTGACTACTCACAAATTCATATTCTTTTAATTCATATCCATTCTGTTTAATATTTTGAAGAATCCCATCGGAAAAAATTGAGGATTCTTTGTCTTTTAACCAGTCAAAAATCTCTTGATCTTTACCGGGAAAAACAAAAAACCACAAAACTCCTAGAACTAAAGTTACAAAGATAATCGGAATCAATAATTTAGACATAGTTAAAAATATTATTCTAATCTTGCCAAACCTTTTTCTTTACTCTTTTTAAAAATGAATTTAAAAAATAAAATTGAGAGGATTAAATAGAGAATATTCAAACAAAAACTAATTATTAAATTGTGGTAATTAATATTTCCTTGGAGAACAACTTCTCTCATTCCTTCAAAGATATAACTAGAAGGGGTTAATTTCGCAATAATTTGCGCCCAATAGGGTAGAGTTGAAACTGGATAGTAGATAGCAGAAAAAGGGAAAAGAATAAAAACTCCTGCCCAGGCAAAAATCTGTAAGTTTTGGCCTAAGTATGACAGCATTCCAGCCACAAAAAGTCCAACCCACCAACCCATCATTAGAAGTAAGAAAACAAAGGGAATAATTAAAAATCCAAAAGAAAAGACATTAATTGCATATAAGAGCCAAGCTAAAAATATCGAAAAGGCTATCGTGACAATCATTTTCAGAATACTTAAAATCACTAATCCGGACATCCATTCGTTAACAGTTAAAGGTGAAGAAAATAAGTTTACTAAATTTTTGTTCCAAATCTCTTCAAGAAAATTCACGGTCATCTCGTACTGACCACGCCAAACTACCTGCCAAAAGATGAGACCCGATAACATCAATAGAAGTACGTTAGAAATCTCAACATTAGCGTTTTCCACATAACGGAAGGTTAAACCCCAAATAATAATATCGATCGCTGGCCAATAAAATCCGTCAAAAAGTCGATCTAAATTATGACGAAAATTATATAGATGTCGAACAACAAGTCCCCAAACTCGGTGGTAATTCATTTCTTTTCTCCTTCCGCAATCGATAAAAAGAAATCTTCCAAATCAGGACGAATCACTTCTAAATCTTGATATTTCACTCCCAGCTCTGATATCCGATAAAGAAGAACTGGAATTTTGTCTTCGGCAAGGGTAATTATGACTTTACCTTTCTTCCATATCGAATGGTATCCCTTCTCATGTAGATACTTTTCTAGCTTTTCACGAGAATCTTTTACCAACATTCTTACTCTAGTTTCCCTGAATTTTTTTAATAATCCTAACGGTGTATCCTCAGCGACAATTTCACCATGGTTAATAAAAATAACGCGATCACAAACCTCCTGAACCTCTTTCATATTATGCGAAGTAAAAAGCATCGAAACTCCATATTCTTTCTGTTGCTCCAGTAAAAATTCCCGGATCTGTTTAGCAATATCAGGGTCCAGCGAAGCCGTCGGCTCATCAAGCAAAATAACTTCAGGATAATTCAAAAAAGCTTTGGCCAAAACAACCCTGGTCGTTTGCCCCGCTGATAACTTACGCATCATGCTGTCTTTGAATTGTAAAATTCCAAACCGATTTAAAAGTTTCAAAATCCGTTTCTGTCGATCGGGAACTTCATAGATACGTCCATAAACATCCAAATTTTCCCAGACACTCATCCGCCAAGGAAGCTCAATATAAGCAGAAGAAAAATTAATTCTTTTCAAAATCTCTGGATCTTCACCATTAAATACTTTCCCGAAATAGCTAATTTTTCCTTGAGTTGGAGTCAAAGCACCCAAAAGCATCTGAATCGTCGTTGTTTTTCCCGCTCCATTAGGACCAAGCAGTCCTAAAATTTCACCTTTTTTCAAAGAAAAAGAGATATTTTTAACTGCTTCTGTTTTTACTTTTTTAAACTTCCAATTTTTCAATTTAGTTTCGTAAAAAGTTTTTTTTAATTTTTGAACTTCTAAAATATTATCCATAAGTTATTTCTATATCTGAATTACTCCAATTTACAAAAAACAATGTTAATAATTCAGGTTATACCCAACAATAATTTCGTAATTTCAATGAAGTTGGGTATATTAAAGTAAAGTCGGAAGGTTTATTGTACCGGCAAATAAACTTTTTGTCTACCCTTGAAAATGAAAAAATACTTTAGTATATTTAAAATAACTCTTGACAATATACCATACTCTGGTATAGTATATTCCTTATGAATAATGATACTGAAATTCGCCTCAAAAAAATTCAAGGACAGATAAACGGAATTCTAAAAATGGTCGAAGAAAAACGTGATTGCCTTGAAATTACACAACAAATTGCGGCTATACGTAATGCCCTTTCTGAAGTAAATCTAAATTTGCTTGAAAAAGAATCAGAAACTTGTATAGTGAATAACGATCAAACAAAATTGCTAAAATTTATGAAAGAAATTTTAAAAAGAAATTAAAAGGAGTTTTATGGAAACACACGTCACAGACCAAAATTTTGAACAAGAAATCTCTAACTATAAAGGAGTTGCTTTAGTTGACTTTTGGGCACCTTGGTGTGGTCCTTGTCAAACCATGGGTCCAATTATTGAAGAGCTTGGAAAAGATATGGATGGAAAAGCAAAAGTCGCGAAACTTAATGTCGATGAAAATCCCGTACAATCCGAAAAGTATGGAGTAATGAGCATTCCTACCATGATAATCTTTAAAGATGGTCAAGAATCTGAAAGATTGGTTGGTATTCAACAAAAAGATACGCTTAAATCCAAACTAGAATATTACACAAATTAAGATCTTAAATAAAACATTAAGAATTTAAAGGGGGTTCGTAAAACGAACCCCCTTTTTTTATTGTTAATCCGATAATTCTTTACAATTACAGTTTATCCCTATAAAATTTTAGGTATGATTCTAAACACAGTCTTTTGGGCTTTAGTTCTTCTGATCTCCGGAATACTTATGGCAAAATCAGCCCAAATTCTAATTAAATCTTTAACAATTATTTCTCGATTTTTCCACTTAAGCGAATTTGCAATTAGTTTTCTGCTAATGGCTACTGCAACTTCTCTTCCAGAACTTATGATTGGAATAAATGCAGCTCTTGCAAATGAATCTGTACTGGTTCTGGGAAACGTTATTGGTTCAAACATTATTGATCTATCATTAGTTATTGGAATTTCTATTATTATTGCTAGAAATCTTCGAGTACGCTCTACTATCGCCAAAAGGGACTCACTTTATATGCTAGTACTAGGAAGTTTTCCGCTAGTTCTTCTTGCAGATGGCTACTTAGGAAGGTTAGAAGGATTTGCTCTTGTTTGCTTTTATATCTTGTATATCTCCAGACTACTAAAACAAAAAGCTGAATTCAAGTCCTTAGAAAACGGTATCTCGAAAAAAAATGTTATAACAAATTTTATTCTATTTGGTATTGGAATTGCGATTTTGTTGGGATGCTCCAAACTGTTACTTGTTTCATCTGAAAGAATTGCATTAAATTTAAATCTTTCTCTAACTTTCGTTGGTTTAATCTTGGTCGCGATGGGAACTTCAATGCCGGAATTAATATTTGAAACTCAAGCAGTACTAAAATCTCGCTCCGAATTGGTTTTAGGCGATATTATGGGAAGTGTAATCACAAATATCAATTTAGTCCTTGGAATTGCGGCGATAATAAATCCAATTCAAATCCAAAATCCTTCAATTTTTTATTCATCTGCAATTTTTATGGTTGTTATTTTAATTCTTTTTAATATCTTTTTAAGAAGTGAAAGAAAGCTTGATACTGTGGAAGGAATAATTCTTATTTTAGTTTATATTTCTTTTCTTATTTTAGAACTTACAATAGGATTTATAAACCATTAAGTTATTGTTTATATCTTTTTACATAATATGACTTATATACATAACTAACTCTAATTATAACAAAAGTAGTTGAGCCCGCTTCGACAACGAAGAGAGTATTAACCCATATAATAATAAATTAAGTTACAAAGCAAGATTTCTAAATAAATTTAGAAGTATGGAGCTATATGGGCATAAATTTGCTTTTTAAGTAAATGATCATTGTGCATATATCGAAAATCTAAATTATAATTAATCAAGGTATTTTTCTCTTACTCATAAATAAAAGTACAAATTTGCAATTTTTCGAAATTTATGAGTATAATTTACTTGCTGTAAAAATTTACTCAGTTTTAATCATTTTGACCATGATCAAACTGCCTTCTCGAAAAACGTTCCGGACAATCAGCCTCATACTTTCACCCATACTTCTTGTAACTGCTTTAGTTTCGAGTTTTGGGTTGTTATTTGCAGTTAATAATTCTGAATTTGCCCTGCAACTGGCTGAGAACTCTCCTCAAAGTATTCCTCATTACATTGAATATTCTCTCTATCGCCAGGCTCCTCCAGAAGGACAGGTTTTGGGAGAAAGTATCACGGCTCTTGACGGAAAAACCGCACTGCTACGTCAATATCTAGAATGGCAAAAATCTCCACTTGCTCCACATGCTCAAACCTTTATCGATGTTGCGGAGAAATACAACCTCCCTTGGACACTGCTACCAGCTATTTGCGGCAAAGAATCTACCTTTGGAAAAAATATTCCGAGTAATTCGCATAACTGTTGGGGATGGGGAATCTACGGGTCTCAGGTCTTAAGATTCGAAAATTGGGATGAAGGAATTGATAAAGTCGGAAAGGGCATCCGAGAAAACTACTTTGATAAGGGACTTGATACTGTGGCGGAAATTGAATATAGCTACACTCCTCCGAGTGCTTATAATCCAGATCCCAACAAACGTCATGCCTGGCGTGACGGAGTGGAATTTTTCCAATGGGAGATCTCACAATTTTCAAAACTCTAATTTCTTATCTATATTTTCATTTTTCCCTTTAAATTGATAGACTATAATTATGAATTTTGTATTAATTGTTGTTGGTAAATTCACGACATTCATTTTAAAGATGCTTGGGAAAGGCTCAGCAACTGCTCTTCCTGGATTAATTGCTTTAAAATTTAATCCTCATTTCTGCCATGATTTTAAAAGTAGCTTCTCCAAAGGAGTTATCTTAGTTTCAGGGACAAATGGAAAAACCACCACCACTAGTCTGATCGCCAAGATTATCGGAGATCAAGGATTTTCTGTTATCAATAACATCGAAGGCTCTAATTTACTACGAGGAATTGCTTCGGTTATCATCAAAAACAGTAATCTCGAGATGAAAATACGAGCTGATTACGGAGTTTTTGAAGTCGATGAAGCAGCTCTTCCTTTTGTTATGAATGAGTTGCAACCTAAGATTATCGTTCTTAATAATCTTTTCCGAGATCAGCTAGACCGTTATGGAGAGCTCGATAATTTAACCAAAAAGTGGTGTGAGTCACTACAAAAACTTGACCCAAAAACGCAGCTTATTTTGAATGCTGATGACCCAGTGATTGCCTGTCTAAACAAAAACTTAGATCTACAAACTGCTTTTTACGGTATCACCGACCCGAGCGTAAAAACAGAAGGAAAACACTACGCTGATTCTACTTACTGTCCGATATGTCTGACTCAACTTAATTACAAACAATACTTTTATTCCCATCTAGGACTATTCTCCTGCCCAAACTGTAAAAGCCATAATCCGCTTCTAGATCTTGCCGCAACCAAAGTCTCTATGGACAAAGATAAAACTGAAATCAAAGTTATAGGTAAAAAAGAAGTTTCTTTGAAAACAAATTTAATCGGAACTTACAACGTTTACAATATCCTCGCGGCCTATTTAACCGTGAGAAAATTGAATTTGGATCCGGAAAAAGTATCTGCAACCATTTCTGCGTTTCAACCAAGTTTTGGCAGACAAGAAATAATTAAGGTCAACGATAAAAATGTATTCCTCTTGCTCTCAAAAAATCCTACTGGATTCTCGCAGTCAATTGAAACAATCGCCTTGAAAAACCCTCAAAATGTGCTCATGATCCTGAATGATAAAATTGCTGACGGAGAAGATGTTTCTTGGATTGCTGATATTGATTTCTCTCCACTTCACTTTCCTCATATGAATCTGACGATCTCCGGTACTCGTGCATATGATATGGCTTTAAGACTAAAATATGAGATGTGTAATCAAACAATGAAGATGAGTAACATTGAAACTGATATTAAAACTGCCATTTTTAAGGCATTAACAAAAACTCCAACGACAGAAACTTTATATATTCTCTCCACATACACTGCCATGTTGGAGGTGCGGAAAATTTTAACCGGAAGTTCATTTAAGTAATTAAAATTATGCAAAAATCTTCGATAAAAGATCTTTTGACCAAAAAAAATATTCTTCTTTTGATAGGATTATTACTTTTAGTTTTATTCTTTTATCTTTTAGAAAGACACATTACGGTCGAATTTATCAAACCGATTATCTTGTCTTTTGGAATTTTTACTCCGATTGCTTTTATCTCACTCACGGCTTTGACAACAGTGGTTGCTTTTGTAGCAGCCCCTACGTTTTGGGTCGCTGGAATGTGGATCTTTGGAGAAAAATGGGGTTTAATTTATGTCTACATCGGAAATTATCTTGGACATATTATAAATTTTCTTTTAGTGAGAAGATGGGGAGAACCGATTATCAGGAAAATTGGGGGAGATAAAACGATTAAAAAGACAAAAGCGCTTTTGAAAATACTCAATCTTAAGAATTTTACCATAATTAGATTTTTGGGTGGACCTCCTACAGATCCACTTTCTTTAGCTGCCGGACTTACGAAAATTACAATTCCCCAATATGTAATAATTTCTTTATTTGGATTTATTCCGAACACAATTTTAACTTACTACTTTATCTATTTTCTAACCTTTGAAAGATATACTTTAATGACGGTAGTGGTAACATCTATTACAATAGTTGATTACGCTGCTAGTATTTTGTACCCACTGTATGCTTTTCACAAAATGAAAAAGGATGTTAATTAAATGAAAAAGATTACAATCGCTTGGCTTTATCCAAATTTAATGAGCATTTACGGAGATTACGGAAATGTTTTAACCCTCAAAAAAAGAATCGAATGGCGGGGAATAAAAACGGAAATTCTGGAGATTAATTTTGACAACACGATCAAATTACAAAAAGTCGATATTATATTAATGGGTGGTGGCCAAGATCGACAACAAGCTATCGTTGTTCAGGATATGCTTAATAACAAAAGAAAAATCTTACAGGAAGCACACCAAAAAGGAATTCCGGGTCTTTTTGCTTGCGGCGGTTACCAACTCCTGGGGCATTTTTATCACCCTCTTTGTGATGATGAGTTTAATGAATTTAACCCCGCAAACTTTGAAAAAAAGATGTCTAGCTTTAAATTCACACCCGGAAAAGGCGCGGATATTCCGGGCTTAAAAATCTTCCCTCAGTACACAATTCACTACGGAAATAAAAAACCTCGCTGTATCGGTAATATTGTTACGGAAATAAATAATGAATTTCAAACCGAGATAAATAAAATTTCCAAACCTGTAACTACTTTAGTTGGTTTTGAAAACCACGGCGGCCGCACCTATTTTTTGAGTGGAAAAGATAAGAACCTTGGAAAGGTAATAAAGGGGTGGGGGAATAACGGTGAAGATGAAACCGAAGGAATAGTTAGTAATAACTTCCTTGGAACTTACCTCCACGGGTTTTTAATTAAAAACCCACACGTTGCTGACTTTTTAATCTCTAAAGCTCTGGAAATTAAATATGGTGAAACAAAGATACAACCGCTTGATGATAGTTTGGAATGGCAAACACACGAAAAAGTCAAAGATTTGGTACTAAATAAGAGTAAAAACTTTTAATCTACAGTTTTTTCTTGTATAATCTTCACGCAGATGTTTCGGGCGAGTGGCGGAATTGGTATACGCGTATGGCTTAGGACCATATGGAGTTAAATCCTTGGAGGTTCGAGTCCTCTCTCGCCCATAAATAAAAACTATGAATACTATTAATTTATTCCATCATAATTGTTGTTTCAAAACCCTTTCATACTCGTGTTGGGACTAATTTTTTGTATCTATAAATTTTTAAATATCCTCCCAAACACGGAGGATTTTTTAGTTATGAAGGAAAAATATGAAACTTTTAAATATCTTACAAACAATCGGAAATACTCCGAATATTGAATTACCAAGATATTCTTCCAACAAGAATGTCAAAATTATCGCGAAATTAGAAGGAAATAATCCGGGTGGATCTATTAAAGATCGTATAGCCAAATACATGATTGAGGATGCAGAGAAGAAAAAGTTAATTATTCCACAAACAGAAATCATAGAAGCAACCAGTGGTAATACCGGTATCGGATTGGCAATGATTTCTAGCATAAAAGGATACCATTTCACAGCGGTAATGTCAGAAAGTGCTAGTCTAGAAAGAAGAAAAGTCCTGAAAGCTTATGGGGCAAAGATTATCTTAACCGACGGAGAAAAAGGCACAAATCATGCGATTGAAGTCACTCGAAAGATCATTGTCAATGATAAAGAGTATAAATATTTAATGCTTGACCAATTTAATAATCCAGCTAATGTGCTAGCTCATTATGAGACAACCGGAGCAGAAATTATAAAAGATATTCCCAATATCACTCACTTTGTCGCCGGAATGGGAACCGGAGGAACTTTAATGGGAATCGGAAGAAGGTTGAAAGAATATAATCCGCAAATTCAAGTTATTGGGATTGAACCAAAAGAAAAATCAAAAATTCAGGGGCTTCGAAATATGAGCGCTTATACACCCTCAATCTTTAGACCTCATGAACTTGATAAAAAACTTAATGTTCTTGATGAAGTCGCTTTTGAGCTGGCTCGAGATTTGATGAATAAGTCCGGGATCTCTGTGGGAATCTCCTCTGGTGCAGCACTCTGGGGAGCTATTGAAATATCAAAAAACCTAAACAATGGAATTATTGTAACCATATTTCCGGATAGGGGAGACCGATATCTTACAACAGAACTTTTTAGGTAACATCTAACATTTGTGGCTATTTTTTGATAGAATACGAAGAAGCTTGTCCTGCTTCTTCTGGAGAGGTGGCAGAGCGGTTGAATGCGACGGTCTTGAAAACCGTTATGGGCTCACACCCATCGGGGGTTCGAATCCCTCCCTCTCCGCCATGCTTGACAAACAGTGTCAATAGCAAGCATGGAAGGCTCTAGCTCAGTATATTTTCCAGGTTCGAACTCATTGGCAACTTTCAATGCTTCTTTCTTGCCTTTTTCAATTAAGAAATACGATTGATTCCCATCTATCCATAGTTTTCTGTCTTTAACAAAAATGTTCGAACCAAGCTTTTGTAAAGTCAGCGTTTTATCTTTAACATCCCCATGCTCAAACCAATATCTTGCGTATGTAACAAAGTCAAAGGTCTCTTTACTTAACTTAATCCACTTTTCTTGATCGTTATCAGATTCATCCAATTTTTTCTTTACATCTTTCTTCAGACTGATAAGCCTTTCTTCCTCATCTTCGTATAAAGATTTTCTTTCTGAATCGTAGGAATTATACTCAGGAGAGATTCTTAATCTAACAAGATTTTTAAGTTGGGTATCAGCATCGGTATAAGCTTTCTTTAAGTCATTTTTAACAGAACTATCTCTTGTTTCTTCTTCTGAATTGAGTTCGTTAAGATATTTTATCGCCCAATTTCGAAACTCTTCTGGTATTTCAAATCTACCAATTTCTTTATCAATCTTTTTTTCAAGTTCATCAAGACTTAGAGTCCCTTGACTGCAATTATTTCCTTTTTTTCTATTTACACATTCGTAGTGAACAAAATGATAAATCGTGGGATTTTTCATCTCATCAATAAACATTCCACACTTTGGGCATTGAATTGTATTTTTGCCTTTATGAAACTTCTCTCTGCACTTTGGACAAACAATATGCCATTTATCGTAACAAGTTACACTTCCTCCACACTCCCCGCACCGCAAGACACCTTTGTAAGCGAAATTCTTCTTCGTATAATGAGGTTTGCCTTTTCTCCCCAGCCGAACCTGTAATTTTTCAAATTCTCTTTCTGATATCATTGGTTCATGAATTCCCATAATAGTTTCCTTTTTCCCATCAACTTTTCTTTCCATTAAACCAAAATAAAATGAGTCTTTAATAATGTCATACCAACTGGTACGGCTCATTGGTTTACCGCCGAGTTTAAGTGTCTTTCTGGTGGTAAACTGCCATTCATTATTCAGAACATCCAAAGCCTCCATAGGGGTATAACCTTTGTAAATCATGAGGTGTAAAGCATCTCTTATAAGCTGGAATCTACTAGAGTCAGAAATTACCTTCTTCTTTTTTGATATCGGATCTGTATAGTTCAAATATCCAATCTTGGCCACTCCACCCCATTCGCGTCTTTCGAAAAACTTTTCTCTATTTCCTCTTTGAACTACAGCACTCAAGTCGTCTGAGGATTTTTTAGCTACTGTAAAATCGATATTAAGTGTGAATTTATCATCAGAATTATTGTAGAAAGTCCGATCCTTCGTTTTGACAACCTTTATTTTTTTTTGGTCTATTAAATAAATGAATTCCCCTGAATCTTTTGAGTTTCTTGCAATGCGATTGGTAGCCCATGCTAAAACACTATCAGCTTCACCATTCTCAATCCTCTCAAGCATTTCGTTAAACATTGGTCTACCTGGATGGAAGGCAGAATGAGATTCTTGATATACATCAACAATATTTAGCTTCTCACGATCCTTGATTTCTGTGAGCTCTTTTATCTGAGCAGGCAAAGAAGCAACTTGTCGGTCTTCGCTATCCGTGCTTTTACGACAGTACATGAAAAACTTTAATTGTTGTAGATTTGTTTGGTCATTCATACTTAAAAGGCCGCCCTGGTTGTGCTCAACATGAATCGCTTCAAGTTGTCCAAGACGGCCATCTAAAAAAACGATTCATTAAGTTGAGCACGACTTAATCATCACACAGTAGGTTTTCTAAGTCAATAATATACAGTTTTATTACCGAGTTCTTTTATAATGCTTCCAACTGACACTACGTTTCATTCTTTGGATTTTCTTTCCGATAAATTTCGAAGACTAATTTCCGATACCTTCTTTTTAGTATTAGATATCCCTGTAGTATTTTTACCTTTTCTAAAGTGGAATAATGGGCATCTTAATTGACTGGGACATCTATCAACCTCTTTATATTGGTATCCCATGCAATCTAAACAGTACATTCTTATGGCTTTAGTTGCACTTACCCTTATCCCACTATTAGCTTTTTGAACAAAGTTTTTGACTAATTTTTCATATTTATTCATTTTTACCTCCAATTTGTTTCCAATCGTTATTCGAACTAGTTCGGATTGGCTTGTAAATAATTTTGAAAAAAGTTAGTAATTCCAGACCTTTTTCCTGAGCTTCTGTATCCGATATAACTTTTCCGTACCTTTTAAAGTAAGCACTTTTAAAGTCACTTACAGCTTGTTTTGATAATCCCATTATTTTTTCCATTTGTTAGTAGTAGGGTCATACGATTCCAAAATAATAGACTCTATTAGCCTTTTGATGGTGCTTCTAGTCTCAGCTGCTTCAATCTTTAGTAATTTATGCAGTTCGGCATCAATTCGGACCTGTTTTGTGTTTTTGTTGTCACTTTGTCGACTCATAAAAGGCTCCGCCTTTTCCTGAATACCCTAATACTTTCATCCCTTCCCTCCCTCGCTCCCTCTGGTGATATCTATATCTAGATGTATTCTTAGAGATAGAAAATTATCTCTGAAGTTTCCATCTGGCTTTTTAATAATCACCGTCGGTCGCTTCGGTCGGTCGCCGTTAATCTTTGTTTGATTTTGTTTTACGTCGCCCAAACATCCGCAACGGTCGGACCCTCTACGACAAAGCAAATAAAAAAAAGCACGATATTATAATCGTGCCTTTTCCAATTCACTTTAGAGAAAGAGCCTTATTTCAATTCTTGGCTCTTCATCATACTTCAGAATAATTATTTATTTTTTGATAGTTTTCGAATAAAAAGTCTATTTCTTAATTCTTTTCCACCTTCGTACACCAACAACTTACCGTTATTTTCATCAAAGATGAGACTAATAGGTTGTTGCCATATGTATTGAGAAAATGTTCCTGACACCGTTTTCAATTCTTCAAATAGTTCTCCGAGAGTTTTTATTTGCTCTTTTGCCATTCGTTAACCTCTTTTAATATCTCGCTAGTAGCCTGATTTATAGTTTCTTTGGAAGCAATTCTGTCATTAGATTTCCAGATAATACCATACTTTTCATCCCTTGCTACTGGCTGTATGAGTGGCTCACCATCAATTTGAGTTCTTACTAAAGACGAGATTTGTCCACCCAAGGGTTTAACGTCCATTTTTATAGTTTCCTTTAAGCCAAATGTGGTAGAAAGTCCTTTGGAAATCTCATTCAATAGTTGGATTTTTTTGATACTATATTTTCTGAAATAGCTTTTAAGCTCGTCTTTGGATTTTAAATCGCTCATTTTATTTGACCTCAAATTTAGGTTAGTATATACTAGTATGTAATGCTTGTCAAGCATATAATAGCATAATGACATGCTTTTACTGAACCAAAATGGCAAAAACAACTATTGATTGGCTAACGCTAAAAAAATATTACTTTTCTTCGGAAACAATAACCGTCTCCATGGTATCAGAAAAATATGATATTCCTTTGGGAACGGTGAAGGACAAGGCTTCTAAAGAAATGTGGTTCGAAGAAAGAAAAAAAAGGCTTAAAGAAATTGAAAGTAGTGTGTTGGATAGTCAAGATTTATCAATTTATGAAGTTAGGAATAGACAGACTAAAATAATAAAAAACATTACTGACAAATTATTATCGAAATTATCTGAAACAGATTTTAACGGTATTGACGATTATCGCTTAATTCTTGCCTTCGTAAACCTGTTCAAAGCCGAGAAAGAGCTTTACCCCAGCATATTGAATGAAGGTATATTCTTACCGAAAGTTGGTTATCTCTCTAGTGCTGAAGTTGCAAACGAAATCAGACAATCACCACATAAAGATGAAATTGCTAAGTGTTTAGATAAAGCTATAGAATTACTGTCCCAAAATGAGTAGCCAATGATAGAGAGACTAAGCCTTAGTAGATTTCAAATATCATATAATTTAGAGCCGACCCTTTTTTGCTAATTCAACACCGTATTCGTCCACTATGTTTATAGGCCACGCAAGATCGCCTTCAGTTCTAAGTCCATGTTTGACTGCAAGTAGATTATACGTTTGGAAAGCATCATCTAAAATTCTATCTTGTAAATACTTCTCAGTATAATACCAACTATCAGAAACGGTTAACTCCAGGGAAACATAATCACTTATAGTTTCCATTTGAAATTGCGTAAATATACTATCCTGCTGTAAGAGTACTTCTTTTAGGTTTGCACGTAGTAGGTCTCTTTTTCTATTAAATTCATCTTTCTCTGCTTCTTTTTGTATCTCTTCCTGTTGTCTCCTTACGTTAGCATCGTCAAGTGTATTACTTGCTGCTGAAAATAGCTTAGACAAGCCTACAAGACTAATAATACCAATAATTATAAGGAGGAAAGTTACGTTCTTTTTATTTATCAACGATTTCTTTTCAATTATTGGCTGAGTGTTTTGATTTTGATTATCTTCCATGAGCAACCTCCTTTAATTTATTAGTTGGGGTGCCCAAACGAAAAGCGGGACAACCCCTGGTGTTTTTCAGCGGCGAAGCCTCAAACCCAATGGGATTGCCCCACTTTTAGGTTTGAGACTGGTTGTAAAAACCATTGTTTCGCCGCTGAATTTTATAGATAGATTATATTACAATCTGCTTTTAATCACAAACGAAGTTACTATAAAAATAATTTATCTTTTACAAAAATAATGTATAATTAAGTTGAGTTATGCAGAAGAAAAATACGTCCCTACCAAAATTATTAAATATCCGTCAAGTAGCAGATATATTAAATGTTCATGTGGAAACACTAAGACGATGGGATAAAAGTGGCAGATTAAAAGCGATCATTGTAAGCAAGCGTGGTGATAGACGTTACGATCCAAAAGATATTGAAACAATATTAGAAAGCAAAGAAAAAGAAGAATGACAACTACACCGTTTACCTTGCAGGTAAGTGATTTAACCAATCTTGGTCAAGATCGTGCCGTTGACTCCTTTAGAAGACTCTTGTGGGCAGAGGCTGGAAGAGTGGGAGTTGGGCAAAATATCATCAATGTTCCTCAGTGTATTAATGTTGGAGATGGTGGAGTTGATGCTTATGTAAATGATGCAGGTCCGACTTTGGATGAAGTGATTCCCAATGGAACAAGTGGATACCAAATAAAATCCTCCGACCTTATTCCAGCTGCCTGTAAAAAAGAACTTCATATAGGAAACGATTTAAATCAACCGCTGAAGCCAGAAATAAAAAAAATTCTTGATGCTGACGGAACTTATACGCTCGTTCTATTTGCCGACATAACAAGTCCAAGAGCTACTGCCCCAAGAGAGCAAGCCATTAAAGACGAACTTGTTCGATTGGGTTACCCCAATCCTAAAGTCCGCCTTTACACGGCGACTCAGTTGATTGGTTTTATTGAACGCTTTCCTTCTTTAGTTGCTTGGTTCAAAAACGATCTTAGCCAATGTTTGCCGTATTCCTCATGGGAAGAAAACAGAGAAATCCAGTTGCCAAAGGCGTTTGTGTTTGATGACGAGAGAAAGAAATTAGCCGAAGAGATATCGGATAAACTGAGAAATTGTAACGGGCAATGTGTTGTTTTCAGAATTACTGGGCTTTCAGGAATTGGTAAAACTAGGTTTGTTTATGAAGCTTTAGCTCCCGACGACCTAAAACAAAGGGTTATTTATGTCAAGGCGGACGCTTTCCGTTTGTCATCCTTGTTCACAACTTTGCAAAATGACCAAAACCTGTCTGCCATTGTGGTTATAGACGAATGCGATTTACAACAGCACGACGAATTTGTCCGCTCATTCTCTTCCAGAGGAAATCGACTAGCTTTGATCACTTTGTCTTATGAGATAGGAAATATCCCATCTCCTTCCTTATCACTTAAAGTAACTAAATTAAGTCAAGATTCCATTAAAACAATCCTAAAAGCCGAAGCATCAGCCTTGCCAAATGATGTTATTGATAGACTAAGTCAATTTGCAGACGGCTATCCACGAATAGGCGTTTTACTAGCTGAAAGTTATTTAGCCAGTAAAACCGATGACCAAAAAGATTTTTTGGATGTTAGCGATGAGGCTTTAATGAACCGCTTGATTGGTGGACGAGATCTTACAACTGATCATTTTAGAAAAACAAAGAAGGTATTGCAGGGACTATCCCTCTTCAGCAAAGTTGGCTATGAGGGGAAATTATCAAAGGAATCCGAGTGGGTCGCACAAACGATGGGCGTAGAATTTGCAGACTTTCAAGACGCAGTGACTGAACAAAGAAAAAGAGGAATTATCCAGGGACAGCATTACATTTATGTCACCCCCTTCATGCTGAGAATATACTTGCTTAAAGAATGGTGGGAATCTCACGGTTTTACGAAGAAGAAGTTCGAGGAATTTATTGAAAGTATCCCACAAGAATTTAGAGCTGATCTTCTCGAAAGATTTTTTGACCATTTACCTTACATCGCAACCTCAGAAAAAGGAAAAGATTTTGCTAAAGCAATTTTAGGTAAAGATGGTTTGTTTTCTGATGGGACACTTATAAAAACCAAGCTCGGCGGAGATTTTTTTTTAAAATTGACCGAAGCTGATCCTGAGTCGGCATTGGCAACTTTACAAGAAACAATTGGTAAGTGGGGAAAAAAAGAACTGTTAGAGTTTAGGGAAGCTCGTAGAAATGTTGTTTGGGCTTTAGAAAAGATAGTTGTATGGAGAGAGTTATTTGCTGATGCTGCAAGATTGCTTCTTGCTCTTGGTGAGGCTGAAAACGAAACTTATGCCAATAACGCTAGTGGAACTTTCGCAGACCTATTTTCTGTAGGTCTTTCATCAACTGAAGCACCACCAGAAGAAAGGCTACCTGTCCTTCAGGAGGCACTCAATTCTGATTCAAAAGAAGGACGGAAACTTGCTATTCGGGCGTGTGATAAGGCACTAGAATCCCAACATTTTACCCGTATGATAGGTGCGGAGTATCAGGGAGTGCGAAGAGAAGCTCAACTGTGGAGAGCAAAAACATATGACGAATTGTGGGATGCCTATCAGAAGGTTTGGGAACTTTTATATGGCAAACTGGAAGTCCTACCAGAAGATGAGCAGGATCAGGCAATTGATGTTCTTCTTGATAACTCAAGAGGTTTAGGTAAGATTCCGAAGCTAACAGACATGATAATTGCAAACATCACTGAATTATCAAAAAATCCTTATGGGAACAAGGAAAAAATTCTAGAAAGAGTGATTGCTATTCTCCACTATGACGGAAAAGATATGCCAGCTGAGATGAAACAAAAATGGGAGAAATTAAGAGATGATCTGGAAGGTAGCGATTTTAGTTCTCTCATGAGGAGATATGTTGGAATGGATCTCCTGGAAGATAGTTTCGACGAAGACGGGAACAGGGTAGATAAGGCAGAAATTCCAATAAAAAAACTTGCACAACAGGTAGTCGATGATCCTAAGCTGCTTAAACCAGAACTTAGTTGGTTAGTAACAAATGAAGCAAAGAGCGGGTATCGATTTGGTAATGAACTGGGTCAACTGGATAAAGATTTTTCCTTATTACCAATGCTATTAGATGCACAGCGTAAGGTAAGTAGACAGCCCAACTCTAGCGATTACTTTATCGGTGGATATCTGCGAGTATTGTTTGAAAAAGATAAGGAGAAATGGGAGTCGTTGCTAGACGATTTAACAAAAGACGAAAAACTAGCTAGCTGGGTATCCGACCTTACTTGGCGATCTGGTATGTCATACAGGGCAGCTTTAAGAGTGTTGGAATTAGCCAAAAAGAAAGTAATCACGCCTGGACATTTTCGTGTATTTGGTCTCGGAAGTGTTATTCGAGATCTGTCTGAGGACATATTTAAGAAGTGGATAGAATTTTTGCTCGAATGTCCAGAGGATTATGCTGTTTCGATTGCTCTTGATTTATATCAGTTCTTTTATCTAAGAAAAGAGTCTCAGCACAAATTACCAGATACCCTAACTTTAAAGCTTCTCACACATCCTTCATTGTTTAAAAAACCGTCAGAAGGTAGACGAAACCAAATGGACGACTTTCACTGGAAAGAGATTGGAAATAAGTTTATCGAGCTTTATCCAAAGAAGAGCTTGCCCTTAGCGGAAGTAATGCTGGAACATTTTGGCGAAGATGATAGTATCTTAGGGGAATATCATTCGCAGACTCAAGAGGTAATCGATGGAATTGCACGAAATCACCCCTCGGAGGTATGGGATATCGCTGCTAAATATCTTGGTCCACCAATTGATTCAAGAGCATTTCATATAAAAGAATGGCTGAGAGGAAGTGAACATTCGCCAGCGGGAATGTCAGGTGCATTAACGTTTTTCCCACCAAAAAAAGTATGGAAGTGGGTAGATGCAAATGTTAAAAAGAGAGCTTGGTATGTCGCCTATTTCGTTCCGAAGCTCCTTTTCAGAGAGGAAGGAAAAATATGTTGGGCAAGAGAGGTTTTAGCACGATATGGAGGTAGGAACGATGTTCGGAAAGAAATGGGTGCAAACTTTTATACCGAAGGCTGGTCTGGTCCTGCAAGCCTACACTATCAACAAAAGAAGGAACAGTTAGTAGCTTTTAAAAAAAATGAAGATAATGATAATGTAAAGCGATGGTTGGATGAAATGATAGATTCTCTTGACAAACAAATTGAACATGAAAAGATTCAGGAAGAAAGAAGGGGTTTGTAATAATATAACAGTATGAAAAAAAATATAAAATCACTAACTTTGTTCGGAGATGAATTAAGGAAAGGAAGATTCCAGAGAATTGATAATGATTTATCGAATCAAAGCAAACCAATTTTATTCTACACACATCCTCATGGTGAAATCTGGTTAGGTAAATCAGAAACCTGGCTTAAGGATCTAGATTCTGAGTCAGTTGACCTTATATTCGCTGATCCCCCTTATAATATTAAGAAGGCAGAGTGGGATAATTTTGAATCTCAAGAAAAGTATATTGAATGGTCTCTGAGGTGGATTGAGGAATCGTCTCGAATATTAAAGAAGAATGGATCTCTTTACATTTGTGGATTTTCCGAAATTTTAGCTGATTTAAAACATCCTGCCATGAAGTTTTTTAAAGGTTGTCGGTGGATAATATGGCATTATAAGAATAAAGCCAACTTAGGAAATGATTGGGGAAGATCACATGAGAGCATCTTACATTTGAGAAAGAGTAAGGATTTTATTTTCAATGTCGACTTTGTCCGTATACCTTATGGTGATCACACTTTAAAATATCCCGTTCATCCACAGGCGGTAACGAGCCAATATGGAAAGGAGAAAAACGGAGGGAAATTATGGAGTCCAAATCCTTTAGGGGCAAAACCACGTGATGTTTTGGAAATCCCAACGATAAGTAATGGTGCTGAAGAAAGAACATCTCACCCAACCCAAAAGCCAGAAGAGTTATTAAGAAAGATCATTTTAGCCTCATCTCATGAAGGTGATTTGGTTCTCGACCCATTTTTGGGATCTGGGACAACAATTACGACAGCAGAGCAATTGAAGAGAAGATGGAAGGGATGCGATCTTTCAAGAAGCTATTGTAAAATGGCTGCAAATCGAGTAGAAATGGTAAAGGAGTGGTCTATTGATCGTTGGGTAAAATTTGATCATGAAAATACTAATCGTAGAAAATCAATAAGATGAAAACAATAAATTTACACGATTTACAAGCAAGTGTACAAGACAAATCCGCTTTTGTTCAACTCGGAGACTATCTTAAAATGGCTAAGGCATTTTTAAGTTATCTTCAAAATTCAAATCCAACCAGAATAGTATCTCCCTCTCAAAATAATTATATTTTTTACCAATATAGTAAGAGCGATGGATATAAGATAACTCGTCCATTAAATAGCAATCTTTTTATTGAATTTCCGGAGGAGATGAAAAGTAAATTCGAAAGATTTATTTCATTTCTGTCTGATTTGCAGAAACAACGAGAAAAAATAACAAGTAATGAAAAATACGATGATTACATTAAGTCTAGAGAAATAGATAGTGTAATTTATACGATTCAACAAACTATTGGATGCATTGGAGATTCTTTTGATAATTCTAATCAGTCAAGAAAGAGAATTGGAATGTTATTTGAAGTTTTAATTAAGTTGATAATCAAAGAATTGGGAATGGAATGTGAACCACGCACAGTTAATCTCCCTATACCTAATCAATCAGGTTACACTATGTCTTATGAGTTGGATCTTGTCTTTTCAAAAAATAAAGCAATTTTGACATCTGAAACAAAATTCATACACCCATCAGAAATAGTTGGTTCTGTAAAAACTACAAGTAAAGATAGGATAGACAAGATTTTTTTAGATAAATTTCTATTATCAAAGTTACTAGGAAGAGACATAAAAGTTATTGCTATTTTTTTGCATGATGTTCAGAGAGCCGTAAAAGGAAAAAGTATTTTTGGAATCAATTCGACTTTCAAGACCAACCATTTCCTTGGATATACGGTTGCTTTAAATAAACTTGATGGTGTTTATTATATCGACCCTCGTCCTGAGATGACAAATAATCTTAAACTTGCAGAGCAAGTTAGAGATTTTCAAAAATTATTACTCACAGATCTCTGGACTCTTACGAAGTAAATAACTTACACTATTTTAAATAGTTGATGAGGCAAGAGTTATATTGAAATTTTTCATAAAATAGGTTCGAACTTCGTCAACGGTTCTCCGTACTTCGACAAGCTCAGTACGAGAGTATCTGAGTTTGTCGAAGTATAGAATACGGATGAGAATCCATCCGACAACGTCGGATCAAGGGTTCGGAAATTGTGAATGTTAGTGAACAATTTGTTGGGCTCCCTCCCCGCCAGGGATATTGATGGCTTTAGATCAATCTATTAGTTTAACCTTCGACAATATGAATCAAGATATCATCAAATCCTTCTTTCGACTTTTAGACGATTATCTAATTGGTGACCTGAATACTATGATCTATAAAGTACTAGACATGCCAATAGGTGGACTTAGTTATCCTTCAGTACATACAATCTTATGTGGAATGGAATTATTAGGTATTGTATTATCAAAGGGAAAAAAAGATGAACACGCGTTCGGATATTTCTGGGATAACTATTTTGTAAAAGATAATTCTCAATACAATGATAAGCGCTTACAAAAGATATTTAGATACACCATTCGAAATGGAACGGCTCACTTTTTTTTAGTAAAGTTTGGTATACAGTTAACTAAAAGAAATAAAGGAAATCTTACAAAAACACAAAATGACGAACTTAATATTGATATTAAAAGCTTTTACCTTGATTTCCAAAAAACTTATCAAAGAATAAAAAACGAATCACTTAATAAAAAAAACCAACAACTACAGAATTCGTTTATTGAAGGATATAGAATATTGTTAAATGAATTGCAAGCTACTAAACAAGATGTTAATCAATACATCCAAAACATTCCTGAATTTCCAACCCTGAATGTTAATTTACAAAGTATTTCTTCTGGTGCTTCTGGTGTTAATTATAATCAAAAAACAGAAATAATAGCTAGGAAAACAACTACTTCGGGAACAAAATTACAGGAATTCATAAAATAATTTCAAACTTCACCAACATTTTTTACCATGAACCTCACCATCCGACCCGAAAAAACTAAAGATTACCGCATAGTCGAAGAACTCACCAGAGAAGCATTTTGGAATCTCTACATGCCAGGCTGTAATGAACATTACGTTGCTCATATTTTGCGAGATCATCCGGATTTTGTGCCTGAATTAGACTATGTTGCCGTTGTCGATGATAAAGTCGTCGGCAGTATTATGTATACAAAATCATATATTGTTGATGAAGAAAATAACAAAATCGACACTTTAACATTTGGGCCTCTGTGCGTTCTACCCGCCTTTCAAAGACAGGGGATCGGAACGGCTCTCATCAATAAGACAAAGGAAATCGCCATCAAGAATAAAGTCAAAGCAATCATTGTCCTCGGTTGTCCATACAACTATTGTAAACATGGATTCAAAAACTGCATCGATTATCAGATAAGTAATAGCGAAGGAAAGTACCCCTACGGACAACTAGTTCTGGAACTGGAAAAGGGATTTTTTGGAAAAAAGAAGTGGAAATTTTTCTACAGCAAAGCTTATGATCTCGATGAGAAGAAAGCGGAAGAATTTGATAAAAATTTTCAAGAAAAAGAGAAAAAATATCAGCCTTCCCAAACAGAATTTACGATCGCTGTACGTGCCTATCTGGGTTAATTCCTAAATATACAAAATGAAGTAATCGTCGTTACCAATGGAAATAATTATATGTTAAAATATTAATATTATGTCTATTCAAAAAATATCCCAAAAAGAAGCAGTTAACCACAATACCGAAGCTTACGATGGCTGGTTTTATCAATTTCCAAACATAGATAACGGAAGATCAATAATCTATGCGGAAGTGACAGGCGATCATGGTCAGAGAGTAATTGGGGATAAACCCAGATTTTACTTCATTATCGATGGCGAAGGAGAATTTACAGTTAATGGTGATAAAACGATTGGAAAAGCAGGTGATGTCATAATTATTCCTCCAAATGCTACTTATAGTTATTTTGCCACAAAACCAGTTCTGAAATTAGTTTTATTTATGGATCTGATCGATTTAAGTAAACTGCCTCCATCGAAAAAATAGTTATATTTTATATATGACAGATCTTTCTAATCTTGAGAAAAGAATCATCAAAATTGAACAGAGAAACCAAAAAGTAGAGATTGAAAAGGCTTGGGAAGTAAGCTTCTTAAGAAGAATTTTATTAATTATTTTTACCTATTTTTCGGTCGCTATCTATTTTCACTTTATCAACATCGAAAAACCTTGGATCAACGCGATTGTCCCGGCACTAGGTTTCTTTATTTCTACCTTAACATTACCTGTATTTCGTCGAATTTGGGAAAAATATCACTCGAAAACAATGAATTAACATTATCACATGGAAAATTTCCAAACTAAATTTTTCCAAAACAAAGATTGTAAAATCAAATACCTGGAAGGGGGAACAGGTCAAACACTACTTTTCCTTCATGGCGGATGCGTAAAAGCTTCAACCTACACAAACTTATTGAAACAGCTATCTCTTAACTTTCACGTGATCGCCCCTGACCTTCCCTGTTTTGGAGATTCTGATGTTCCTGAATCTTCTTGGAATTATAAAGAATATGCTCATTTCTTTCTCGATTTTATTAAGTACTTAAAAGCAAAAAATATTGTATTAATCGGACATTCATTGGGAGGAGGAATTGCTTTACATCTAACCTCAATCTCTCCACAAATCGAATTTCTAATTCTTGTAAATTCTTCGGGAATCGCCACAAAAGATAAGGGAAATAAAATTATTTATAAATTCTTTTTCAAAAGAACATTTCAAGACCTTCTATTCTATAAAGATCTCCGAGTTTTTAATCTTATTGCCAAAGATTTTTTCACCAGCTTAATCAAAAAATCAAAGAAGGTTAACCAAATAAGTAAAGTGGTTTTTAATTTGCTTTATGCTGATTTTAGTGACTTTCAGAAGATAAAAGTCCCTACTTTGATTATTGCCAATAAGCAAGATGAAATCTTCACTCCAGAACAGATAAAGAAGTTAAAAGCAAAAATTCCTCAAGCCAAGCTCTTGGAATTAACCGGTAATCATACCTGGTGTTTGTATGAGTCCAAAAAATTTAATACAATGGTTATCGATTTTGTTAATAAAAAAGGAGAAATTTTATGATCAAAAATGAAATTGCGGAAACCGGCTGTTGCCCAAAATTTGACCCAACCCCTTGGGATGAAAAAACTCTGACTTGGAAAGATAAAAGATTTATAAAAGACAAAGTGTTCACGGTTTTTTATATGCCGGTAAATTTCGGTCCGGTTATGAAAAGGGTCACTGAAAAAGTTGAAAAAGCACAAGCTAAAATGCCAGAAATGATGTGCCTCTCTGATCACACGAATAAATGGAACATGGATCTATATCTAGCTGTAGATAAGGAAGTTCCTAACGCGGAAAACGTGACGATTTCGGGAAAGTTTTTAACCAAAGTCTATGATGGGAATTTCAAAGATACCGGTATTTGGTGTCAAGATTTTGAGAAATATGCGAAGGAGAAAAAACAAAAAATTAAAAAATGGTATATGTGGTACACAACCTGCCCGAAATGCGCCAAAGTTTATGGACATAACTATACCGTCATTGTAGGAGAAATAGAATAATATGACAAAAGATTCTCTGGAATCTTTACCCAATCTTGGAAAAGTAACGATCAAGAAATTAGAACAAATTGGAATCAAAACTGCTACCGATTTTATTGCTCGTGATCTTTATGAAATTTTCGAAGAATTGCTTATTAAAGTTGACCCGACTCTGTGTCGTTCTGCTCTAGCCGGAATTGTGGGAGCTAAAAAGGGTATTCCTTGGCATCGAGCCATAAAAGAATCCACAGCAGAATACGAAAAAAGACATCCAAAATTTAAATGGAAAGAGTATTAAAGCTATGCAAGAAAAAATATATTATCAAAATTCAAACGGCGAAAAGATGTGTGGAGTTATTTCAAATAACACAGATTCTACAGATAAGCCGATCGTGATTATTTCACATGGCTTTACTTCCAGCAAAGATACGAAATCCTGGGGTAACCTCGTGGAATTACTTAATGGTAAAGGAATAGCCACGTTTAGGATTGATCTTTTTGCTCACGGGGAAAGCTACGGAAAACTTGAGGATATCACAGTTAGTAAGGCGGTTGACGGCATTATAAAAGCAATCGAACTTGTCAAAAATAGGGGATACACTAAAATCGGTTTGCTTGGCAGTAGCTTCGGTGGAATCTCCAGCATTATGGCGGCTTCGAAATTTCCAGAAGCAATTTTTCTCGCACTGCGTTGTCCCGTTTGTGATTATAGACAAGAGCTTATCCAAAGTTTAGGGATAGAAAAAATCAAACAGTGGAAGGAAAAAGGGATTACGGAAATTGAAGATGCCGGTAAATTACACAAACTCAAATATTCTCTCTATGAAGATATCGAGTTTAATAAGCCATACAAAGTAGCAAAAAAAATTAATTGTCCAGTGTTTATTGTTCATGGAGATCATGATACCTGCGTTCCTGTTACCCAAAGCCGAAAGTTTGCAGGTTTAGTTAAAAACGGTAGACTACATGAAATTAAAGGTGCTGATCATTGGTTTCCCGAAGGACCACAACGGACTGAAATGGTCGAGAAAGTGTACGAATTTATTACAAACAAAGTAAAGTAAATTACATGCAATTACTCGAAACAATTAAAGACCAAGAGATTCCGGCTAAAAATGTCAAAAAGCGTAGCGCTTCACGAGCTGTCCTTTTTGATGGAAATAATTTAATTCCCATTCTTTATGTTTCAAAATATAAATACCATAAACTACCCGGTGGTGGAATCGACAAAGGAGAAACGGTACTTGAAGCTTTAAAAAGGGAAGTGATGGAAGAGGTCGGAAGTGAAATTGAAGTTAACGGTGAAATAGGGATAATCGTTGAGTATCGAGGAGAGTGGAACCTTCATCAAACATCACACTGCTACTATGGAAAAATTATCAGCAAAGGAACTCCTCACTTTGAACAAAGCGAAATTGACGAAGGTTTCAGACTAATCTGGATTACCTTGGATGAAGCGATCGCTCAACTCCAAAAAGATCAGCCAACTGATTACGAAGGAAAGTTTATCCAAAAAAGAGATCTCCATTTCCTTCAAAAAGCCAAAGAAGTGATAAAATAGTTTTTTCTATTTTATTATCACTGCTTTACGATCAGGTCCCACACCAATCATTTTTACAGGTAGTTTAGTAAACTTCTCGATTCGATTTACATATTTTTGAGCGTTACGCGGTAGATCTTTGAATTTCCTTACTTTGGTAATATCCTCTTTCCAGCCTGGAAATTCTTCGTAAATTACTTTAACCTGTTTTAATTTCTCAATATTTATAGTAAATGTATCTCTTTTCTGTCCGTCAATCTTATATCCTACCGCTACTTTCAAAGGATTAATTCCAGTTAGCACATCTAGCTTCGTGAGCGCAATTCCGTCCAAACCATTAATGAGTTTAGCGTATTTCAAAATAGTGAGATCGAGCCACCCACAACGACGAGGACGACCGGTTGTGGTTCCAAATTCCACGCCTACTTCGCGAATTTTTTTACCAACCTCATCAAAAAGCTCGGTCGGAAATGGTCCTTCGCCCACTCTGGTAGTATATGCTTTTGCAACTCCAATCACTTCAAGTTTTCGAGGACGGAAACCGGTTCCCACAAAAAGACCGCCTACTGTCGGATGAGAAGAAGTAACGTAAGGATAAGTACCATGTGCTACATCAAGCAAAATCGCTTGTGCTCCTTCAAAAAGTATCCCTTTATTATTTTCCTGTAATGAATCTAAGTATAATGAAACATCTCCAATTGTAATTGAACTGTTATTTTTTATCTTCAGGAGATAATTCCAATAACTTTCGGTAATAGTCTTTTCATTCAAAGCCTCATCAAGATCTAACTTCGTTCTTTCTTTTTTGGGAACTTTGTGAAAATCAAGCATCGTCTCAATTAATTTTCGATTCCAAGAAGCTGAATCTGCCACTTTTTTCCGAAAAACATTTTTATCTTCAGTATCAATCATTCGAATTCCAGTACGTTCAATATAATCCATATAGGTAGGACCAATTCCTCTTTTAGTCGTTCCGACTACCTTCCCACCGGTAATCCCATCTCGAATAATATGCCAAGGCATAATAAGATGCGCTTTTTCACTAATTAAGATTTTGGCATGGTTCTTACCAATTCGAGATTCGATCTTTTCAATTTCCTCAAGAAATACTTTAGGATCAATAATGACACCATTACCAATTACACAGGTCTTCTCCGGAAAAAGAATTCCAGAAGGAATGAGGTGCAACGCATATTTTATACCCTCTTTAACCACAGTATGTCCCGCGTTATTTCCACCTTGATACCGAACCACGGCTTTGAAATCTTTTTTTTGAGCAATCGTGTCAATTATCTTTCCCTTTCCTTCATCACCCCACTGAGAACCAACTACGGCTACATTTTTCATGAGAATCTCCTTATTAATTTAAATTATTTAGGATTTTTATTCGAGTATAAAATTTTCCTAATTCTTTTGATCTCTGTCTTTGTAATCTTATCCGCCAATCCTAAGTAATTTTCTACTTTCCAATTTTCTAACTCCTTGTGAAATTTTATTGGTAAACCAGAAATCATCTCTTCCCAAGTTATCTTTTTGCCTCTCACTTTTTCTTTCACTTTTTCATAAGCTTTTTCTTGTCCATGAACCTTAAGATAAAGTTGCAAAGCTTCACTCATCATCTCTGGATGGCCAATAATTTCGTTTTTTAATAATTCTTTATTCGGAGAAATTTTTTGTAAACCACGCATTACATTTTTTAAAGCAACCACCATATATCCAAAAGCGACTCCAATATTTCTCATTACCGTACTTCCGGATAAATCTCTTTGCAGACGTGAGAGGGGAAATTTATTCGAAAGAGCAAACAACAAACTATTGCTTAGGTCAAAATTTCCTTCAGCATTTTCAAAATTAATAGGATTTACTTTGTGTGGCATGGTCGAAGAACCAGTTTCGCTTTTTACAACTTCTTGCATTAAGTAATCGTAGCTTATATATAACCAACAATCTTTGGCTAAATTTAAAAAAACATTGTTTACCTGTCGGATCAAGTCTAACATGTAAACTAATTTGGTAGCTGGTTCAATTTGGGTTGTTATTAAACTAAAATTCAGACTTAAATTCTCAACAAACTGTTTGCTAAAATTCACCCAATCTTTTTGGGGATAAAGTTTTTGAAAAGAATTGAAATTACCAACCGCACCGTTTAACTTCCCACCCAGTTTCAAATCTACTAATTTTTCATAAAAATAACTTAATCGTGAGGCAAAAACCACAAGCTCTTTTCCCAATGTCGTGGGAACCGCAATCTGTCCGTGGGTACGGGCCGGCATCATAACATCAAGATATTTTTCCGAAAGCTCTAGGAGTTTGGAGATAATCTCTTTAATTTGAGGTAGCAAGATTTCCTCTTTGGCTTTCTGAGTCATTAGCGAAAAAGCTAAATTATTAATGTCTTCAGAAGTGACTCCCCAGTGAATCCAAGGTGATAATTTTTGCAATTTTAATTTTGGGAGATTCTTACGGATAAAATATTCAACCGCTTTGACATCATGTTTAGTTTCTGACTCAATTTCTTTCACTTTGGCAAAATCGCGTTCCGAAAGATTTTTTACCCAGACAAATAATTTTTTCTCTTCTTGCTTGCTGATTCTTTCAACATTTAAAAATCTTACTAACGAAACCACATACGAAATTTCAATATAAATTCGATAGTAAATTAAAGCTTTTTCGGAAAAATAAGGACGTAGGCAAGAGGTAAGAGATAAGTAACGACCATCAAGAGGGGATAGTGCGTCTAAGAAATTCATAATTTTATTATAGAATAACAATCAGTAATAAGTAAACATTAAATGAAAATTTCAAGGAGGGGGAACAAGTAAGCTTGTTACGTCCCCCCTCCATAGGTGAAAAAGTGAAAGTTAAATTTGAATTACAGTTGAGTGTTCGGGATAAAGTTCTCCGCGAACAACTTTTTCGTATAATACGGAGATTTGGTTACCGATTTCCGTGACTAACGGACGACGGCCAATAGCACTAACAGGTTTAACGCGTGTAGCGTTTCCGCATCGCATAAGTTCAAGAACTTCTTCCTCAAATTGACGAATTGGAATGGCTCCATAGCCAGCATTAATCCCGAGTTGCTCTTGAGCTAGTCTGATGACCCATCGTGCCGTAAAGCTAGGTAAGGTATCCGTGGATAGTGGATCTGGAACGATTAACTTGGGTCCCGACTTTCTTTGAAAAACTGTACCCAGGGCACAGGTACTAGCTTCTCCGAGGACTAATCTACCATTAATGTCGTACTTGACCTGGTAACAGTCATCGGCCTCAATGCCAACTAATTTAGCAGCATCGAGAGCTATCTTCTTCAACGTCAGATATGACCCGTAGTTACCGGACATCTTGATGGTACCGGTAATCGTGGCCAGAGCTCTTGGAGCACGGACCAAAACCGCATCCCTTTTGCCATAATCAGCGAAAGCTTGGGCTATGAGATACAAATCAGCCATAGTGGGATGTGCGATGTCTGGTTGAACTGGACCAATTCCTTGTGCTTGGCATAAGGCCATGGGCCGAATATAAACACGATCCCATGATGTATTTTTGAGGTTGAGAAGGTTTTCTTTGTTTGCTTTGATCATCTTCTCAATAAGGTCTTTTATAAAATAGATCATTTGGAGCCAATATTCTGGATTATGGTAATCAATATCAATCCCTGTGTATCGAGGATCTATTACCATTCCCATCTTGAGCATGGAATCACAGAACCGCAGAAGATGTCCTGAAACTCCCAGATCCTGAATTATTGGGTGCCAAAACGGCCGCATGAGGTGATCATCCGGAGCAACGACGTCTAAAATATTAAATCTCGTCCATGTTGAATCTAGCGGAACGAGTGTCAACCCTCCCCAGACACATCGTGAATAGTGAATGCCTTGGATCACAGACAAAGGACCAAGTGATAACTGTCCACTTTCTGGTAGGAACCCATACAAAGATTGATCAGGCAATTTTCCAGCCACAGTAGTCTCCTTTCTAACTGAATGAACGAAATTTTTGAGGGTTGATATTTGAAAACTAGCAAAGTTTACTTTGTCTCTGGATCTTCTCCTTTCTGTCTTTGAATAAAATGGGGATTTTAACTCTCTGATGGGAAATATCATTTTATCAGAATTTCCACTCATTATCTATACGTTAATGTAAAATAAATTCTTGACAATCTAATACTGTAATGGTAATAGTTAATAAATAAAGGAGAGAGACCTTAAAAAGGTTAGTTGAGATCTCTTTGAGCAATAGGATTTCTCGACTAACCTTTTTTATAAACTCTGATGTTAAATCTTTCAATTAGCTTGCACCTTGAATATTTCATTGGGGGGATTTGAAACTAATTTTTGGCTTTAAATTTCCCCAATGAATAAATATTTGGGTAACCATCGTATTCGTTATATTTCAAAACAGGAGACAGACTATCGAAACAGATGTTGTGATTGAATTAAACAACAAACCTTGACAAACGGAGAACAAAATCAATGAACTATGATCTAGACCTAATTCTCATTCATGAAGATCATTGTGATTTTTGTGAAGAACTTTCCTCCTTATTAAAATCCTTTGGATTTCACGTTACAATCATGCAGTTTGACAATATCGCTGCATCACTATTAGTCGCCTATGACGTCTTTATGGTCGTCACCCCTCAAAACAACAACCAACGAATTTTAACATTACTGACTACAATTAGAACCATCGTTCGTGGCATGATCAGATATATCATTGCCGTCGTTGATGTTAACGATCTACAAGTGATTGATTATAATTTAGGCCGAAAGGCTATTGCTTTCGGAGCACATTATTTCATCGGGACCTATTCCGGAAAGGAATTAGAACAAGAACTTCAAGAAGCATTTGAAACCATGGATCGCCTTATTGCAATAACAAGACCTACAAGAAATCGCCTTGATTAATAACCACTTCAGACAGAAAGGATTTCCGTAAATGAACGATAATGTTAATTCCTCTCATCTCAACATAACGATACTTCACGGTCACCGAAGTGTGCTGGCACATGACTTAGAAACACTCATTGTGAAAGAATTCCAGCATACCGTAAAAATGGTTCATTATGAAACTATGACGGACGATGACATCTGCAAAGCTGACGTTATCTTTATCATTGTGGAAAAAATGAATCATCCAAAAACAATCGCCCTGCTCCAAAAGATCAAGGCAGATCTAAAAGGTTTACATCGATTCACAGTAGCGGTTGTACCAACTGATCCAGAATTCGGGACAGACTGGACTATTGGCCGAGAAGCCATGGGAATGGGCATACATTGGTTTATGGGACAATATTACAATCAACGATCGTTACTTCTAGAAGTAAAAAAAGCCTTCGAACATCGCAGCTATCGCTTGCAACATAAACAAGATTAACACCGCCTTTTATAAGAGGCATTTTTAAATATAATTTAAAAATGCCTCTCCTCATTTAATATTTATAAAAAAGTACTCACAGTATTTCTGCTTGACAAATCAAAGACCTTTTGGCAAAATATGTAGAAGCTTGTCCCATCAGGTTTTATTATTATTTGTAAAAATGACATCTAACACGAAATCAAATCCATCTCATATAAATGCTACCACCCAGGTCCGATCCATTGATTGGATGACTTATCTTTTTGTCATCATTTGCCTTATTATGGTCCTTTTTGTAGGCATTAATCTTTGGGGAGGTATGTAGGAACTAAAACAAACTAAATAAAAAAGCAATTAAAACCTCCCTAAAAATGGAGGTTTTTTTAGTTAGATCTAAATAAATATAAAGGATTTTATCCTTTAGACAAAATGAGAAGTAAAAATAATTATAAATTCCTCATTTTATTCGAAAGATAAAATTTTTGCACCTAAAAAATAAATTTTAAAATCCATCAAGCAATTATCTTGGTGGGGAAAAAGATAGGGTAGATAATAAACCTATTTCTAGCTACCAAATCTTTTCCCCCACCAAAAATGGAGGCCTGTTTTATGAACCCGTAAGGGAAATTCTGGTCAATAGACCAAAGGAGAATCGACTTACATTAAAATCGTTATCTTTTGATACAGCCTAGTCAGCTATGACCTAAAAAAGATAACTAGAGTATTACCAGAGATACTCGAAAATACATGCTTGATGGCAAAGTCTAACCTTAAGCCTTTTATATACTCTATCTGGAAGAGTAAAACCCCATTTGGAGAGAATGTAATGTGTAAAAAAATTGCCCCGAGAGGTATTGGAAGATATTCAAAACGACCCAAAGAAGGAGGGCGTAAAAATCAACGAAGGTACTATAGCAATAAATATCCTCGAAAATCCCGCTAATAACGGAATTCACTAATCCGCCCCCTGCGGATCAGGTGGGCGGCAAGTTAGCTCACCATTAATTCCTTAGGAGGTGTTTTGTGAACGCTCGACCATCCATCATACTGCCGCACACCAATGGAATGACCACATTGGCAACCGAAGTTGCCTTTTTGGAAAGTCTCCTTGGCTGGCGGATGGATCAATACCATTTACCCAAGGAAACGGACACTGCTATGGCTGTCCTAAAAATCATCCTCGGACACACTGAAAATTGCATTAAACTCTCCGACGATGAAAAAATCCGTCTTTGGGATGTTATTCAACAGGCAATTAATCTACAGCAACCGGTACCCATTACAATTTCCTTTGCGGTCGGATCACGGATGCCGAATCTTCTCAAGTTTAAAGAACTGATTGCTTATCCAACTTTAGGTTGGCTCCACATGGCTTGGGTATTCCGCTTCATCAACGAAAAGATCCAAAGAATCTATAAACCTGGAATGCAAATCTTACTCTTTGACGAAGCAACCCTATTTGCAGGAGTGATTCCTGGAATTGTAGCTGAAGATGTTGAAAGACAACTTCAGTATTTCAATCAAATCATAACTGCAATCGGAGCGCCTATCACCATTATCCCCATGACTCCAGAAATGCTTCCCTGGGAACAGGCTCAACATATCCCCATGTCTAGTCATGATGCCATTACCTACGCCATGGCCTGCTGTTATCCAGGGATGACCAATCCCGATGCCATGGATCCTCTCTATACCAATCGAGCCAAAGACTATCTTGTACTACGAATGCTCATCGGTGAAGAAACATGGCAAACGGCAATCACTCTGTCTGAACGGGTATTACGCACTCTGGCACTCCGCAAACAGAACCGGCTCTTTGAACGACTCTTAAATGATCTCGGCTTCCAAAACCACATCAACGCATGCATCACCGACAAAAGTGAGAGAGTGGTCATTGATGTCACCAAGGTTTTAACTAATCATGGGATGCCAGTGGTTTATCGAGATGCGAATGGACGACTCGTCGTCCATATTGTTCCGGAATATCGGCTCCAACGTGAACACCCTGGCGCTATCCCGGTTCGAATTTCTCCCAACGAATTTGGTACACAAGGTGTACCGTTCGTATTTTATTACCTCGGCAAGTAAGTTTTTTTGCTGAGATTCAACAAGAAGAAGGAGATGAGAGACTAACCCCCATAAAGGGATGAATCTTCAATGTATTTACATTGCAGCTTCATCCCCTTCTTCTCTAAAAAATTAAATATGTTAATATTTTAGTTAAAGAAGTAATTATGAATAAAATTAAACTTTGTGTTTTTGATATTGACGGAACCTTGAAAGAAAAGGGAAAGCCGATATCAAAAAAGCTAATTGAAACTATACACAAACTACAAAAAGAAAATATTTTCTATACTGTCGCCACTGGACGCGGACATGATACGACTATTAACGCAATATCAAAAATAACTTATAGCGCTCCATACGTTATTCTGGATGGCAGCTGCATGATTGATAATAACAAAAATACCCTTTTTATTTCCCCTTTAGAAAAGGAAATAGTCGAACAAGCAGCTGATTTCATTAAAAAATATAGAGAATCAATCATTTTTAACGGTTATTGGCACCCTAAAGATCATACACTGCATATTGCTATTTCTGAAAAGGGAAAAGAGAATCTTGTTAAAGAATATCCTTATTTAAAATATAAATTTTACTCAAATAATAATTGCTTTATTGAAGATCTTCCCAAAGATAAACCATCTCTGCTATTTATTAAAACCATAAAGAAGTTGGAATTAAATGGTCAATATAACGCTACTTATAACGATGATACTTTAAACTTTGTAAATAAGGATATTTCTAAAAAATCTGGAATTCAGAAACTTTGTAGTAATTATAAAATTAAAACTAAAGAAATCATGGTTTTTGGTGATGATGATAACGATCTTTCCATGGCCGAATTTGCAGAAAATTTCGTATTGGTTGGAAAAGGTAATACTAAACTGAAAAATCAGGCTATAGAACAGATTGAAGGACCGAAAGATTTGCCACTATTTCTTGAAAAATTAATAAATTATGAATAAAAAAAATATTAGATTATGTGTTTTTGACATTGATGGTACTTTAAAACAAAAACATGTAAAAATTGACATTCAAACTAAAAAAATTATTAAAAAAATCCAAGATAAAGGAATTTACTGTACTGTAGCTACAGGAAGAGGATTCTTAACAACTCATCATGAGCTAAATGACCTAAAATTAAATGCTCCATTAATAATATCTGATGGCAGCTGTATTTGTGATAGCAAAAGAAAGAATCTCTTTTTTTCGTCTCTAGAAAATATCGAGATTGAAAGAATCGAAAACTATATTTATCGTTATCATAACGAAATCAAGTTTATCGGCTTTTGGGATCCAAATCACACCCAACTTTATGCATTTATTAAACCTAATAGAAAAGACGAATTTCTTGAATCAATTCCAAATATTAAGATTAAAATTTATCGAAATATTGAGAATCTTTTTGAGTTGGCTTATAGAAAACATCCTTCTCAAATCGCCATTATAACTTTTAATAACCCTAAGCCTCCCATAAAATCAAACGCTGTTCATGACAATGGAAACATTAATTTTGTTAATCCTGGAGTTTCTAAAAAACAAGCGGCTTTTATTTTAGGAACACATTTAAACATTTCAAAAAATGAAATCATGGTCTTTGCTCATGATGATGATGATCTGCCTATTTTTGACAAAAATTTTGGACTTAATGTTGCTTTAAGAACTGCCACTTCACAAGTAAAACAAAAAGCTGATATAGTTTTAGAAAATTTAGATAATATTTTTAAGGAAATCTTATGAAATCAAATCCTCATGTTTATCCTTCAATTGACTTTGAAGAGCTTTCAAATAAAAATTTACGGAACAATTTTATTCAAGAAAAAATAGTCAGTATCAATGACATTGCAGATTTTCTAGAAAATAGAATATTAATTCCAATTCCCCAAATTACAGGCACTTCAATTGAAGAAAAGATATTATCAATATTTCAAGATGAAAACTATCGTTTTGGACCAGTGGAATTTATTAATTCTAATATTAAAAAATGGATAGAAAGAATTTCATATTTTACGAGTAAAAATCTACCTATACAATTTACAATCTTAGGTTTTCCGTTTAAAATCCCTGTTCCATTGAAAACCAATAGAATCTTTCCTGACATGGGAGAAGTCCTTGCTCTACATAGACTTTCAGTTATCACCAAACTTATTACGAATATTTACAAGAATGGGGCTAGAATTACACTTTTTACAGAAGGAGGGTTTGGACCATTTACTGGAGTACCAAAAGCTAACTGGATAGCATATAGGGTTTTTTTAGAAGAATTAAACAGTCAATTAAAATTATCAAAAAGTGTGAATATTATTGATTTATCGGAGATGGAAAAAACTGTTCCTGATTTCTCTGAAAAAATGGATAAAAGAATCTCTGAATACAAAAAACTTTATGAAGATAGAAATACAGATTTTTTAGAAAAATACAATTCAGTATTTCCGGTAATTTATAAAATTGTATTTACTACTGATAATGAAGAGAAAATATTAATGGATGTTTATAATACAAAATTATCTGACGATGAGATTTCTCCAAAGGCTTCAGAAATAAGAAATTCACTTAAAGAAAAAACACATAAATGTATCTTTAGCTATTTTGCTTATTTGAAGGTTAGAGATGATATTGATTATCTTCAAAAAACAGTACCACATAGCTTACCTTTATCTGTATCTCCAAAATTCAATAGACTAGGAATTATTCCAATTCGTAAAGATATTGATAAACTACCGTACCATAGTGTTCCAGTTTTGAGTAATAACAATACATTCGATTTAAAATATTTAATAGATTTAAAAAGATCTTTTGGAAAATTCACAAAAGTATTTTTAGATATCGACAAAGAAAAAAAACCTTTCTACTATGAAAAAATTAAATAAACCCTATTTTCTTGGAATTGACATTGGTGGGACAAAAATCGAGATCTGTTCTTTTGATAATAGATATAATCTAATCGATAGTGAGAAGATCTCAACAGATCAATTTAAGCATAATAGTCTACAATTTTTAGAAATATTAGAAGAATTAATTCAAAAAAGAATTGAAGATTCAGTAAAAGTTATCGGCATTAGTTTCAATTGTGTAGTGAATAAGGGAAAAATCACCTACAGTTCTCTTTTGGGAGGATATGTTAATTATCCTCTCGTAAAAAAATGGGAAAAGAAATTTAGAAGAAAGATCATCTTAGAAAATGATGTAAACGCAATGGCAAAAGCAGAAGCAGTTTTTGGACTAGGGAAAAAAACTGAAAGCTTTGTACTTATAAATTTAGGAACAGGAATTAGATTATCTTTTTATTCACACGGACGACTTATTGGAGGTTATTCAAATAACCTGGGAGAAATATCCCAAATGAAATATTTAGTTCCAGAGCTACATGACAAAGAAACAATTATTGATAGTTTTTTATCTGGAAAAGGTTTGGCAAAAATATACCAAGAAATTAGCAGACAAAATAAAGATGCCAAACAAATTTTTAAAAGTAAAAATGATGACCCAGATGCACAAAGGGCGATTTTGATTTTTACAGAGCATTTATATAATTTTCTTCAAATAGTATCATATTTTTATAATCCAGAAAGAATTATTATTAATGGATCTTTGAAAAAATCAGCTGAAAAATTTCTGACGCCAGCTATTGAAAAATATAAAAAAAATACCTTTAAATTTTTCCATTTTAAAGATATCGTAATTTCCAACATAGATCATGGAGCATGCCTTGGAGCATGTCTAATAATTAAAGGAGAAAATTATGAAAAAAGAAATTTTAGAATTAACTAAAAAACTTATTCAGATTGAATCAATTAGAAGTAAACCTGAAAGACTCAAAGAAGTTGTTGATGTTGCTGCCGATTACTTCAAAGACACCAAAATGATCATCAAAAAATACGTTTCCAACGATAAACCCTCCGTAATGATCTTAACTAAAGAAACAAAACATCCAAAACTAATTCTAAACGGACATCTTGATGTCATCGAAGCAGAGAAGGATCAATTTAAACCAAAAATTGAAGGGGATAAGCTGATCGCTCGAGGCGCTGGTGATATGAAAGGGGCTTGCGCTACCATGATGGTCATCATGAAAAAACTTTATCAACAAAATCCCAAACTTTCTTTTGCCCTAATGCTCACAACTGATGAAGAAATAGGCGGATTTGACGGCGTCAAATATCTCCTTGAGAAAGAAAAATACAAAACCGATATTACCTTTATTCCAGACGGAGGACATAACTTCGATATTATCGTTGAAGAAAAAGGAGTTTTGAGTTTTACACTTGAAACCAAAGGAGTCGCTTGTCATGCTTCTAGACCATACCTCGGAGAAAGCGCTATTGATAAATTAATGTTAGCCTGTATAAAACTACGTAAAACTTTTAAAAACCCACAAAGCTTAGAAGATTGGTGCATCTCTTTTAATATCGGAAAAATCTATGGAGGAGAGGCTAGTAACAAAATCGCTGATTACGCATCAGCTGAATGTGATATCCGTTATCCAGCCAAATACACAAAAAAAGAAATTTTTAATAAAATTACAAATTTAACTGGAATAAAACCTAAGGAAACTGTAGATGGTAATCCATTTTTTACCGATAAAAATAATCAATATCTCAAAATTTATCATGAAATTGCTGAGAAAGTTTTGAAAAGAAAAGTTTCAATCACTCGTGATCCAGCAGCATCTGATGCCAGATTCTTTACTTCCAAAAAAATTCCAGTAATTCTGACGGAACCAAATACTGCAAACGCTCATGCAACTAATGAATATGTAACTATCTCTTCTCTAGAAAAAATGGCTCAGATTCTGGAACAGTTTATCCCAGAAGTAAGCTGATATTTTTAGAGATCTTTTCTACTTGTCAGTGAAAAATATCCATGCTACTATTTAATTGTAGATTTAATTCTAGTATCCATAGATCATGGAGATTAAAGATCCCGCTGCAAAAATTAAACAGGCTCGAATAGAAATGGGCTGGAGTCAGCAAAAGCTCGCCGATGAAACAGGCTTTTCCAATAAAACAATTTCTGCTTATGAAAAAGGGAGACTGAAAGCAAACATTCCTGCTCTCCAAAAAATCGCTGATGCCGTTGAAAAGCCTGTATCGTTCTTTACAGATGAATCCTCTCCCGACTATACGATTGAAACTAAGCTAAAAAAAATTGAACAGGAACTTGCAGAAGTCAAAAAACTTTTACAAGTTTAAACAATGTCGAAAACACAATCTGATATTGGTCTAAAAATCAAAGAAGTGCGTGAAAATTTAGAATGGCCTCAACAGAAAATTGCCGATGCCGTAGGTCTAGATGCAAAATCAATTTCATCCTATGAACGCGGTCGGAATAATCCTCCTTTATACGTGATAAAAAAAATTGCTGAAATGACAAATATTCCTTTATCTTACTTTGTCGATGAACCAAAAAAAGAAATACTAACAGTTAACGAAAGAATTACCAAGATTGAAACAGAAATAACAAATATCAAAAACGCTCTTGTAAAAAGAAAAACTCAAAGAATTTCAGCTCAGAAGATTTAACGTTTTTTTATATCCGAATAATTACTTTTCTTTATGTATAAATCATGTTAATTTGAATAATACCCATCAACAATTTATACAAATCCGCCTTACTAATCAGACAGGTTAGAAAAAGATGAATATAAAGATGGATATATTGCAAATTTTAAGAAGTTAAGTATATAATACAAACCCTAAACATAGCTTTTTTATTTTTAAAGGATTTTTTAAATATGCCAACAAAACTAAAAAACTTACCGAAATCTCAAGTAGAATTGGAACTAATAATTAAGGGTGAAAAAATCGCTACAGCTTATGAAGAAGAATATAAAAAAATGGCGCCAAGTGTGACCTTAAAAGGTTTTCGACCTGGCATGGCACCCAGAAATCTAATTGAAGATTCATTAGGTCGAGACCGAATTTTACAGGAAGCTTTAAACGATGAGATTTTTGAATCTTATAGGCAAGCGATCAAAGAACACAACTTAAATCCTATCTCTTATCCCGAATTCAAATTAGATAACCTCCAGAAAGAAGCAAAACTGACAAAAGATAAAGACCTTGTTGTAAAAACAATTGTGAGCATTAGACCGACTGCGAAACTCGGTAACTATCAAAAAATTAAGGTAAAACGTAAGGAACCAAACAAAGTTAACGAAAAAGAGGTTAAGGACCTTATCGAGGCCTCTTTTGAAAGCTGGAAATCACAACAAAAAGAAGCGAAAAAGAAAAAAAATGAGATTAAGGTCGAAACCGCTTCTAGTCTTTCTGAAGCAAAACAAAAAGGAATCGAAGATAAAAAAGATGATAACTTCCTAGATATCTCTAAGCTGGGAGAAGAATTTACCTTTGAAGATTTCTTAAAAGCCAATAGTGTCAAAACAAGAGAAGAACTCGACATAAAAGTAACTGAATCTTTAAGTGAACAGAAGATTAATCAAGAAGAGAAAAATTTCTTAAATGAAATCTTGGAGCAGCTTGTGAAGATGACGAACATTGATCTTCCAGAAGTTTTGATTGAACAGGAACTAAAAGAGATGGAACAGAGTATGGAAGCTCAATTCAAACCTCTTGGCGTTAGTTTTGATGATTATCTTAAACACCAGAAAAAAACTCGCGACGATTTGAAAAAAGAATGGAAACCACAAGCTGAAAAAAGTGTAAAGTTAGAATTTGCTTTAAGCGAAGTAGCCAAATCCGAAAATATCATGATTACAGATGAAGATATCAACAAAGTTTTATCAACTGTTTCTGATGAAAAGATGAGACAAGAGCTTGAAAAACCAGAACAAAAAGTCTATATTAAATACAGTTTACAGCGCGATAAGACAATTCAGCGCTTAAAAGATCTCGCTAGTAAATAGATATTATATTAGTATTTATTGTCAAATTTGGACCCATAGCTCAGTTGGTTAGAGCGTTACATTGACATTGTAAAGGTCAGTGGTTCGAGTCCACTTGGGTCCACCATCTCTATTATCTCTTATAATATCATCCAATTTAAGTTAAAATAATAATCTTTATTAATTTCAATCTTAAAATATAGTTCAAATAGAAAAATAAATCCCAAATTTTGTTGCGGAGTCATGGCCTTGAATCCTTTCTTAATTTGAATAGTCCCTGGTTTTATATGTACAAGAAAGTTATAACTAAAACAAAAATCAGTTAGATTGTATTCTTATATTTTTTCTCCTTTCCGGATTATTAGTCCGAATAAAAAACGGATGGGGGATATGGGGATTTTGGATATTGCATCCCAAAAATGGTACGAATCCTGAATATATCATACTTTTAATACATCATGTTCAACGATGTACTTTGGCGTTCTTGCTCTAATGGAGTATAATAGTGTCAGTAAATTTTACATGAAAATATGATTACTATCTTCAAAAAACAAAAAGTTGAAAAGAAAGAGGAGAATATGCCAAAAGATAACCAAAAGAAAAATAACCCTAATCTTATTGAGATGTTAAATAAAGCTCTAGCCGGTGAACTACAAGGAATTATCCAGTATATGTGGCAACATATTACTATGGTTGGAAAAGAATCAGCTTCAATCGCTCCGATTTTGAAAAAAATTTCCATCGATGAAATGAAACATGCTGAGATGATTGCAGAAAGATTGAACTACTTAGGCGGTGAACCAATAACAAAGCCTGCTCCAATTAAAGTAGGACATGGCTTCGAAGAAATGCTTCATGAAGACGCAAAAGCTGAAGAAGATACCATCGCTTTTTATAAAGAAATTATAGCGAAAGCTGATAGCGAAAAAGACTACGTTACAAAACTTCTTTTTGCCAATATTTTGACGGACGAAGAAAAACATTACGACCAGTTTACAGTTTTGCTTGAAAATTAATATCAAAGCGTTAAAACAAGTAGATTAAAAAAACTACAAGAGAGGAAAAGTATTTTTAGATGCAAACTTTTCTTAGCTTTATTTTAATCGAAACCATTTAACTATTTGCTTTGAGACCGCTACCCAGCGGAAAAAGGTACAAGAATAAAAAGAGTGGAACCACGAGAAAAAACTCTCGTCTCTTTGTAAATTAGCTTTTAACAATTTGTTTTTTAGGCTATTTGCAAACAGACGAGAGTTTTTGCGTATAGAACGCTTTTATGCTGAACTTCTAAACGACGCAATACTAAAGGAAAAATGATCAAATTTAAAATGCTGAATAAAACTATATATCATTTAACAGCCACAACCCCTTTTGGGGGTAATATTTGTAGTTATTTTAATTAAACATAAAGTAAATTTTAAAGGAGTTATATATGTCAGTAAAAAAACAAAATCCAATTGAACTGCAAGCCATGAGACATTCGGCAGAACATATCATGCATCAAGCTGTAAAAGAGCTTTTTCCAAAAGTCCATCTTGCTATGGGACCAGCCACCGAAGACGGATTTTACAATGATTTTGATCCTGCTTCTTACAAAATTTCCGAATCCGACTTTCCCAAAATCGAAAAAAGAATGAAGGAGATTATTGATCTTGACCTACCCATTACCAAAATGGAGGTTTCAGAAAAAGAAGCTCGAAAACTTTTTGAAGATAATCCATATAAACAGGAATGGATTGATGAAATTGCCAAAAAAGGCTCCAAAATAACTATTTACTGGACAGGTAAAGAAGGACAAAAAAATTCCATGGTAGATCTCTGCTCCGGTCCACATGTTGAATCAACCGGAAAAATCGGTCCATTCAAGTTGCTTTCTATCGCTGGAGCATACTGGCACGGTGATGAAAAGAATAAAATGTTAACTCGTATTTATGGAACGGCTTTCCCCACACAAAAAGAGCTCGATCAATTTCTCTATGTTCGTAAAGAAGCGAAAGAGAGAGATCACCGAAAATTGGGTAAAGAGCTGGATCTTTTTGTCATCAGTGATTCAATCGGTAAAGGTCTTCCGCTTTTAACCCCTAAGGGAACGATTATTCGAAAAGAAATTCTGAACTATGAGTATGAACTTGAAGTTGAAAACGGCTTCCAACATGTTACTTGCCCTCATATAGCCAGTTCCGAAATTTATAAACGTACTGGTCACTGGGAACATTACAAAGACGTAATGTATGCACCCTTTGGAATTGATGGTGAAGAATATGTTTTGAAACCCATGAATTGTCCACATCACTATATGATCTTTGAAAGCCGCCCTCGAAGTTATCGTGAATTACCTTATAGGGTCGCCGAACCTGGTACTTGCTATCGATATGAAAAAAGCGGAGAGCTCTCCGGACTAATGCGAGTACGTGCACTTTCCATTGATGATTCACATATTTTAATGACTGAAGACCAGATAGAATCGGAGTTTGCCCGCTGTATCAAAATGGTTGCCAAAATGTTCGAAGCTTTTGGACTCAAAGAATATTATGTACGTTTATCGCTAGCAGATCCATCTGATGCGGTAAAATACATTGCCGACAGCAAAACTTGGCAAAAGGCCGGAAAACTCCTCGAGAAGATCATCAAAGATAACAAGCTAAAATATGTCAAAGCACAAGGAGAAGCATCATTTTACGGTCCCAAAATCGATTATATGGTTAAAGATTCTTTGGGACGTGAATGGCAAATGAGCACCTTGCAACTTGACCTATTTATGGGAAAAAGATTAAAACTTGTTTACACCGATAAAAATGGGAAAGAGCAGCATCCAGTTATCTTACATCGCGGATTAACCGGTTCTATCGAAAGAACTCTGGGAATTTTGATTGAACATTATGCTGGAGCCTTTCCAGTATGGCTATCTCCAATACAAGTGAAAATCATTCCAATATCTTCTAATCACGCAGAATACGCGCAAGAGATCGCGCAAGAGTTACAGAAAAACAGGCTTAGATCAGAGATTGATAGCCGTGATGACACTATGCAAGCCAAAATCCGTGATGCGGTTACACAAAAAATACCATACATGATGATTTTAGGCGATAGGGAGGTACAGAATAAAAAAATCTCTCTAAGGCTTCGTAATGGAGAGAAAATGAATGATCTGGAAGTTGAAGAATTTATTCAAAAGATCCAAAAAGAGATCTCAGAGAAGAAAAATATATAATTCTTGATTGGAAATATCTTCTGGAGGGTCATTTCTTAACCCTCCAGAAGCATAAATCCCTTTAAATTTGAATATTGTTATTGGTATATCAACCTTTAACCTAATTTACCCTTGCGAATTAAAGGGGTTTATGCTAAGATATCTCTGTTTTTTGCGAAGGAGAAAACAAGATAAATAGACTAACTCACTATAATATTAGACCAAAAGAGCAATTTTTCCGAAAAAATCTGCAGATTAAAGCAGATAAAGTCAGATTAATTGGACAAGACGGCAAACAAGTCGGAGTTGTTTCATTAAAAGAAGCTTTAGATTATGCTTATTCTCGAGAGCTTGATTTAATCGAAATTTCTGCGAATGCAAACCCTCCTGTTTGTAAAGCAATCTCCTTAGACAAATTCAAATACGAATTGCAACAAAAAGAGAAAAAAGCGAAGAAAAAACAAAAAGAAGTTGAATTAAAGCAATTCCGTTTAAAACTCAATATCTCTCCACATGATTTAGAGATCAGACTGAATCGTATGACAGAATTCATGAAAAAAGGAAATAAAATCAAGGTCAGCCTCTTTTTCCGTGGTAGAGAAAACACTAAAAAAGAATTGGGTTATGAATTAATGCAAAAAATTCTGGATTTCTTTGGGGATAAAATTCAAATCGAAAAACCGCCATTAAAACAAGGTGGAATAATGATTTGTATTTTTGGTCCCAATGCAAAATCGGCAATTAAAAGTTGATTATAAAGAAAGATTTATATGTCAAAAGCAAAAGTAAAAAAATTGAAGCTAAAAACTAAAAAAATAATATCAAAAAGAGTAAAAGTCACCGGATCTGGAAAATTCAAAAGACAACACGTTGCGACTTCGCATCTTAAAGAAAAACAATCATCCAGAACCAGAAGACGTAAATCAAAAGATGAAATAACCTCACCCTCTGATACTAAAAGAATCAAAAAATTATTACCTTATTCATGAAAAGGAGCTAAAAAGTGAGAGCCACTACTAAAGTACCATCGCATAAAAGACATACTAAATTATTAAAACGTGTCAAAGGATTTGCAAAATCAAGACAGCTAGTTCGTCGTGCCAAAGAAACACTATTAAAATCTGGGCAAAATGCCTTTGCCGGTCGAAAACAAAGGAAAAGAAATGTCCGTAGCCTTTGGATTGTCAGACTATCTGCTGCAGTAAAATCACAAGGATTAAACTATTCTTTATTTATTAAAAAACTAAAGGATAATAAAATTATATTGAACCGAAAGATATTATCCGAGATTGCGATCAACGACCCAAAAACGTTCGACAAAATTGTAAAAAAAATTAGTTAAATACTGTGTAGTGTGTAATTTCTAAAAATACAATGTTAGATACACTAAAACTGATTCTTAAAAATGCTACGATAATTACACTTGTTTTTATGGTTCTATTTTCGTTGCTCGAGTTTTCCCGGACTCCCGATGTTATCGAAGTCTTCCAAAAAATATTTAAAGAAAAATATCTTAAAACATATCTTGCTGTATTTGTATCTGCCTTAGTTCTGCAGGCAATTATTTTCCCGCTTGCGACTTTAATATTTTAAACTTTTTGCCTCTTATGAAAAATGAAATTGATAATATATACAATCAGGCCATAAGCGTAATTGAAAAAATCACAAATGGAGAAGCGCTTGAAGCATTAAGGGTTGAATATATGGGTCGGAAACAAGGTAAATTAACCTTACTTATGAAGAATATCCCAGATCTTTCAATTGCCGAAAAAAGAGAGATTGGACCTTTAATTAATAAAGTTAAAAACGCCCTTACGATTGCTTTTGACAAAAAAGAGAAAACTTTAGGACAAATAACTAACTCTGAAAATTCTTTTTTTGACATTACTCTCCCAGGAGAAAAATTTAACATTGGAACTTTACATCCAATCACTCAAGTACGACTTCAGGTAGAAAAAATATTCCAAAAAATGGGTTTTGAGATCTTAAATCCAAATGAAATTGATGATGATTACCATGTCTTTACGAGTCTGAATTTACCTCCACAACATCCTGCTCGTGACATGTGGGATACATTCTGGACCGAAAATGACCTAATTCCGATTACCCATACTTCTTCAATGCAAAATAGAGCTATGAAAGAGAAAACGCCTCCTTTTGGCGTTATTGTTCCCGGCCGTTGTTTTAGACATGAAGCCACAGATGCCCATCATGAACACACCTTTTATCAAGTTGAGGGATTATATATCGGTGAAAATATAAACCTCAGCCATCTAATCGGTACGATTTTGACATTTTTACAAGAATATTTCCAGAAAGAGCTACGTTATAAGATTCAACCTTCATATTTTCCTTTTGTAGAACCGGGATTGGAATTTTTGGTTTCTTGTGTCATGTGTGATGGAAAAGGGGAAAAAGATAAAATTCCTTGCTCGACCTGTGGACATTCTGGATGGTTAGAGCTAATTCCCTGCGGACTCACACATCCAAAAGTAATCGAAATGGCTGGGTTAGATCCAAAAAAATATTCCGGATTTGCCTGGGGAATGGGTTTAGATAGACTCGTCATGCTCAAATACGGTATTGAAGATATCCGACACTTTCATGCCGGAGATTTAAGATTTTTAAAACAATTTTAATTTATTATGAAACTTTCATTAAACTGGATTGGACAATTTGTTGATATCGATAAAAGAAAAGCCGAAGAGCTCGCGCAACGAGTATCCGTATCTTTAACTGAGGTGGAAAAGATTGAGAATTTTCGAGGAGTAGATGTGGTCATGGAAATTGAAAACAAAGCTTTGACGCATCGACCTGATTGCTTTTCTCATATCGGAATCGCTCGAGAAATTGCCTGCATTGAAAGGTTAAACTTCAAAAATCCTTTAGAAAAATTGAATAAGAAAAAACTCACTTTTCCCAAAAAGACTTTACCACTACAAGTAACTTTGAAAGAAGATAATCTTTGTAAACGGTACACGGCCGTCATTCTTAAAGATATTCACATAAATCCGTCACCTTTATGGCTTCAAGAAAGACTACTTGCTTGCGGCGTAAAGCCGATTAATAATGTCGTTGACGTTACGAATTTCGTAATGCTGGAACTGGGTCAACCTTTACATGCTTTTGATTATGAAAAAATTAAAGAAAAAGGGAACACTCGAGAAATTATTGTGAGGCTCGCTAGACGAAACGAAAGGATCACGACTCTTGATGGTATTCAGAGAGAATTGAAAAAAGATATGATTGTCATTGCTGACTTAGAGAAAGCAATCGGAATTGCCGGAATTATGGGTGGCGCGAATACCGAAATTTCTGAAGATACCAAAACAATTGTCATTGAATCTGCCAACTTTAACGAATATTCAATAAGGAGAACCGGAAAAATCACTGGATTACACACTGAAGCAACGTTAAGATTTGAAAAAGGACAGGATCCAAATTTGACTTATCCAGCGATCGTTTATGTCATTCAACTCTTGGAAAAATATGCAAAAGCAAAACTGGTATCTTCAATTATTGATATCTATCCACAAAAGACAAAGCAGAAGTCAGTCGTTATAAATACTCAAAAAATCACACGAAGAATTGGAACGGAAATTAAAGATACTGAAATTAAAAAGATCTTAAAAAGACTTGAGTTTGAAATCGTTGAAGAAAAAGATGATCAATTAAAATTGGCCGTTCCTTCCTTCCGCAATGATATTGAGATTGAAGAAGATTTTGTCGAAGAAATTGCGAGAATTTATGGCTATGACAAAATCACTCCGCAACTTCCAACCCGTGCTATCAATCCCGTAACTGAAGATCTTGAAAGAAAAAATTCTAACAATATTCTTTCGATTCTATCCTTCTTAGGTCTTCATGAAATTTATTCGTATTCTTTCGTTAGTGAATATTTATACCGGAAAGCTCAACTCGACCATCAAAAAATGCTTACAATTAAAAATCCGATTTCTCCTGAACTTCGATATGTTCGTGATAGTATTATTCCTTCAGTTTTGGAAAAAGCCGAGGTGAATTGTCGCAATTTTGAAGAATTCGGAATTTTTGAGATAGGAAAAGAAATTCATTCTTTATCACTAAAAAAACTTCCTGAAGAAAAAAAGAAAATATCAGGAATTTATTATAGTAAGAATCAAAATGAAACTTTTTACAAAGTAAAAGGCATCGTAGAAACATTACTCAATCATCTAGATATTACTAATTATCAGTTCGTGTTACAAGAAAATCCACAACCATTTTTAGACCCCAATAAAAGTGCCCAAATTAAACTACTTATTTATAATACTACCGGGAATTTGTATAAATCGAAAGTTCAAATGGCAAAAGAAAAACCAACCGAAATCATTTTAGGTTACCTTGGAAACTTGAATAAAGAAGTCCGTAACAATTTCTCTATGAATGGATGTGCAACTGTTTTTGATCTTGATTTTGAGTCACTGCTAGTTAATATTCCGGAGAAGAATAGATATCATCCCTTATCTCGTTACCCATCTCTTTTTGAAGATTTATCTTTCATTGTGAGTGGAAATCTTCCGGTGGAAACTTTAAGACAAAAGATCGATGAAGTCGACGAACAAATATCGAACGTTACACTGAAAGAAAGACCCTTTTATTCCGTTAAATTTGGAAATAACAAAAAATCGGTTACTTTTACTATTGAATATCGCAATTCTAAAAAAACATTAAATAATACCGAAACTCAGTTTATTAGACATAAGATTATCCAAACTCTCAAAAAAGAATATCAAGCACAAATTAGAGAGTAACCTATTTCCCAAGGAGAACAAAACATGAAAATCATCATCTTTGCAGGAGGTACTGGAACTCGTCTCTGGCCTCTGTCTAGAAAAAATTCACCTAAACAATTCGGACAAATCTTTAATGGAAAGTCTACACTTCAATTAGCGGTTGAAAGAGTTGAAAAAGATTTTGATACGGAAAATGTCTATATCAGTACTCAGGAAAGCTATGTATCAATGGTTAAACAACAGCTTCCGCAAATACCTTCTTCAAATATTGTGGCTGAACCAGAAAAACGAGACGTGGCGGCTGCTATTGGATATAACTTTATGCGTTTACAAAAACTTGGGTATATTGGACCGGTTGCAATTCTGTGGGCAGATCATACGATGATTAATGTCAATGAATTTGTGAAAGCCTTAAAATTAGGAAAAAAACTGGTTACGAAAAATCCAAAACAGCTTGTTTTTATAGGAGAAAATCCACGTTTTCCTAATCATAATTTAGGATGGATTCATGTGGGAGAAAAAGTATATGATGGAGTTCACAAATTTTTAGAATGGCATTACCGACCTCCATTAGAAAAATGTAAAAAAATGTTTAAAGATGGAAATTGGTTTTGGAATCCTGGATATTTCATTGTTGATCTAAATACCACAATTAAACTCTATGAAAAGTTTCAGCCGGACATGTATAAAAAACTAAGTATAATTAGAGCTGATATGGGGACATTAGACGAAGTAAAAACCTTGAAGAAAATCTATCCTGAAATTGAGGCGATTTCTTTTGATGATGCCATTATCAAGAATGTCCCGGCTCAACAAGCGGTAGTTATTACTGTCAATATGAATTGGGCTGACCCCGGGACATTGTATGCCTTAAAAGAGTCTTTAGTAAAAGATAAAAACTCAAACTATGAAAAAGGTCTAACCTATGCCTACGAAACGACAGATTCCATCATTATTAATGAAGATGAAAATAAAATTGTGACGACAATTGGTCTTGATGGTTTTGTAATTGTAAATACTAAAGATGCTCTTGTAGTTGTCCATCGCGACCAGGTACCTAAAGTAAAAGATGTTGTGGGATACTTTAAAAAAGACGGTAAATTAAAACAATTTATCTAGAAAAAGTTTTAATTTTAATCTTCGCTTGCGGAAGAAGTAGCTTCTGAAGTACTCACCGTAACATTAATCTTCGCTTGTCCTTCTTCTCCCTTAGAATCATAAGCTTTAACCATAATTTCATGTATTCCCAAAATATCACTAGCTAGATGAAAATCAACGCTATATGGTGTTGTAGAGATAGATTTATATAAAGTATCATCATAATAAAATTCTACTTTGGTGATCGTGTTGGGAGAAAAAACTTCAGTAGAAACGCTAAAATTCTTTTGTACTGCTTGATTATTATTTGGGCTTTTTATGATAACCACCGGTTCTGTAAAGTTTTGATAAGGATTGCATTGTTTAGTTGGAGCCTTACTGTATCCACCAACAGCATTCATCCAAGCATCAGTGTATTTCTGCCAATCACTATTTATTTCAATAAGCTGTTTGAAATTCCTTGTTTCTACATTTCCTAACTTCTTATCAATCTCAGTTGCAAGCAACCCTTGATCTTTACAAACATCTACTTTTAAATGAAAGTTATCTTGCTCGGTAGGCTCTGTTCCTTTAATAAAAATTTCCCATCGTGTACCTTCTGAACTTGAACCAGGAAGCATTCCAGAAAGACTGTCAACCTGTAAAGAAACGAAGTTCTGTTCTGGTTTTACAAATTCTCCTCGATCGCGGTTTGTTAAAACCTTTTCCATAAAGTAATGCCAAATAGGAGTTGCACCTGTAGACCCCTGTATTCCATTCGTGGGTTCGTTATTATTATTACCAACCCAAACTCCAGTAACTAAGGTTGGAGTATATCCGACAGTCCAAGCATCTCGTCCATCATCTGTAGTTCCGGTTTTTACGGCTACGCGCCAATCTTTTATTTGAAGTAAGTTTCCGCTCCCAAAAAGTTTTAATCGTGCCTGATTATCAGATAAAATATCAGTTACTAAATAAGCAACGCTCTCATCTAATGCTTTTGTACCACCACCTGATTTAAATTCTTCCAAAACTTTTCCCTTAGAATCTTCAACTTTTAGAATTGAAACATGAGGTTGATGGATACCTTTATTAGCAAAAGTTCCAAATGCTGAGGTGTGCTCAAGAAGCTGAACTTCACCACCACCCAAAGTTAAAGAGAGACCATATTTTTCAGGATTATTTAGAGAGGTAATTCCCATTTTGTGAGAGAGATCAACTACAGTTTGAACTCCGGTAAGCTGCATCATCTTTACCGCCGGGACATTACGAGAGTTTGCTAAAGCTTCACGTAGCAACATCGGCCCCCAGTATCTTCCATCTGATTCTTTTGGAGTATAGCCTCCCGCACCATCAGGCCAGGTAGTTTGGATATCCGATAGAAAAGTTGCCGCGGTATAACCTTTTTCAAAAGCGGCAGCGTACATTATTGGTTTCATGGAAGATCCAGGTTGACGCAAAGACAAAGCTACATTTACATTTCCGTCATTCGCAGCATCAAAATAATCAACAGAACCTACCATTGAAAGGACTTCACCCGTTCGAGGATCTATTGCTACTAAAGCACCGTTTCTCGCATTTGCATTTTGAGAAGCTAATCTATCTATTTGAAAACGTACCTCTTCTTCTGCAATTTTCTGCATTTCATAATCAAGAGAAGTTGTTACCTGAAGACCACCTTGTTCAACTAACTTGGTTCCATATTTTTCTTCCAAAATGCTTTTGACATAAAGGACAAAATGAGGAGCTAAAATCTGAGTTTTTCCTGAAGCGTAATTAATCTCTTCAATCAAAGCTGCATCATACTGTTCCTGAGTTATTTTTTGTTGGTTTCCGTCTTTATCTTTCCAACCTTTTTCGTACATTAATTTAAGAACTGTTTCCTGACGTGCTTTCGCATTTTCCGGATAAGCTCCAAAAGGAGAATAGTTCGTAGGTGATTGCGGTAATCCAGCAAGAAGAGCTGATTGAGCTAGGGTAAGATCTTTAACATCTTTATTAAAATAAAGTTGAGATGCGGCTTGAACTCCATAAGAGGTTCCTCCATAGGGGACTTCATTCAGGTACATTTTTAGAATTTCGTCTTTAGTATATCTTTTCTCAACCTGCATGGTTAAAACCATCTCTTTAATCTTACGCGGTACTGTCCGCTCTTGAGTTAATAAAGTATTTTTGACAACCTGCTGAGTCAAGGTTGAACCACCATAAAGTCCTTGACTGGTTAGATTCAAAATAGCAGAACGTATAATTCCCGAAATAGATAAACCTTTATGAATATAGAAATCCGCATCTTCAACTGCTAAAGTCGCATTAACTAAGTCAGGCGGAACAGTTTCTAGGTCCACCATTGTGCGATTAACATCTCCATAGATGTCATAGAGTAATTTCCCATTACGATCATAAATCTTTGTTGATTGTTCAATATCCCTATTGGTCAATTTGTATGGTGAAGGTAAATCACGAGAAAAATATGCGATAACACCAGCAGAACCAACAATCCCAATTAAGAATAAGAAAAAAGCGGCTGTTGCTAAAAATGCCAATACTTGAGGTACTCGAGTATGACTTTTTTTCCGATACGATTTGTATGGCCGGTATTTAATTTCGATCGGCGACAGCTGTTTCAAAGTCTTCTGTAATTTATATTTAGTTTGTTTCCAGGCTCTTTTTGAAGTAATCATATAATAAATCTCACATGGGATTAAACCCATGTTATCTTATTGCTTTTTAAACTAAAATTCGAATTATTTTGTGTCGTCAATAAAAACAAAAAAGCTAATTACTAGCTTGTTTATGTAGATAAAATTATACACTTTTGATACTCGAGATACAATTCTACTATCTATACAACGAATTTACTAAATATTAGTTACAATTTTAGATATTATCTATTTTAAAAAATTTCTGAAATATTAACAAGTTGACATATTGAAAAAATTCCGATATAGTATTTCAAATTTTATATATTCAACTTCATTAAATAATAAGATTGTAGTTGGATATCTCCGAATTAACGTTATTTTGATGTTCAATTTAAGTCAATTCGGTATAAAAGCGATGAAAGAGAAATAGTAGAATTTTACGGTAACTTTTAGAAAGCAAGGGAATCCTGAAAACCTGCAGAACGTAAAAAAATCGAAATACCCTCTGGAGCTTCTCGCACTAAATGCGGGACGGAATGCCTCCGTTATCAAAGGCTAAAGTGTCACTGCAAAGTCAAGCACTTGAATCAACAAGCAGGTATAAAATGATTAAATGCAGGACACTCCATAATTGGAGTGTTTTTTGTACCTGAAATTAAAGGTGGTACCACGAGTTCATTAAAAGCTCGTCCTTAAATAGAAAATTTTCTATTTAAGGACGAGCTTTTTTGTTTGCACATTTACAAAAGTCATTATCTCTAAAAGAGATAGTAAAAACCAATCCCCATACAAAAAAAGGAGAAAGATAATGGGTACTGGAATCTTAACCACTCAAATTGAAAGATTAACTCAAAGAGCAAACGCATCTGGAATGCATTTCCATACCGTTTCCTCTCTCAAGCTCTTAACTCAAAATCAGGAGTTGAAACTTTTTGCCTCTCATCATAAACAAATAGTTGAATCTGTTTATGGACATCACGGACATGGTATTCTGGCCGGACAAACACCAGAAGAAATCGCAGCCGAAATGCGAGAAATGAAACTCTTAACCTGGATCTCCTACGATGAAACAGACAATACCCCAATTGCTACTTCCAGTTTTCAGCTTACTAGAAATAAGCTATTCTGGGATGTTGTTCGTTGCGCCAAAAATCCTCAATTTATGGACTTTCCTGGTTCTATAACCATACTCATTAGCATAAGGGAGCTCTTTGAACATCCGAATCTAGTGCAAACCACGATCGGACTTTCGGCTGAAGTTCGTACAGGAATCACGGTTGTAAACAATGGCTATACTATCCCCGGAGGACCGCAAATGCTGTCTATCGCAATGAACCATCTGATGATGACAGCTTTTGGTTTTGAACCCCTCATCGCTACTGCGTGGCAAGTATCAAAAAGAGTTCCTCTCACAGAATTCTTTCAAATCTCATATCGTTTCTGGAATTCTGAAGCTCTAAAGTGGTATTCTGAACCTCTTTATCTTGATTCCGAAAACGATCTTCTCGCCACTCTAGCTTCTGGCATCTGGTTAAGTAATACCCAAAGTTATCCAGAAATAAGCTCAAGAACAATTAATAACGGTCATAATCAAAATGAAACCGTAATCAAAACCTATGGAAACCAGTTTGCTGAGGTTTTCCCACAAGAAAATCTTAATCTACAAACATTGGAGGAAATCTCTGAACGCCTTTTCAAAAACGTTCGTTTTATCCGGTTTATCCTCAAAAATAAACCTCAAAACATTCGCTTACAAAAGATGTTATCGACTGTAGGAGCAATTCCTACAGTGATCAAACCTCAGATATGCGCTACAATATTACAACAAGGGAAATTAATGGAAATAATTTCTCCACCCGAAATCTGGTTTGGTCTACTCAAACCAGGAACAGGAAGAACCTTAATTCCATTTGGTCTCTCCTCAATTCATGATAACGCAAACTATAAAATCATGAGTCAATTTGCTAAAGAAGCTCACGCGAGATTCTCACGAATGTAAGAAAGGAATGACAAAAAAGCAAGGGTAGGCAATTAAACTACGCTCGTACACGTATCGTGTGCCTACCCTTGCTCTATATTTTAAACTAATATTTGAAAGATGAAAACAAAATGGCTCTAACAACAAAATTCTTAAAAGAAAATTAATTTAGTGATATACTAATTCTGATTCAAAAAGGAGAAAATAATGAAAAATATAAATATTGATGAAGTCCTCACTCGAGGAGTAGCTCAGATTCTTCCCGACAAAGAAACTCTCAAAAAGTTAATGGCAAAAAGAAAAATCAAGTTATATTTAGGAATAGATCCAACTGGCTCACTTTTGACTCTAGGGCATAGTGTTGTCTTACGAAAACTAAAACAGTTTGCAGACCTTGGACATGAAGTGATCCTTTTGATTGGAAACGGAACGGTCAAAATCGGAGATCCGACAGGCCGAGATTCTACAAGACCGATGCTCACCGATGCTCAAATTGAAGAAAATTTTAAAACCTGGAAGTCTCAGGCTAGTAAAATCCTCGATTTTAAAAAGATAACGATTAAACGAAACGGTGACTGGCTTGATAAACTAGCAATGCCTGAAATCATTCAGCTTGCAGCCAAAACTACACTCCAGCAACTTATTGAGCGAGATATGTTTCAGGAAAGGATTAAAAAAAATCTCCCTATTTTCACTCACGAAATTTTGTATCCACTTCTGCAAGGATATGATTCTGTAGCTATGAACGTTGACTTGGAACTTGGAGGAACAGATCAAACTTTTAATATGATGATGGGACGAAATCTACAACAACTTTATCATAACAAAAAAAAATGGGTTCTCACAACACCGATTATTAATGGACTCGATGGTCGCAAAATGAGTAAGTCTTACAGTAATTATGTTGCTTTAACAGAAAATCCCAAGGATATGTACGGAAAACTAATGCGTATTAGTGATGAGATGATCATCGACTATTTTATTTTATTAACAGATGTAGAGCTTCAAAAAATTGAGGTTATGAGAAAGAAACTCCAGAGTGGAGAAGAAAATCCGATGGATCTGAAGAAAAAACTAGCTTTTACAATTACCGAATTTTATCATTCGAAGAAAGAAGCTCAACAGGCGGAAAATACTTTTGAAAGAGTAGTTCAAGAAAAAGGCATTCCGAATAAAATTAAGGAATGCTTAATTTCTACCAAAAAAACTAATATTACGGATCTTATTCTGAATTGTAAATTAGTAAGTAGTAAATCGGAAGCTAAAAGATTAATAGAACAATCTGCTGTTACGGTAGAAGATAAAGTAATTTCCGATTGGCATCAAGAAATTAATATTTCAGACGGAACCATTATCAGAGCTGGAAAACGTAATTATGCAAAGCTAAAATTAAAGTAATCTTGAAGGAGATACTATGGATCTTCAACTTGTTAAAATCAAAAATCCAAATTCTTTAAACCTTATTTTGGGACAATCACATTTTATTAAAACGGTTGAGGATCTACATGAAACCCTCGTTAACTGTATCCCAGGGATTAAGTTTGGATTAGCCTTTGCCGAAGCATCAGGACCATGTTTAATTCGTTACAGCGGAACGGATCAAAAGCTTACTGATCTTTCAATCGAAAATATGAAAACGCTTTCCTGCGGACATAGCTTTATTATTTTTCTAAAAGATTCTTTTCCCATTAATGTCTTACCACGCATCAAAGAAATTCCGGAAGTCGTTCATATTTTCTGCGCCACCGCCAATCCGGTAGAAGTTATTATCACAGAAACGAAGCTGGGTAGGGGAATTATGGGTGTGATTGATGGCGGAAAATCTCAGGGAATTGAAAATGAAAAAGATGTTAAAAAAAGAAAAGAATTTTTACGGGAAATCGGATACAAGTTATAATTTAGTATTTATAGATTGAAACATTATGGATTTTTTTCGTAAACATAAAAAAGTTTGGGTAATTATTACCGCAATCTCCACAGTCAGTTTGATCGCGGCTTCGTTACTTCCACTGATTTTTAGTTAATTATCGCTTGATCAATAGTGAGAATTGTATGTTAGAGACTTTATCATCGGTTTCGAAAATTCCCTTAGTAGGGCCATCTTATCAAAAGAGACTCGCTAAATTAGAAATCCTTACTATCTCAGATCTTCTTTATCACTTTCCAACCCGTTATAACGATTTTAGTAATGTTTTAAATACTTTTAGCGCCAAAATGGGGGAAACCGTAACCGTAATCGGAACGATTACCAATATTAAAAATATTTATACCAAAAATCGTAAAAGACTCACGGAAGCTATAGTTTCAGATCAATATGGGAATTTAAGAGCAATTTGGTTTAATCAACATTTCTTGACTCGAACCTTAAAAAAAGGAATGACCGTTTCTTTTTCGGGAAAAATTGATCTATTTAATTATCAGAAAACTTTAATCTCACCGGAATACGAAATTATTAAAGAAAAAAATCAAGATCTAGTACACACCATTCATACTGGCAGACTAGTTCCAGTCTATCCTGAAACAGCTTCACTTTCATCAAAATGGTTAAGATCAAGGATCTCAATTGCTTTAAAAACTTATAAACAAAAAGAGTTCTTGCCTTCTGATATATTAAAAACCGAAAATTTAATTGAGTTAAATGAAGCTTTGGGAAAAATCCATTTTCCAGATAGACTAGAAGAGGCAAAAAATGCGGCAAAACGCTTTGCTTTTGAAGAGCTCTTTATGCTTCAGCTTCTTAATTTTTACAAAAAATCAGAATGGCAAAGTAAAGTAAGACAACAACCCTTTCAGATTGATAATAATAAAGTTGCAAAATTAATTGCAAGTTTACCATTTAAACTCACTCAAGCTCAACAGAGAGTGATCAAAGAAATATTTACGGATATTATTTCTACAAAACCGATGAACCGTTTACTCGAAGGCGATGTTGGTTCAGGAAAAACTGTCGTAGCTTGTATTGCGGCTTACGTTACTTTTTTGAATGGATATCAGACCATCTTTATGGCTCCGACGGAAATTTTGGCACAGCAACACTATCTTACTATAACTAAATTATTAGAACCTTTTGGAATTATGACAAGCTTACTTACCGGGAGTAAAAAAATAAAGAATGAAAGTTTTAAAAAAACGAATATTTTTATTGGAACTCATGCTTTGCTTTATAAAAAGAATCTTTATAAGAATCCCGGATTGATTATCATCGATGAACAACATCGTTTTGGAGTAGAACAGAGGACTTTCTTGGCTGAAAAAATTGCCGCTGAAGTTCCACATGTACTTACGATGACGGCAACCCCAATTCCAAGATCTCTGGCTCTCACTTTTTATGGCGATCTAGAACTATCAATTATTGATGAAATGCCAAAAGGGCGAAAAAAAATCAAAACATTTTTTACACCCCAAGAAAAAAGACAAAAAGCTTATAACTGGATTGAAGACGAAATTGTAAAATCAGGTTATAAAAAACAGGCTTTTATTGTCTATCCCCTGATTGAAGAGTCAGAGTCAGAAACCATGAAAGATATCAGAGCTGCAACGACAGAATATGAAAAGCTACAAAAACGTTTTCAAAAGCTGAAAATTGGACTCCTACACGGTAGGCTCAAAAGTAAGGAAAAAGAAGAAATAATTAATAAATTCAAAGGTAAACAGATCCAAATTTTAATATCCACTTCCGTTGTTGAGGTTGGAATTGATATTCCTGATGCAACGATTATGATCATTGAACATGCTGATCGTTTTGGGCTAGCTCAATTACATCAGTTGAGGGGAAGAATCGGACGAAATGATATTGAGTCGTACTGCTTTCTTTTTTCAGATTCAAATAATCCTCAAGTAATTAACCGCCTTTTTTATCTAGAAAAAGAGTATTTGGGAATAAAACTCTCGGAAATAGACCTGAATCTGCGTGGTCCCGGAGAAGTTTTTGGATTGAAACAACATGGACTTCCAAACCTTAAAGTAGCATCTTTAACAGATTACGAGTTAATTAAAAAGACAAAAGCTATTGCCCTAAAAATCTGGAAGCAGGATCCGAAACTTGACCAATATCCTAATCTTCGTGATAAACTAAATAATATCAAAGCAAAAGATATCTCTCCAAATTAATTTGATAGTCTTAAAAAGGTTGGATATATGAAAATTGCCCACGGAAAAGCTAAAGGACATTCTTTACGAAAACCTCTCATTCCTGATTTCTCAACAACTTTATCCTGTAATAGACAACAAATATTTGAACTCGTTGAAAAAAACACCCATTTTGATTTCAAAGATAAAATTGGTTTGGATCTTTTTGCGGGAACAGGAGCTTTAGGAATAGAAGCTCTAAGTCTTGGAGCAAAGCATGTTGATTTTGTTGATAAACATCCGTATTCCATTGAAGCCATAACTCACAATCTAAATCATAGCTACTTTTTAGGAAAAGGTTCTTTGAAAAAAGAGGATGTACTTTCGTACATAACAGAGAATTATCAAAAATACGATTTTGTCTTTATTGATCCTGATTCTACCTACACCCAAACACCTTCTGTAATTCGTGCGCTTATTAACAAAATGAATATCCACGGTATTATTGTACTGCGACTAATAAGACCCTTTACCAACTCATTCTATCCTTTTAGAACTCTCTCACAAACGAAACTGAGTTTTGGTTTTATCACTATCTTACAGAATTAGAATGTGAAAGAATACCTTCCTAATGATTGACAAAAGCACACTAGAGCCGGTATACTAAGTAATCGTTAAGAAAGAAGATTTAATAATTTAAAACTAATACTATGGCAGCACTACCAAAGAAAAAAATGGCGAAAACCCGTAGCCGTAAAAGAAAAGGGGCTCTGAGAGTTAAAATTCCAGAATTAGTAAAATGTTCAAACTGCAGTAAAAAAATACTACCCCATATCGTATGTCCTTATTGTGGTTTTTATAAGGGAAAAGAAGTGATTAAAAAAGAAGCCGAAACTAAAGTTACCAGAGTATAGGCTTCATTAGCAAGTAGCTTTAAAATGTAGTAAAGCTAAACGCTAGGCAATATGAAAACTAAAACCGATCCTCGACACTGTGCTAGACAGATTGCTCTTCAAACTTTGTTTGAATGGAGTATGCATTCCTCTAATCCTCAAGATATTGCTAATCGAATTATCAAAGAAACTGATAATAATAAGCTAGATTTTAACTTGTTATCTGAAATAATAAGTAATGTTGTGAGTAATAGAGAAAAAATTGATTTGCAAATAGAAGTTGCAGCCCCAGCTTGGCCAATATCGCAAATATCAAAAATTGACCTAACGATTCTACGTATCGCTAGTGCCGAATTACAATATATAAAAGGAATTCCCAACAAAGTCTCAATTGATGAAGCAGTAGAGCTCTCAAAGGAATTTAGTGGCGATACCTCAAGTAAATTTATTAATGGAGTTTTAGGAACTATTTTAAAAAATATAGAACATTTAAAAAATGTTGAAAAAGGAGATTCGAAATCCTGATTTTTAAACTCTAAACATATTAATAAAATTCGAAAAATGTTTAGTATTTTAAAATTAGAATTTTTAAAAAATTTTATGAAAGAAGATTTTTCACCCCTAGAGAAACAAATAAAAATTAAATTTAAAAATATCCAGTTAATCCACAATGCTTTTGTGCACCGTTCTTATCTGAATGAACACAAAGATTACAATGGGGGATCAAACGAACGATTAGAGTTTTTGGGTGATGCCGTTCTGGAATTTATCGTTTCCCAATACCTCTATGAAACATTTCCCGATAAAGAAGAAGGGGTGCTAACTGCATATCGATCGGCCTTAGTATGTTCTAAGAGTTTAAGTAAAATCTCGAAAGAGCTAGACTTTGGAAAATATCTACTACTTTCTAAGGGAGAAGAGCAAAGTGGAGGAAGAACAAGACCTTATATCTTGGGAAATACTTTTGAAGCTGTTCTAGGCGCCATTTATTTGGATCAAGGTTTGGAAAATGCGAAAGGATTTGTTCATAAATTCTTGTTACCAGAACTTGAGGAAATTATCGCTAATCAAGAATATAAAGATCCAAAGAGCGAACTCCAGGAGCTCACTCAAGAAAAAGTTAATGTAACTCCACATTATGACGTTTTAGATGAAAAAGGGCCAGATCACAACAAATGGTTTCAAGTAGGAGTATTTATTAACAAAAAACGAATTGGAATTGGTGAGGGGAAAAGCAAACAGATAGCTGAACAAATTGCTGCTAAAGATGCTCTAACAACTTGGCCTGGAACAATAGATTAGCTTATTTTGAGCCTGAAGCTTTATTTGCAAATTAAGTTAATTCGGGTATAATATAGACTTCATGTTGATCTATCAGATGTCACCAATTCATTTGATAATCCGATTTTAAAAATGTGACATTTATGGTTTTTTATATAAATTGAAAGATAAACATAAGAAAGGTTTTTTAATATGCTGAAGATTCGACTTACTAGAGTAGGGTCAAAAAACAACCCTCACTATCGACTTATTTTAGTTCCCGCAAGGACTAAAAGAAACACTAAAGCTCTTGAAATTCTAGGATTTTTTAACCCTAAAACTAAAGAGATGAAATTTGATAACGAAAAAATTAAACAGTGGCGTGAAAAGGGAGCCCAACTTTCCGAAACGGTTCAAAGACTATTGGGTGAAAAACCGAAAAGAGATTACTCAAAGAATAAAAGAGTTTTGGAAAAACAGGCAAAATTAGCCGAGAAAAAAGAAGTAGCCCCTGCTAAAACAGAAGCTGAAAAGGCCACTGAAGAGCCTAAAGAAACTCCTAAAAATTAGTAATTCTTAAAAAGGTAAAACTATGAAAGAAATTTTAGAACAAATCATTGAATCTTTAGTTGAGAAAAAAGAAAGTGTCGAAATTACTGAAGAAAAAAACGAAATTGGGGTAACTTATTTCATTAAAGTCGATAACACTGATATGGGTAGGATTATCGGAAAACATGGTAAAACAATTTCCAGTTTAAGAACCATTTTAAAAGCTGCGGGATTAAAAAATCGCGAAAATGTACGCCTTGAACTTATTGACGAAAGAAACCCAAACCAAAGTGAAAATAATACTTCAGAGGTTTTCCCAAGCGAAGAAACACCTGTTAATGAAAAACCTTCTCAAGAAATTACTTCCGAACAACCGACTGTCTAATAAATTAGTACAACGTAAAAAGGGTGAGACCTTTTAATAAAAGGTCTCACCCTTTTTTATTACAATCAAAATTCTGTTTATTTAAAAGGATTCGTTTTCCCGACTCCGGATGTATCAGGAACTAAAGGATAGTTACTATATCCTTCCAAAGCCGTAAGAAGTTCTTTTTGAGAAACTGCAAGATCAGCTACCGGAGTTGTTTTATCACCAAGAGTAGTTGGTAAAGATTGATAATAAGAAGAAATTCCAAAAGAAAGAGAAAGATCAGCAGATCCTTCTCCTCCAGAACGCAACCCGATATTTTCAATTGTAAATAATGGTAGAGTATTTTCAAAATTCCTAAATAAGGCGATTATATGAGCATAATCAGAGTTTGTAGATAAAGCAAAAGTGTTTTTGGTCGCAGTCGTAACGGCTTCACCACCTCCAGCAGTAGAAGGTTGAGAAAATTGTAGACCTGAAATGGAAACTCCAGAAGCCGTGGCTATTTTTTCCAAAGCATTCAAAAGACTTGGAGAATCATAAGAAGATGGCAAAGCTAATAAGCTATTAATCAGATCTTTTTTGATCCCAGGTAAATTTTGGCTTGAAAGAATATCAATTTTCTGATCGTAAAGATCTCTAGTTCTTTCCTTAGCAGTCATCTCTTCTCTAGTGGAAAAGATACTTTGAATTCCTGGAATAATGATGACTAACGAAATAACTGAAATGAAACCACAAATAATCAGGATAAGATACTCTTTAACTTTTGAAAGTATATTATTCATGAAAAGCTCCTTCCTTAGCTGTAAAGCTGATTGTAAATCGAACACTCCCACCGTCATCACCACGTGAAACCGAGTTCAAAGAAACATTGCTATAAATCGAATTTGAAGAAACGTCAACGGTAGCTTCTTCTGTAGACTCGAGAGTATTCTCCCCAGAAAGCACTAAAACAAATCCCGCCAACTTCTCATATGAAGGAGCTTCTCCGTTTATTAAAACACTACCATCAGAACCAACAGTCATATCATTAATTATTATTGATTGTGGAACGTAACTGGTAAAATTGGTCAGGAAAACAGAGTATTTTTTTCGAGTAACTAGGATAGAGTCAATGGAACTCAAACGACTCTGTAGACCAACTAAGACCGTTTCTGCCTCTAAATTCTCATCAACGATTTTTTCCTGAGCCAAAATACTTTCATTGATCTCACTAAGATTTGAGTTCAAAATCTGGTTAATAACAAAAACCCCAATTGCAATGAGTAAGATAAATCCTGTGACTGCCAAAGAAACGATGTTTATCGTTTGGAGCAGTTTTTTCTTTTTCTTCTCATCAGACTTTATATCTGGGAGAAGGTTGATATTGACAGCCATTAAAGACTCCTATTTTTAAGGTATATTTAAATTATATGCTCATTTTCTATTTTTTTGCAACAGGAGTTAGAAAGTATCCTAAACTCTCATTGCCAATCCAACCGCCACCGCGTACAAAGGGGCATGTTCTTCGAGTTTCTTGGCTAAATCTGGTGATCCTTTTTTGACGTTATTCCATGGATCGCCAAGTTGTACTTCTAAGTCTAAAGCACCGGCTAAATACATCACAATTCCCGGAAGTTTTGCAGTCCCACCACAAAGAATAATTCTTTTAACTGAGTCAGTAGGATGATGTGTTTGATAAAAAAGTAAACCTCTCTCAACCTCTCCAACAATTACATCAAAAATTGGCTTAATAATCTCTTGGATCTTACCTTCAAGCTCATTTTCAAGTAATCCGTAACTCTTTTTATACTCTTCTGCCTGTGTCATCTCAAAACCTAGCTCTTGTGCGATTGCTTTTGAAAGAGCGTTTCCACCGGAAGAAATACTACGTGTAAAGGCAATATTTCCCTTAGAAACAATACACAAATCTGTTGTTTCCGCTCCAATATTAATAATTAAAGTTGATGGGGAAGCGTTTCCTTCTGGAGACAAAGAACGAACCAAGGCTAAAAGTTCTGTTTCAAAAGCCACCGGCTCTAAAGCTGCAACTTTCATAATCTTTAAATATCTCTCAATCGTTGTATTCGGAACGGCTACAAAAAAAACACTCATTTTATCTTTAGAGTCTTTAGACTCTTTGGTAGGTCTTTTTACTACCTCGTAATCATATTTCACATCTTTTAGAGGAATTGGAATAAATTGTTCTGCTTCCCAACGCATAGCCGTTTTTAATTCTTGATCACTCATTACTGGTAATTCTACTACTCTGGTAAAAACAACTGATTCAGGAAGACCAACTACTACCTTATTTGTAGTTACATGTATTTCCTTCATCAATTTTCTGGTAGCAGTAGCAATCTCTTCCAGATCTGCTTGAGACTCTGATTTTGAGGCTCCCTTAGGAGTTTCGATACTCCCATAGGCTTGAAGCAATAAACCGTTACTTGTTCTTTTTAACTCCACAATTTTAATATTATTGGAACCGATATCAAGACCTAAAAAATTATCTGCCATTTTATCCTTTACGAAAAATTATTATCAAAACTATAATTATTCCAGTGTAAAGCAGCTGGTATTTACTGTCAACCACTGTCTTCATTTATTCAGTCACTTCTTCCCATATAACTCTAGGTATTCCCAACAGATTTTCATTAAGACCTAATGTAAAATATGCATCCGGATTTAAGGTCACTTTTTCTGTAGGAGAACTTAAGTTTTCCTGAATAGAAATATCTCGTTTCCGGCTTAAATTTAATATTCCTTTGCTGATTAAACTTCCATCAACAAGAAGTTGATTTGCGTTTGTAGAGGCAGAAGCGGTTACCAAATTTCCATCTGTAAAAATCAAAGAATTATCAATCTGCGTTACAGCGTTATTAATAGTCACATCTCCGTTTGAAATAAAAGATAAATTACTGGAACTGTGCACAACTGGGTTTGAACTAAACGTAATATCTCCATTTACAAAAATAATTACATTTTTATTTTGAAGGGCATTGATACTTCCATTAATATTTAAATCTCCATCGACATAATAAATTCCAGTATTTGTATAGGTAACATCTAGATAAGGGTCGTTCGTAGTCCCTGTACTTTCTGCCGTCATCAGGTCAATAAATTCTGCAGTAGTAGGAATGATCGCTGAAACATCTCTTGAAGAACGCAACTGATAGGAAGTTATTCCCGTTTTATTAATCCAATTTGTATCTAGAGATGTCGTATTACTATAATAAACTCCCGTGCTTATCCCAGAAGTATTACGCCAAACTTGATCAAAAACAGTACCTGCTGCATCATAATTTGCTTCTCTATTTGCTGCAGACATAGGAGAATTCCAATCAAATTTATTAATACGTACATCGAAGTCTACTGTCGAAAGATCCGTAGCTACTTTTAGTCCCAATTTCACGTCAAGAACACTGGCATCATCAGGAATATTACCTGTATCAAACTCAAAATAGGATCTATAACAATTATAAGTAGCAATTGGCCCCGATGTTTCATCGTACTGACCAAGTCTGCTTGTTGTTGAGCTTGAGTTGTAACCGCCACTCGTATTTCGACAACTATTATAACTACTTCCTCTACGACCCCAGATAAAAGCATCTGTATCGCTGGCAAAAATTCTGGTAGTTACGGTACTGTTTATCGCATTAATTAGCTCAGTGGCGTTAACAGTCCCATCTCCACCATCTGGAACTAACGCTGCTTCTTGTCCATTCAAATTACTGTAAAACCAAGCATAGTTGTAATGATTAGTTTCAGCTATTAGATAGTTTGGAGAAACATTCCATCCTTCGTTATTACCACGCGAAGAAAAATCTCCATAACCTTGGTCAATATTCCCTCCGGCAGAAGGAATACCACCTTTTAACCCTCCTGCTCCAGAACTATCAAAGTCAACATATCCATCGGTTGAAAAAGAAGAGATATCACAGACGAGATTATTTTCTGCACGCACATATCCATCAACTCCCTGAAACCACAAAGCTCCAAATTGAACACTATCCATCCCACAAAGAACGTTCACGTTTCCCACATTATCTAAAGCCCAAACTCTAAAAGTATAAGTACTGGTGGGGTTAATAACCAGATCTGCAGAAGTATTTGCGCCATAGGCATTATTAACTGTTGGATAAAGGTTAGTCCACGCTCCACCATCGATACGATAATCAACATCATATCCATACACTCCAGTATCAAACTCGTTGTTATTTTGATCTGTCGCCCCCCAATTCACTCTCACCAGCAAAATATTATTTGGATCAGGTAAATAAAAACTCATTCCAGAACAAACAGGTAAAGTAACATCTTTGTAACAGTGACCTACAAGAGCATCATAACTTCCGCCAGTAAACTTCCCTTGAACCCATTGGCTAATACTAGAATTATCTAATTGATAGGCAGTTCCAGTTGACATTCCGCCTCCATTATCAAAAAGTTCGTCCTCAATCTCATAGGTAGTCCCAGTCAATTTTGCATAAGAAAGAGTAGGGGATATCAAACAAATAATTGCAAACAGGTATAAGATTATAAATCTATTCCATTTTGATTCTTTAAGTCGCCTGAACATCTTTATTTTGTATTTATACTATTTGCAACAGAAAGTTGCAGGTTACTATTATCGATAAAATTAAGAGCATCTATAAATGCACTTAAAGCATGATGAACCATATCAATCCTTTGGATAGAACAGTCCGAACGGTTACAAAAACCACCTTTGACAACATCATATATTCTGTTTGGAAGAGTTTCTTCCCAAGGGGACTGAAAGACTGCATGAAACGCTAGACTATTTATAATCGCATTCTTATAAGTCGAAGCTTTTTCTGGATTATCCATTACCGCTATTTTATAAACATATAGCAGTCCCTCTGTCTGAACTATTTGACTATAATCTGGTAATGGATTTGCTTCATTTGTCGATTTTAAATACGCCCCAATCCCGAGAAAGTTCGTCCCAGCTACATTTATCATATTATCAGTATTTTGATAAATATAATCTCGGTAGTTAGTATTTCCAGTAATTTCATAAAGCTGCGAAAAACCCATCATCCCCCAAGAGTAAAATTCAATATTAAAGTCTTTGTACTTTTCTAAAAAGTAATTTGCGGATATTTCTAAAAGAGGTCTTAAAGTTTCATCGGATGAATATTTATAGTAACTAGTTAAAGCAAAAAAGGATTCTCCATTGTTATAATCTGATTCCCAACACTCAATCTTGATCTTATTTAAAAAATAGTTCTGAAAAGCACCATTACTTTGCTGAGATAATTTAATGAAATTAACCATTTCTTCTAATTTTGTACTTAAGTCAGAGGGTAAATCGCGATCAGCTTTCGCAAGTTCCAAATACGCCAAAATCTGTAGAGCTACGGTATTTGCTTGAACACTACCGCCTTCTTTAAAGTATCTAACTGTCGTTCCCTCTAGATCTTTAGTTTCGGCTAGTGTATCAAAATAATTAAAACCTTTTAAAAGTGTTTCTTTGTATCTAGTGTCTTTAGTATAGTTATAAAGTTTTGCCACTCCGTATAAAGTTCCTGATTGACGCACTATATTATTCTCGCTATCTGTAATTTCACCCGTAGTCACATCACGTTCATAGTTGAAAGAACCATCTGCCTTCTGATTACGAAGTAACCATTCACCAGAGCTATGTATGCTACCGTCTAGTAAAATATCTAAATCCTCAGTTTTTAAACTTTCCTTTTTTTGGGAAATAAGGCTATTTCTTGTCGTTAATGTTTTATTTTTTTCATTAATCTCATCGGAATAATATTTAAAAAATACGATTGAAAGAACTCCGATAATAATTAGAGATAAAAAAAGCAGATACTTTTTCATATTAATGATTTCTAAAAATTAATTTTAACGAAACAGCAATCAGAATTAAAACACCACTTATACCGCCTAAAAGTAAAGTCTTATTATTGTCTATCCAATCATACGTATCGAATATTGCCAATTTCCAAATTGGAGTATTCAGACTGCTTAATACAACCTCTTTATCTGAAGAAGATGCATTTACTGTTCCAACCAAACTATTTTGACAAGAAGTTATCTCTTCTTCTGTAGTCTTTCCATATTCTGCATCTGTAAAACTTAACATCAGTGGATTTTCTTCAGGGATACTTCCAATCGTTGCACAAGCATCGCAAGGAAAACACCCACCACATGGTTGATTACAATCATCATCATCCCCAGTACTACAGGCTCCAATAGTACAACCACATGTATCTCCATAACCGCACCCGCCACCGCCACAATGAGTTGCTGAAGGACAACCACAACTATCATCTGGCCATTCCATACAACATTTACCCGTAGGACTAGGAGTTGTACCACATGCAGTACAATCATAGGTATAACCACCACCACCATCACCACCACCACAACATGAATTTTGCGAGCCTGCAGGACAACAACCACTTGTTTCACAAGCGGCAAAAACAGGTCCAATATTTAAACTTGTAATTAATAATAAAAACAAAATACTTAAGATAATAAATACTCTATTATGCATAATTTAAACCTCTAATTAATTTAATTATTTTTTAGATCTTCAATTTCTCTTTGTAATGCTTCAATCTCTCTTTGCTGTTCTTTCACCGCTTCGATTAAAGGAGCTACTAAGTTATCATAATTAACTGATTTGAACCCGGTATTTTCATCTGTTTTTACTGCTTCTGGAAAGACTTTCTCTACATCCTGTGCAATCACTCCAAGCTGTAATGATTCATCTCCTTCTCTCCATTTGAAGTTCACTCCATTTATCTGTTTAAACTTTTCTATTGCTGTTTTGCCATCAATACCTTCGATATCTTTCTTTAAATTTTCATCCGAAGCACAAGCATATGAAGTTGCATACATCGCTCCATTTACTTTAACTACATAAGTATTTCCTGGTGGATTTATTGTAAGAGGATTTGACCAACTATCTGGATCAGGAGCATCTGGATCATCATAGAACCAGAACTTAATGGCTTTACTTGGATCTGCATCTAAAGAACCACGCGCACCCAGATGCCAAAGATCACCGTCACCAAAATGCATATCAATCCCCGCAGCGGAATATTGACCATCATAATCTCCATACAAAGTTAACATACCAACACCACTATTATATTCACCAACAACAATATCTCCATTAAAAGTTGATAATCCTTGTACGTATAGTTGTCCTTGTCCTGCTAATCTGCCGTTTCCGGAACCAATATCCATACCACCATAAGAATAAAAATGCCCTCCCACGACTGTACCATAGTTATTATTTGAAGAACCATCCCATCCAGGACCATGGATGACAAAATCATCTGTTCCATCGGCTCCCCAAAGATCAGATATAATAGATTCACCCAGATTTATAACTCTAGTTTGCGCCGTAGTTAGCCACAAAGCATCGTTAATAGTTATAAAATCTTGTCCAATGGCACTAAGAGTAGGATTACCTGCAGGAGAAGTTTCTATCTGAAATCCATAACTACAATTAGAATTAGCACAAATCCTAAAATTGTTATAATCCCAAGCATCATCAATTCTATCATTAAAAATGCTTAATGTTCCGTTATCGACGGAAAAACTAGTATTCATTCGCATATCGCTTTTCATTGCAATATCACCATTAACATCAAGTTTATGAGATGGAGTCGTATCGTCAATACCTATATTTCCATTACTATTCAAAATAGTAAAACGAGTTGTTCCCGAGGTTTGCAAACTTAAATTTTCGTTATAACTACCAATATTCCCGGTATCTACGGTAAGACCAGTATTCATATAAAAACGTGCTCTATCCGTTGCTAAATGAGCCCATCCACTATTCGCAGGACCTAACAATAAATATCCATCAGGACTTTGAAATCTTGCAAGATAATTACTTCCAGAACCAGCTACATCTAAAGGATACTCTGGACTACCCTTATTAATCCCAACATAACCATTCATCTGCGCTGTTAAACGTGGAGTCCAAGAAGGATCAGTCGTTCCTACAACAAATTTATCCGCTGCTTGACTGGCGTTATCACCAATATTAACTCTTAATTCAGTATAATCACTACCTGAGTTATACCTACTTATATATATAGAATCTGAATTATCGCTATCCCAAGATGCCCAATCATCTCCACCAGAAAAATAGAGTCTATTACCATAACCTACCGTACTTCCATTATCATTAGTCACATATCCAATTCTGGCATCACCTAAAATATTTGTTCCGCTACCACTAATTCCCGATAAATATGAACTTGTTATCGCAATAGGGGAAGCTGATATCTGCTCTCGAGGAAAAGTATCTAACAGTGTTGTACAGCTACTATTTGAATACATCTGTAACGTCATCCAATAATTAGTCGCATCAAAATAACCCAAAGAAGCAGGAGCGGTACTTAAATTAAGTTCGAAATTGCCATATGAGACAGCTGAACTATAACATGTACCATCTGCCCAAAAGAGTGTTCCCCCTACTTGAGAATTATAGTAGGATACTTTGAAATATCTCGTGACACCATTAACAAGAGCTCCATTTATTACTCTCAATCTCCCTTGATAGTGAATAGATTGTAAAGCCGCTTGAGTCGAGGGAGGGGATACAATAATCAAAAATAAAACAGCCAAGGCTGTGAGAAAAATTTTACGGCTCATAGATAGCTCCTTCAGATGGTTTTTAGATATCATTTCAAAATATATTTTAATAAGTATCAGCTTAACAATTTTTAATATCCCTGGCAATTTTTTCTTACTTTTGCAAATCTCCACCGGAAAATAAAACATAATCAAAGATTGCCGGTAAATAAGGATTCGACTTTGTGACCTTTACTGTACGCTTATTCTCACCCGTTGTTCCAGAAGATACGATTTCATAACCTTGATTCGGAAACTGAATACTTACATCATGTAGAACGACAGCTATCCAAGTATTGTTGTACCAAGATCGGATCCTGAGTAATCGTTGTTCATCATCTGTATTCATTTTGAAAGAATAATCTTCTAAAGCGCTTTTTTTAGCATAAAAGTCATAATCATATCCACCAATAACTCCTCCTGTCACACTAGCGGAAAAATTGTTCGAAGTAGGCCTAACAGTGCAACTATCATAAACTTGTTTCTCTCGAACAAAATAAGAAGGATTGGAACCAGTATCATAAGCTAAATAGATAAATTCTATCGCCGCATCAGGAATATCAGGAAGGCTACATGTATTACTTGAAGTATCTGCATTTACACCTCTATCAGAATCATCACTCCAAAAATATATTTTAACATCGTTATTGGAGCTGGTAAGACCCGCAATATTACTAAGATCAATCTGAACAACCTCATCTTTTTGAAGTCTAGTTTCATAAATATTCGAAGCCAAAAGCGAAGCCGAAGAAATAGTATAGGTATAAGTAGAACCTCCAATGCTTCCAGTAACTGGTGAAGCTGTCAGACAATCTACTCCTTCAGTACAAGTTTTTAAGTGCTTCAACGCAATCTCTGCTCCTGATTCGGCAACGGCGTATGCTTGAGCTGACTGTTCTTCAGAGACAGCTTCTTTGGAACCTATCAAAGCTTGAGACGAAACAGAAACACCAACAGTCAAAGCTACTAACATAATCAGAATCACAAGGACAAGAGCTTGACCTTGTTCTTCTTTGAGGGACAAATGGGCTCGTTCATTTTTGGTGAATTGAAACATATACTACTCCTTGAAATAATTATATACCCAACTTCCTTGAATTTAAAAATGAAAGTAGTTGAGCCTACGCAGGTAGTTATATCCGAATTACTGTCATTTCAATTTGCAAAATAGGTTAATTCGAGTATAACAATTTTGTTATCTTACTATATTAATAATCTCGTAAGGTAACACTACTATTTAAAGTAATACTTCCTTGATATTCTTGTCTATCCGGCAAACCCACTGGTTGTTCAAACGTAAAGATTATTTTCACTTCACCATAGTCATAATAAGTAAAACTAGAGCTTGGAGGGAGAGCCACGTTCAAACCATTTTGATTATCAGTAGGAGTTAAGGTATATAAACTTGTTGTACATCCTATTCCCAAACCAGTACATTGTGTTTTTACGATTGAATTATTGTTATCAGTACTCGAATTATCAATGATGCTGTAACGATAATATTCATTACCGTTTTTTCGGTAATCAAGGTTATATGAAGTTAAAGCCTGAACCTCATCTGCAACTTTAATTTCTCTTTCAATCTCTTCAATCACGCGACTACCATCAGTACGCAAACGGTTAATCAACTTTGCTTTATTATTACTTTGCATAATCGAAAGCAACGCCGTACTTCCAAGACCCATCACAATACTAAAAATAACTAGACTAACAAGTAATTCAACCAATGTAAAACCTTGTTCATTTTTCGTAATACTAAATTTATAATTCATAATTTAAATATTATCTCCAATCAGTAAGAAGAATTCTTTCCGAAACTGTAAAAACTTGCTCTCTCACTTTCCAAGAGATACGCACCTCGATTTCTTTATCACTTCCATCAGCACTAGGTCCTTCAACAACAATAACTTTCCGATAGAAATTAGTATCTGCAGGAATCTGATAGCTGGTATGCAAATCGTCTCCACCATCATTCACATATTGTAGATTCCACTTATCACTACTACTACCTAAAAAGAAAGTCATATTCGAAGTTCCATTACTCCAAGGACAGGCGTTTATCAATACCCAATCCCAACCGGCACAGGCTGGAGAACAGCTTTCTCCACAAACCGCAAACTCTTGACCTTGAAACTCAGAAACATTATCACGAATAGCTCTGACAGCTTCAACTCCCTGTTTTGCGAATTCAACCGCTTGGGATCTTTTTCTTGCTGCGTCCGAAGATCGAGAAGTTACAATACCCAAGGTTATCAAAGCTCCTAAAGTTACTATTGAAAATGTTACGGCCGCAAGAATCTCAATAATTGACATTCCGGACTGTTCTTTTTGAATTTTTTTAAGAATCGCTTGCATAAACAGCTCCTCCTCTTTCAATATAGACATATTTAGCCTCTCCTTGGGAATTTAATAAAGTAATTTTGAATTGAGACACAACACATTCAGCTTGATCATTCCCGTTTACAGGAACAGCAGTTAGACATGAAAGATATCCGCGAGAAGATTGAAAATAAAATACCTTAGTTGTAACTTCAGTTCCTCCAACCTCAAAAGTAATATTCGTAATACTTTGATCTAGCGTATATTCATCTTCTGTCACCACATAGCTATAGGGATTTGTTAGATCGTTACGATGCTTTTTGAGATAATACTTATTAGTGGAATCAACGTTTATAAAGTCAATCATAAACCCTTGCACTTCTTCAGTTTCATCTTCTCCCTGATTTCCAGACCTGGCATTTGATTGAGCCAATTTTATCCGAGAAGCCATTTTTTCCGCTTCTGATTGCAATATTTGCTGACGAGAAAAAGTTGAGAAAGAAGGAAATGATATAATAGTTACGATTGAAATGATCGCCATCACAACCAATAATTCAACCAAGGTAAAACCAGCGGAAGAAATAAAATATTTACACGAAAAATTCTTGGGCATTTTTTTGTTTAAAACTTTTTACTTAATGAGCAATTCTTGCAAAAATAGATATAATTTCAGCATTCCAGAACCAAGTGCAAAAAAAACCAAAGAGCAAAAATGGACCAAAAGGAATTTTTTGCTTTAGCTTTTTCTTTTTTATTAATACCATTATCAATGATACAATAGCTCCAGAGACAAAAGCAAGGTATAGTGCTAAAATACTCTCCGGCCAACCTAAAAAAAGCCCCATAAAGAAAGCAAGTTTTACATCTCCCATCCCCATTCCTTTTCCACGTGTCAAAAAAACGATTAAATAAAAGAATAATCCCAGAAAAAAAGCACTGAATATCGGATTCAAAAAAGGAGAAATTACCGGTAGTTGCGAATATGATAAAGACATTTCTATCCCAAAATTGGTTAATAAACTTTTTATTAACCAGTAAATATCAAATAAAAAATGATTGAGTGGAATCATTTGGTGTTTTAAATTTAACAATCCCCAAATTGGTTCTAGTAATAAACCTAAACCAATTAAAGAAAAAATGATAGGATTTGGGATAATGTATTTATGCAGATCTACTTGGAAAATTATAATCAAGCAACTAATTACGATAAGAGAGTACAAAATGAGCATCCAGTTTTGTAAAGCTGATGGGGAAAACCCTTTTAAAACAAATATTCCATATAAAGCAAACAAAATACCTGTAAAAAGTTCCATCAAAAAACAACGGAAGGGAATTTTTGCCCCGCAGTAACGACATTTTCCCCGCAGAAATAAAAAAGAGAGTAGAGGAATAAGATCCCAAAAATTTAAAGTATACTTACAAGAAGCGCATGCCGATCGAGAAGAGATAATATCTTTAGACAATTTAGGCGAAACATCAAGATAAACTCTGGAAATAATGACATCCAGAAAAGAACCAATCGAAATCCCTAGAATAAAAAGAAAAAAGATAATTACCATGTTTTATGTAAACAACCGGCTGTTCCAACAAGTATATGTGCCCATTCTCCTGCATGCGTACAAGACGTTGCAGAAGAGTTATCCCGAAAATTATTGTACCAATAGTTGTAATCAGAAAAAACAGCGTAATAATAAACAGCCGGACTAACAGCTGCTCCTGAAGTATTATAAAGCTGATAAATATTTTCTCCAGAAGTTTTTCTCTCTAATCTAGCAAAAAGAATGTATTCGTCAGGAGGATTGGGAGCGTAAGGAGTACCATACCAATACGCATACGTTCCATCATTAAGAGGATCTTTGGTATCCGATTTGATATAACCCGAAGTCAAAAGGGTATTGAGAAAGGGAACACCGTAATTTGATTGACTATTCTCTTTACAATAAGGATCGGTATCATTATAACAAGTATTTCCACGAACATAATCTTTATTATCGGAAAAATATTGCTCCGAAGCACCCTCTAAGGCTTTAATATCTGCTATGCGACGACCATCACGAGAGGTTGGAATGGTACTTGTAACATTCAGAGTAACCACCCCAGCTAGAATTCCAATAATAGTTATAACAATTAGTAATTCAACCAGGGTAAAACCAAGTGGGTTACTTATAGATTTTGGCAGTTTGAGCATGTTATAACCTCCAGACATTTCAATCGAATTATCTAGATATTCATTGTAGGGGAGAAGAATTAAGGTGTCAATAAAAATACAAAAGAGGGGTTTCATGAGAACCCCTCTTTCTAGTAAATGCATGCAATTTACGTCATCTATTAATCTTTAGTATGTAGCACATCCCGTTAAATCACTTCCTACTTTGTAACTCGGTCCGCTATCAGCATGTTCCATATCAGCCTCAAGACAATAACGATCTCCTGTTGCATTAGTATCATAATGATATCTTAAGGTCGCAGTATTATTTGGATCTATAGGAATTTTGGCGATATATGGTGAAAGGTCAACTCCACAAGAAACAGCGAATGGAATTATCCATCCTCCGGTTGTAGAGGTTGTAGGACCAGTACATGTAGACACTGTTCCACTACAACAATTAGTCATACCCTGAGAAGTTTGATTTACATTAGCACCACCAGGAACAGCTGTCGCCCCTTGAGTCATATAAATATCAATTGCTTTTGAGAGAGTAGCCAAGTCTGATTTACGATTGGAATCACGACCTTTTTGCATCATAGCTACTGGGTTGATCGCGAGCACAACTACAGCGGCTAAGATACCAATAATCGCAATGACAACTAAAAGTTCGATTAAGGTAAAACCTTCACGGCTCTTTAAAAATTTCTTCATGTTTATTTTTCACCTCCTTCCAAGGTAATTATTCTAATAATTAAAATTAGTATCGTCTATAGCATCATTCTTTTTTGCCTGATGTAAAATCATCACAATGTCTATATGTAGCGTTATTTAATAAATCTAGAAATATATTAGAATTAAAATGGGTAAACCCAAAAGGATTAAAGAGTTTCTGAGAAGAATTGTTGGGCAGTGAAATCATTTTCATCTCATTAAGATTATTACTAATTAGTCTAACAATAAAATTTACTATCTGTCAAATACTTTTATATTCAAAACAAACACTTACTTATTAAAATGAAGTGGTCAACTTGTAAATTGGTAAAATAATAGAAATTATCAAGAACGCCACACCTATTCCCAAGACAACCATAATCAGCGGTTCTATTGCTGTAGACAGGTTTTTTGTGGATTCAGATGCTTCGCTTTCAAAGAAAGAGGAAACTTTTTCTAACACTTCATCAATTTTTCCTGTTTCTTCTCCGATTGCTACCATTTGCGAAAGCATGACTGGAAAAAGAGAATTCGCCTTTAACGGTTCCGAAAGAGGTGAACCTTTTTCTACCGCTTTTGCAGCTTTAGCGATACCTTCTTTTACTCTTAAATTATCACATGTTTCTCTGGATATTTCTAAGGATGTTAAAATCGGAAGACCTGAATTGATAAGTAGTGATAAAGTTCGAGCCAAATTTGCAAACTCTATTTGCCTGTTTAGTTTTCCAAATATAGGGAGGCCTAAAGCTCTATCTGCAAAGAAATACTGTCCTTTTGGAGTCTTTCCAATACTATTAATAGCAAAAGCAAAACCTGCAATTCCCAAAATAACCAAAAGAAAATTATTTTGAGACCACGTTGAAACTGCAATCAAAATCTTTGTCGGTAAAGGAAGATCCGCACCCATATCGGTAAACATTGCCGTTAGTTTCGGAATTACAAATACAAACATTATTCCCATTACAATAACCATAAAAATTAAAACAATCACCGGATAAATCATTGCCCCTTTTACCTGAGATTTAAATTTATGTTGATTTTCAAGGGTATCGGCAAGCCGCAGTAAAATCTTGTCAATATTTCCAGAAGCTTCACCTGCTTTTATTAAACTAATAAAAATATTGGAAAATATATCTCGATGTTTCTCTAGAGATTGTGAAAGACTTAAGCCACCATCAATATCCTGAATCATCATGGTGATTGCCTGTTTCATCTTTTTGTTCTGACTCTGCTCCATAATGACCGCCAAAGCTTTGGACAGTGGTAAACCGGCAATAATCATTGTGGCCATTTGACGGGCAAACATAACTCTTTCTGTTTCGGGAACTTTCTGAAATCTTGAAAAATACTGAGACAAGTTAAGCTCTTCTTTTTCTCTTAAAGAGGTAATAATAAGATCTCTTTCTCTCAAAATATTTGCAGCTTGAATATCGTCAGCAGATTCTATCTGTCCCGATTTTATTTTTCCATTTTCATCTAGAGCTGTGTATTCAAATTTTTTCATATTATTCTCTTTTTATATAAATATGTTAACTATTCCTTTTCAGATTTCATCATTCGAATGACGTCATCAGGCTTTAAAGTATATGCTTTAGCATCTTCAAGAGATATCTTTCCGGCTTTTATATGATGTACAAGAGATCTTTCTAAGGACTGCATACCAATATCATACGATGTCGCGATAATATTATCTAATTGGTGTGCTTTTTTATCGCGGATTAAACTCCGTACCGCTGAAGTTGCAAACATTAATTCTGTAGCAAGAATACGACCACCACCAATTGCGGGAATTAATCTCTGAGAAATAATTCCTTCCAAAACAGAAGCCAACTGGGCCGAAACCTGAGATTGTTGATGCTCAGGAAAAACGTCAATAATTCTATCTATTGTTTGAGGAGCATTATTAGTGTGCAAAGTGGCAAATACTAAGTGTCCTGTTTCAGCCACGGTCAAAGCGGCTGCTATTGTTTCATAATCTCTCATTTCACCAACGAGAACTATATCTGGATCCTCACGCAAAACAGAACGCAACGCAATTTCCCAAGAATGAGTATCAAGATGCAGCTCTCTCTGAGAAATAAGTCCTTTACGGTGTGGAAAAACGTATTCAATCGGATCTTCAACTGTAATTATGTGTGCCGCACGCTCTTTATTGATATCCTCAATCATGGCGGCTAGAGTTGTTGACTTTCCATGTCCAGTGGGACCAGTTACTAATACAAGACCTTGGGGTAAACGAGTGAAATTCTGACAGATTTTGGGTAAACCTAGTTCTTCCATGCTCCTTATTCTGCTAGGAATAAGACGTAATGCAGCTGCGATATATCCTTTTTGATAATAGGCATTTACCCTAAAACGAGCGATTTCTCCCAAAGCAAAAGAAAAATCAACCTCTTTATTATTCAAAAGAATATCTTTCTGTTCATCGGTAACGAGGCTGAAAACTAGAGCTTCTATTTTTTTGGGAGTTAAGATATCCATTCCTTCAATGGCTTTTAAACGACCATCAACCCTCAGAGTTGGAAGCGCTCCAACTACAAGATGTAAATCGGAAGCATCTCTTTTTATCGTTGTTTCGAGTAGTTTTTGTATTTCCACTGTAAAACTCCTTCAATTCTTAAAGCTAACCTCTAATCCTGAGCAACTCTTAAAACTTCTTCAAAAGTAGTTATTCCGTCAAGTACTTTCAAAAATCCGTCCTGTTTCATCTTAAGCATTCCTTCATTAATTGCCGTTCTTTCAATGATATCAGCCGGCTGTCTTTGTAAAATGAGCTGTCCGATTTTTTCGGTAACAGAAAGAACTTCATAAATTCCCAATCGTCCAGAATAACCGGTTTTATCACATTCATTACAACCAGAACCTTTATACATAACCGGTTCTTTCTTCGGCCATAATGGTCCTAACTCCTCTTTCATTTCTTTTATCATCTCTGTAGGAATTGCAAATTTTTTCTTACATTTCGCACAAATTTTGCGACAAAGTCTTTGAGCAACAACGATGTCTACGGTAGAAGCTATTAAGAATGGTTCGATCTTCATATCTAATAAACGGGGTAATGCTCCTGCCGAACTATTGGTATGTAAAGTAGAAAGTACCAGATGTCCCGTCAAAGCAGCTTGCACAGCTAGTTCAGCGGTTTCAATATCACGAATTTCTCCTACCATGATGACGTTCGGATCCTGGCGCAAAATGGAGCGCAAACCAGAAGCAAAGGTTAAACCTGCCTGAGGATTAATTTGGACTTGATTCACACCCGCAATTCGATATTCAACTGGGTCTTCAAGAGTCACAATATTAACCCGAGGAACGTTTATCTTTGTGAGTGCTGAAGAAATTGTCGTTGATTTACCAGATCCAGTAGGTCCTGTAATTAAAATAATCCCATGTGGTTTAGTTAGATTTTCTTCAAAAACTTTCAAGGCTTTACCACGAAAACCTAAATCAGCAAAAGAAGGAACCCCACCACCACGGCGCAGTAAACGCATAACCACTTTCTCTCCCCAAGAAGTAGGGAGGGTAGAAATACGCAAATCAATCTCTTGATCTCCGACTTTGATTTGGAAACGACCATCTTGTGGCATTCTTTTTTCATCGATTTTTAAATTTGAGAGAATCTTGATTCTGGAAACGACAGAATCGGTAACTTTTAAAGGAAGGAAAACTCTTTCTTGTAAAACACCATCAATACGATAACGTACTCGGGTTTTTTCTTCACATGGTTCGATATGTACATCTGAAGCTCTTGATTTCACAGCATATTCCAATATCGTAGAAACAATTCTAGCTACCGGAGCATCTCGGATCACATCTTCGACTTTATTCAGATCAGAGATAGTTTCTTCAATTTCTTGAGTTTCCGTCTGAGCTTCTTTTAAGGCTGCTCGAACTTCTGTGTCGATTGAAGTGCTATATTGATCTTCAACAAATTTGGCAATTATATTTGGTAATCCAATAAAAGTTTTGATGCGATATCCTGTTTTGGCTTCTAAAAAAGCAATCACTTGTAGATCAAGAGGATCTGACATCGCAACCGAAAGTTCATCTCCAGATATTTCAAAAGGAATTAAATTATAACGCCGTGCTACACCTTCCGGAATTTTTGATAGAGTTTCGATTGCAATTGCTTTTTGGGAAATATTGATATAAGGAATATTGATAATTTCAGCTTTAGCTTTGACAATCTCTTCTTCCGAAACCATTCCGCTATTTCTAATCACAGTTTCGGCAGCCATACCGGTTGAGGCTATTTCCAATTTTATTTGATTAGCTTGTTCTTCAGTAATAAGCTGCTGTTTGAGAAGAACATCTTCGATGCTTTTTTTGGTTCTAAATTTCATGGGCAGAAGATTTAAAAATTCTAAATACTTGGCTCTAAATTCTGTTTTAAAATTTATTTTAATACTTTATATAAAGCTATCAGCCTATGGTATAATTGTCAAGAAAAGAGTGTTAATGTCTACCCGTAAATAGTCCCCAAGCTTTTAAAATCAGTAAAAAACATGACTAAAAAAGAGAACGATTTTCTAATTCAAAATTTACATCAGGCCTATTTATTTGTGAATGATAATAAAGCATCCAGGGAAACATATAGCTTGAATTTCATTCGCCGAATAAGCGAAGAAAAGTTCTTAAATATAAATAATCCCGACTTTTTGACCGTGAACCCTAAAACTACGAAATATGGGATTAACCTTATCCGCGAGATCAAAATTAAACTTTCTTTAAAACCATATTATTTCAACAAAAAAATTGTACTTTTAAATGATGCACATGAGTTAACTACCGAAGCTCAAAACGCACTTTTAAAAACTCTCGAAGAACCACAGCAAAACTCGGTGATAATTCTAACCGTTAATCATCGGAATAATCTTCTTCCAACTATTACTTCAAGATGTGAGATTTTTAATATTCCTAAAGAGATAAAAGAAATCGAAACAGTAGAAATAGATAAAACTGATATTGAAGAATTCTTGAATATTTCCCAAAATGAATTGACAGAAAAATTTAAATGGGTAGAACAAAATTATCAGAAAGAAGGTATCTCCCAGACACTCCAAAATTGGCTGCTATATAATAGGAAACTCTTGTTAAACAAAATCAATGAAGAGAATAGTAACCAATTACTTATTTATAAGTTACTAAAAAATACTTACGAGATTGATAAAACTCTAAGAGTGTTAAAGACTAATGCAAGCCCACGTTTAGCTTTAGAAATACTTGTGATAAAATTGGAAAATATTGATTAGGAAAATTATAAAATTATGCCACAATACGAACTTACCGAATCTCTAAAAATTGCCCGTCAAAAAGCCGCAGAATTAAATTTACCTATAAAGATTGTTAAAGGAAACCGTGAAAAAGAAGGAGAGATGACTTTTTATTTCGAAGCTGAAAATCGAGTCGATTTCCGCATCCTTGTTCAAGAATTGAATAGCTTTTTCAAAGAATCCATCCGTTTGGAACAAATAGGATCTCGTGATGTGGTTAAAAAAATCGGTGGATTTGGTGTTTGTGGACAGGAAGTTTGTTGCAAAAGATTTTTACACGGTTTTCAGAGTATTACAAACGACATGATTATCGCTCAAGGACTTAAATGCTCTCCGGCTCAATGCACGGGAATGTGTGGGAAATTAGTGTGTTGCCTGTCATATGAGTGTCCCAAAGAAAAGCTCCTTGCCATTCAAAAAACGAAAAAACAAAATAAAGTCAAACTCGCCCAAAAAAGAGAGGAAGTAGGAAAAGAAATTCAGAAAGAACTTCCTCTGATGCAGCTTCCGTCAAAAGTAATTGAACCAACCAAAACTCAGAATTCTCTGGTTGAAGTCAAAAAAGAAGAAGTTAATGTCCAGATTGAAGCAGACACGAATGATCTGAACCAAGAAATAGTATCTTTGAACGAAGAACAACCGAACAAAAAACATTTTAAAAAGAAGAAAAATAAACCGCAATTAGCAAATAAAAAGATTAAAACTAAACTGAGTAAATTGGTTCGAATCGTTAAGAAGTGATTTCCAAAAAGGAATAAAGATAATAGACCCTATATACCCAAATAGCTCCTATTTGCAATTCAAGATATTGCTATTAGGATAATACTTAAATACTTCTATTGCAATCTAAATTTGTTGAGTATACAACTTTAATTTTCACATATCCTTCTCTTGAATCCCTCATTACTCCGTGTTACAATAAATATTACCTGAATCTAGAAAGGACAGGATAATTCCTGTCCCGTTTGTTTTTAATCGAAAATTTGTATTAATTTTTGATCTCTAATTTTATTTTTAATCATGTCGCAAAAATACGATGCTTCTCAAATTCAAGTCCTCGAAGGTTTAGAACCGGTACGCAAAAGACCTGGAATGTATATTGGTTCTACCGACCAAAAAGGTCTTCACCATATGCTCCGGGAAATCTATGATAATAGCGTTGATGAATGCCTGGCTGGTTTTGCAGATTATATTGAAGTGACATTAAATGAGGATGGGTCAGCAACAATCGAAGATAACGGCCGCGGTATTCCAGTAGATATGATGCCCGGTTACGGTAAAAGTGCTCTAGAAATCATTATGACTAAACTTCACGCAGGAGGAAAGTTTGGTGGAGGAGGATATAAAGTTTCTGGAGGACTGCATGGCGTAGGTTCTTCTGTTGTAAACGCCCTGTCTTCTTACATGAAAGTAGAAGTCATGCGGGACAAAAAATTGTATGTTCAAGAATACAGTCAAGGAAAACCAAAAGCAGATGTCAAGCAAGTTAAACCAGACGAACCGATCACAAAAACTGGGACCAGAACCACTTTTATGCCGGATAATAAAATCTTTCCAATCGTTGATCTTAATTATCAAACCGTGAAAAAACAGCTACGCCAAATTGCCTTTTTGACTCCCAAACTTTATATCAAGTTAGTTGATAATAGAACTAATGAACAGTGTAGTTTTCACTTTGAAGGTGGTATCAAATCATATGTTAATAGAATTAACCGGCATAAAAAAATTATCGGGGAAACTATTTATATTCATAACGAACTAAGAAACGTTTTTGTTGATCAAATCGATATTGAAGCGGCAATTTGCTACAACGATGATTTTAATGAAAATGTCGAATCTTTTGTTAATAACATTCCCACACACGAAGGAGGATCACACCTCACTGGTTTTCGCACCGCTTTAACTCGAAGTATCAATGATTATTTGAAAAAAATTGTGAATGGTAATGATAAGAATAAAATCTCCTCCTTATCCGGAGAGGATCTGCGAGAAGGTTTAACCGCCGTTGTTTCTGTAAAATTTGATGCCAATTTCGTCCAATTTGAAGGCCAAACTAAAGAAAAACTCGGGACACCCGAAGTTCGTCCTCTCGTTGAACAGGTTATTAAGGAAGGACTCGATACCTATTTCGAAGAAAATCCGAATCCTGCCCGAGAAGTAGTTGATAAGGCACTTCTCACAGCTCAAGCTCGAATCGCTGCGAAAAAAGCTCGAGAAACAGTCATTCGTAAAGGTCTTTTAGAAGGATTAGGTCTACCAGGAAAGCTTGCTGATTGCCAAACCAAAGATCCTAATGAAGCCGAAATATTTGTCGTTGAGGGAGATTCAGCTGGAGGATCTGCCAAACAAGGCCGTGACCGACGTTTCCAAGCGATATTACCTCTTTTTGGAAAAGTGTTAAACACCGAACGTGCTCGACTTGATCGTATTATCAATTCTGATAAATTCAAACATCTTATTATTGCTATCGGAGCGGGAATTGGAGACGAATTTACTCCAGACAAAATTCGCTATAAAAAAATCATTATCATGGCTGATGCCGATGTGGACGGATCACACATCAAAACTCTTTATCTAACTTTTTTCTTCCGCCATTTACGACAAATCATTGAAAACGGATTCTTATATGTTGCCGTTCCACCACTTTATAAGGCTGTTATTGGGAAAGATAAAAAATATCTGTTTACGGATACTGAAAAAATCCAATTTGAAGGCGAGAATCAGGGAAAGAAATATATTATTCAAAGATTTAAAGGTCTAGGAGAAATGAATGCTGAAGAGCTTTGGGAAACGACGATGAATCCCAAAACTCGAACGACTTTAAAGATAAACATCGACGATGCTGAAGAAGCGGATGAAACTTTTACCATGTTGATGGGTTCCGAAGTTCCACCGCGCAAACGTTTTATTCAAGCCAATGCCAAATACGCCAATATTGATATTTAAGGTATTATAAAATTATATGACTGATCAAAACTCTGAAGAACTTAATAACAAAGACAGCTTAAACCCTGAACCGGAGATAGTAAACAGTGCTTCTCAGAATTTTATTGCTGAGAATAACGATAAAACTAGTGTTCCCATCTCGGTTGAAATGAAACGTTCTTTCATAGATTACGCCATGAGCGTAATTGTGGACCGAGCACTTCCTGATGTCCGTGACGGACTAAAACCAGTACATCGCCGTATTCTTTATGCAATGTATGAGATGTCATTAAATTCCCAAGCAAAATATAAAAAATGCGCGAATGTTGTCGGAGAGGTGATGGGAAAATTCCATCCTCATGGTGACACTGCTATTTACGACTCTTTAGTGCGTATGGCTCAAGACTTTTCGATGCGTTATCCTCTAGTTCATGGGCAGGGAAATTTTGGCTCAATTGATGGCGATCCTCCTGCTGCTATGCGTTACACCGAGTGTAAAATGCATAGGATTTCTGATGAAATTCTTAAAGACATTGAAAAAGAAACTATTCATTTTATCGATAACTACGATGCTAGCCGTCAGGAACCTTCCGTATTACCGGCAAAAATTCCAAACCTTCTTTTAAATGGTTCTACCGGAATTGCTGTTGGAATGGCCACAAATATCCCGCCACATAACTTAACTGAAACTTTGGACGCCCTAAATCATATTATTGAAAACTCAAAACTTAAGGAAATTACCAAAGAAGATACAATAGAAGATATTCAAGTTTTGGCTCCTCTAGAACAACAAATCATCCATCGCGAAATCACCTCTGAACTTTCTACTGAGGATCTTTTGAACTTTATTAAAGGACCTGATTTTCCAACCGGAGGCATTATTTACGACTGGAAAGAAATTGTAAATGCTTATGCAACAGGACGTGGTCGAATTGTCACCAGAGCCAAAACCGAAATTGAAGAAGGAAAAAATGGTAAATTCCGAATTTTGATTAATGAAATTCCATATCAAGTAAACAAATCAGCCTTAATTGAGAAAATCGCTGATTTAGTACGAGATAAAAAAGTCGAAGGAATCACCACACTCCGAGATGAATCTGACCGAAAAGGAATGCAGATTGTAATTGAATTGAAGCGTGACAGCAACCCGCAAAAGATTTTGAATCGACTTTTTAAATTTACACAACTTCAAGATACTTTTAATTTAAATATGGTTACTCTCGTAAAAGGAGAACCAAAATTACTCAATTTAAAACAAGTTTTATTTGAATTTGTTAATCATCGACTCGACATTGTTATCAAAAAAACCCAGTTTGAACTCAAACAGGCAAAAGCTAGAGCGCATATACTAGAAGGGCTTAAAATCGCCCTTGATAATCTGGATGCTGTAATCAAAACAATCCGAGAGTCAAATAGCCAGGACGACGCGAAGAATAACTTAATTACTCGCTTTAAGCTATCTGACATTCAAGCACAAGCCATTTTAGATATGCAATTACGCCGTTTAGCGGCTCTGGAAAGAAAAAAGATTGAAGATGAGTACAAAGAAATTCTGAAACAGATCGATTTTATTACTGATCTTCTTACTCACCCTGAAAAATTTTTGAAGATAATTAAAGAAGAATTTATTGCTCTCAAAGAACAATATGGTGATGCTAGAAAGTCTAAACTTGTTAAAGGTAAAGTTGGAGAATTTTCAGAAGAAGACCTTGTTGCCAACGAACAAACAATTGTCATAATGACCAAAAGCGGTTACATCAAACGGGCAGGTCTTGATACTTACAAATCCCAACATCGCGGAGGAAAAGGGGTCATTGGTATGGCTACAAAAGAAGACGATGAGATCGATCAGATTTTAAGTGCCGAAACTCATGATACTATCCTATTTTTTACTAATAAAGGAAGGGTGTTTGCTAAACGTGTTTTTGATATTCCAGAAGCAAAACGCCAAGCAAAAGGTCAAGCAATCATCAATTTTATTGAGATTGAAACTGAAGAAAAAGTTACTTCTATTCTTACTTTAGAGAAAAATTTTGAACAAAGTGCCTACAAATATCTATTTATGGCTACAAAGGGTGGTTATGTAAAGAAAACAGAACTTAAAGATTTTGACAATATTAGAAAGAGTGGACTTATTGCAATTAAACTAGAAGAAAATGATGCACTAGAATGGGTTAAACCAACAACTGGAAAGAATGAAATCCTTTTAATTACCAAAAAAGGTAAATCCATCCGCTTTACGGAAAATGATGTTCGAGAAACAGGACGTGCCACCAGAGGAGTAAGAGGAATTCGCCTAGGAAAGGATGATCAAATTGTCGGGATGGACGTGATTCCGGAAAAGGGTTCCTTACTTGTAATCATGAAAAACGGTTATGGAAAAAGGACAAATCTTAAAGAATGGCGATTACAAGGTAGGGGAGGCATGGGAGTCAAAGTGGCTAATGTGACAAACAAAACCGGAGAAATTATGGATAGCCGGATTATTGATCCGGAAAGCACTCAAGATCTGCTTATTATCTCCCAGGAAGCCCAAGTCATCAGGTTACCTTTCAAAGATATTCCTTCATTAGGCCGTGACACTCAAGGCGTCAGACTAATGAAATTGAATGCAGATGATTATGTTGCTAGCCTCGCCATGATTGACAAAGAAGAGGAAAGTAAATAAAGATTTTCAATTATTCCTGAACTTTATTCAAAGAGTTTTCAACAGCGTTAATCATTTTTTTGTCTAGAGATATTTTATTTTGTTCCTCTGTAACAAGCAATTTGGCAAAACTTATAAGCTCATCATCGGTGAAATTATCTATCGTTTTTTCGATTTTTTCCTTTTGAGAGATAGTAAAAAGTAATGATCCTGCAAGTAATACAAAGATATCTTCGGTTAATTTTTTTCGATCAAAGACTTGATTATCCATTAAAATCTCCTCTGTTTTTTGCTTCTCGATAGGCTTTTATCTGTGTCAAAATATCTCGCACACTGAGAGTTCTTTTTTCTTGAGCTACCGGACCGGTAATTGCAGCTCTTTCTGAATCAGATTCTTCAGGGGTCTCATCAATAATATCATCCTGATGAGCATTTGCTCTTTCTTGCAATCGATTTAAGGCTTCTTCATTTCCAGTTAGTAAATAAGCCAAAGTGTCTCTGGCAACCCCAAATCGTCCTGCTTGTAAATCGGCTTTTGCTTGAAGCGCTGTTTCGATTATATGAGTTGGAGCAGCTCCTCCTGTCATAGGTTCAAATAATATTTCTGATCCTACCGCGACTTTTGTACTCACATCAGGAGTCAGAAAATCGGCTTTATTAAATCCCGGAATCTTGGCAACTAGTTTGGTCAAGTCAGCCGCCCAACCAGGCACCTCACCGGCACCAAGAGGGATAAAATCAGCCGCTGAAATCACCCCGTTTGCGATTAATCTTGCAACCGCAGCAAGTCCTTCATTTCCGCCTAATTGCATTACCTCATCCCAACGTTCTTGAATTCCTTTTTGTATTGATGTTTCAAGCTTTAATCGTTGCTGAGGGTCTTCAAAAGATCTATCTCCCCTAATTTGTATATGTTTTTCACCCATTTATTTCTCCTCTAAAATAATAATTCTTTTTAATAATATCTAATTTAATCACTTACAGCAAATTTAATTCATATTCACAAGAATTCACACACATACCCTATAGTCTTGACAAGTTAACCAGTTTGTGATAACCTATAATTTATAATTAAATAATATTCCTAGAGAGACTACCTTTTCTGCCTGGTAAATGAATTAATAACAGGTAGTTTATGGGTTAACTTGTGGCCATCTCTCTAGAGATGGCTTTTTTGTTAGCACGAAGCAGAGAGAAGTACTCTCTAGGAAAGAAAGCACTCTTTCTCTCTGCTTCCTCCTGATAAAAAGAAGTTTAGGGGTTATAGCCCTATATAAAACCTTATATGCTTTATTATTCGAGCTTGTCGAGAATTACTAAAAAAATATAGTTCTCCACAAGGTCGAACGATAAAAGCCTTTGGAACCTCGAAAACGCCATAAAAAGACAGTTTGATTCGGAAGAAGAAATATTCGCTTCGCGCCTTAAAAACTGAAATAAACTATAGCCACAGCCTAGAGGAAGCTATTTTGAGGACAAATTTTGTCTTTAAATGAGCTTCCTTTAGGAAATAAACCCCCTCTATCAAGGAGAATAGGGGAAATACACACGAAATTCGTCGTGTGGAGTACTTGGAAGTTGTCGTCCCCGGTAAAAGGAGCAGGTCCTGGCTTATCATAGACAGATCTGCAAGTCAGGACAAGGTTCTTGACCACCGGGAAAGACCCGCTCAAGATTTTTGCTTTGCAAAAGCTATGAGCGGGCATATCGTTACCCAATTAAGCAATGTAGAAGCTGAAGCTTGCTGACAGTCTATCCGAGGCACCCATTGGGGTTGTTTGCCCTCAGAATAAGCGGATAGAAAAGAAGCGAGTGGAAGCTGAAAACAAAGCTTAATCGGTTAAAAAAGCCTTTTCCTAACCCACTAATCCGAAAGGAAGTAGTCAGAAATGACAAGTAACCTGAGGTTGAACGGTCTCCAATCATCTTTCTGGACAGTCCAGCAGCCGAAAACAGTAAGCAAAAGAGGTTTGGGTCAAGACTGAACAATTGAAGGTGAACCTTCTAGATTACGAAAAGTGGTGTATTTCAAGGAGCATATTGTGGCTACTAAAAGTAAAACCCCCAAAAAATCCAACCCCGGCCGCTGGCTGCGGATTGGTCTGGTCATTTTGGCGATCATCGCCATCTTGGCACAGTATAAGTTCCTCTCCAATGGTATCGGCTGGATTTCTCTTGAAGCGGCAATTGGTCTGCTGACATGGGTCACCGTTGACATGCGCAAATGGATTCACTACGCTGAAAAGGCTTCACCCCAGTATTTCTTGATGAAGGAGACTTTTCCCAAAATCCGCTTTATTGCAGTAGTGGTGTTCGGCACCCTGGCCACCTTCATCTTCTGGGGCTGGTTTACCGCCGTCATTACCGCATTGATCTTGGGTTTAGGAGTGATTTACATCTACCCATCCAAAACTGACAAGCAAGAACTTACGATCTGGATTACGCTGGTCAGCCTCATCGTGGCCTACACTACGAAAAATGTATTCCACCTGAACTGGTGGTACTTCGTTGCCATAGCTATCAGCATCACTGTCAGTCTCATCTCTTGGGCGAACCGTAAAAAGTTGCCCTGGAAGTCAATCGTCGCGATCGTGATCGTCATCTGGATCGTTTTCCTCATCGGCGCCGGCATCGACAAACTGATCACAGCTTCCTGGTGGGCATGGTGGATCTCGGTTCTGGTTGAGTTTGCCATTCTACTGATCGTCGGCATTCTCGGCCTACTGTCATACCATTCATACCTGTCGTTCGCCGACTGGGTTCACGCTTTCGCTAACTGGCTTTTGTTCGTGCCAGAAGAGGAGACTGAATCCGTCGAAAAACGACTAACCAATGCCATCACCGCCGTCCGCAACAACATCGAAAACGCCGATGAAGCATTTCTGCAACTCTGCAACGAACTGCAGATTAACTTCGGTCAAACCGACATCTGGACCATGGTCCGCGGATCCGATGAAGTCGAAGATGTAGTAGACGCTCTGATGAGCATGATCCCCGCCGAAGAAGAATCCGAACCCGCTGAGAAAACGCCGAAACCCAAGTTCTGGACCAAATGGGGTGAATCCTGGCTCATGGCACATCGTAACCTCAGGATTTCCCTGATCATCTTCGTGTCACTGTTTGCCCTCGGCACAATCCTGGAGTGGGTCTTCGGAAAAACGGACTTCACTCAACACATTGTCGCTCCGGTTACGGCACTAGCTTTTCTGGTAACAGTATGGCTGGCAGCCTGGTACCATTGCGGAATCCGCAATGGTTTCCTTCGCTGGACAGGCTCCCGCCGCCAACCGAAAGCCGTTGCTCCCAAACCTGCAGATGAATCCGCCGGAGAACAAACTGACGATGATGATGAAGAAGTCACCGTTCTCCAATTCTTCCAGGAAATGGGTAAGTACATTAAGCCTACTCAACGCGAAAAGATTGGCATCTCCATTATCCTGCTCGGTAGCGCAGTGCTGGTTGCAGTAGTGATCGGGTTGATCTTCATTATGATCTTCACCTCCGGTTTCCGCATCAACGCGATCGAATATCAGCTAGATCAACCTACCGCAACTAATCAACCCACCCGCTGGCCCACCGCCGCGCCTTCAGTCACCCCGGCGCCGGGTTATGATGATACACAACTTCGCGATGATCTCAGCAACGTTCTCCAGTCTTTTGGTGACGCTATGCAGACACCTCAGGCTGAGAACGACGCTGAAAATTTGGATCAGTGGAGTGAAATCAATGCGTTAAACGCTCAAATGAACAACATGTACGATGTTGTTTCTACATTGGAATCCAATAACGCAAATCTGCAAACAACCGTCAATGCTCAGGCTACCACCATCGCCACACTTCAAACCCCGGCGCCCACCAACACGCCCACTCCTACGGTGACGCCATCTCCTACGGCGACCCAAACCCCGACCCCTACGGCCAGCCCGTCTGCAACCGCCACTCCTGGCGTTTTGCCGACAATCGGGCCGGCGAATCCGTAGGTTTCAATCATCTTCTTGCTGCGCTAGCGGCATCCGATAAGTGATTAATGATCACGCCACAAGTGGCAAGAAGATGAATTAACAATCAAACCTGGGGCTGGCCGGCATCTGCCGACTATGATAACCTGACCAGCGTTTTTCGCCGGCCAGCCCCATACAAACCAATTTGGAGTTATACCTACTTCAAATAGCTCTTTCCGGAAAATATGGAAAGAAGAAAACAAAAAGGATACTACAGATCGTTACTGTAGACTGCGGAAGAAAAAAGATATTAGAATATCGATTGAAGCTTTTGATTCTCTCCTTATCCGCCTCACCAACCTCATCTAATTTCTTTTTCTTCCCAAACCCTCACTTTGTGCTTAGCACCTGACGATGATGTAGGAAGTTTACATCGAAAAGTGAATAAATAAACTAAATCAAAAACCACCCGATCAATCTCGAAAGAGAGCTGAGCGAGTGGTTTTTTTTGTAATTATCCTTATCCAGTGATAAACTCATAATATGAGCCAAATTGATAACACTCGTTTTCACTTTCCCAATCCTACAGAATCTGCTGAAGCTTATGATGGACTATATCATTTGCTTGATTCCAAACCTGGAGATTTCGTTACTATTAGATATCAATCTAACCCTGAAACTTCAAAACAATATCCACTCTTTTATATCCAAATAGTTAAAAAAGAAGAAGATAGTAATGTTGTTGAAGCCTTATCTTGTGGAGGTCATCAAGATTGGCAAGAAAATACTCGAATTCGTATTCACGGCATGACAGGGAATCCTGACAGTCCTTTGATGACAAAAGAACCTTGTATTGCCAATGATCACTGTCTTGTTTTTGACAGTTTTGATCCTGAATTAAAGGAAAAGCATCTTGCCGGAATAGAGAAGCTGAAAACCCATTTTGGAGAAATGACGATACACGAATATCTTCAACATCTAGAAAAAATACACTATTTAGAACCTCAAGATGAAGAAATGAAACAAAAAGTCATTGATAGTTGGTGCGGTTGGACAGAATGTTGCTCTCCCAATATCGAAAGCTTCGTTGTAGAGAAATCTGATAAAGATTAAATATCTTTATCAGTAATTTTGATCGTATCACCGGCTTTAATATTTCCTTCCAGAATCTTTTGCGCCACTTTGTTTTCCACTTTATCTTGAATCACGCGGCGCAAAGGTCGAGCCCCAAACTCTGGGTTGAAACCAATCTTCGCCAGTTTAACCAAGGCTTCAGGACTAATCTCAAAACCGATCTCTTTTTCTTTGAGCTGATCTTTAATATGCTGCAGCATAATTACGGCAATATGCAAAACTTGTTCTATTTCCAAAGGTTTAAAGACGACGATAGCGTCAAAACGATTGATAAACTCGGGACGAAAAGTCTTATTTATGTTTTCCATAATCAAGCTTTTTAATTGATCATGATCATACTTTTTGCGCACCGCTTCTTGAATCATGACCGCCTGAGCGTTACTGGTAGCTATAATAATACTATCCTGAAAAGAAATCGTTCTTCCGGAGCTATCAGTTAGTCTACCATCATCAAGCATCTGCAAAAAAACGTCCAAAATGTGAGGATGAGCCTTTTCAAGTTCATCAAGGAGAACTAACGAGAACGGACGACGACGAACAGCTTCAGTAAGTTGTCCGCCGGCTTCAAAATCTTTGGTCCCTGGAGCTGCTCCAAGCATCCGACTCAAACTACTAGCATCTTGATATTCTGACATATCTAGTCGTACCATATTGCTTTCATCACCATAATAAAGATCGGCGAGAGCCTTGCAGGTCTCAGTCTTTCCCACACCGGTAGGACCAAGGAAAAGAAAACGAGCCACTGGTTTTCGAGAATCCTTGAGTCCTACTCGAGAACGACGCATCGCGTTTGCAATTACCGTTACCGCTTCATCTTGACCAATAATCCTTTCGTGTAAGCTTTTTTCCAAGTTCAAAAGTTTACTCTTTTCTGCTTGAGTGATCTTGGTTACTGGAACTCCAGTTTTTAGAGATACTACTGCAGCTACATCTTCTGCGGTCACGTAAACTTTTTTATTCCGGCGGACTGAAGTAGCTGTTTCATCTAAAATATCAATGGCTTTTTCTGGTAAAACTCGATCGCGAATATATTGCTTTGATAGCTTTACGGCTGCTTCAATCGCTTGATAAGTAATTGTTACTCCTTGCTTAAATTCGATTTCGTTACAAAAATTTTCCAGAATTTTGATAGTTTCTTTATCAGTTGGCTCTTTAATTTCTACTGTTTGGAAAAAACTGGAGAAGTTTTCATTTGATTCGATATATTTACGATAGTCAGCGTAACTGGCCGTTCCGATACACTGAATTTGACCAATAGATAGATATGGAGAAAGAACAGCAGCCGCATCAATAGATCCTTCACCTCCACCGGCATGAGCCACTGAACCCATTTCATCTATAAAAAGAATCGTTCCTCCTGGCCCAGATTCTTCCAAAATCGTTTTGAACCGAAGCTCAAATTCGCCACGACTGCCAGTCCCTCCAATAAGAGAAGGGAAGTCAATCGAAACTAGCTTTTTGTTTTTAAGCTCTTTGGCTTCGCCCGTCATCATCTGTTGCGCAATTCCGTAAGCAATCGCGGTTTTCCCAACACCAGCAGGTCCGAGTAAAAGAACATTATTTTTCGTAGTCCGAGTCAAAATTCGCATTATCTGCTCAATTTCATCTTTTCGCCCAATCATTCGAGAAACTTTCCCACTACCTACAATTTGGGTAATATTCTGAGAATAATGTTTCAGAGTCGGTGTCCAACCGGTTGTCCAAGCTAGATCATATCCACCCCGAAGTCGGAAGTCATTCCGACGCCAGTACATCCAACTATCTCGTTTTTTTAGCATGGTATAAATCCACTCTGACGCTTGTTTGATCTCTTCATCAGAAACACCCATATCTATAAAAAGCTCATGTATCGCCTTATTATATTTAACTAATGTTGTAAGAAGCACATCGCTATCTAGATGATGGTGATTGAGTTCTTGCGCAATCTGGATCTCTTTTTTGAAAAGATCAGAAAGGGGAATGAAAGATTTTTTTAAAATAAACTCTTTTTCGAGGGCTCGTTTATAAATCTCTTTTGGATTCAAACGTAAACGATAAAATATCGGAGCATTTCTTTTGTCCATAGTTAAAGATAGAAATAAAAAATAAGACAAATCCTCAAGGTTGTCATCTTTTGAAGCAAGTTTAAAGGCCTTTTCCCAATCATTCTTAAGCCGCGGCATAAAAGTTTCTTCCAATTCTTTAAAATCAATCTCTCCAGTCAAATCAATCTCGGCAATGGTTTTTTTAGGATGATTAATATAACACTTAACATAAATTAGTACGGCAGAAGTTGTGATTATCCATCCCGAAATTATGACAACAATCTGTTGCCAAGGGATATCAAAATAGGTAGAAATAACCATCCCAAAGTAAAATCCAAAGGGAAGAACTAGGTGTATCGGAAGCAAAAGGAGTAGAATAGCCAGGTTTATAAGAACAATTACGAGACTCACAACTATCCACATCGTCCGAAGGATAAATCCCATGAAATATCCTACAAAACTACGATCTTGATGATAAGGAGCAAAAAGATAACGAATCATCGGCAAAATTGTAACGCCATCAATAATAAGCAGTAGTGTTCGCCAGATAAACTTTACTAAAAATATTAACGCACGAACGTACCACCAGAAGAAAAAATAGGGGATATATATAACGAAATTAATAACATCGCGGAAATCAAACCGGGCAGTTTCCATATGCAAAAAATTCCTTAAATTACTCAAATTTTAATTGAGTATACCCCAAAGTAACCATTTCAAAAGAAATAATTAGAAAAATTGGGTATGGTATTAGTTTATCAGGGAAAGATAAGACAGGTCAATGGAATTAAAATTTCATATTATAATATTCAATTATGTTGCTATTTCGTTAAAAAATTTAATAAATATTATTGCCTGCTAGATCTCAAAATTTACTACTTTCCAATCATGAACTCTACGACGTCGTTATCCTTCATTACATAGTCTTTCCCTTCTATTCTTACTTTTCCAATCTCTTTCAAAGTTTTCCATCCTTTATATTCAACAAAATCCGTATATGTCGAAATCTGAGCTTTGATAAATTTCTTTTCAAAATCCGTGTGAATCTCACCAGCAGCTTGAGGAGCTTTTGTGTTCTTTTTGATTGTCCAAGCTCGAACTTCTTTTTCTCCAGCAGTTAGAAACGACTGAAGATTCAAGGTATCAAAAGCCTTTGAGATCAATCTTTCTAACCCAGACTCACTGACTCCTAACTCTTTCAAATACTCTCTTTTTTCTGTCTCGGACATACTGATTAGCTCTTCTTCGATCTTTGCGCAAATCGGAACCACTTCCCAATTTTTTCCTTTATATTGATCTATAATCGTATCAATTTTTGAGTAGTCTTTTTCATCGATATTAATTACATGTATTACCGGTTTTGAGGTAAGTAAAAAAAGATCCTTAGTTAACTCTTGCTCTTCCGAAGAAAGGGAAGTGTGACGAGCTTCTTTACCTGATTCCAACATTTTTCTCAGTTTCACGATTGCTTGCCAACGATTAACTTCACTTTTGTCTTTAGACATTTTTGGCTCTTTTTGTTTAGTTAACGTTTGTAAGTCAGCCAAACATAATTCCGTAACTACAGTTTCATAATCATCTTCTGGAGTTTCTCCAGTTTTTATGACATTTTCATCATGAAAAGCACGCAGAACATGAATAATAATCGCTACTTCCCGAATGTGAGAAAGGAATTTATTTCCCAAACCTTCTCCCGAAGAAGCCCCTTTGATTAAACCAGCTATATCAACGAATTTAACTACTGAAGGAACTATTTTTTCGGTATGCACAATATCCGCTAAAACAGGCAGGCGACAATCGGGAACGGCTACTATTCCAACATTTGGCTCAATTGTACAAAATGGGTAATTTGATGCCTCAGCTGCTTGTTTGGCAAGAAGAGCATTGAATAGAGTTGACTTTCCAACATTGGGAAGCCCTACAATTCCACAAGACAAATTCATATTTTTTTATTTAATCTAATGACGGTATTGTAACGAACAATCAGCAAAGAAGCAACAATACATAAATTGTTCAAAACCTTAGTTTTCGTTATATTCCCAAATTACTCGAATTTGAAATTTTAGATATTGTTAATTAGGGTAATACTCAACTACATTTTACATTTTTTACAATCTTAACGAAGTTGAGTATATAATATAGTTATATGTATAAAACAAACTCCATAAACAATCTTCTTAGAATTTTATTCTTTGTTTTTGTAGCAGCTTTCGCTGTTGTATCCTTTCCTTATATACAGCCAAAAGTAAAATATCTCTTAGAATCTCCCTGTGATCAAACAATTACTTATAAAATCGGAACAATTGAAAAAGATTTTAATATCTCAAAAGAATCTTTAACTGAAAAATCTCTTCAAGCGGCTGACATCTGGAATCGTCTAGTAGATAGGAATCTCTTTCAATACGACGATAACGGCGAATTAACAATTAATCTCATTAACGATACCAAACAATCTCTCCGGTCTCAAATTGAGGAAACAGAATCAAAACTTGAATCTGGAAAAACATCTCTAGACCAACAAAAACAAGAATATAATAATCTAGTAGCTCAATTTGAACAAAAATTAGCAAACTATAACAACACTGTTGATGAGTGGAATAAAAAAGGTGGAGCCCCTTTACCAATATATAATCAACTAATTCAAAAAAAAGAGGAATTACAAACAGAAGCTGACAGCCTGAATGCCATGGCTACAATACTAAATCTATCTACCCAAAGTTATAATTTGGTGGTCAACGAACTCAATGAAACGGTTGATGATTATAATGAAAATCTTTCTCAAAGACCAGAAGAAGGACTTTATTATAGCCAAACAAACACTATTGATATATATCTCTATGTTAGTGATCCTGAACTAATCCATACACTGGCTCATGAAATGGGACATGCCTTGCAACTTGATCATCTTGATAATCCTAATACTATTATGTATCAATATACCAGTGAAACCACGACCCCAACCACTGAAGATATTCAAAGCTTATATTCAATCTGTCAACAAAAAAATATTGAAATTATATTCAAAAATTATATAGAAAATATCAAACAAAAACTATCCCGAGATAATAATTAAAGAAATCTTGCAATACTCATCATTTACCACTATTATTAATATAAGAATAAAAATATCAGAATAAAATATGAATAAAAAAATAGTCATTGTACTAATAATAATTGTATTTATTTTGTCTGTTGGGGCATACTTTGGATATAATTGGTGGAATCAAAAACAGTGGAATAATGCTGAAGATTACTATCGACAAGGTAACTATCAAAAAGCTTCGGAAATAATGCTAAAATTTTCAATTCCTGAAGATACTGAAAAACTAGGAATATATGCTCAAACGATGTTTGCAACATCTCATTTAGATAAAGCAGAAATCGCTTACCAAAAACTATATGAAAAAGAAAAAGATCCTTTCGCAAAAATGATGCTTGGAAATATCGCAAATCAAAATAAAGATTACGAAAAAGCTAAAACTGTCTATAAAGAGCTAATCGAGTCAAATCCAAACTATATCCAAGCTTATGTGAATCTAGCCACGATTTATCGTATACAACAAGATCAAAAAAATGCAGTTTCTATAACAGAAGAGGGAATTAGTAAAAACGCTAATGCTACAGTTTTATATGAATTGCTTTTAAGTATTGTGATTAACGAACCAACATCAGAATCTTATCAAAAAGCTTATAAAAAATTAAAAGAGATAAACCCTCAAAGCGCTGTTATTAAATCAGCGGATGAGTTGAATAAAAATAACTAATATTTATGAAAAGAAAAGTTGCAGTTTCTTTATTTCTCCTTCTTTGGATTGTTACAACTATAATAACTTTCTGGAATAAAGACCAAAAAGTTCAAGCTTATTATACTAATGGACAAAGTGCTATTTTTGCTTTAGGACAAACCTTAACAGATATTTCAACTCCGGTATATACTACTAACACTGTCAATAATCCAATGAATATCGGATTAAATACTCCTTCTAGCATTGCTATCGACTCCACTAATCATAAATTCTACGTAGCGGATACTAATAATAATCGTATTATGGTTTATAATCTAAATACTGATAACTCTTTTCCAGACTATCGTGCAGATTATGTAGTCGGACAACCAGACTTCAATCTGACAAAAGAAAACCAAGGAAATGCGGGACCAGGTCAAAACACACTCCAATCTCCTCAATATGTTGCTATAAATCCTGATAACCAAAATTTATATGTTTCTGACACAGGAAATAATCGTGTTTTAATCTTCGCAACTGTGACAACAAATAATCCAAATGCCCTCTATGTAATAGGAGAACCAAACTTTACTACAGAAAATACAGATAATACCGTATCCAGTACAAGAATGATGTCTCCTATAGGCATTACTTTTTCTGGTACAGGAGTGAACATAAAAGTTTATGTTGCCGACCGTGATTTTAACCGTGTTTTAATTTTTGGAGAAATCACTGCAAACGAACAAGCTGCAGTAAATGTAATTGGACAATCTAATTTTACGAGTTCTACTCCCATTACTAGCCAATCAGGACTAGCTTCACCTTCAGGTCTTCGCGTTAATTCCTCATCACATTTATATGTAGCCGATAAAGATAATAATCGTGTGATGATTTGGACTGCGGCAATTACAACAGATGGTCAAAATGCAGATAGAGTATTGGGACAAAGCTTCTTCTATTCCAATAGTGCTGGAACCACAAATACCAGTTTGAATAAACCCACTGACGTTGGTATAAACACGCTCGATTATGTATTTGTGACTGATTCTTATAATAACCGCACTATGATTTGGAATGTTGCAATTACTAACAATGGTCAGGCCGCAAACCTCGTACTAGGACAAACTAATTTTACAACTGGAACAGCCGGAACATCACCTTCGAAAGAATCCTCTCCAATGAGTGTAACTTCTTATTCTTCAAGTAAACTCTACATCGCTGATACTAATAATAACCGTGTTATCGCTTATAACTCATCTATTACTACAAATGGGCAATCGGCTAATTATGCTTTGGGACAACTCACTGCTTATAACAGTGTTGATTTTTATGGAAAAACAATGAACAATCCTCAGAATAGAGGATTTAACCAACCTCAAGCAATCTCTATCAATACTACAAACCATCAAATGTTTGTAGTCGATACCGAAAATAACCGTATTCTTGTTTATAATCTTAATACAAATAATTCTCTTATTGAAAGAACTGCAGATTATGTAATAGGACAAACCACCTTTTCTCAATCTGATCCTAATCAAAATGTAAATGTCGGAGCCTCAACATTATATCTACCTACTGACGTATTTTACGACAATACGAATAATCGTTTATATATTGCAGATACTGGAAATAACCGTGTTTTAATTTATACCTCAGTTATAAGCAGAAACAACCAATCTGCAAATTATGTTCTGGGACAAAGTAGTTTTACTACAAACGCTCCTTCTCTTGATGAGTATAGTCTTTCGTCTCCATCTGCTGTAACAGTTAACACATCTAATAATTATGTTGCTATAGCAGATCGTGACAATAATCGTATTTTGGTCTGGACAAGCACTCCAAGCAGTAATGGACCAGCCGCTAATTTTGTTATTGGACAAAGTGATTTTTACACTAATAATTATAATACAACCCAAAACACGCTTCACACTCCTAAAGGGGTTAGTTATGACCCAAATACAGGATACTTATTTGTTGGAGATTCTGATAATAATCGCGTTTTAGTTTGGACTTCAACGATCACCTCTAATGGACAAAATGCGAATAGAGTTCTTGGACAAACTAATTTTACTGATAATACTCCGATTAACCCAGTATCAGCCGCAGCCTTAAACTATCCTACAAAAGTTATTGTTAATTACCGTAGTAGTACTTTATTCATTGTAGACAGTAATAACAATAGAGCTCTTGTCTTTACACAAGCGATTATTAGCGATGGTCAAAGTGCAAATTTAGTTATTGGTCAGTCTAATATGTCTGATGCTTCTGCTCAAATCTCACAAACAGGTTTAAATAATCCTACTGGGATTAATGTAAATCCATCTAATGGAGAAGTATATGTTGCAGACACCGGAAATAATCGTATTGTGGCTTTTGATAATGCCACTCCAAATGCTCCTACTCTCACTTTACCAACAGATGGACAAAATGATGTTTCAAGTTTACCTACATTTAATATGTATTCGAGTGATTCTGATGGAGATGCCCTCCAGTTCCGTATCCAAATTGCTAGAGATAATTTATTTACAGTTGGTTTAGTTACTTTTGATCAAACCGTAACTCCAGTTGGATGGAGTGGACAAACAATTGGAAATACCTATAATTTTGGAGCTACCGCGTCATATACAGTTCAACTTGCTGATACTTTATATGCTGATACCGATTATTACTGGAGAGCCTATGCATATGATCCTTATGGAGATCAAACCTGGAGTGATGTAAGTAGTACCTTCCAATTTCACACAGCATCACCAACTCAAATTGTAATAACCACACCTGAAAGAAATGCTCTAACAGGAGATCCAACAGCGGCAATTACTGTTCAACTACAAAATGAAAATAGTGTCCCCGTCAGAATAACCGCAGGAATGACATTATATCTATCAACATCTAGCGGTACCGGAACTTTTTCCGCTCAAGCCAGTCCTTTTACTCCCATAACACAAATTACTTTTCCCTCTAATGTTACCTCTCTAAGCTTCTATTTTAGAGATACTATCGTAGGAAATCCTTTAATAACAGTCTCTGACAATTCTCCTCCTACTCCAGACACTGGACTAACAAATGATTCTCAAACAGAACATATAACTTACAATGTGATTAATCACTTTGATTTTTCAGCGATCGGAACTCAAACTGCTGGTACAAGTTTTTCTGTAACAATTATTGCCAAAGATCAATATGGAAATACGATTGGAGATTTTACAAATCAAGTAGACCTCACCACCTTAAATCCTCCTATAACTCCAACCACAGCTCTTTTTGTCGCAGGAACATGGGTTGGTGACATTACTTTAACAGTAAGCGGAACATCAACTATTACAGCTACATATCAAAGTATTTCTACAACAACTAGTGCCTTTACTGTTAATCCAGCAGAAATCAATAGTGTTACAATGTCCCCAACAACAACTGAATATCTCGCGGGAACATCAACACCATTTATAGCCACATCCTATGATATTTATAACAATCAAATAACAACAGGAGTTACCTACAATTGGACAGTAACATCAGAATTGGGAACCGTCGTTCCTTCCACTGGAGATTCTGTTACTTATACAACTGGAAGCCTTGTAGGGACAGGATCAATTTCTGTTGATGCCACAAAAGAGACAACCAAAACCGATAGTCTGACCATATCGGTAATTCCTCATCACTATATATTTTCGACAATACCTGATGTTATAGCCGGAAGCAATTTTGAGGTAACAATTACAGCCAAAGATGCCAATGAAGTAACAGTTAGTAATGCAATTGATCAAATTTCACTAACAGTTTATGATCCTGATCCTCCAGTAGGATATACTGTAAGCCCAGCAACTATTGACTTAGTGAATGGAATTTGGACTGGAAATTTAGCAACTACTTTAACTTGGGACGATCTATATCTTATTGCTTCTGGTTATAGTGGAACAATTACAGGACAAAGTAACACCTTTGATGTTGTAACAGGACCTTTAGATCACGTCACGACTGATGCTGATCCTACTTTTAGCATCTCTCCTAATACTACCCGAGTAGTAACAGCAACAGCATATGATCAATATAATAACGTAATCTCTGGACTTACATTTAGTTGGATATCAACAATCGGAAGTATTGATCCTACTACCGGTGAATCCACCACCTTTTCTGCCGGCATTATTGCTGGAACAGGAAGTCTTAGAGTTTCCGTAACACAAGGAGTAATTACTCGTACGGATACAGTAGCAGTTATCGTAACACCAGCTCCTTTAAATCATTTTACGTTTACAAATATCTCAAACACTTCAGCAGGAACAGCAATTGCCCTTTCTATATATGCCAGAGATCAATATGAAAATACCGTAACTTCATATACCGGACATTGTACCCTAGACGTTAATCCCTCTGCTCCAATAACTCCTTCTCAAACTAATGATTTTACCAGTGGTGTTTGGACAAATAGTATCGTCTTAACTCGGGTGATGACAAATGGACAAATAAGGTGTACGGATGGATCAATTACAGGATCAAGTAATTTCTTCAATATTACTCATGGTCCTCTAGATACAGTTACAATTTCCCCAACATCAGCTAGTATTACGATACAACAAAGCCAAGCATTTACAGGACAAGCACTTGACGCATATGCTAACGTAATTCCAGCTAGCTCTCTTACAACAATCACATGGTCTATAAATAATAACGGTTTGGGGACATTTAATCCGGTTAATCAATTAAATTCAACCTTTCAGGCATTAACGTTAGCTGGTATTGGCACAATTAGTTTATCTTTATCAGATGGCAGTACTGTTCGTGCCGCTAATGCCACAATTACTATAAATTCTGGAGTATTACATCATTTTGCGATTGACAACATTAGCTCACCACAACCGGTACAGTCACCAATAGCAATTGAGATCACGGCACAAGATCAGTTTAATAATACAGTAACAACATTTACAGATACCGTTAACTTTTCAGATCTTTCTGGATCAATAAACCCAACTAGTAGTAATAATTTTGCTGGAGGAATTTGGCAAGGAAATGTCTCTATTGGAACTGTTTATACTCATGATCGAATTACGGTTGTTTATAATACAATTTCCGGATTATCTAACTACTTTGATGTCAATTCTAGTATTCTTGATTATGTTGTAATAACTCCTCCCAGCCTCTCAATTGTTGCTGGTAGATCTCAAGCTTTCACTACTCAAGGTTATGACTCATATGGAAATGCAATAACCGGACTGGAATATCAATGGACTGTTGTGGGAGCAGTCGGAGCTTTAAGTACCAATACCGGCCCGCAGACAACTTTTACTGCTAGCCAAGCTACTGGAGTAGGAAGTATCACAGTGTCTGCAACTCAAGGAACAATTACTAAATTAATCACATCAAATGTAACTGTAATTCCTGGAAGTTTATATCAATTTTTATTTGATCCTATCGAGAATCAAATTGCCGGAGATTCTTTTACTTTAGGACTCACAGCACAAGATATGTACGGAAACACTTTAACTGGATTCACGGGAACTGTCGAATTAACTGATGATTTGGAAGGAATAGAACCAAATACATTTGGACCTTTCATTGCTGGATATTTGCAAGGAAGCGTCAGGTTAACAAAAGCAGGTATCACACATATTAATGTTACATATGGCGCAGTTGTTACTATATCAGATGCAATTGCCGTAACACCCGCAGATCTAACTCAAGCAATTATTACTCCTAATCCGATATCAATTACTTCAGGTATGTCCTTAGATGTTATTGGATATGGACAAGATGAATTCGGAAATATAATCGATACTGTAGCATATACATGGGCACTTGCTCCAATAGTCAGTGCTCCAGATGATCAGTTAGATGATAAACAAATCCGAATCACTGCTCAGAATGAAGTTTCAACAGGAACAGTTAGTTTAACAGTAACTAGCGGAAATCAAAGAGCCGATGCAGTCGCTCCTGTAACAATTTTATCTGGGGATTTGTTCCGTTTTGGAATCTCAAATATTAATTCCCCACAGATTGCAGGAACTCCCTTCCAAATAACTATAACCGCGTATGATCAGTACGATAATATTATTGCGAATTTCGAAGATAGGGTAGTCCTCAAAAATGATACTAATAGTATTTCACCCTCGGAAACTTCACCTTTTAATAAAGGACAGTGGTCAGGATCAATTACTATTACTACAGCCTCAACACTTGATAAAATTCACGTTACATACGGTTCGATTGTAAATGATAGTAATGCTTTTGAAGTTAAAGCAGGAGAGCAACAAATATTTTTGAGCGCTGAAGCAGGAAATAACCAACACGGTGAAGCAGGTAAAGAATTAAATACTGTGTTCGAAGTAAAAGCAATCGATCAATTTCAAAATCCTTTCCCTAAAGTAAAGATAAAATTCACTACCATTTTTTACCCTACAAATGCTTTGAACTTTTACTTTGATACGACCCAAGGCTCAAAAAATCCACCGTTAGAACTAGAAACTGATGGAGAAGGAAAAGTAAGAACTAAATATCGGCTAGGAACAAAAGTAGGCACTTACATTGTCAGCGCTGCGCTTTCTAATCGACCCTCTAACATGGTTACTTTCTATTCAACCGCAAATCCGACCACAGCATCGACTATCAATATTACTCCAATTAGTACTGTTTTACTTATAAATAGTTCACAACAGTTTATAGCTGAAGCTTATGACTCATATCTAAATCCTATTCCACATCCTGAAATTTACTGGGAAGTTGTTAATGGAGGAGGGAAGATAGAACAAACTGGACTATTTACAGCCGGAACATCAACTCAATTCTTTGAAAATACAGTTAAAGCATCTATTAAAGGAACTTATGCTGAAGGAAGATCTTCTGTTACGGTAACTACATTACCAGGACTAGGAGGAGACAGTCGTTTAGGAGCAGGTGTTCTAGATCATTTAGTTTTAATTCCTGAAGATCCTAAGGTGCAAGTTGGAGAAAAAATTGGATTTTCGATAACTGGATATGATCGTTATAATCAGGTGATAGATCAACAAGACTTATCATATCTCTGGAAAACTGAAATAGGATCAGTCGATCCTGTTGACACAGCTCAAACAACACTTTCTGTTGGTAATGAAATTAAATCTGGAAGAGTAACAATCGAAGTTACACACAACGAAAAAAATGTCACTTTAATAAAATCCGTCACAGTTATCACCACTCCGAATCCAAGAGGATATTTAGATATCCAAGTACCACAAGATACAGATATTAGATCTGGAGAAGAATTTCTACTAACAGTTACAGCCTATAATGGAGATGGATCTATAAATAAAGATTTTAATACGGCAGTAGAACTTACAGATACAACTGATACCCTTTATCCAAACATTATTACTAAATTTGAAAACGGGTCTTGGACAGGTAAAATATCAATCAATACTAGTCAAGACAATACTGTAATCAAAGCTGCTGGAGGAACAATTTTAGGTGTAAGTAAAAGCTTAGAAGTAAAAAGCAAATACGATGTTAATAAAAATCCTGCCGTAGGAATATTTGCTAAGCCTTACGAAATAATTTCTCGCGCTAGTGAAGTTATTGCTAACTTTGTGCATTCCTTCTTTAATATTTCAAGTAAATTCCCAGAAACGACTAAGAACGTTGCAGCTTCTGGTGTGGCAGCAATCGGTTTCTTAGGAGCGACTATTGGATTTGGAATTTCTACCGCAAGAGGTCTGGAGGCAATTGGAAGGAATCCCTTTGCTCGAGGAAAAATCTTAATGAGTCTTTTCTTAGCTTTTGTTGTCAGCTTAGTTTTTGCTTTTTTCGCTTTCTTGGTAGCTGGATTTATAAAGTTTTTCTAGTTATTATTCCCAATCCAAATTCATATTGTATTCATGGTAAGAACATGTCATAATTTTAATAGACTATTTGATTATAGTTAATATGAAAAAAAGAAATAAACGTTTATTATCACATACCAGGAAATTATCTTTTTCTTGGAGATTATTAGTTATAACACTTATGGTAATTTTTACTTTAAGTGTATATACTCCGACACCCAATAGTGCCGCAACATACTCCTTTTCAAATAAAGATCTTACTGAAGGAATCTCTAATTTCAATAATATTGATGTTTCTACTCAAGGTGAAATAAAACTTCAAAGTGGTGACGTTGGAAGTTGGGAAACAGATGATGGACTACTCGAACCTCCAATTTTAATTTATGGAGATACAGAAATAATATATGGACCTAACGATTCGCTTTACCTTATTACACAAGGATATGTTGACAGTGGAAGAACTTTTTTCCTCAAATATTCTCTAGAACTAAAAACATGGGAAACACTAGAAGCTCCACCTTCTGGAATAGGAACTGGAGTAGCTCTTACTTGGGATAAAAACGATACTATGTATCTACTTCCTGCAGGAGGAAAATCAGAATTTTATAAATATTCTCTATCTGAAAATATATGGACAGTATTACCAGATCATCCACAAACAGTTAATGCAGGAACAGATGTTATTTATGTTGAAACTATTAATGGTAATTATTTGTATGGTTTTAGAGGAAGTGTTTCCACGATGTTCTGGCGATATAACATTACCTCTAATCAATGGGAACAAATGGCATCATTTCCAGTATCTGTCCCAGGATATGGAATCAGCCTCACTTGGGATAATAATGATACAATTTATGCTCTAGCAGGATGTAATGGAGAATTTCGAAAATATTCAATCGCTAATAATATTTGGGAACCAAGACTAACAGTCCCTCCAAACAATAATGTTTGTCAGAAAACACAGATAATGCTGACATCTTCAAATACGATTTTAAAACTCGGAATTTACGTACATGGAGATATCTCTTATTTACAACAATATAATATATCTAACAACCAATGGGTAAGTCTCTCAACACCGCCAACAGGACAAACCTATGATTGGGGCGTAACTGCTGTTTTTGACGGAGTAGACACTATCTACACATTATTGGGAATGTATCAGCATCCAATTCTATACAGCTATAGTGTCAGTACAGACAATTGGAACGTAAATGGATACAACCTTTATGACCCAAATTATGGTTATGCACATGGAGCTCCGATATACGACGGAGACAATACTATCTATTATGTATCCGGACAAAATTGGGGGTCATTAACCGATATTTATAAGATGGACCTAACTACAAAGGTTAGAACAAAAGTAGGTTCATATCCTATAAGTGGAGCAAGAGCGGGAATTGCGGGAATATATAAAGATAATGCTCTATACCTAGCATCCTGGTATGGAAATACAATATTTTATAAATTCGACCTTATAAACAGTACTTGGGCTACTCTAGCCACATTTCCATACGCAACTACTTATGGATGCGATATGATAGACGGAGAGGATGGATATATTTACTACTCTCCTGGAGGAAGAGTAAATTTTTATCGTTACGACATTATTAATAACACCTGGGGTAGTTTAACTTCTGCTCCAATAGCAATCGGAAGCGGAGGAGGAATAGAAAAAATTGGAGCAGATATTTACGCTTTTTCTGGAGGAGGTACACCCTATTTTATGAAATACGATGTAGCTGGTAATACATGGACAACTCTTCCAATAAATATTCCAAATGGATCTGTAGAACATGGGGGAGTATTAGTTGGAGACACAAGTCGTTATCTTTACTTCGTACCTGCAAATCGCACATCAGTTACAGCTCAACTTTTCTATCGCTATGATACAACTGATAGCAGTTGGAAAAGACTAGCAAACCTTCCTTCTTATACACAAGTTGCTGCTTACGGTTTTTATGATAATAATACAAACCGTGTTTATGTTTCCCCAACAGCAGTAATTAGTCATATGTGGTACTGGACTACAGCAACAGATACTTATGTAGCTGATGGAGTCTGGTACTCAAAATCGATTGATTTAACTCATGTACAAGCATGGTCTACTTTTCAAACCTCAATTACTGGCACAGGCACAGTAACAGCATATTCTCGAACTTCAAATAATGGTAGAATTTGGGATCAATGGCTTCCAATAACAGGAGGGAACATACAATCCCTCCCAAAAAGATATCTTCAATTTAAACTAGCACTACATGGAGATACCTTATCTACTCCTACAGTTTCTAATATTCAATTTACTTATGAAGAAGATGTGATCCCTCCAAATCTTCCTTCACAATTTGTAGCCAAAGGAACAGCTACCGGGGAAACTTTAACTACGGGTCAAACATACGAATACCAACACCCATACTTCGAATGGAATGGAGCAAATGATGGAAATAACGGCTCTGGAATAGCAGGGTATTATGTATATTACGGAACAAATGTCGCCGCAGACCCAGAGGTAGATGGTAGTTTTCAAGCTAATAATACTTACGTTGTAACATCTCCGATGACTAGTGGAGATATTTATTACGTTAGAATTAAAGTAAAAGATAATAAAGGAAATGTCTCAGCAATCCAAACATTTTTTAGCTATCGTTATTGGTATATTTCCCCACCAGAATCACAACTAACAACTTCATATGAACAACTCTCTCAAGGAACCAATACTAATCTAGACTTAATAACCGAAGAAGGATCGGCATCATTAAAAAAATTACCTTATGGATCATGGTCTGAAGGATCTTTCACCTCATTACCTGATTATGCAACAGGTTCAGCCTCCGTTGTTATAGGAGATTATCTATACATAGCACGCGGGAATAATACTACAAATTTCTGGAGATATAATTTAGTATCACAGACTTGGGATACAAATCTTCCTCCGTTACCCGCAACGGCTTATATTGGAAGTTCTTTAGTGTGGGATCAAGAAAAATATATTTATTATATTCGTGGTAATAGTACAAATGGTTTTTATAGATATGACATTGTAAATCAAATCTGGGATGCTCCTTTATCTAATCTTCCGGTTAACGCTAGCTATGGAACTGATATGGAATATATTGGAAATAACAAAATATTATTTGTATTTTCTGGAAATATTGATTTCTATGAGTATAATACGGAAACCGGCGGATGGGGAAATCTAACCTCTTTACCCACAACTATTAATACTTATTATTCTGGATCAGGAATATGGTATGACGGTGGAGATTCTTTATATGTCAACTTCGGAACATCTGATTGGTATCAGAGAGGACTAGCAAAATATACTATCTCTACTGATACCTGGAGATGGATGGCAACTCCTCCATACAATTTTTGGTATGTCCAAAGTAACCTAGCAGGGGATAGTCAAGGTAATCTATATATCTTTGGACAGGATTTTATGACAAATGGTTACGCCACTGCTTTCAAATATAACATTGCCACAGATACCTGGAAAGCAATAAACTCTGGATTCCCAATTAGCTCATGGGGCTCTCTGAGTGATGATAGAAATCGTTACATATATATAATCCCAGGACTTGGGAACACTCGTCGCATTCTTCAATACGATACCTGGAATAGTAAATTTACTTCTTTAGGATATTTGCAACCTCCCTCATTACAACGCAGACGTTGGGATCTACAAAATGGAATTGAATGGTATGCAGGACAAGCCACAACAGCTACTTTCGATGGAGAAGATAATGTTTATATTATAAATAGAAATGAAAGTGATTATTCCTATCTTTTAAAATATTCAACTTCTAAAAATGAATTCACATACTTACCACCACCTCCATATATTGGAATAGGAGGATCAATTGCATATTCAAATGGATATCTATACTACGAACCAGGTAGAAGCAGAACCAACTTCTATCGATTTGATTTTGGTAAATACCAATGGGAAAAGATGACTGACACTTTAAATACTATATATCGACCTGGAGCAAGTTCCTTAGTAGTAGATAAAAATGGATATTTATACCTTCCTCGAGGAAATGATAATCAATTTTATCGTTATACTCCAGATGTAAACGGAGGAACTTGGGAATCTTTGAGAGCTTTTCCTGCAAATATACTTAATGCATCCTTTGTTTATGACGGAGATAATTACATTTATGCTCTTCGCAGTAATGGATCAAACGCTTTTTACCAGTATGATATTTTTAATAATAGCTGGACAACTTTAGCAAATTTCCCTGTGACAACAACTTATGGAAACACTATGGTGATGCAACAAGGAAAGATCTATGCAATGAGAGGTAATGCCCAAAAGAATATGTATGTCTACGATATTGCTACTAATCAATGGGTGGAAGGAACATCATCTCCTGATTATTTTGCTTATGGCGGGAATCTAGTAAAAATAAGCGAATCTAAAGCTCTTGCTATTCCGGGACAAGATAATCCACATATTCTCCAATTTAACTTCCCATCAGCAACAACAGGATATCAGGGGCTTGGAGTCCATATATCTCAACCGATGGAAGTAAGCGGACTATTCGATTATGCTGGAATTAAAGCTGAAGTTTCTATTCCAGAAAATACAGATATTGAATTTTATACTAGAACTTCGATCGACGGAAATACTTGGAATGAATGGGAATTGACTGACCAAATCAAACTATTTACCGGAGAATTAAGTACAAGAGTAGCATCACAACCACAAAAATATTTACAACTTAAGGTTATTATGTATTCATATGACAACGTCTACACTCCAAAACTATCAAGTTACGCCCTAGACTATTATTTTGACGTTACTCCACCTACAAATCCAACCATTACTAAATATTATACTGATGATACAAAAACAACCGAATTAGAAACAAATAAATGGTACAACTACGCAAAACCTTATTTTGACTGGCCAGATCCAGGCGAAGCCGGAGGAGCGACTGATGGCTTACTCGGATCACATATTAAAGGATACTATGTTTCTTTCAGCACCGATCCTTCTGCAGTACCTTTAACTTCTGGAGTATTTACGGAAAACTCATACTATGAAGCTAATCTTACAACCTCAAACACATATTACTTCAGCTTACAGGCAGTCGATTATACTGGAAATATTGATTCTAATATTTTTACGCCAATAATTTATAAATTTGATAACATTCCTCCAGATAATCCACCGATGATTACAGTCACCCCTTCTGGATTTACAACTATAAATAAGTATACTTTTGAATGGCCAAATGCTTATGACGAACATTCAAAAATACATAGTTATTGTTATAAGACTGGAGCGACTCAAGGAATATATGCAACCGAAAAATGTCAAACAGGCCTTTTATTAACTGATATTCCAGCCATGTACACAAATGGAACGAATACATTCTATTTAAGAGCAAAAGATGTCGCGGGTAACTTTGCTTCATCATATATGACTGCATCATATTATTTCTCTAATGACCCTCCTAGTAAAGTCACAAACTTAGCCGCAATACCTCCGATATCAACTATGAATATGTTCGCCTTCACATGGGATCTCCCAGCTATGTTTTCTGGATCAGCAGATCTTTTAACTTACTGTTATGCTATAAATGCTGAACCACCATTAAGCTATTCTAATACAACCTGTACGTCAAACAGATACATAAGTCCTTTTAGAGCTGCTACTAAAAGAGGCGTAAATATTTTATCTGTTATAGCTCTAGATGAAGCCGGAAATGCTAATTGGTTATATCCTGCAACCATTAATTTTACGGCTAATACCATTTCCCCGGGAATCCCTATGAATCTTATTGTTAGTGATACTTCTGATCAAGCTAATGTAAGATGGTCTTTAACTCTTACATGGGACGCTCCGGCTTTTAAAGGAAACGGAATAGATCACTACATTGTTTGGAGAGCTGAAAATGGAGCAAATATCTTTAACCAAATTGGAAAAGTTAGCGATACCGCATATGTCGATTTGAGGGTTAATACTGAGAATACTTATACTTATAAAGTATCTGCTTGTGATAGCGTCGATAACTGTGGAGGAGAATCTTCGGCATTTACAAAAAGACCTGAAGGAGTATTTAATTTTCCGCCAAAGGTTAACTCTGGACCAACTGTAAAAGCAGGGTCTGATAGAGCAGAAATCGTCTGGGTTACAGAAAGAGATACTGAAGGAGCAGTTTATATCGGACTACAACAAAATGATCTAAAACGTGATCGAGACCATGAAGATTTGCGTAAAGAACATATAATAACAATAACAGACCTTAGCCCAAAAACTACTTATTATTATAAAGTCTTAAGTATCGATAAAAATAAAAACTATCTTGATTCGGACGCTTTTTCTCCTATCTATTCATTTCAAACACAAGAAGCTCCAAGAATATATGATGTGATTGTAGATCAAAATAGCATTACCCAAAATAGCGCCATGGTAACTTGGAAATCTACAGTTCCGACAAAATCTAAAATCACTTATGGTAAAAACCTTAATTATGAACTAACTCCAATTGAAGGACTTCCAATAGAAGGAGAGACTGTTGCCGTTTTAACACACTTCTATGAATTTTCTAATCTCGAAAGTAGTAACGATAGTTCAATATATCATTTTAAAATTATTGCAGATACTGAATTCGGGACAATAATTACTAGTGATGATTATTCATTTAATACGTTACCTTACCCAGAAATCACTAATATTACTTTCCAACCTATAGCCGACCAATTTAACTCTGTTCAAGTAAATTGGCGAACCAATATTCCAACCGACTCATTTATTATTTACGATGGAGGAGGATTAAAAAAAGAAGTAGCCAAAAGTGATCTTGAAACTATTCACTCTATGACTATTAATGATTTATTTAGCAATACTGAATATAGTTTTATTATTAAAGGACGTGATCGATATGGAGTAATCGTCACTAGTACAGTTCAAAGGTGGACTTCTCAAATAGATACTCGTCCTCCTGTAATGTCAGATCTTATTGTTGAAATATCTACTACTGGAGTAGCTTCTAACGCAAGAAGTCAAATTATCGTTTCTTGGAAGACTGATGAACCTTCAACTAGTCAAATTCGCTATAGCATAGGAAGTAAAGAAGATCTTGTAAATGAATCTCCTTTAGATACGGAAACAACAACTTCTCATGTTGTAGTCTTGTCAAACTTACCGATAGAAAAAATTTACAAGATCCAACCTCTTTCTACAGACCTTACAGGCAATATTAGTTATGGAGAACGTACTGTGGCCATAGCTTCAGAACCAGAATATTCTATGCTAGATATTATTATCGATTTATTTGAAAAAATACTTAAAATAAACTAAAAATATGATGAGTATCCAAGATGATAAGACCTCAATTCAGCATTTTACAAAGGCACCTATTCTTGAAGCTGTCGGAGTAACAAAAGTGTTCAAAATCGGTAAACAAATGGTAACTCCGATTTCAGATGTATCTTTTCAAATCAATTACGGAGATTTTGTTATTATTTTTGGCCCTTCTGGAGCAGGAAAATCAACATTACTTAATATCTTAATGGGAATTGAAAAACCGGATATCGGAGAAGTGATTTTAAAAGAAGAGTCTTTTTATAATTTCAGTAATGAGGATCGAGCCAAGATTAGACTAAAAAGATTTGGTTTAATCCCAGAACAACAAATATGGATAGAACAATTAACCTTACATGAGAATATAGCTCTTCCACTTATCATGCAAGGAACTAGAAAAGGAATTGCTTTAAAAAAGGCTCAAAAATTCATTGACACATTTGGTATTGATAGTATCAAAAAGCATCGTCCTACCGAAGCTTCTTCGGGACAAAAACAAAAAGCATCTATAGCCAGAGCCTTAATTAATGATCCTTGGATTGTTTTTGCAGATGAGCCTACTGGACACCTGGACACACAATCAGTTGAAGAAGTAATTAAAATTCTGGTGGATATAAATACCAAAGAAAATAAAACAATTGTCATGGTTACTCACGATTTTGAATTTTTAAAATTTTCAAAAAAATGGTTTTTTGTCAAAGACGGAAGGCTTTGGAATATTAAACAACAAAATAGTCCATTACACAGCATAAAAGAAGTAGTAAGCTATATTGAATCACCAAATAAAAAATAAAAAACGATATGAGTATTTTATATATTATTAGGTTAGCTGTAATTAATGTTTTTTCAAAAAGAATCCGTACTATATTAACCATGGGAGGAGTGGGGATTAGTGTCAGTATGATAATGTTCATGAGTGGTTTAGGATATGGTTTAGAAAATATGGTTAATACTGAAATGGAAAACTCCGAATCACGAAACATTATTACAGTTACTTCATTAAAAACACAACAACTAAAAATAGATAAAGTCCGCCTTGGTGAATTTAGATCTTTAATTGGTGTTGAAAGTGTTGAGCCCATCATTAATCTCTCTGGAGACGCTTTATTCCACGGAATTTCTCAAACTCTTCCTTTTTACGGAATTACTCCTACATACATGAACACTTTATCTTTATCATACTTGAAGGGAAAAGGTTTTGAATTAGGAGATACAAAGAAAATAATATTAAGCAAAGCTGTTTTGCAAGACTATGGAATTTCAAATCCGGATGACCTGATAGGAAGAAATATAATGATTAATTTTGTCTTAACCAAAAACCTCACCGATAATATTGATGGGGTAACAAAAACTATTGCAGATAATGAATATACCGTTATTGGAATTATTGATAAAGAAGAATCTCCACTTGCATATATACCAGCCGAGGACCTTTACAATATAGGAATTACTTATGCTAGTCAAACAAAAGTAATTGTGAGCAACTTAAATGAAATTGACGAGATAAGGGAAAATATTGAACTTCTAGGTTTTAAAACTAGTAATATTCAAGATACTTTTGATCAGGTAGAGCGTATTCTAGGTATTTTACGGATACTACTTATTATATTAGGATCCATTACGCTTTTGGTTGCAATTTCTAGTATTTTAAATACGATTACGATTGTTCTCATGGAACAGATTAAAAAAATTGGTTTTTTAAGAATTATCGGTATTAGACAAGAAGATGTAAAAATTTTATTTTATTGTCAATCTATTATTCTTTCAGTAGGAGGAACATTAATAGGATTACTTATTGGTTCTGGATTTGGTTATCTTGTTAACCTTAGAGTTGCTTATGTAGCATCACAAATCAATACTCCTTTATTCAAGCTCTATGAAACACCTTATATTATTAGTATAATAATGATAGTAATTGCTTTTATTCTCGGTTTCTTAATTGGAATAATTCCAGCACGTAGATCTGTTAGTATGGATCCACTATTAGCTTTGAGAGATTAATTATTTTATGAATATCACCTTTGTTGAAACATTTAACCAACTATTACGAAATAATATAACTTATACCATATTATTTGTTGCTGTATTAAATATAATTATTATTATTTACTTATGGCGTATCTATCTCTCTTTCAAGGCCTTAGAAAATTCTTTTACCAAATTAGGACATATTGCACGAGAAGATACAAAAAAATATTTCAATGATGCAGCTGAAAAGGCTATAGACATTCATAAGAATTCAGCTGAAGAGAATAAAAAAATAATTGAAGAAGTAACTAAAAGAGCTTTTGTTGATTCTGGAAATCATTTAAAAGATATATTTTCTGAAGCAGAGAAAGAAGCCACTAAGATAATTAGTGAAGCTCAAGAAAATGGAATTAAGATAAAAACACAAGCTCAAAAACAAGCTAGTAAGATTTATGAACAGACAATTAATGAATCCTCTCAAGCCATTGACTGGGCATTAAAACAATATATCAAAGAAGAATTTACTCTCGAACAACATGAAGATATTATTAAAAAATTAATGAAGATTTATGAAGATGAAAACCGAGCAACTTAAAGAGGTATTAGATATTTTACATCAATATACTGTTTTTTCTCCATACAAGAAAATAGCGAGAGATATGGGAATTATTTTTGATAAAGTAAATTTTTCTGAAGAAATCACTAAACTATTTTCAGATAAAGATGCAAAAAAAGAAAAGATTAAAGAAACGATTATTTTTCTTTTCAAAGATCAAATATCCGAAGAAATATTTCAATTTTTATTAGATATTACTGATAAAAAACTTTTATGGACGTTAACTGATGAAACAGGAAAAGAATTCTATGAGATATTTTTGAAGCAACTTTCCTCTGCTGAAGAGATTGTTTTTTCTTCTGCAATTGCACTTTCCGATAATTTTAAAAATACCATAGCAAAAAGACTGGGAGATGATGTAAAAAGATATAACTCAAAAAGAATTATTTTTGAAGTTGATAAGTCATTAACAGCAGGATTTACACTACTTATTAGAGGTGATTTGCTTGACTATTCATTTAAAAATGCCCTTATTTATTATTTACAATTATATTTAGAAAATAAAGTAGAAAAAATCTATTCATGACAAAAAGTTTTAATTCAATTGGTGTAAAAGAAAGTGTCGGCAGAGTAGAATCAATTATAAATGAAGTCTGTATCATAAGCGGATTGGAATCTGTAGCTCTCAATAATGTGGTACAATTTTCATCAGGAGTAAGGGGAATTGTTCTAGGATTTACGCAACAAGAAGCTCAAATTATTCTCCTCGGAAATTATCAAAATTTACGGCGTGGCGAATTGGTAAAAATAATTAGTCCTTCTTTAAAAATCAATGTCAGTGAAAAGCTACTTGGAAGAATTATAAGCCCACTTGGGGAACCACTGGATAACAAAGGAGAGATCGAAAAAGGCCTTTTAAAGGATATAGAAGGAACGGCTAAAAAAGTTAATGAAAGAAAACAAATTATAACGCAATTAAATACCGGATATATATTAATCGATTCGCAAATTCCCATAGGAAAAGGACAAAGAGAGTTGTTTATCGGAGAAAAGAAAATTAAAAAGAGCGATGTGGCTGCAGCGATTATTGCAAATCAAACTAAAATTAATTCTAATGTAGCAAGTATTTTTGTCACTATTGACGCAGAATCTACTCATGTAAAGAGAAGACTCAGCCAGCTATACCAATACGGAGCATTTAGAAACACGATTGTCATTTTATCAAGATCTTCTGATCCTGCATCTTTAAACTATATTGCTCCAATGACAGGAATGACAATTGCTGAAACTCTAGCAGGTCTAGGAAAAGATGTTCTTATCGTATTCGATAATTTAACCGCACACGCTAAAGTATATAGACAACTTTCATTACTCCTCAATAGACCACCCGGAAGAGAAGCTTATCCAGGAGATATTTTCTATTTACATACCCGGCTATTGGAAAGATGTGGAAGTTTTAGTGATAAAGTAGGAAATGGCTCTATTACAGCTATTCCTATTGTTGAGACTCAAAGTGAAGAATTTACTGACTTCATCACAACAAATCTTATGGCCATAACAGATGGACACATTTTATTTAGACAAAGCCTAGCAAATAAAGGTATTCAACCAGCAATAGATATTGGTTATTCCGTTACCAGAATTGGAGGAAAATCGCAACCAAAACTATTACGCGAATTATCGGATAAACTTAAAACAGTGATAATTCGTTACCATGAGGTAGAAAAATTCATCTCCCTGGGAACAGAAATACAAAAAAACACCTATGAGATTATTGAACTAGGGAAAAGAATCGATCTTATTTTCCATCAATCTCTTAATGATCTTCTTACATTAGAATATGAAATTGGAATGCTTTATTTACTCGTTTCAAAAAAAATACTAATGTGGAATTATGAAGTTATAGCTGAATTAAAACTAAAATTTCATAGTTATTCTCAAGAAGATTCATATATAGCTTCTGTTCAAAAAGCACTCTCTTTAAAATCGTTAGATAAATCAAAAGAGATTTTAGAATCTGTAATTAATGATTTTATCAAAGATCCTAAAACACCTCCAATAGTTCAAAAGACAGAACAATCAGAAGCTGAAAAGGAAACAATAGTAGATCTTTTAAAAGAATCAACCGGCGATCAATATGCAGTCTCTAGAAATATTAAGAAATAAAATTAAAGCAGTTGAATATCTCGGAGAAATTGCGCAAGCACTGGAGCAAAGTGCGGCAAACGAAATATTTAAAACCAGAGAAAAGATATTGAAAAGTAGACTTTTTTTTGAGGAAACCTGGAAAGTGTATCGAACATTACAACAGCTAACACCTGAAAGACCGGAAGTAAATAATAAACATCTTGTTGTAGTACTTACTCTGAATAGAGGTATGTATGGGAATTTACTCAATAAAGTACTTGAAAAAGGGGAACATCTCTATAAAGAATACAAAGCGGATCTTTTAATTACCGGCAAAAAAGGACACAATCATTTCATAAAGAGAAATGAACGCACAATCCATTTTTTTAGTATTCCTAACAAAGTAAAATATGAACAAATAGAACCATTAAAAGACATCTTAGGAACGTATGCACATATTCATATTGTTTTCCCAAGATATAAAAGTGCAGTACAACAGATAGTTGAAGTAGTATCTTTAATTACAAAACCAAATAAAGAAAAAAGTCAAAAAAAATTTGAAGATATTGATGAACGATTTAGAGTTGAACCCAATGTTAATGAAGTAGTTAAATATTTTAACAAAACCATCATCGGAATATTGATCTATAACTATTTCCAAGAATCTTTACTTGCGTATAACGCGGCACAAATGATTGAAATGAAGAATGCTCATGACAACGCGGAAGATCAAAACAAAATATTAATCCATCAATATAATAGAAAACGACGAGAACAAATAGATGCAAAACTTAGAGAACTTCATAAATATAATTATAGTCGTGTATAATAAAATAGTATGAAAAATGAACAGAAATTAACAACAAAAGTAGAAACAAATACCGAAGCAGGAAACAAGGGTAAAGTCGTTCAAGCGACAGATCCAATTATTGATGTGTATTTCGGATATTTAACCCCTCCTATTGGACGTGCATTATTTATACCTGAACAAAATCTCACATTAGAAGTAATTGAATATTTACGTAATAATATTGTTCGATGTCTCGCATTGGGAAAAACTAACGGAGTTAAACGAGGAACAATGGTAATTGATACAGGAGAACCTATAAAAATACCTGTCGGAGCTAAGGCCTTAGGAAGAGTAATTAACACATTCGGACAACCGCTTGATGATCTACCTCCTTTTGAAGCGGATACTTATAGTCTAATAGAAAAACCTGCTCCAGACTTTGAATCCATTGAGAATACAATGCAAATTTTAGAAACAGGGATTAAGGCAATTGACTTTTTTTCACCATTTCCACGGGGAGGGAAGATTGGGTTTTTTGGAGGTGCTGGTGTAGGAAAAACTGTCATTATTACGGAACTTATTCATAACATTGTTTATTCTGCAAAAGGATATTCTGTATTTTTAGGAATTGGAGAACGTATTCGTGAAGGTTTTGAACTCGTAGAAGAATTAAAAAGTAAAAAGTTATTAAATAATGTTGTATTAATTTTTGGACAAATGGATGAAACACCAGGAATACGTTACCGTACAGCACATACTGGACTTGCAATTGCGGAACATCTTCGAGATACTACAAATAAAGATATTTTACTTTTTGTAGATAATATCTTTCGTTTTGTTCAAGCGGGAAGTGAAATATCTACGGTATTAGGACGAATGCCTTCAGATACAGGTTATCAACCTACGTTAGGACAAGAGATAGGAAAATTTGAGGAAAGAATTGCCTCAACAAAAAATGGATCAATTACTTCTGCTCAAGCTGTTTATGTCCCTGCCGATGATTTCTCTGATCCTGCTATTCAAGCTACTTTGAATCATCTTGATTCTATCGTAGTACTTTCTCGTGAACTTTCGGAAAAGAAAATCTATCCTGCTATTAATCATTTAAAATCATCCTCCGTTTTAGTTAATCCTCTATATGTAAAAAAAGAACACTATGAAAGTGTTGAACAGACTCGAAATATTTTTGAAAGATATGATTCTCTCAAAAATATTATCGCAATTTTAGGAATAGAGGAGTTATCTCCTGAAGATCGCATCATTGTTGATCGTAGTAATAAATTACTCAAGTATTTCAGTCAACCATTTTTCAGTTCTGAAGCATATACCGGAATAAAAGGAGAATATGTTCCTCTTGAAAAGACAATTGAAGGAGTACAAAAAATACTAAGTGGAGAACTTGACGAAATTCCCGAAGATAATTTTTATATGATCGGAACTATTGATAAAGCAATAGAACAATGGGAAAAATCAAAACATTCAAATTAAAAATACTCTCAGAAGAAGGTCCTCTTCTAAATGGAGAGTGTGAAGTTTTATTCATCCCCACAACAAGCAAAGAGGAAATAGCAATACTTCCTTACCACACACCTTTAATCTCTATTATTGGAAAGGGTAAAGTGAAAGTACGTCGGAATAATAAAATAGAAACTATTGTAGAAATTAAATCGGGAATTTTATATGTAGAAAATAATGAGGCTAGTGTACTTGTAAATGCATAAGAGGGGAGTAGGATAAATAAATTTCCATCGAACATCTTACTTATCTATCTTTTGTTCCCGCTATGAAAAGCTTGATGCACATCTTTAAGCTGTTTATTCGTAACATGAGTATAAATTTGTGTTGTTGCGATATTTGAGTGTCCCAAAAGTTCTTGAACAGAACGAAGATCTGCTCCTTGCATCAAAAGATCGGTAGCGAAGCTATGTCTCATTGTGTGAGGAGTTGCGGAAATTGGAATCCCCGCCTGCAAGACGTATTTTTTGATAAGCCTCTCAACGCTACGAGTTGACAAACGGCGTTCTCCAGCTTCTGGAATCTTTCCACGATAATTTACAAACAAAGCTTTTTCTTTATCTTTTCTTTTATTCAAGTACCTCTGCAAAGCCATTACAGCATTATCAGATAGAAATACTACTCGTGGTTTATTACCTTTACCAACTACGCCAATTTCACGTGAAGAAAAATTTATCTGATCCGTATTCAAAGCAATGAGCTCAGCCACACGAAGCCCTGTCGAAAAAAGAGTCTCTAGTATAGCCTTATCCCTCAAACCGCTTATGTTATCAGCTTTGGGTGCATTTAAGATTTTATCCACCTGATCTTCACTCAAAAATTTAATCTGGCGTGCTTCTTTCTTTGGTAACTCAATTTTATCAGCAGACAAAGTCTTGATATCGTTTCTAGCTAAATATTTTAGTAGTACTCGTAATGCAATTAAAAAATATGACTGCGAATTTCGTTTCAAACCTTTTTTTAAAACTGGATTTTGGTATCGTGATAAATAAACTCGAAAATCCCAAATATTTTTGGCACTTAATTTTTCAGGAGTTAAATCTTCTTTATTATTTTCTTTCAAATAATCCAAAAATCGTTGTAAATAAAAAGCGTAATTTCTAATTGTAAGTTGTGAAAGACCCTTTTCAATTTCACAGTATTCCAAAAATTCTAAGCTATGTTCTTTGAGAGTTTTCATATTTTTCTATCTATTTACGTTATTTTAATGATTAGAGAATCGTCTTTAAATTTTTCACGCGTTCTAGACGGCTTCTAAAGTCATACGCCATTTTTATGGCGTCATATCAACATAAAACCTTCGTTTATAATTAAAATTCACTTATACCTTATCTCATTTTAACCTTTTTAGTGTCTTTTGTCATTTCAAAACCACTTCTCTAAAGGGGAAAAAGACAGAGAAGGAGCAAAAATAGCATAAATATATCAAACCTATATCAAAAGAGGACAAGAGAAATTTTAAAGACGAAAAAATTGGAGACCTCTAAATAGAGAGAATTAGGATTAATTGGGAAATTATTAATAAATATTAATTTAATAAATTAATTAATGAAATAAACATAAATATTAATACATCAATATAATCTGGATTAATACTCCTCTCTTTCAACTTTACACCTATTGTCGCTTAAGTTATATTGTACGACATTATACATATTACCAAAATCACTGCTCCATCCATAAATCTCTCCCTAAAATCTCAGTGAATATTTACACATAGATAAGACCAAAAACAGAGAATATATCTCTATCATTATTTCATTAATAATGATTAATTTAATTTTGAAATATAAATATATTAAATAATTTATAAACACGATATATTAATACCAAAATAGAGAAAGAATGCTATACTCCTCCTCTATAAGATTAGCAGTCATCTTCGAATGTCGCTGAAAACGTGACCTCAAAAAGTTATCCACAATCTACCTACGCATTCTAGATCAATATCTATAACCTATAGTTTTTAATTATACCAATGTTCCACAGACTATATCAATATGTTACACGCAGCAAGTTAATCCTTTTCTAACAACCATAACTATCCCCTTCCCCACAGGATAATTAAATTACTAATTTATTAAAAACACTCTCCTTTATTTATTACTAATTCTATTTAAATAATTATTGATTATTAATGAAATTAAAGAAATATCATGAGAAGCATAGCAAACAAAGCTACAACGCCATATTCCCAAAAGAATTCCCTATCGAGTTGAGCTTTTAGATGGGCCTCTAAAATTCCAGTTACAATATAGACTAAAGCTCCTAATATTAAACCAGAACCAAAAAATGGAAGTTTCCAAAAGGTAAGCAAAAATCCAACTTCGACAACAGCTAAAGTAACTACTATAATGTAGAATAAAGATCTTTCTCCCCTACCTAATTGGTGAATCAAAAGATAAAAACTAGGATAAGCGATAAAAATGCTAAAGACAAATATTAACGACACTATGACATACCAATTAAAATGGAACCAAAAAAGATAAGTATAAACCAAAAATGAAATTATAAAGCGCCAGAGAGAAAGAGAGATCCAGGCCGCTTTTGAAAGCGGAATCGGTTTAAACGTAGAAATATTCAAGATATTAAAGGTTAACAATAAAATATACATCCCTAGTAAAATAAATGGATATACTAAATATTTAATGTTTAATTTTTCCAAAATCGGATATAAAAGAGACATGGAAAGGTAAAAGAGAATCGGCATTATTGGCAGAATGATATATTCAGAACGCTTCAAATCAAAATCAAAAGCCCACAAACACAAAAAGTAAGTGATCATTGCTCCAACAATAAATTTCAAATACAAGGAAATATCAAAGTAGTTGAACAGGAAAAAAATTACAGTTATGATTACTGAAATTATAGTGATTTTTTTCCTTTTGGTAAGTATTCCAAAATTCATAAGTTACTTTTTTATTTTTATTAACTTTTCCCGCATTTTAAATGTATGACAAATAGCAACAGCCAAAGCATCAACAGCATCATCTATATGATGTCCATCTTTCGATTTCTTCTCTTTTTTTATTTTTAAAATCGGAGTGTTTAATATCTCTTTCACCTTCTTCTCAACTTCTTTTTTCTTAGAACGACCGTAACCTGTTAAGACTGACTTTACCTGTAACGGAGCATACTCTAATACTGGTATTGAAAACTGAGAAGCGGCTAAAATTACTACACCTCTAGCTTGTCCTACAGAGATAATTGTCTTCGCATTTTTAAAGAAAAATAACCTTTCTATAGTAATAACATCCGGTTTAAATAGTTTAAGTAATGCCTGAGTATCTTTATATAAAGAGTTTAGGCGTTTTGGTTCCTCTAATGCCTTATCAGTCACTAAACAACCGTAGTCAATTAAAAGCTCAAAACCATTCTCAAAGCTTGTATTTGAAGTTAAATATTTTTTTTTAGGATTAACTTTAATAACACCATAACCGGTCGTAGCTAGTCCGGGATCAATTCCTAAAATAATCATTTGAAAATCTCATCATCAATCTCAAAATTAACGTGAACTTTTTGAACATCATCATGTTCTTCAATAAGCTCTGAAAAACTAATCAATCTTTCTATAATATTTTTATCTTCTATTTTAATCGGATTTTTTGCTCTGAAAATCAATTCACCATCTTTGATATTATAACCTTTAGCAGTAAGAGATTCTCTGATAGCAGATAGCATGTCTAACTGTGTATAGACATCAATTCCTTCTTTATCTTCAACAACATCTAATACGCCAGCTTCTTCCATTACGGTCAACATAACTTCTTCAATTTTATTTTTTTCAATTTCTAAAAAAAGATATCCCACGTGATCAAAAAGATATGCAACCGCTCCAGAGCTTGCCATGTTTCCCCCATTTTTGGAGAAAAGAGTTTTTAACTCTGCATTAGTACGATTAGTATTATCTGTGGCTGCATCAACAATAAATGCCGTTCCTTCAGGACCAAAACCTTCATAGACAACTTCTTTATAGTTTGAAGCCCCGTCAGCATTTCCAACTCCCCTATCAATAGCCCGTTGTACATTCTCTTTGGGCATGTTCACTTCACGACCTTTTTCTATTGCTAAACGAAGTTTAAAGTTACTATCAGGATTACCTCCACCTTCTTTAGCCGCAATCGTAATAATCTTGGCTATTTTAGTAAAGGCTTGCCCTCTTTTAGCATCTGCGATGCCTTTCTTATGCTTATTAGTTTTCCATTTTGAATGACCTGACATAATTTACCCCTACCTTTTTTTAAATTATTGTAAAGCCTCCTCGTCATCTTCACTCTTTTTGTGTTCAGGGGCAGGTGGTTTTTCTTCAGATTTAACCTCCAGAACTGAAGGTTCTTCTATTTTTGAAGCTTCTATCTTTATCTCTGGGGTCACTTCTTTTCCTTCCTCAAAAATTATCTGAGAATCCTTGGGAGTAACAACTTCTTTCTCTAAAACCGGAGTATTTTCACTTTTTTCTTCTTTTATCTCCTTTGTTTTTTTTGCCTTTGGATATTTCTTTTTAGGTGCTACCTCTTTTCCTTCAGTTTTATCATCTTTTTCTGCTGTAACATCAACAATATCTTCCTTTTCCTCAACAGCAATACCTTCTACTGAAGCCCAAGTAGCTTTTTTCTCAGCCGGAACCAAAACAGTTAAGTGATCTTCTTCTTTTGCTTTATAAAAAGCGATTGCTTCCGGAATGACCTTAAAGCTTCCCAGTTCTGTAACAACGACAAAATCACCGTCTTTTTTAGATAAAGTACCCACAATTCTTTTTCTCTTTACCCGACGAATCTGTTTAAACTTTTCCTCTCCTTCATCTTTAACTAATTTCAAGGTGTCCCCTTCAACAATAAAGCTTTTGGAAATATAATTTCGAGGAACAATAAATTTTTTCCCGCTTTCGGTCAACATTTCTAAACCGTTAAAAAATCCTACCAATTCCCGATCTCGATTAATGTCTTTATCTTTTGCAACAGGAATAGCAGCACTTTGCGGTCTACGGTTAAGATCGTTATTCCGATTACGATCAAAACGATCACGACGGTCGTTACGATCATTACGATCGTTATGGTCAAATCTGTCATGTCGTTCAAAACGATCGCCTCTTCCTTCTTCTAGCTGATAAAGAAGGTTTTTTGCCAATTTTATATTTGATTCAGCAGCATTAACGGCATCTCTTAACATTTTCATTTGCATACTATTCATTTGAATAATCTCCTTTTTTAAATTGTAACCCAATTCTTAACTTTTTTCCTCATTGGGTTTTGGTATATTAATAGGAATAGGCCCGCAATCTTTATCAATTGTAACTGCTTTATCTGAAATAATGGGATTATTTATTTCTGATATCGGAGGAATCTTTTCTGATTCTGATGTTATATTCATGTTTTCAGTTTTAGGAGCTTCTGCTTCTGAACCTTTAGGTAATTCGTATTCCTCAATGTCATCAATCGTGGATAACTTTTCTTTATTCTGGCCTGGCTTATCTTTAATCACCAACTTCATTCCTTTTTTGAACTTTGTTTCCGTCCATTTTCGAACTCTGTTTTCTACGGTTTCAAGCTCACGACTGAATTTTTGCCTCGATAAAGCAATAATCTCTTCTTTTTTGTTTGTAATTTCACCTTGAGGTGCAAGAGTTACGGCTGAAAATGGATTACTGGTCATTCCATCTATCATCATTTTAATGTAAATATAGTGTCTTTGTAAATTGACTAAATCTGATTCTTCAAACGTAGGCGCAAATTCTTTTTCTAAAAATCTGGCATCTTTGGAACCGATTGTAAAGGCTACAATAGTTCCCACGTTACCAAATACTGCCTCACGAACCTCTTCTGGAAGCTGATCAATGTATTGATGTGCCAAAATTAAACTAAGACGATATTTCCTGGCTTCAGAAAGCACATTTGAAAACGACTCTGTCGCAAAGTTCTGAAACTCATCTGCATAAACGTAGAAATCCCTACGTTCTGACTCTGGGATTTTGACTCTAGCCATAGCTGCAAATTGTAATCTAGAAATAATCATTGCTCCCAAAAGAGATGAATTATCCGCTCCTATTTTACCCTTTGAAAGGTTTACAAAAAAGATCTTTCCGGTATTTATAATATCATCAATCTCAATGCTACTTTTTGCTTGTCCGACAATATTTCTCACGGTTGCGGCGGATAAAAATTGCCCCACTTTGTTTTGAATAGGCTGAATTGCTTCTGAAAAGAGACGTTGGTTTCCTCTAATATTAGCAAATTCCTCCTGCCAGAAGGCCTTTACAACAGGATCCTTAACCTGATCAACTATGTAACTTTCATAGTTTTTATCAATCAAAATTCTGGTTATTCCAAGTAAAGTTGAATTGGGAATTTCTAATAGTGTTAAAATACAGTTTCTAAGAATATGTTCTAATCTAGGTCCCCAAGAATAACCAAAATATTTTTTAAAAACATCCAGTAAACCGGAAGCATAGAGATCTTTTTGAGAGGGATCAAATAATTCCAACATATTCATTGATACGGGATAGTTCGCATCTGAAGGATCAAAAATTACCACATCGTTGATTCTTTCGAGAGGAACATATTGAAGAAGCTCTTCAATCAAATCTCCATGCGGATCAAGGACTCCAACACCACGACCAGATTTCATGTCATTAATTATCATGTTTTTCATTAAAGTTGACTTCCCTGTACCCGTTTTTCCAATCACATACATATGTTGACGACGATCTTCAGTTTTAATTCCAAAAACTGATTCAGTATCTCTAAAAATAGTCTTACCAATATACGTACAGTCAGTTAAAGGTAAAGTCAAAGGTGGTTCACCCCTTTTGGCATCTACCCAAGCGATATTTGGAGTTTCTACTGACTCTGAAGGAAGATGAAAAACTGAAGCTAATTCCTCAATATTTAAAACAAAAGAGGAATCTCTTTCCGTAGGAAAATATCTTTCTCGATATCTTTGAAGGAGAATTTGGTTCGGAGTAACAATTGGTGAACGTTCAAAGCTATTCAGATTGGCAGTAGAAAATTGTTTTAATGAAGCAATTGCCGAAGAAAGCTGTTTTTGTGATTTTTCTTCGTCTTCGGCAAAAGTAATGACTCTCACCGCAGCTTCAAATCCTAGCTTTGTCAATTTGTTTTCTATAGCTTTTAAAGCAATGTCCTGTCCAGCAGAAAGTCTCACCTGTTGTTTGGCAGCAGCGGTAGCAGAATCTCCTCCAATTTCCGCATCGGGACGGAACAAATACCCTATAATCCCAGTAATTATATAACCAATTTCTTTGGTGAATGTTTCCACAAATTTACCCAAAGCACTCTTTTCGTCAAAATTTCCTTCTCTAACCGCTGAAACGTATGCATGTCCAGGATCCTGCCAATCATCAGGAATCGGACGAATAAGAATCTGAAACCAAACCTGTCCATTGGGATCTTCTAATTTTTCAAAAGCACCGGTAATTGCGGCTAAGGGATCTACTTCAAAGTCCCGAAAGGTTTTAATTGGGAAAAAATATTCCCGACTCATAGTGATATCGGAACCAACAAATTGATAAGAAGAAACGTCCATCTGAGAGTAATCTTCTATAACTTTTATCTCTGCAGAAGGATATTGAGCATAAATCTGACTCTCTACAAACTTATGGAAATATGAAGGTAAAAAGACATAAAATTTTATACCCTTGGCAGAAGATGTGATTTCAAAAGAGATATGTTCTTGAATACCGGGAGTATACTTTAAAAGCCCATGCAGAGAAGCAAACATTTGTTCTGCAGCTAAGGCTCCTTTTTCATTGAAACGAGGAACTTCGATTGCGAGAAGAACTCCGTCCTCGATCGTAATCGAATTCATTGCTTTACTGCCTTTTATCCTCTTGATAACAATAAACAGGAATATTGATATCAATCCTAGAGCAATAAATACTCCCGCCTGATTATGCAAAATAAAATTATTAATCTCTAAAATACTCATTTTTAATTCATCTCTCTCATTAAAAATTTACCTCTCTCTTACAACACCCTATTTTACCTGAAAAGACAATAAAAAACAAACATTTACTACATTAAAGTCGTACTCTAAAATTTATGCAACTTCTAAGTTTTATTATACTCAAAATAGGCTGATTTAGGTATATCCAACTAAAAACTAATAAAAACCATAAGTCACCATAAGTAAAGTTGGATATATTGACAATATTAGCTCTGTATGCTATAAATGGCGTTAGTCTCTCTCCTTTCTTCCGGACCGTGGCCAAAATTAGCCACGGTCCTTTTTGTTACGGCTCTTTTACTCATTTTCGCCAATAGTGCCTTCCATTCGGAATGACCAATTTTCACCTATAATTAACTTCAAATCAGCTCTTTCTATAGGATCTATTTGAACAATCTTAATAGTTGCTCTAAAAGCATCCCGTACCCTTTTTACAGTCTCTGAATTTGCCATATCACTACTCACTTGAATTATACTTACCTTTTCATTTTCATGATTAGAAAGATCTATAACTTCAGCCCCCATATTGCTTATTAGACGAGACGCTTTCGAAGCTATTTGAGGAGTATTTGTAGCATTATAAATCTTTATTTTTAATCTTTCTTGTCGTACTAAATAATCGTAAAAATTTGTCTGAATAAAAAAATCCAATTTAATCTGCTCTAGTTGTTTATGTTTTTCATCTTCTTCTTCAGTTTCAGTATATAAATCATTAGAAAATTCTCTATAAGATAGTTTTTCACCTTCAATCTTCCCTAAAGTACTCCCAAAAAGTAAAAATTCTGATGCCGCTAAATTAGTACTAATATAACCTTGACTTTCTTCCTTCAACTTTAAGATGTTAAAAACTCCAGAAATCCCGTTTAAAATATTTTTATTGTTTTTCAATAGATCTGAAACTGCAGATGAATTTAACTCTTTTTGATTAAAATTTATTGAATCGTCTATAAATTGAGGAAAAGAGCTATCAACAGCAATATAACGATCTATTGGAATAGCAAAATTCTTCTCAATCGTATCTTTAAACAAGGTCATATTCTCCTTTTTGTCCTGAATCGCACCTAAAGCATACACTTTATCCAAACGATATTCTCCCATTCCCTTTGCCACATCAACATCAATATCATTTGGAATCTTTAATATTCTTAAGTTTTCGTTCTCTTTATCGACCTCAATCAAATAAATATTTTCAACCGTTGCAGTTTTTTTGTCTAAACTAGATAAAACCAAAAATAAGATATTTAGCTGAGTTTTACCTTTCCAGGTAGTATTCCTTTCAAAATTTCCCAAAGCTAAATCAAAAGGCTTTAACATAATTTTTGTGATTCGAACTCCTTGCCATAAAATCAATCCCAATAAAGGCAGCAAAATTATTAATAATATAGAAATCAGAAAAGTTCTTTTTTTCCTCCTTGATCTTTCAACTGTAACCCCAATTTTACGATATCCTCTCTTTTCAATATAACGAGGCTTTGGATTGATAATTTTTTTAGCAAAAGACTTTCGCTTTTTGATCATTTTTAATCTTGAAGTGACCATTTCTTTTTTAGTTTAATAAATTTTCCTTCTAAAATTGATTCTCGAATTTTTCTGAAAAGCTCTGTCATAAAATATACATTATGAAAGGTACCTAAATAAATACCCAATATTTCACCGCTTCTATATAAATGATTTAGGTATGCTCTAGTGTAGTTTTTACAAACATAACAATCACAGTTTTGATCAATCGGTCCAGTGTCCTCAATATATTTATTATTCTTAATAGATAACCGGCAAGGAGTTTTAGTTTGCTCTTTTCTTGAAGTCTCAGGACTAACAATCAAAGTTTCATTTCGAGCCCAGCGTGTAGGAATAACACAATCCATAGTATCAATTCCACGCTCTACAGCAGCAAAAACATCATCAATCTCTCCAACTCCAAGCAAATGTCTCGGTTTGTCCTCTGATAAATAAGGATTAACAAAGTCTAAAACCTGATACATCTCCTTCTTTGATTCTCCCACAGAAACTCCACCAATTGCTATTCCTGAAGTATTAAGTGAATCAATAAACTGAGCACTTTTTATTCTCAAATCTTCATAAATAGATCCCTGTATCACCCCATAAAGATTTTGAGAAAGATTATGTGGTTTATTTTTTAACTTTCTATGTATCCGAACGCAACGAGTAGCCCATCGATGGGTCCTTTCCATTGATAATTTTGCATATTCATGAGAACAAGGGTAAGGAGTACAATCATCAAAAGACATCATAATATCTGATCCTAATTTATGTTGAATCTCGATTGATTTCTCAGGATTTAGAATATGCTTTGATCCATCTAGGTGAGATTTAAATTCTACTCCATCTTCACTTATTTCCACTAATTTTTCACCAGTTATCCCCTTTCTCTCTTGACCAAAAAACACCTTTGTTTTTTCATCTCCAATTTTAAACTTATATTTTCCTAGACCCAAAGAAAAAACCTGAAATCCTCCTGAATCAGTCATAATCGGATTATCCCAATTCATAAACTTATGAATTCCTCCTATTTTTGCGATCAAATCCGCTCCTGGGCGCAGATAAAGATGGTAAGTATTGGCGAAAAATACTTGTACTCCAATTTCGTGAAGATCTCGAGGAGAAAGGGCTTTTACTGTAGCTTGAGTTCCAACCGGTACAAAACTGGGGGTTTCAATTGTTCCGTGAGCTAAAGCTATCTTTCCAACTCTTGCTTTGGTTTGACGATCCTTTTTTATCACTTTAAACTTCATGTTAAAAATTGTATCATTAAAGCACTTTAGATTAAACTAATTTTCAGAGATTATATGAAAACTACTGATTTTGATTATCATTTACCGCAAGAATTAATTGCTCAAAAACCTGTTTCCCCTCGAGATCACTCAAAGTTAATGGTCCTCAATAAAAAAAAGCAAACTATTATTCACGATCATTTCTATAATCTTCCAAACTATCTAACTGACAACGATGTGCTTATTTTTAATAATAGTAAGGTAATTCCGGCAAGAATCTACGGGACCAAAGATACCGGAGGAAAAATAGAAGTATTACTCCTAAAACTACTTGAAGCTGAATATTGGGAATGTCTTACTAAACCGGGCGGAAAAATCAATCAACTTATTACCTTTGGTTCTGGACTACAAGGAAGAATAGTAGATATTCTGACAACCGGAATTCGAATTATTAAATTGAATATGAAGGGAAAAGAATTAGAAAAAACCCTAGATAATATTGGAATTATGCCAACTCCTCCTTATATAAAAAGGCAAATCACGAATCGAAAAGAATACCAGACTGTTTATGCTCAAAATAATGGTTCAGTAGCGGCTCCGACTGCTGGCTTCCACTTCAGTGAATCTCTTTTAAATAAACTGAATCAAAAAGGTGTTCAAACAGAGTTCTTAACTTTACATGTTGGACTGGGAACATTTCAACCCGTAAAAGAGAATAAAATCGAAAATCATTTTATGCACTGTGAATGGCTGAATATTTCTTCTGATCTTGCCAAACGATTAAATGAATATAAACAACAAGGAAAAAGGATTATTAGTGTTGGAACAACCTCCACAAGAGCTATTGAAGCAACAGTGGATAATAAAAATGGTAAGTATTCTATCGAAGCATTTTCAGGAGAGACTTCGCTATTTATTTATCCTGGGTACCAGTTTAAATTTATAAATGCCATGGTTACTAATTTTCATTTACCAAAGTCGACACTTTTGATGCTCGTATCAGCTCTTGCTGGACGTGAATTTATCCTAAAGGCATACCAAGAAGCAATTGATAATAATTACCGCTTTTACAGTTTTGGTGATGGAATGTTAATATCGTAGGGTTAAATAAAATTAGACCGCTAAATATCCACCGTCAACATACAGAACTGTTCCCGTGACATAATCGGCTTCATCAGAAGCAAGATAAACTGCTGCGTATCCAATATCTTCTGGTTGTCCTGCACGTTTTTTGGGTGTTCTTGCTATAAAAGAATCTAAGACTGTTTTATTTGAGGTAAATCCAGCCACCATATCGGTTTCAATAAGTCCTGGAGCAATTGCATTAACGTTAATTCCATAAGGAGCAAGCTCTCCGGCTAAACTTTCTGAAAAAGCCACAATAGCTCCCTTACTAGTACCATAGTGAACAGACATTGGAGTTCCGATACCAATCTGACCAGAGGCAATAGAAGCAATATTAATTATCCTTCCATCTTTTTTTTGTGCAACCATTTGTTTAGCGACTTCCTGAGCCACATGAAAATATCCGTTTACATTCACATTCAGAACTCTCTGCCACTCTTCCTCAGTCATTTCCGTAAAAGGAGCTGCACCTAAAAGACCAGCATTATTGATCAAAATGTTTATTTCTCCCCATTTTTCGGTCATTTCATTAACCATTTTCACAACTTCTTCTCTAATGGAAACATCCGCTTTTACGGCATATGATTGTCTCCCCAACTTTTTAATTTCTGACACAACAGCTTCTGCTTCTTCCACTTTGGAGTAGTAATTAACAACAACATCTGCTCCAGCTTTCGCAAGAGATATTGCAATTCCCTTTCCAATACCCCTCGAACCTCCAGTAACCAATGCCTTTCTATTTTTTAAATCAAACATATATTAACTCCTTAAAAATCGCTAAAATTATTTTTTCGGATTAAAAACAATACTGTGTACTTTAGTCATATCATATACGGAATATCCAATTCCCTCTCTTCCCATTCCTGACTCCTCATCTCCACCAAAAGGAAAATTTCCAAGACCGTGTGCTGGGGCTGCATTAATTTGCACTGTCCCAGATTCTAAATGATTAGCAGCATACATTGCCTCATCGATATCTTGAGTGAAAACAGAGGAATCAAGCCCGTACTCAGACATATTCGCAATTGAAATTGCTTCTTCAAAGTTTTTGACTTTAATAAGTGAAAGTGCTGGACCAAAAGTCTCTTCCCAAGCAATTCTCATTTTGGTAGTAACATCAGTCAAAACAACTGGTGACATTAACAGGCTATCTTTCGCAATTTCCTTACCTAAAGAAACTTTTGCACCCTTAGCAACCGCATCATCGATAAGATCTAAAACCTTCATTAAAGCCGATTCATTAATAAGCGGACCTATTTGGGTTTCTTCATCAAAAATCTCTCCAATTTTCCATTTCTTAACTTCAAGTAATACTTTTTCGACGAATTTATCATAAACTTTTTCTTCAATTAAAAACCTGCTTAAAGAATCACAGCGTTGACCAGAAAATTTTAGGCCACCCTTGACACACTCTTTTGCGGCCAAATCTAAATCTGCTTTTTGGCTTACAATTCCTGGGCATTTCCCCCCCAATTCTAAATGAAGTTGTACTTTTCCAGCCAAACGAGCAATTCTATTACCCACTTTTGAGCTTCCTGTAAATGAAATCATATTTACCTTAGGATGAGTACTTAGGTAATCTCCTAATTCTGCACCTTCACCAGTAACAACATTTATTGCACCATCTGGAAGTCCTGCTTCCTGTAAAAACTTCGCCAGATATAAAACTGGAGAAGGATTAGAAGAAGCCGGTTTAATCACTATGGTGTTTCCAGCTGCTAAAGCTGGCGCAATCTTACTCATAGGAATAAAACAAGGATAATTAAAAGGGGTTATGCCCAAAATTATTCCCAATGGTTTTCTGGTTAACAAAGCCGTTTGTTTAACTCCAGCATCCGATATTGTTCCCCCAGGAATACTTTCACCCTTTATCGACTTTGCTTCTTCAGCAGCATATTCTAACCTTTTTATAGCAGCAGCAATTTCGTGATGAGCTTCGGAAATCGGTTTTCCGGTTTCTAAAACCACTCTTTTTATTACCTCATCTTGATGAGCTTGGAATAAAAGAGCCGCTTTCCTCAAAATTTCGGAACGTTTAACTGGAGAAAGATATTCCATTTCCTTTCGGGCTAAGTAAGCCGCTTCCATAGCTTTACTAGCATTATCTATTGTAGCTTTGGCAATATAAGAAACTACTTCTCTACTCTCTGGACAAACTACTTCAAAAGTTTCTCCGTTTGTAGATTCTACCCACTGCCCACCAATAAACATTCGATAGGAAGGAATTCCATTTTTTTCACCCATAGTCATTCCTGCAAAAATAGCATCTTTAACCGACATAAATAACCTCCAATTAAATAATTAATCTAACTTGAAACTACTGCTGTTCTTTCGCTGCCTCATCAGCAACTAAAGATTCTTCTTCTTGAAGAGCATAAATAGCTTCATTCAGTTTCCTTATAATATCCGCATAGCGACTTCTATCATAACGATCTGGATCAGTACGCATTCGCTGTTCTATTTCATAAATCTGTTCTTGTAAAGAACGGATAACCTGTTGATTCCAATATCGATTTTGGTTGGGATCGTTTGCGTTATATGACATGATTTTCTCCTTTACTCTAATTATATCATTTAAATGATACGTGTTTTTTACAATAATGTGAAGTCCAGTTTCTGTAATTTTCAATACTGTCCCATGGATTTTCTTTTAATAAGATCTGCCATATGATGTTCTTTCAATTTTTTCAAGTCTTCTAGCTTTCCCCAATGTTTCTCTAATTGGGCGGAAACGAAATGACCACCAAGTAACTGTGGCAATATTACATAATCTGCCCCTAGTTTATAAAACTCAAGAGCTTCGTCAATTTGAGAACCGGTTAAAAAAACGACAACTTCTTTATTTACTCTTTTAACCTCTTCTAAAACCGCCCTGTTATCAGCAAAATTTGGAACAGTAGATATCACCATTTTAGTCTTACCTAAGTTTAATGCTTCTAATATTTCTGGATCTCCAATATCTCCAAAAATACAATATACTCCCATCATAGATAGCTGTTTAATAATCTTCGGATCAAAATCCAAAACAATAAAAGGAATTTTAAGCTTATCGAAAATACTGATAAAATCTTGTCCCATACGGTGACACCCAATTAATATGATATGATCCTCATAATTTTTTTCTTTGTTAAAGTTATAAGAATTGTTAGCATTCTTCCTTTCGAAAATAGTTAAATATTTTTTGAGTTTTTTATAGATCTTATCGTCGTAAGTGACTAAATAACTAGAAAAAAGGATTGTAAAAACTCCAACAAAGGTAATAATTGAAGAAATTTTTTCGTTAATCTGTCCCATTTGTAGTCCTATAGCCGATACTATCAAGGAAAATTCAGATATCTGTGACAAACAATTTCCGGTTAGGAAGGAAATTCTATTTTTATATCCTAAAAATCCGGAAACTCCCATTACAATAATCGGTTTTATTAATAACACGAAAACAGTAAAAATTATGACCATTGGTAAAACTTCAAAAAATGACCCAAAGCTAATTTCAAGACCTAAAACCACAAAAAAGATCGTGATAAAAAAGTCACGGAGAGGTTTTATCTTTGTTCCAATCTCTAAATTATATTTCGTTGAAGCAAGAGAAATTCCAGCCAAAAAGGCCCCAATTTCCAGAGAAAAACCAGCAAAATTAGCAAAAGCAGCAAGAAGTAAACACCACGCGATACCTCCTAAAAATAGGAGCTCTGATGAAGAAGAAAGTAGTTTAAAAAGATATCCCAAAACCTCTTTAGAAAACAGATAAACTATGGTGAAAAAAATCCCTGCTTTAATAATCGTAAGAAAAAATGTCCAAAAAGAAATTCCCTCTCCAGTTAATCCAGATAAAAAGACTAGGACTAAAACGGCAACGAGGTCCTGAACTAAAAGTATAGCTACAGCAATACGTCCGTATACTGACGTTAAGTCATTTTTTTCAATCAAAAGCTTTACAACAATTATCGTAGAAGAAAAGGTAAGAGAAATTGCAATAAAAAAACTGGAAATCAAGTTAAACTGTAGGAGGAAGCAAAGAATAAATGAAAGTCCAAAAGTAATTACTATTTGACCAATTCCCAAGAATAAACTCTTTTTTCCCATCTCCTTAAGCTCATCTGGATTAAGCTCTAATCCAACTATAAAAAGTAAAAAGGCAATTCCAAGGTGTGAGAAAAAACTTAGTGTTTCCGGAGATCCGACATTTGAAAAACCTAAAATTTTTACAAGTACCCCAGTTAGAATATAAGCTAAAACAAGTGGCTGACGTAAATATTTCACAAAACCACCTAAGATAGTAGCCAAAACAACAATAAAACCAACTTCAAAGAAAATGGATTGCATATAAACAGTGTATAAAGTCGAAACTTAAATGTCAAAGCTTATATACTCATCTTTCTTGAATTTGCAATAAGAGCAAATAAGTACTACCAATTTAACAACATATTAAATTGTTCCGCCAGTTGGCGGATTGAAGTTAAATGGATATAAAGGAATATCAGCTATTTTCTTATTTGACTTTTGAACCTGGAAATAACTTCTTCCATATCTTTAGGAATCTCTATTTGAAATTCCTTTTCACCTATCTCTGGAAGATTGATTTTTAAATAATAAGCATGCAACATTTGCCTTTTAATTCCCAACGATTTACTAATCCTAGTTTGCTCTCGACCATAGACTTGATCACCCAATATGGGATAACCCAATTTCGATAAGTGTACTCTAATCTGATGTGTTCGACCTGTTTTGGGAGAAACTTCTAATAATGATATAAATATAGAGTCATTCGTGACTGAAAAAGATGAAAATGTTTCTAAAACTTTGTAATGGGTAATTGCTTCTTTACCATTTTCAAGTATCGTAAATTTTTTACGAAATCCACGATGTCTTCCTATTGGAGCGTTGATAATTCCCTCATCTGAAGTTGGTTTTCCCAAAACTAAAGCATAATATTTTTTAACTGTTATCTTTTCTCTAAATTGCCTTTGCAAAAACTCTAAGGTTTGATCATCTTTGGCTACAACGACAATTCCAGAAGTATCTTTATCAAGACGATGGACAATACCGGCTCGGAGTGGAGTCTTTAAGATATCACTTTGCTTCTTCAAACGTCCCAAGACAGCATTTGCTAGAGTTCCTTCCCAATTTCCTGCTCCTGGGTGCATGACCATTCCCACTTTTTTATTTACAACAAGAACCTTCTGATCCTCGTAAATAATATCCAAATCAATTTTTTCTGGTTTTAAATCAGAACTTTCAATTATTGGTGGTTCAAAGGTAAAAATATCATTTTCTTGAATATGATAGTCAGGTTCTAATGTCTCTCCTTCTTTTTTTACCAAACCTTGCAAAATACTTTTTTTGATCTGATTACGAGAATACTGCTCTATTTTTTGCGAAAGAAACTGATCTAAACGTAAACCAATATTTTCTTCTTCGACTTTGATAATCATGTTCTTCCTTACAAAAAGAGGCGCCATAAGGCGTCTCCTTTAACTAAACTTATTTTTCGCATAAGCGAAAAAGCGCTTTACTCATATTATTTCCTAAATTTTATTCTTTATTCAAAAACACTCTCACTTCATGTAAAACCTGATCTGGGGTCATGGAAGATTTGATCAAAAATCCAGATGCTCCATTTTTTAAAGCATCGCGAACAATTGAGTCTTGTCCTAAATTAGTCAACATAACAATCGGACCATTCTTTTCATTATTACTCTCTTCAAGAGTTTTCAAAACTTGTAATCCATCCATTTTAGGAAGCATAATATCCAAAAGAATCAGATCGTAACCACCCTTTTTAGCAGCATCTAAACCAGTTTGTCCATCTTTCATCAAATCAACGTTATATCCTTCTTCAGTAAGAAGTTCTTTATATAATGAAGACAGAAATTCATCATCTTCAACAATTAATATTTTTTTAATTTGTTCAACCATATTTTTCTCCTTTTTAAATTATATGCTCAACTTCCTATAGTTTACAAGAAAATGAGAGTTGAGTATACCAAATAATTCTGTTTAAGAAAGCTCAAAAGATTGTTCTTTATTACTGCAAGAGATACAAAGATCTGCTTCCGGCAGTATATCTAAACGAGCTTGGTCTATTTTTGCTCCGCAAGAGACACAGAGACCATATTTACCCTTTTTACAACGATCCAAAGCTGCTTCCACTTTTTGAATCTTTTCTTTAAGGCTGTCCTCTAGAGCATTTACTCTGGTATGATCTTCCCTTTCAGCAGCATCATCGTCCTGAGTATTTTCATCAGCATAGCTATCTCTATTATAGGGATCTTGAGCTTCTACCGATTTTAATTCCGCTTCTAATTCTGCTAATTTTTGCTGTAATTTTTCTTCCATAATTTATTTATCTCCAGTTTCTAACTTTTTAGTACTTTCAACTAATTTTTCGATTCCTACCTCATTATTCTGAACATTCTTTCTAGGTTTAAATAGATTGGAAAAGAGTTTCAAATCATTTTTCAAATTACGACCCGATCGAATATAAAAGATCACAAAACTCGATAATATTATCAGGCCTACTGGAATCAAAGTCAAGGTAATAGCCTCTTTATCTTTCATATTCTTAGTCAGAAAAGCCGTCCCTATAGTCATCAATCCCATAACAATAAGATAAAGAGTTGCAATTAAACCCTCTTTGTAGTTTTCTCGCTTTTGACATTTTCGGTATAATAAATAGAACAAAATGAAAATCGGTAACAATAAAAAAGCTTCATAGAGAGCAACTGGATGTCTTTTTATAATTTCTCCAGGAAATTGAACCCCCAGAAAAAAGCTAGTCATTTTCCCAAAACCACTGCTAGACAAGAAAAATCCGATTCTTTCGAGAATCTGGGCAAGTAAAAGGCCCAAAACAAAAAAATCATAAGTCATTAAAACTGGCCAACGCTTCTTTTTCAAATACAAAATACCCGCTAATAAAGCTCCAAAAGCTAATCCCAAAACGTTAATTCCACCAATCTCCCAAAAATATAAAACTTTATGGACGTTATTTGCAAAAAGTGACCAATTCAAAATAATAAAGACGATTCTTCCCAAAAAGATTGAACCGAAAATGGAAATAAGAACAAAATCTAAAACTTTTTCTTCATCAAATCCTTTGCGATGTGATTCTTGCCAAATAACAAAGGTTCCAAGTAAAAAAGCTAAAGCAAGACAAAGACCGTAAGAATAAATTGTAACAGGACCAAATCGTAATAAAATTGGATACATAAATATTTAAATTAAAAATAAAATTTTAATACTAATATTTTAAAAATTTAACAAAGCCTCAATCTGTTTCTCATCTTTTTCCGGACCGATTGCTGCCAAATTAAGATTCTTATTTACAAATAGAGAGTTGGCTACTCTAATAATATCATCATTACTTACAGAATCTATTTTAGAACACACGGCTCTCACCGTCAAAATCTCTTCTGAAAGTAGCTCTTGATGGCCGTAGAAGCTTGCTTGCGCTTCAGATGTTTCCAGGGATAACTTCAGTTTACCTTTGATATATTCTTTTGCTTTATGAAGCTCTTTTTTGGAAACTCGCGCGGTTTTTAACTTTTTCAACTCTTTCATGATCAAAGTTACGGCTTTATAAAAACGGGTATTATCAACTCCAGCATTTACAAACCAAATTCCGGTATCTGAAAAAGCTTCAACTCCAGCATGAATATAATAACAAAGACCATTTTTCTCCCGTAGAGTTTCAAACAACCTACTGGACATTCCCTTTCCCATTACAGTAGTCAAAACTTCTAGAACATATCGATCAGGATGATTTAATGGCAAAGATCTTATTCCTAAACAAAAATGAGTTTGATCGGTTTTTTTGTAGTGTAAGGAAACAGCCGGTGCAGTTTGAAAATCACGAACTTCTTGATATGACGGAATTGTTGGAATACTCTGTTTCAAAAAATATTTCTCAGTTAATCGCTTTGGAAGATCTTTTTTGACATTCCCGGAAACCACTAAAAGCATATTATTGGGGTGGTAATAAGTATGAATATAATTCAAAATATCCTTGCGCTTTAAACCTAAAAATTGCTCTTTCGTTCCAGTAAGATCAGTTCCCAGGGGATGATCCGGCCACAACATGTTCATAAAATAATCAAAAACTTTATCTATTGGCGAATCATTATAATAATTAATCTCTTCTAAAATCACCTGCTTTTCCATATCTAAATCCGCCTGTTTGAATTGTGAGTTAAAAATTACATCGGAAAGCATGTCAAAAGCAAGCTCTATTTTGTCAGCCGGAACTTTAATATAATAATAGGTAAATTCATGACTGGTAGCTGCATTATGAATTCCTCCCACCTGCTCTATCTCGGTCGCAATATCTTTTGATCTGGGACGCTTTAGGGTACCTTTAAAAATTGTATGTTCAACATAATGAGAAAGACCGGATTTTTCAATCGCCTCATATCTCCCACCGGCTTTCACAAAAACGACTACCGTTACAGAATCAACTGATTCTATGGGAATCGTTAAGAGACGTAAATTGTTTTTGAAAGTTGTTTTTTCGAATGACATCAGAATAAACTATTATGACCTTAGGTCATAGTATCTTCTCCTCAAAGCAAGCTCGTTCACTTGGTTTCATCCATAGGCTAAAACCCTGGTATTCACCAAAATGAATAAAAAATTAGAATTAATTTTTGTTCGTTACTCTTTCCGAATAGCTACCGTTTCGAGTATCAATTTTGACTAAATCTCCTACCTTGATAAACATTGGGACTTGAACCACAACTCCGGTTTCTAAAGTAGCCGGTTTAGTCACAGAACTAGTTGAATCTCCTTTTTCTGAAGGACCAGCTTCGGTAACTTTTAAGGTAACAGAAAGCGGAATCACCGCTCCAATTATTTCTCCTTCGAAATCAAGAAGGTAAACTTGTTCTCCTTCTTTGAGGTAATCGATCTTCCCTTCTAACTTTTCTCTATCTACATCAAACTGCTCATAGGTTTCTAAATCCATAAAATAACCACTTTTGGGATCACCATATAGAAATTGAACCTTTTTCTTGTTCATATCGGCTTCTTCAAGTTTTGACCCAGAAGGAAAAGACTTTTCAATCATCGTTCCTTTTTTTACATTACGAGCCTTCAATCGAATCGTTGCATTCCCACGACCGGTTTTGACGTGTTCGTATTTAATTACTTCATAAGGCATCCCGTTCTCTTTGAAAAAAGTACCGTTCTTGAATGAATTTACGGGTAAATATGTCATAGAATAATCCTTTCAATAGCAAATAGTCTTAAAAGCTGATTTTACAAGCCAAATTAAATACTGTCAATCAGTGGTTTCAATAAGAAAAATCTTTTTATCAAAAGCTCCTCGCTTTTTCTTTTTGTTTTCCCTTAACTTTTCAAAATCTTCTTTTTTAACACCTTTAACTTTAATTAGCTTCAAAATGACTTCCTCAATATCAATAAGTTCTTCCAGCTCATGACTTTCAAGATATTCATGCATTTCTTCTTCCAGCTTCTTTTCAAGTTCAATACTAAACTCACTATCAGATAAAGTCTTTATTCTGGGTTTTAAACCTGCTTTTTCAATGATCTCCGGAATTTTATCGCGAACTAGTTTATGATATTTCATAATGTTTTATCAAAAAATTGCAAGACCGCTTTATTCACGATATTCACTTTATCTGGATCTTTTTTATACAGATGGCTCAATTCTTTGATTTCTAATCTTAAGTTTTTCATCATAATTAATAACTGTAAGAATTCAAGTTAATTTTAACAGGGATATATTTGAGAAGCAATTTGAAAAAATTGTTTTTGGAAAGGAAATTGGAAAAGCTTTTATGAAAGAAAAAGCTGCGGGTTACTCGAATGATCGAGAACGGCTTTTACGCCCGCAGTTAATGAAATTTTTACCGTTTTGTGAGAATGAAGATGTTATTCTTCGAATTGAAAATTTTGTAAGGCAGCGTTTAGCTCTGCTTCCAATTCTGGAGATAACCGCTTTTCTTCGCTTATTTTTCGAAGTATCGCAGAAAATTTTTTCTGCATGTATTTGAGAAGCTCACGCTCCCACTCTTTAACTTTTGAAACTCCAATTTTATCAGCATATCCATGCGTTCCGGCGTAAAGAATAACGACTTGCTCTTCAACCGGTACCGGCTGATATTGAGGTTGTTTCAGGATCTCCTGCAGTCTTCGACCGCGATCAATTTGGCCTTGAGTAGATTTATCAAGATCTTGACCTAGTTGGGCAAAAGCTTGAAGCTCTCGGAATTGTGCCATATCCATGCGGACAGGACCAGCAATCTTTTTCATCGCTGGAATTTGAGCATCGCCGCCTACGCGGGAAACAGACAAACCGACATTGATTGCCGGCCAAATTCCCGCGGCACCAAGATTACCTTCCAGATAAATCTGGCCATCCGTGATCGAGATCACGTTGGTAGGAATGTAAGCGGAGACATCGCCAAGCTGGGTTTCGATGATCGGCAAAGCGGTCAATGAACCGCCACTACCACGTAATTTGCATACACGGTACATATCTGGATGATCTAATTGCTTCAATGCTGTATCTGCTTTGTGTTTAGCAAGAGGACCATCATATGTAAACCCATTTACGGCATCGCCCTGTTCGGCTAAATTCCCAACAAAATCTACTGTAACGATGACATATTTATCCGCTAACCGCACCGCTCTTTCGAGAAGGCGTGAATGTAAATAAAAAATGTCACCCGGGTAAGCCTCACGTGCTGGCGGCCGACGCAAAAGCAGAGAAACTTGGCGATAAGCCCAAGCATGTTTCGTCAAATCGTCATAGACGATCAAGACATCCTGACCGCGTTCCATGAACTCTTCACCGATTGCACATCCGGCGTAAGGAGCTAGATATTGTAGTCCCGCAGGATCATCAGCTGATCCCACCACAATAACTGTGTATTCCATGGCTCCATATGATTCAAGAGTTGCGATGAGTCGAGCTATACTGCTCTTTTTCTGCCCGATGGCAACGTAAATACAGATCAGGTTTTTACCTTTTTGGTTAATGATCGTATCGATCGCCAAAGCGGTTTTTCCTGTCCCACGGTCACCAATGATGAGCTCACGCTGTCCACGTCCAATAGGAGTCATCGCATCAATTGCTTTGATCCCAGTCTGGACTGGCGTGTCAACGTCTTTGCGTTCAATGATCCCGGCGGCGATTTTTTCCATCGGTCGTGAAGCTGTGGTTTTGATTGGTCCTTTGTTATCAAGAGGACGACCTAAAACATCAACTACTCGACTCAAGAGAGCATCACCAACGGGAACGGAGGCAATTTTCCCCAGAGAATAAACTTCTGATCCGGGAACGATTCCCTCAGATGATCCAAGAACCACGACTTGAATTTTTTCCTCATCAAGTCCAAGGACCATACCTTGAACAGAGGTTGAAAATTGAACCAATGCTTCGAAACCAACTTCACCGACTTTGTTGGGCTTTACTGTCGCAATTCCGTCAGAGAAGCCTATAACAACGCCTGTTGGGATTAAAACCTCTACAGTATGGACCGTGAATGCTGGTGGTTGAAAGGCTTGAATTTGATCCAACAAACCTGCAGTAATTGATTGAGCGGAAAAAGTAGGTTGAGTCATTGCTTACTCTCCCTTCTTGCTTTAACTTCCTGAATGTTTCCTGCCATAAGAAACGCTGGTTCAGGAATATCGTCAACTTCACCGGCAAGGATAGCCTTAAAGCCTTTAATTGTATCCTCTAGGGAAACGTATCTCCCATCTCTACCGGTGAATTGCTGTGCCACAAAAAATGGCTGGGAAAAGAATCTTTCAATTTTCCGGGCTCGGCTAACGATAAGCCTATCATTTTCTCCTAGCTCATCCACACCCAGAATCGAAATGATATCTTTGAGATCCAGATATTTTTGGAGGACAAGTTGCACTTCACGTGCAACGTCATAGTGTTCCTGTCCAACAATTCTTGGGTCCAAAGCTCTTGAATTTGAAGCCAGTGGATCAACCGCCGGATAAATCCCCTTTTCCACAATCTCTCGACTTAAAACAATTGAACCATCGAGATGGCCAAAGGTTGTCGCCGGAGCAGGGTCAGAAAGATCATCAGCGGGCACATATACCGCTTGCATTGAAGTGATTGAACCACTCCCGAGAACTGAAGTGATACGTTCTTGAATCTCACCTAAATCAGTCCCCAAAGTAGGTTGATATCCAACTGCTGAAGGCATCCGCCCAAGCAAAGCCGAAACTTCCATACCGGCTGCAGCAAAACGAAAGATGTTGTCAATGAACAGCAGAATATCCTTTCCTTGATCTCGGAAATGCTCTGCCATAGTGAGTGCGGTTAGAAGCACGCGGAGACGATTACCGGGAGGTTCATTCATCTGTCCATAAACCATCACGGTTGAAGGTAAAACGCCAGACTCGGTCATCTCACGGAAAAAAGACGTTCCTTCACGAGAACGTTCTCCGACACCAGCGAAAACCGCTAACCCTTGAAGCACGGTCGCGATTGACCGAATAAGCTCCATGATGATGACGGTCTTTCCCACTCCCGCTCCTCCAAACACGCCCGATTTTCCACCTTGAGTCAAAGGAGCAATGAGATCAATCACTTTCACTCCTGTCCTCAAGATTTTTACGGTAGGTTCTTGGTTATAAAGCAAGGGAGAAGCCTGATGAATCGGCGAGAATTTCTCAGCCAAAACTGGACCGGCAGCGTCTACAGGCTCACCCAAAACATTGAAAACCCTTCCAAGGGTACATTGTCCTACCGGAACCTTGATTGGACTTCCAGTATTTACTACCGGCATACCGATTCGCAGTCCAGCTGTTGGACCCATGGCCACGGCCAAAGCAGTTTCGGTGCTGGGTAAACCTTGAACTTCCAGGACTAACTTTGATCCATCGTCACGATTGATTTCTAATGCATCGTAAATCGATGGTAATCCATTTCCTGCTGGAAAAAGGATTTTGAGAACCACACCTTGAATCGCGGAAATTCTACCAGTTTGTTTTTCCACACAACACTCTCCTTTCGTATCTTACATTTGAAATTTTTAGGTGCATTTTTAGTATTCTTCGAATACTTTTTTGATTAATTCCGAAGAAGGAAGGTTGAGGTTTGCTGAACCACGGCAAGTAGTGCCAGTGTTTACAACACGCCGAAGGATTACACCTGCTTGCGGTGCTGCATTCAACCTGAATTGCGGAGCAAGAGCTCCATCAAAAGGATTAAAGTCTTCAAGAAATCTGTATGTTCCTGAAATCTTGGGAAAACGAGCAGACTGAATCTCAATGTTACAGTCGGCCGGAATTACAAGACCTTGGGGTGTCATCATGAACGACTGGTAATTAATTAAACACCAGTAGAGAGGAAACGGTTTCCAATCCTCCTCTAGTGGGTAAAGATACGGGTAGATCCATACTCCCGTAACTTCGATCTCTCCCGTTCCTCCTCTTGAGAAATTCGCCCAACCTTGAAGTATCTGGTGCGAATTGATAACATTTACCTTTCGTCCACCGACAATTTGACGACTGTCATAATTTTCCAGTACAAATCCATTGTTGACTGGATCAAATTCGGCGCAAACGTGCTGGTAAAAGCCACCGCCAACAACCCAGAGGATTACTCTCACAAATCACTCTCCTTTCATATCATATTCAGTTGTCTTTTCTAAATGGGGATCACCTCTTATTGAGGGAATGGACAGGTTATTATATCAGGAAATAAGATATATTTAAAGATAGTATCTCTTTGGCTCAAATTGCTTCCATGCTTTTTCTTTTAACCATTTTTACCATTTCTACTCCAATAAATGGAACAAAAGAAGCCGCCAAAATCATCACCCATTCATTAAAGGGTAATGGAACAGCTTTAAATATAAATTCTCCTATCGGAGTGTAAACTACAATCATTTGGAGTAAAAATGAACCAACAATAGCAAAAATTAAAGCCTTATTTGAAAATAATCCCAAGCTAAAAATAGATAACGTTTCCGACCGATTGGATAGCGCATGTAATAATTGCACGATACAAAGGGTAATGAAAGTTGCTGTTCGCGCCATTTCTAGATTTGCTTGATGATCGGTTTGTGTAAAAACAAAGAAAACTGCTAAACCCATCACCGTTCCTTCGAGTAAAATTTCTAACCATCTTCTGGGAGAGAGAATACCTTCATTTAAATTCCGAGGAGGTCTATTCATAACCCCTTTTTCGGGAGGATCAACTCCCAAAGCAAGAGCAGGAAAACCATCAGTAATCAAATTTACCCAAAGGAGTTGAATTGGAAGTAATGGAAGAGGTAAACCTACAATAACCGCCAGCAAAACTACCATCACTTCAGAGATGTTACAGGAAATAAGATAGCGGATAAATTTTACCAAATTAGCAAAAATCACTCTCCCCTGTCTGACCGCATTTACAATCGTGGCGAAGTTATCATCTTGAAGAATCATATCCGCAACTTCACGGGTAACATCAGTGCCCTCAATTCCCATCGCAATTCCAATGTCTGCTGACTTAATAGCCAAACTGTCATTCACACCGTCACCGGTTACAGCAATAACCTTATCTTTATCTTCTTTAAGTACTTCAATAATACGCAACTTATCTTTTGGTAAAACCCTAGCAAAGACTGAAACTGTTCTTAATTTTTCTCTTAATTCATCATTACTCAGTTTTGATAGCTCTTCTCCATTTAGAACTTCTTCTTCGTTTTCAATCATTTTTAGCTCTTTACCAATTGCATAAGCAGTTAAAAAGTGGTCTCCCGTAATCATGATTGGACGAATTCCGGCTAGTTTACATTTTTCTATTGCGTCAAAAACCTCAGGTCGCAGCGGATCCTTTTGCCCCATTAGACCTACAAAGACCAAATTCTTTTCTATTTCATTATCGTGTTCCATGGGATTACGTGACTGATTTTTGGTTACTTTTTTATAGGCAAAACCTAAAGTTCGAAGAGCTTGCTTATTCATCTTTGATACATATAATTCAATTTCTTTTCTCTCTTTTACTGTAAGTTCACGAATTTTTTTATCTTCCTGAATATATGAACACAGCGCTAATATTTTTTCTGGAGCGCCTTTGATATATGCAATATACTCTTCTCCTTTTTGATGAATAGTTGTCATCATTGCCTTCTCTGAAGAGAATGGAATTTCCGAAACTCGCGGTGCAGTAAGATTTAGCTCTTCTATTTTCAAACCTGCTTTCATGGCTACAACAATAAGAGCTCCTTCGGTTGGATCTCCAAACAATTTCCACTTTTTTTGATTCTCATCAAATCTAATTTCCGCATCGTTATTAAGAGCTCCAATCTTCAATATTGTTTTTAAGTCTTCATCTGTTTGAATCTCTTTTAACTCTTTTCCTGATTTTAAAAACGTTCCCTGAGGTTCATATTTTGTCCCTGTGACTGTATAGTTGTTTGTAGGTAACCAAATATCGGTAACCATCATCGAATTTTGGGTTAAAGTTCCTGTTTTATCACTACAAATATGAGTCGTTGAACCTAAAGTTTCGACAGCATGAAGCTTTTTTATAATGGCTTTTTGTTGAGCGAGACGTTTAATCCCAATTGCTAAAACGATTGTAACAACAGCCGGAAGACCTTCCGGAATTGCGGCCACCGCCAAAGAAATAGCTGTTAAAAAAATCTCCAGAACTCCAGTGGTCTTCATAAAAAATCCAATAGCAAAGACTACAGCACAAATAGCGAGAACCGCAATCGCAATATTTTTACCGGTTTTATCGATTTCAAGACTGAGAGGACTTGGAGTTGATTCAGTTGAAAGAAGTTTATTCGCAATTTTTCCAACCTCAGTATTCATTCCGGTAGCATAAGCAACAGCTTTTCCCCTACCGAACATTATTATAGTATCTTTAAATACAATATTCCGCATATCACCAAGGTGAACAATATCTTTACCCAAAGACTCGGTATTCTTATGCAGAGCGTCTGATTCTCCAGTTAAAATTGATTCAGAAACTTTTAGATTAATTGATTCTATAATCCTCGCATCAGCAGGAACCTTATCTCCAGTTTCTAAAATAAAAACGTCTCCCTGAACAACTTGAGAAACCGGAATTTTTTCAACCCTTCCTTCTCTCATTACTTTTGCCGATAATCCCGACATCTTTTTCAAAGCTTCAAGCGCCTGTTCGGCTCGATATTCTTGAACAAAACCTAAAATAGCGTTAATAAGAAGTATAACCAGTATTGCAATCGCATCCACAAACTCTCCCAAAACAGCAGAAATAATAACTGCCCCAATCAAAATAATAATTAAGAAGTCTTTAAATTGAGCCAAAAATTTCTTCCAGAGAGGATCTTTAGGTGGTTCTTGAAGTTCATTTTTACCGAATTTTTTCAAACGTTTATCCGCTTCCAGATTAGACAAACCATTTTGTGTAGATTCTAAATTTTTTAGAGATTCAGAGATTGAAAGTGTATGAAACATAATTTTAAAAGGTTAAAAATTAAATTACTTTTCTATTATATCGAAACTGCTTCAATTTACAATGAAAATTTGATAGAATAACCTCTCAAGTCGCACCTCGAAAGAGGATCCCCCATCACCTTTTCAACAAATTGAATAACATTCAAGAAAGGAAGTGACCTATCAAGATATACCAATAGAATTATTCAGATTCAACACCCCATCCTATCCGTCTATTCTAGAAAGGAGACCCGCTATGCAAGCTAAAATCAAATTCAAGATTGTTCTAATCCCTGAAACAGGAGCAACCGGTAATAATTTCGGCCTAGAAATTCAGGGCAAAACTACCGTCTCTACAGCGCTGTTGGGGCAACTTCTTAACAATGCAGGCTTCAACCCTGGGGAAGAATACGAGGTTGTTGCTGAGATTCGTTTTACCAAGACACCAAAAATGATTACCCCAGAAACAGGTTCAGACACTATCCAAGGATCCAACCCGGCGCCGTCGGGATTAGGCCATCCAGCTCAAGATGAAGATCAAGTTATCCCTCGATAAGGAGTATGTCATGAAAAAGCCGAAAACCCATCTTGTTAATGCAGAGCTCGTGCTTACTCAAGAGAATCTGCAGCTCCGAATCCCGGCGCGTCGCTTCGACCCAGGAGATTTAATCGTTATCCGCATCAATCGTAAAGTTCGAGTTTTTACCCCTTGCGGAACGATCATGGCAGATTCAAAGAAAATTCTCCTTCGGGAAAAAGATATCACTGTCGTTAACGTAATATCTCCGAAAGAAGTGGGATAAACATCATGAATACTCCTCTCACAAAAACCAAGCATATTCCATTCGGTGATAATAAAGACGCTCCCTGGTATGGGGAGAATATCTTGTCTGTCGGTCAATTTTCCCTTGATGACCTGAACTTTATCTTCGATATTGCCCACGAAATGGGTGTTATGGTCAACAGTCTTGGAACCTTTGATCTTTTAAAAGGCAAGATTTTGGCCAATATGTTCTATGAACCTTCGACCCGCACCATGTCCTGTTTCACTTCGGCCATGGAACGGCTTGGCGGCTCTGTAATTCCAATCTTTGCGCAACAATATTCCTCCGAACGCCCTGAAGCTGCCTTACCAGATTGGGTGCGCACGGTTGAAGCCTACGCGGATGTGATAGTACTGCGTCACCCAACTATTGGCTCATCCAAAATCGCGGCACAATACGCCCATAAACCAGTCATCAATGCTGGTGAAGGTGAAACTGGTGAACATCCCACTCAGGCACTTTTGGATATCTTCAGTATCCGAGAAGAAATGGGCCAGATCTCCGGCCTGAATATCACCATCATCGGAAGTCTGAAAAATCGAGCGATCCGTTCCCTGATCCGGCTCTTAATGCTCTTTCACGACATCACCGTAACTTTGATCTCCACCTCAGAACAGTTTTTTGATGAAGAGTTTCTTCAGGAAGTAGCCAGAGTTGGAACTCTCATCCTCATCAACAAGTCAGTTTTGGACGAAACCATTCTGTCTTTTACGGATGTACTCTATGTCACACAAGGAACAGATATCGTTGTCACACCAGAACTCCTGGATCTCGCTAAACCGAAGATCACAATTTTGCATCCGTTCCCGCGCGGCCCAGAACTGCCGATGGAGATCGACTCCGATCCCCGGGCGGCGTATTTCCGCCAGATGGAATATGGACTGTATGTCCGCATGGCGCTGCTCGCGATGGTTCTTGGTAAAGCATAGAAAAGAGTCTGAAATGACTAAATCCTATTACTACGTTAACGCGAGGCTTGGCCTCTGGACAATCCTACGATACCCTCGAGATCTACCATCCGAATGGCAGCAAACAACCGTCAATGGCGATCTCATGTTAGCTGCTCAAAGAGAAGGTTACCGTCAGATAACCAGCAATGATTTAGCAGATGGTTTCACCGTCTCTATCTACGAGGGGGACACCTGTCTTGTCGAAGAAAACGCCTGCTGGGCAACGATTTTCCCTCTCATAGAAGCAATCCAACTACACCCAAAATCTGTGAAGGTACTTCGGGAAAAAATCGGTCAAAGATTAACTCTCTGCTTTGGTGACATGCGTTGCTGGGAAGTCGTAATCGAGCTCATCGAAGATCCCCTTCCTCACTTCGCCATGTTGTCCGAAATCAAAGAGTTATTCGAAGTGCTAGCCTGATATTCTGACCCTAAGAAGGGGTGTTGCCTGTTGCAAGACAGATACAATGCCCCTTCACCCTATTTTGAGAAAGGACGGTAAAAGACCATGAAACAACAAGTAACAGTGGAAATCTTCAAACCTAACAGCCCTAGTTCTCTGATTTGTCACGGAGAAATGGACACTGATCTGCTGCTCATTACACCTGAAACCTCTGATATAATCCATCTCCGTAGGGCTGTACAACATAAAAAGAAGGTTCGCATCTATGATGCAAAAACTGGTACCCCTCTTTATGAAGGAGCTTTACAAGCACAAGGCGTATCAGATTTCCAACTCATTAACCCCATTCGGATCATTGGGATTTCGGTTCTGGTGAAATCGAAGAATGATTTTCTGCGGGATAAAGTCTATATCCCCCTCCAACCCGATACCGTTATTCCCGCCGGCGCGTCGCTTTCTATTACTGGACCGTTTTTAATTTCAACGATCTATCAAACTTTGACAGAAATCAGCATCACCACAACCGTCGTCGAGGTCGAAGTTTATAAAGGGATTATTATCCCGATCGAACCACTGGAAGTCCCAGATCCTGAAGACCTTCAATTGTAGAGGTGAGTCATGACTGCTCAACTTCTGATTCAAAAACCGGTTGTTGTGGATGATGCCACTTTTACGGCTGCTCATTTTCAAGAAATAGCATCTGAAGCTTCAAAAATCTTCCAGGAAACCGGAAATCCAGATTGTAGCCTCAATTGGCTTCTTGCTCTGCGCGCCATTCGTTGGCGGCATTTTTCTATGGACGACTGGCGAGCCGAATTCGAATGGGAAAACTCCTTTGGACAGAGAAAAGAGGAGTATTACTCCCGGCAATAAAGAAACAAAGAAGAAAGAAGAGACAAGGAAAACCTGCCTAGGAAGATTAGGTACATGTATAAATTACATCGCCTCTCTTCCTTTCTTCTCCTTTTTTTGAAATTACTTTCAAGAAAAAGAAAAGAAAATTCTAATAAAAACATCTCTTATTCCCTTCTCTTTCCCTTCCCTCCTTTTTCCTGTATAATTTTCTCTTGATCCTTTATATTTTGCTCTTAACGACTTTTATGCCGGAGTGTTGGAATGGCAGACAAGCTGGTCTCAAAAACCAGTGAGGGCAACCTCGTGTGGGTTCGACTCCCTCCTCCGGCATAACCTTTCCCAAGATACTCTCCTTTGACAAAAATTATTATCCCTCTTAATATGGATATATGGATAATCACATCGAAATAGATACAATTAGCCTCAGCAAAACCTTTCTCATCATTACCTATGTTGCTTCTTTTACCATTCCTTTCCTAATCGGCGGGCCTCAAATACTGGTAGGGATTCTTGTAAATATCGCCTTGATTTATGCAGCTATAACTTACAAAGATATTAAAACTCTTTTCCCGTTATTTTTTCTTCCCAGTATCGGAGTACTCACCCGTGGCTATATCTTTGGACCTTTCACTCCACTCCTTTTTTATATGGTTCCTTTTATTTGGGCTAGTAATGCAACCCTTATCTTAGTTATCAAAAACCTATATGTTGAAAAAAAATTCAATTATTTTTTCACTCTTCTAATAGCTTCGCTTATAAAAACATTCGTACTGTATCTTTCTGCTTATGGATACTTCAGCTTCAAAATTTTACCGGCTATATTTTTGAAAACCATGGGTTTTAACCAGTTTTTAACTGCCACTATCGCTGGAATTATTGTCTATATGATAATCAAAACCAAAAATCTGAATTTAATTAAAAAATAAAACCTTAATATGCCCACACCTATCTCACCTGATATCCAAAAATTAGACCATTTACTATCTTCAACAGAAAAAAAGATTGCCATGCTCGCGCCTTCTTTTGTCGTTGATTTTGAATATCCAAAAATCATCACTATTCTACGTCATCTTGGTTTTGATAAAATCGTCGAAACAACCTTTGGGGCCAAAATTGTTAACGAGTGTTACAAGGAATTCCTAAGCAAAAATCAAAGTAAATCATATATATCTTCTCCCTGCCCCACTCTGGTGGCTTTAGTTGAAAATAAATACCCACAATATAAAGAAAATTTAATGCCTTTTGTTTCCCCAATGGTGGCTATGGGAAAAGTCTTAAAAACTCATTTCCCTGGTTATAAAGTTGTGTTTATCGGTCCGTGTTTAACCAAAAAACTGGAGGCAAAAAAATTCCCCCAAGTCATCGACATCGTCATCACTTTCTCCGAATTACAGCAATACCTGAATAATAAAAATTTGCGGAATATAGAAAGTAATCTGGAAGAAAAGTTTGATTCTCTATCTACGGAAGCCACCAAGATCTATCCCCTAGATGGCGGAATGACAGAATCAATGCCAGCAGACGATTTAGGTTGTAAAGATAAAATCAAAATAGTAAATGGATTGCAAAATGAACTAAAAATCTTAAGTAATTTTGGTACAGAAAGCCAGAAATTTCGTTTTTTTGATTGTCTCTCTTGTCCCGGCGGTTGTATTGGCGGTCCAGGAATGATCAGTAAAGAACCAACTCAAACAAAAATTCAAAAAGTCAGAAATTATCTATATCAAACTACAAAAGAAAAAGACAAATGGGAAGAGGGAAAAAGTGAAGATACAACTGGAATTAGCTTCGAAAGTAATTTTAACTAAATAATTACTCTTCTCTTTGTTTTTCAACTTCGAAAAACTTCGTTCTTTCACCTTTAAAAACCATGTCGACTTGACCAGTAGGACCGTTACGATGTTTTGCAATTACTAAGGAAACCTGTTCTTTATTTTCATCATCAGGACGATGAATAAACATTACAACGTCAGCGTCCTGTTCAATTGATCCCGATTCACGTAGATCAGATAGCTGCGGCTTGCGATCAGATCTTTGCTCGATAGCACGTGATAACTGTGACAAAACCACAAAAGGAATATTGAGTTCTCTGGCGATATTCTTAAGTCCTTGTGAAATTTGAGAAACTTCAACTACCCTACTTTCTGATTTTGGTCCGCGAACCAGCTGGAGATAGTCCAAAAGAAGTAGTTTCACCCCTTTATCCATTTGGAGTTTACGAGCTTTAGTACGAATTTCCATAATACTAAGTCCGGGAGTATCATCAATAAAAAGAGGTGCTTCCGCAAGCTCTCCCATCGCTTCACCCAGTTTAGAGAAATCTTCCTCTTCAAGTCTTCCGGTCATAATTCTCCAGGCATCGACATTAGCCTGAGCTGAAAGAAGTCGATCAACAAGTTGATCCTTAGAAGTTTCTAGTGAAAAAAAACCAACCGGAATTTTCTCTTTTACAGCCACATGCTGAGCAATATTTAGAGCTAAAGAGGTTTTACCTTGAGAGGGACGTGCTGCCAGAATAATCATGTTTGACTTTTGTAATCCCGCGAGTCTGTTATCAAGAGATTTAAAACCAGTTGGAATACCTCTCAAAGAGTCTTTTGTGCGATGTAGTTCATCCAGTCTGTCGAAAGAATCCGCTAAAATACTTTTAACCGGCACAAAATCCTGTTTTAGATTCTGTTGGGATAGTCCGAAGATATTCTGTTCCGCCTTGTCCAAGAGTTTTGGTAGCTCTATTCTGCCGTCAAAGCACATCTCGGAAAGATTAGCTGACATAAGAAGTAAAGATCTCCGAACGTATTGTTCTTTGACAATATCCGCGTAATGTTTGATATGACCTGAAGTGGGAACTCTGTCGACTAGTTTACTTAAGTAAGAATTACCACCTACTTTTTTAAGCAACTTTTTCTCTTTTAAATCATTCGCAACTGTCACAATATCCGCAGATTGTCTTTTTTCATATAGATTTAAAATCGATTCATAGATTAAACCGTTCGCATCATTATAAAAATGCTCTGGAAGAAGCATATCGGCAACTTTGATAATCGCATCCTTATCAATAAGAAGCGCGCCTAAAACCGACTCTTCTGCTTCTAAATTTTGAGGAGGTATTTTGGGATCAGACATTAATATAAATACTAATTAATTCAGAATTTAGAGGATCTTTCTAAAACCACAATTTGGGTTTCTTCAGAAAGATCTAAACTGCTTTTAATCGTTAATTTGTTTTGAACTTCAATATTTTCTTTACCCATTTCTTTTAGAAAATCAGCCACAGGGCTCAAATTTTCTTTTAATCCTGGAACGCCATAGTGCATGGGAATGACTATCTTTGGTTCAATCTGCAGAATAACTTCTTCAGCTTCTTTAGCATTCAATGTATAAGTTCCACCGACCGGAATAAGCAAAACATCGACTCCATCAAGTTCATTAATCTGGTTAGTAGAAAGAGCTTGTCCCAAATCTCCTAGGTGACAAATAGTCACCCCTTCTACCTCAATCAAAAACATCGTATTCATTCCGTGATCTTTTCCCTCGTTATTATCATGAAAAGAAGAAACCCCAAAAATATTCACGCCTTTGATCTCAAATTCTCCTGGTTCTTTAATAATATACGGATTTCCGGAAATATCTTTAAGATTATTGTGATCGTAATGGTCATGAGAAATAGTCACAATATCCGCTTTTACTCCAGAGGGAAACTTTAAACCCAAATCAGCTCCATATGGATCGCAAACAATGTTTACCGACTTGGTTTGTATTAGAAAAGAGGAATGACCGAAATAACGAATCTCCATACTGTTTAAACTCCTTAGATTAATGAAAGGCTTAATATTTCTTTACTGTGGATTTACATTTTATCATATTAGTTGTGACCTGAAAACCGATATATTTAACTTCATTTGATTTAAGTTTATTTTATTGCCGAACTTTTTCAATCTGTTAAAATCAAACTAGAGATAAAAATTTAATTAAGCAAGAATGAAACAGCGAATTGAAAAACTAAAAAATAAACTAGAAAGTTCTGAATTAGATGGAATTTTGGTTTCTAATCCGTATAATATTACTTATCTTTCAGGATTTACTGGTCTATCACCAACTGAACATGAAGCTTGGATTTTGATTCTCAAAAATAGAGCCTTTCTCTTTACAAATTCACTCTACTATCATGCGGCAAAAAAGAAGATTAAAGATCTCGAAGTTTATGAACTTACACCGATTAATTCCCTTAGTAACTACCTTCAGAAATTTATGAAAAAAGGCTCTAAATTAGGTGTTGAAACTAGTTTTTTGACCGTAAAGATATATCATTACCTTATTGGAAAAAACCCTCATATCAATTTTATTCCCAGTGATTCTTTGATCGAAGATCTGCGTCTTTATAAAGATTCTATGGAGATTCAAAATATTAAAAAAGCTGTGGCGGTTACTGATAAAGCTTGGAATTTCTTGAAAAATGAACTCAAACTAGGATTAACCGAAAAAGAGATCTCTTTTAAAATTGAACATTTTATCAGAACGGAAAGAGCTGATGATATCGCTTGGAGACCCATTATTGTAGCTATCTCTGAAAATAGCGCTAATCCTCACCACACTCCGACTCATAGAAAAACCAAAAAAGGTGATCTTATCATGATCGATATGGGAGCGAAAGTAAACGGATATATTAGTGACATTACCCGAATCTTTTTTACCGACACCCCCTCTTCTATTCAGTCAAAAGTCTATACTGCAGTTTTGGAAGCACAAAAAAACGCTATAAAAACGATAAGCTTAAACATCTCCAGTGCCAATATAGACAGAGAAACTCGAAAAGTCATGAATAAACATGGGTTTAAAAAAGAGAGTGAACAATATTCACATAACCTTGGTCACGGGGTTGGCCTAGAGATTCATGAAAAACCTTCTTTAGGAATGTTCACGACAGATATAATTGAAAATAATATGGTTTTTACAGTTGAGCCAGCAATCTATTTACAAAATAATTTTGGAATACGTATTGAAGATACGGTGATGATGAAAAATGGAAAACTGGAGGTTCTAACTAAAAGCCCTAAAAAAATTATGATTATTTAATCATTCTGTTTCTTTTTTGAGAAAGGAACTCGGATAATCCCAGATTCGTTTAATTTCTGATTAACCTGATTAAAAAGATCTTCTACATTGAGATTAACACCTTTTTTCTCAGTCTCTTTCAAAACTTTTAAAATCGTTTCCTTTTCTTCTTCAATAATCATATCCACCTCTTGTGCGTCTTCATAAGATATATATTCTTCTAAAAATTGAGCAATTTCCTTAGACAACAAATTCTCTGTTTTAGTTGAAAAATAGGTTTTTAATCTTTGATACAAAGATATATTTTCGGGATTATGACTATTTTCGAGCGATTCTAAAATCATCTTCTCCAAGATCACCAATTTGAAAAGATGCTTCAGATCTTTCTGAGTCAATTCAATTTTAGTTTTTGCTGGTTTTAACATATTTATTAATACAATATTAATCATAAAATACTTGCAGTCATTCTAACCTCTTAACAAAAAATTTGCAAACAGGTAAGATACATATAAATGCTTATTTTTATCGCTTATTATTTTGGGGAGATAGGGATTACTTAATCTCTAATAGCTAATTGACAATTATACAAGATTAGTATATATTAACATGCTAATACGTTAATAAAAAGAATATTACTAAACCTATATGCATTGGACAAATGAAGAAAAAAGCCTTTTTCAAGCTTTTAAAACTTTAAAAAATGAAGGGGAAATTGCATCTTTCTGCCGCGATTTGATGACCTCAGCCGAAATCAAGGAATTCAGTAAAAGATGGAGGATTGCTCAACTTTTGGCTGAAAAAAAAATGTCCTATATTGAAATTGCAAAAGAAGTAAAGACTTCAACAACAACAGTTACTCGTGTCAATGAATGGTTAAATAACGGTAAAAACGGTTATAAAACTGCTTTAAGCCGAATTAAAAAGAAATGACAAAAGAACTAAAAACACTATCTACATATGAATTTATAGACCTTGAAAAGAAGGTTTCTTATTTGTTACTTAAATTTTACATTTCAATTATTGTTTCTAATTTCCATCATCATAAATAAATCAGTTTCGTAAAGTTAATTTAATCTTTAACTGAAAACGAAACGTATAGAAACGGCGCGAAAGCGACCGTTTTTTTGTGTTTAATTTTTGAAAGGAAAAATATGAATTTACTAAAACTTACAGAAAAACTAATTTCTATTCCCTCTTTTGTGGATGAAAAAAGTAATGAGAAACGGCTAGCTGATTTTTTATATGAATATTTTCGTCAGAATTTACCGTGGTTTAAGCTAGAAAAACAGATAGTGGAAGGACCAAGATATAACCTGATTGCGACAGATAGTAATAATCCAAAACTTATCTTTCTCTCCCACCTTGATACTGTTTTACCAAAAAATAATTCACAAATGAAACCAAAAAGTACAAATGGAAAACTTTATGGACTGGGGGCTTGCGACATGAAAGGTGGTCTTGCCGCAGTAATTAAAACCTGTGAGGAAATAGGCCCAACGGATAATTTAGCTTTAATTTTTGATTGTGACGAAGAATATTATTTTAAAGGCATAGAAAAGATCTTAGCAAAACTAAAACTCAAACCGGAGCTAGTCATCTGTCCCGAACCCACGGATCTAGAAATTGTGAATGGCTGTCGTGGTGTGATTGAAATTGAATTTGAAGTTTTGGGAAAATCCGCTCATGCCGGTAGACCAAGTCTAGGAATTAATGCTATCGAACAAACTATCTCTTTGATTTTCAATCTACAAGTTGAACTTCAAAGGAATGATTACTCCGAACTTAGATCAACCACAGTTAATTTAAGTGCTCTACAAGGAGGAAAAAGACAAAACGATCAAATTATTATTCAAGGAAATGTGGTTCCCGATATTGCCAAAGTTTTATTGGATATCCGACCGGCAAATCCAAACCTTGAGGCAAAAAAAGTTTTACAAATTATTAAAGCTTTGGCGAAAAAACTAAATTTAAAAATTCAGAATGAAAAGACCAATATTGATTTAAAACCTTATTTTAACGATAGAAAAAGACTAAACAAATTAGAAAAAGCAATTTCTAAAACTGGATTGATTCCAAAGTATCGACAAAATTTGGGAAACGGAGGTTTTTATGAATCAGCAATTATTTCCAATAATTGGAAATGTCCAGCGATTAACTTTGGTCCTGGTAATAAAGATACTGCTCACTCTAATAATGAATACCTTGATATTAAAAGTTTGGAAAAGACTAAAGAAGTTTTCAAAGCCGTAATTCTTAATAGGAAAAGCTCTGGAAGAAATTAGATTTCTTCCAGTCTTCTCCCAAATTAAGGAGAAACTCTCGCACCTTACATTCCCCATATTACCTCGAGCTAATCGAGGAAGGAGTTCTGATGAAAGAATAACTTCACGCCAACATTCTTATTCAATACCTAAACCCATTCAATGTTTAATAGTTAAGGAGACTAAAAATGAACCCCAATATCACAATCCGTCCATTCACTTGGGAAGACTTGACTCCATTGGCTCAATGTTACGCTCGTGGACGTATCTGGGCTGACGAACCCTGGAATGAATGGAAAAAATGCCCCCAATGCCCCACCGATAAAAATAACTTCGGCATTTCATTCAAAGGAAAATCCTGTCCTTACTGTGGCAAGGAATTAATTCCCTTTTGGGATGTTTCTACTGTCGAGAATGATATCAAAACCCAATTAGGAAAACCTTTTGCTAAAGGATTTTTAGCCTGCAAAAATAACCAGATTTTGGGTTTTACCTGGGGATATCCCGTTACCATTAACATCCAGATTATCATTCCTGATCTGGAGCTAACTATTCCTATAGGATCATCTTTAATCAATACTCAAATCCATATCCCAATGTATGCTGGCAAAGTTGGGTATATTGACGAGGTCGGTGTCCGAAGCGATTTTCGAAGACAAGGAATTGCAGAAGCTTTGACTTTGGAAGTTCTGTGTCATTTCAGCTCGTGCTGTATCAATAAAGTATTTCTCCGTACTGATGAACGAGCTTCTAACGCCGTAAGGCTTTACGAAAAACTTGGGTTTCAGAGAGACTTTTTCATTACTGATCCGACTTATGAACATCGAGGTTACTGGAGCACCGATGTTACAGGTCTATATTATGAACGAGTAACCATGCATAACGACTCTGCTACTCCAAAGACTTTGCAACAGAAAAACCTAATAATCCCAATTGGTGGCGGTTGGGAACATTAAAGAAAGGAGAAAGAAAAAGAGGGGGACCATTTGTGTCCACACAACTTTCGTTGTGAAAGTGGTTCCCCTCCTCTGTCTTAACAAAAAAGAGGCAAGGTTTTGAGAACTTTAGGGTTAAGCTAAGCCCTCAAAATATTCCGAAAATGGAATATATTGTCATCTCTAATTAATAAAAACTAGAGCAACAAAAACCCTGCCCAAGAATATGTTAATGAAAAATGATCAAAAATACAAGAATATATAAATAATTCGTTATGATTAAATTGCTTCTATACTTTTATGTTTTTATGCTTTAATGATAAAATGAATCTACTATGGTAAATTCCTGTCTATGGGTGATATATAAAACAGTAGATCTTCGAAAGGATTAATAATGAGTAATCAAGAACGACAATTACAAACTTTAAAAGGTTTTCAGGACTTCTTACCTGATGATATGCGCTTACGTGAATATGTGATCAATACCTTTAAAAAAGTATTTGAAAAATACGGATACGAACCACTTGAAACACCGGCTTTAGAGTATGCAGAAACCCTATTTGGTATTTCCGGCGAAGAGGCTGAAAAGCTTTTTTACCGTTTTACCGATAACGGTGGTCGCGATGTTGTGATGCGGTACGAAGTCATGGTTCCGATGTGCCGGGTAATTGCGCAATACAAAAATCAACTTACCTTTCCCTTTAAACGCTATCAAATTCAGAGAGTTTGGCGCGCGGAAAATGTTCAGAAGGGTAGACTTCGTGAATTTACGCAGTGTGATGCCGATACAATTGGTACATCATCTATGATTGCTGATGCGGAATTTATACAGATGGGAATTGAAATTCTAAATAATTTCGGTTTTAGGGAATTTTACGCCCAAATATCGAATCGCAAATTACTAGATGGCATGCTTTCTGAATACCAAATTCCAGAAAATAAATTTTACGGAGTTTGTATGACGATCGATAATATCCGGAAAATTGGAAGAGATGGCGTGATTGAAAGATTGATGAACAAAGAAAATCTAAGCAAAGAGGTTGCCACAAAAATTGTAAAAATAATTGAACAATCCGGAACAAATGAAGAAAAAATTAAAGCTTTCCGCAAGCAATTTTCGGAAAACAAAAAGGTTAGTGAGGCTTTGGATGAAGTTGAGGAAATTTTAAATTACCTTGAGGCAAATAAAGTAAATTCTAAATATTATCGCTTTGATCCCACAATTGCTCGAGGACTGGCTCATTATACCGGCCCGGTGTGGGAATTTGAAATCACTGAAGGTAATGTCGGATCAGTAGCTGGCTGCGGTCGATATGATAATGTCATTAGCAAGTATTTGGGAACAGATGAAATAATTCCCGCAACCGGTGGCTCTTTTGGAATTGAACGTATGATGATCGTTCTAAAAGAACGTCAAATGGTTGATTTTCTGCAGAACAGTACTCAAGTTCTGGTAACTATTTTTAATGAAAAAACTAAAAATGACTCCATAAAACTGGCAAATGAGCTTAGAGAAACAGGAATTAACACCTTTTTATATCCTGAACCAGGAGTCAAACTCGATAAGCAGCTGAAATTAGCAGATCGTAAGGTAATTCCAGTCGTGTTAATTTTAGGTCCGGAAGAAATTACTAAAAACGAAGTAGTAATCAAATGGATGCAGCAGAAAAAACAGGAAAAAGTTAAATTATCTGCATTAATTAGAAAATTGAAAGGGTAAAAATGTTAAAGTTTATCTTTTTACTAAAATTGTCTGCTTGTTATTTTCATCAAAACAAATTCTTCCAAATTGATTGAAAAATGACTCTCTTCCTACTAGATTAAAGTACGCCCCCATGTTTGAGGAAAATATTACCTCATCATTGAATTTCAGACCTAGAACATCAAAGTAAATCTGATGTTCATATCCATAACTATTACCTGAAACTCCGGAAAAACTTCGTCTTCTTCCCGATGACATAGTGAGACCTAAAACTTCGGCTGTTTCTTTATTGAATATCGACAAATTCGCCCCGGAATCAACTAAAGCCGATATTGCAATGGGGTTACTCTTTTGGTCTTTGGCAATATAAAATTTGATAATCGGAAAATACCAACCACGATAAAATTGGTATGAAAAAATAAACTCTTTATTACTGGTATCTTTTTTGAAATGAAAACACATAGTTTAAATCTTTTTATTCTCTGGAAGTTTCATCGCGGTTGGAACTTCTCGCGGATCTGGAAGCTTATCTTTTATTGTTTTACCTTCAACTTTTACATGACTAATCACCTCTTCAACAGTTTCACCATAAGCTACAATATCATCTTGACCTTTTACGGCTATCCATTGTCCCCCGTGTTTATCAAGTTTTGATTTTTCTTTAATTTTCTTTTTAAAAAATATAGGCATAACTGATTGTTTATTTTTCTTCACTATTTTCTTTAATATTGCTCCTACAAATAAACGATAGGCTAATCTATTTTCTTTTTCGTAAATATAAGCATTTCCTAATTCTCTGTGACATTTTGGACAAATGAACTTCGGTATATTATTTAAAGACTGTTTTTCTAGATTTGAATATTGCGTTGATTCATATATTCTATCCAAATACATTCTTTTGATTATTCCTGGACCATCTTTTTGGTAGAAACAGATATGCTCCTGACAATTCTCACAAGAAATATCAAGAAGTCGAGAGTAACTTCCTCGAGCTTTTTTAAACTTGTCATTCTTGAGAGATATCTTCAGTTTTGGCATATTTTTATTATACTTTAACGAAGTTGTAAGGTAAATTATCACTTGCACTTAAACATTTTCCCTGTTATTTACTCAATAAACTCAAATTTACAATAAATGTAATTGAGTATCGTCCAAACAACTCCGTTTTAAAATTTAAGATGTTGGTTCTTTTGTTTATCCTGAAATTACAACTAGCTATTGCAAAATAGGTACATTTCGGTATATAATCTTCTGCGTATTTGTGAACTAACTACATACTATGAAAAAAGATATACATCCAAAATATTATAGTGATTGTATTGTTACCTGCGCTTGCGGAAACACTTTTGTTACCGGATCGACCAAAAAAGAGATCAAGGTCGAAGTTTGTGCCGCCTGCCATCCCTTTTTTACTGGTGAACAGAAATTTGTCGATACTGAAGGTCGTGTAGATAAATTCATCCGTAAACGTAATGAGGCCGAAACTGAAAGCAAAAAGAGAAAAGCCGTTAAAGAAGCTAAGGAAAAACGTAAACAAGCCGAAAAATCCCAAGTTAGACCAACAAATCTCAAAGAGCTTCTTGAAGAGGAAAAATCAGAATCAAAAGAAGATCAATCTTCGAAATCCCAACCTGAAACTATTAAAACCGCTACTAAACAGTAGTAAAATAGAAGTTAAAAATTACAGACTCGATGGCTAGAAATATGCCGTAATGTTTTTAGATAACGATATCTATTTTATTTATTATTATGAACTACAATCAACTATTTACCGAAAAACAAATTCAAGAAATAGAAACAAAAATTAGTGACTCAAAAAAAATGCTTCTAGATCCTGATCTCAAACTACTTGCTGAAGAAGAGGTTAAAACTCTTGAAATGCAAAAATCAGCCCTACAAAAAGCTTTAAAACATATGCAGGAAGATGATACTAACTCAAATATTATTGGAGATAAAATCATTTTGGAAGTTAGAGCTGCAGCCGGAGGAGATGAAGCTGGAATTTTTGCCGGTGACCTATATCGTATGTATCAACGATTCGCGGAAATGAAAAACTGGAAGTTCGAAGAGCTATCCCGTAACGAAGGCAGCATCGGAAACATCAAAGAAGTCATCGCTGCAATTAATGGTAAAGGTTCCTATAATTTATTAAAAAATGAGTCTGGAGTACATCGCGTTCAAAGAATTCCTTTAACCGAAAGCTCTGGTCGCATCCATACTTCAACCGCTACAGTGGTTGTTTTCCCTGAAGTAAAACCTACTGATGTTGTTATTAAAGATGATGACCTAAAATTAGATTTTTATCGCTCTGGAGGTAAAGGTGGACAAAACGTTAACAAAGTTTCTACCGCGGTCAGAATTACCCATATACCTTCAGGAATTGTGGTTACTTGTCAACAGGAACGTCATCAGCATCAAAATCGTGAAAGAGCCCTTGATATGCTTCGCGCTAAACTATACGCCAGGGAGGAAGAGAAAAAAGCCAAAGAAATCTCTTTCGATAGAGCCTCTCAGGTAGGAACTGGAGATCGATCTGAAAAAATTCGAACTTACAACTACCCTCAAGATCGAATTACTGATCACCGGATCAAGAAATCGTGGCATAATATGGAAAGTATTATGAATGGAGAAATTGAAACACTACTTAAAGAATTGAAACAAGACTTAGAATCTCCAGAAAATCAACAGAAATAAGTTTCTCTCATGAAGCTCCACTAACGTAAGCTAGTGGTATTTTCTAGCTCCAAACGACTGATATTATCTATCCTTACACTTTTATACTATCTCTTCATAAAACTCTTTAGTTTATTAATGATTCTCAGATTGGTAGCTGTCCAGAATAATACGATTACCATGAGAAAGATAATGGTTGCTTGTGTACCGGTATCAGGTAATTCAATCGGAGTGGTATTTGTATCTCCCAAAACGTTTAAGTTAAAGTTTAAGTCATCCGTATTCCCAGCGATATCTTGA
>MESW01000007.1 GCA_001771135.1 candidate division CPR3 bacterium GWF2_35_18 | reverse complement strand
TGAGAGTATTTAGTGAAAGATATTCCGTTATTTGAAGTTGCATAGAAAGTTTGCCATTTATCTCCATCATGACCGGAGTACCACATCTTGTACACACCATTATCGTTAATAATTGGGCCAGAGAGGATCCCATTATCATCAGATTCTCCAGAAGCTCCCATATTAATAATACATCCATCTCCGGTTGTTCCACTGCAGTAATTAATCCCCACTGCTCTGGTCCAAGTAATTCCATCCGTTGAAGTAGCATATCCGGCTCTCCAATTTGTCTGATCATGACCGGTATAGTACATCTTGTAGGAAGTAGCACTCTCTCGAATTACTTGTGGATAACCAACATGATAGTCATCCCAAGTATTTGCTGCTGCTCGATTGAAGACACATCCATTATCATAGGCTTCAGTAAACCCACAGGCGGCCACTCCAGGATCATCATATTTTGTCCAGGTAATCCCATCTGGTGAAGTCGCGTATCCAATCCTTAAATATGATCCGTCATGACCGGTGTACCACATCTTGTATATCCCAGCATCAGGATCTTTAACCACGCTTACCCCATATATATGGGCATCATCAAAGCTATTGGCTATTCCCACATCAAAGATGCAACCATCTCCAGTAGTTCCGCTACAGTTATTACCGTTATATTTTGTCCAAGTAATTCCGTCCGGTGAAGTCGCGTATCCGATTCGATACTTGTCTGCCTGACTGGCATACCACATCTTGTACGTTTCTCCATCTTTAATAATTGAAGGAGAATATCCCGAATGTACTGTATCCCATTGTGATCCCGTTCCGGTTCCCAGCAATGTCTCTACTTTTTCATAGGAAACTGTTTTACTGGTATTGGTAACCGTTCCCGTTAAAGTCGGGGTGGTATCATTCGTATAGGTAAAAGTATTCGGAGTAATTGTGGAATTTCCTGAAGCTAGTTCATAAACTCGTAATGATGACTCTCGTCGGTTTGGACCTTCTAATACAAATAGATCTAGATATCCATTATAATTAAAGTCAAAAACTATAAAAATATTCCCAAACTCTTTATCATATGAGTTATACCCTAAGGTAAATGCCGGAGTCGCTATCTCTAATATCCCGGCATTATTGTTGTAGACATAAATCTTTCCATGCCCCTGTCCAGCAGCTTTACCGCTTTGATAAGCTCCCACAAGCATCTCCGAATTACCATCATTATTAAGATCATTAAAAGAGATATATCGGCCAAAAGAATTATTGACTTCATCGCTTCTCACAATAATATCGGCATCTCCTGCAGGTAAATCTCCAGACCAACTACTGCGATTTTCTGGCCCATACCAACAATATACTGTACCGGCATTCGTCACTGGAATATCACTTGTATAAGCACTAGTGCAAAAATCATCCCGTCCGTCTTGATTAAGATCAAAAATGGCTGATTGATTTGATTGAACTCCACCAAAACTTCCATTCAAATCCTCCGGGGAAAAGGTGGCATCATACGTTATATCTAAAGGATCACCACCCCAATAAAGAAACATTTTTTTGCTATTATTATCATAAATGATGAAGTCGTTATAATTATCCCCATCAAAATCCCCCTCTGAATAAATTGCATAACCAAAAAGGTTTGTTGCATCAGGTGCATTGATTATGATATCCGGATTATCTAAGTTAAAATCATTTTTTCCGTAATAAATATATATTTTTGTACTGGTAAAAACTGAGGTAGGAATCCACAGAACGAGATCATCAATTCCATCGTTATTTAAATCATTTGTTTTGTTTATATATCCATACATTTTCTCTGTGGTCGTATTCCCAATATGAGTAACATTCGCACTGCTAGCAGAATAATTTCCTACCTCCAGTGGTCCCCAGAAAATATATAATTTACCGGCACTAGCTCCTCCCTCAGAGTTGCCCCAAGCATTAAAAATTAAATCATTAATGTTATCGTTATTTAAGTCTCCCACACTAACACCATAATAAGAACCAACTGCATTTGCCGCTGCTTCACCAGTAATAGTAATATCAGCTGTATAGTCAGCATCTGGACCCCCAAAGTAGATATATATTTTCCCCGTCCTATTTCCTAGAGTAGCATCATTCTGATTAGAGGTAATTAAATCCTCATACCCGTCATCATTCATATCTCCTTTTCGAAGGAGTGTTCCATAATAGGAATTACTTCCTAATGGATAATCTCCGAATAAATAGGCTTTTTCGATAAAATTAGTACTATCAATTTCAGCATAAATATTATTTTGATTAAAAATATATGGATTAAGAAGTAAAGATAAAGAAAATATTAAAATGGAAAAAGTTTTAAATATCTTTTTCATAAAATAGTATCAAATTGCTATAGCTTCCATCATATATAGGTATATAAATAATTGCAAGAAACTATATGAGAAATTTAATAAATTATTTGAAAGGGTTGATTTGATATGAAAATTATGACTGGGGTTGGAAATAATTCGCGGTTGGAATCAAATAATGTCATTTAAGGGAGTTATCTACTCACGTATTTAGAGAGATTTTTTGAATATTAATTACTCTGACGCTTCTTGTAGAGTTGCTTTTAATTCTATCTCTTTACCATCACGAATTATTGTAAGTTTTACCTCATCCCCTACTTTTTGGATTGCGATGACTTGTGCCAAATTATTCTCAGTTTTTAAACTGATTCCATTAATCTTTGTGATTACATCTGCCTTTTTCACTCCCGCTTTTTCCGCCGGACTATCTTTCACAACAGAGCTTATATAAGCTCCTTCTGGAATATTACGAAGCGATGACATCTCACTGCTAATCATAATATACTCTACACCCAGAAATGGACGTACAATCTTCCCGTTTTCCTGAAAATTCTCAACCACAGATTTAATTAAATTTATTGGAATTGAAAATCCAATATTCTCTGCTCCTTGAGTGACAGCAACATTTATCCCAATCACATTTCCACCGTAATCAAGTAATGGTCCGCCGGAATTTCCCGGATTTAAAGCAGCATCTGTTTGAATAGTATTTTGTAGTACTTCTGAAGAACCAAAAACGCCGCTAGAAGCAGTTACTAATCTTCCCAAACCAGAAACTACTCCAGTTGTGACGGTATTGTCGAACTGGCCCAAAGCATTTCCAATCGCAATTACTTTTTGACCGACTTTCAAAGCATCCGAATCGCCCAATGTTAAAGTGGAAAGATCTGTAGCCTCTATTTTCAAAATAGCTAAATCGTGAGCTGTATCCCGTTCGATTTGCTTAATTTCATATGTTTTTTTATCTTTGGTAACCACAGAATAAGTAGCACTTGTATCAGATACGACGTGGCGATTAGTCAGGATAATTCCGTTGGCATCAATAATAAAACCCGTACCGATGCTTTGTTCATTAGAATATGGACCATTAAAAAAATCAAATCCCGTTGTTTTCGCAACTATAGAAACTACGGCTGGACTTGATTCTTCTACAATAGAAATCGTAGCCGACTCTTCTTCTATAACAGTTTGTTTATTAACTTCTTTGATACTCTCTTTGAGAAAATCAGGGACCATTTTTTCAAAAAGAGGAATTTTCAGGCTCATCAAACTTACAATTCCTCCCGAAAATCCGGCAAAAAAGGAAAATCCTGTTAATACAAAAACACTCAATACTATTACTAAAATCTTTTTACCTGCATTTTTCATATACGAATTAGGATAATTTGATATCCTACCTCCCTTATTTAGACTATTTTAACTCAATTTCAGCAGTTTTGATAATATTAATATTATCAAAACTGCCTTCTAAATATCCTTTGACTACAACCTCTTTGTTCACAAACAGCTTTAAAAAATTCGAATCTCCTGAAATATAATTTGTTATCTCACCTTTGTTCCTTAATTCATACAACTCAGAGTTTAAATTACTTACAACCAAAAATCCAGAGACATTTTGATTTACTGAAGAACTTGCTGATTTTGTAGAAGTATCTAGATTCGAAGTATTTTCTCCTTGCTGAGGTTGAAACTCCCTATTCAGGTCAGAAACAGTAGAAACCGTGTTTTTATTAACTGTTGATAAATTATAATTGCGATAAATAACACTGCTGTAAATAATAATTATAAGCGCCAAAAATCCTCCCAAAGCATAGATCGGTAAAACACCAAAACTCTTTGATTTCTCTTTTTTTGACAGTAAAATGTGCTTTTCCACCAAAGTTTCCTGCAAATGATTGACAAAATCATCCGTGGGTTTAACTTTTGGTAGCTTTTGTAGCTTTTCTTCAATATTTTCCATATTTTTGTTTTAGAATATTAATTATCTCACTCCGGCATCTTTTCTCGTAGCTCTTTTAGAGCTCGTCGTAAAATCTGTTTAACCGCTCCTTCACTTTTTCCAATAGACTTTCCGATCTCCTTATTTGATAACTCTTCATGATATTTTAAAATCAAAACCTCTTTGTATAAATCTGGCAGAATATAAAGATACTTCACTAATATTCCAGTTTGTTCTTTTTTCTCTAGATTATGTTCAATATTTGCTTCTGTAGCAACCTCTATGTCTTCCAGATTTTGTTGATTCTTGTACTTATTACTATGGCGATAAAAATCCACTAAACAATTATGCGCAATTCTAAAAATCCAAGCGGAGAAATTGGTTCCCGGTTTTAAATCATCTAAATGAGTTAAAACTCTTTCAAAAACTACTGAAGTCAAATCTTCAGTATCTGAAATGTTAAACGTATGATAATAAAAGAAGTTATATATCTTCTCAACATATCGGCGATAAAGCTCCGCAAAAGCATTTGCGTTTGTTTTTGCCTCTTTAATGAGTTTTTCTTCTGTTTCTCCGGAAAATGTCATAATAATTAATAAAGATCTTATACTCAACTTCTACAGGCTTGAAAAAAATGTAGTTGAGGATATCCGAATTACCGCCATTTTAAATTGCAGTTTAGGTGAATCCGGGTATATATTCCACTGAAATTAAGCGTTCTTTTCTAAAAACTAACTTATATATTGAACCTTTCACACATGGGATGGAATTTAAATTATCTAAACTTTCCTTTTGCAAAACTAAAACCGTTCCTCGAATCACATCTTCATGAGAAACACACACTATAAATTTACCTTCATATTTAAAAATAAGCTCATTAACAAAACCCGAAGCTCTTTGTATGGCTTCAATAAGAGTTTCACCGCCTATCATTTTTGTAGGATGACTTTGATAAACATTATTTATCTCCTGTCCAAAGGACGAAAAAGGCTTTCCTTCTACCCTTTTACCATTAAACCCTTGATCCCATTCCCAAAGCTCTTTTGATGTTGTGATTTCTGCATGTCGGAAACTCTCGCTAATAATTATTGCTGATTGTGTGGTTCTTTTAGATGGACTGTAAAAAATTCCTATGATAGGGAATTGAGATAAATAAGAGGCTGCTTTTTCTATCTGTTTAATTCCTTTCTGACTTAAGCTTCTACCTGGTTTTCGGCTCCAAAAAATCTCTTTCCCTTTATGTGTTTCTCCGTGACGAACAAAAAAAATCGTAGTTTTAGTTATATCTTTCATCTTTTTAACCTTATATCCTTATCTTACTCTAATTTGCAATAAATGTAGATAAGTATTACCCAGATAACAACATCTTTAGTTTTAAATTGGAATTATTTGGGTATAATTTCAAAAATCATTAATTTAGGTTATACTCAATTACAATTATGTAAATCTGTTGAGAAAGTTAAGTATATGACAGAATTTCAAAGTATTAAAGATATTCTACAACAAAAAAGCAAAACTAGCAGTAAAAAACCAAAATATATTAGCCGGGCATATCAAGATTACGGATATCGACTTGCCGAGGAATTAAATGATCTGAAGCATAAATCACTCTATATCAAGCTCGCCCGAGAAACTTCAAAAGCAGTATTAGAAAAAGCAAAATCATATGTTGCAGACTATCCAAACGCAAAAAGAAAAGGTGCTATTTTTATGTGGAAGCTGAAACAGTTACACGGAAAGATAGAACTTGAACCGAAAAAGAAAAAAACTAAGCCGAAAAAATTAACCCTTTTTTAACTTCTTCTTCCTTATTCTTCACCCCTTCAATAATATTTTTCTGAGAAAAACTAGTTTTTTGTAAATCCTGATGGATATAAACTACTTCATCTAAGAATTCTTTATCCAAGCTTTTACGATCTTTGTAGAATCTTTCAATAAGAGGTGCAAGTTTTATGGCAAAGGACACTTGATCTTTATCAAGATGTGATTCTAATAATTTTTTTTCTAAATAATCAGTAACCTTAACCAGATTTAAAGTTTCTCTGTATATATCAAAAGCATAAATTCCATAATGTAAAGCTCCAACCATTGCACCTTGAAAATGAATCCGACTAATATTGTGCTCTTCAATAATTGAAGTAAATTTATCTTGTTTTTCTTCAAATTGAAGAGATAATGCATGATAAAAAATCTGTTCTAAAAAAGCTTTCTCGTTAAAATTAAAACAGATATTTCCCTTCTCGTTGATCAAAATAGGAAGATATAAAAGGATAGTTTTCTCAGAAAATCTTATAAATTGCGCCTTAGCTCCTTCTCCGAAATAGTTACAGACTACGAAAAAATGAGAATCTACCTTCATCAGCTTTTCTTGTTCTAGAAATTTATGAAATTTTTCGAGATGGTAGATTACTCTTTGATCTTCAAGCTGTTTCTCTAATCGACTCAGAGATGCCAATATCGGAGTCTGGAATAATTTATAATCCCCAAGTAATCTAGAATAAAAGTAAAGATAAACTTTATCAATATTGGTACAATCAAAAGATTTGAAATCTTTTTCAATCTTTCTTTTAAGCAGTATCAGATTGTCTACTTTTTGATCAAAAATAATACTCAAAAACTTATTTAGATATTGATAGTCCAGAGTAAGTAGACGTATCTCATTTTTAAATAATTCGAGGTATTCTTGATCTTTCTCGGATAAATTTCCCTTACGATGCTTGTAATATTTTCGAAAGTTGTGTCCAAATTGAGAATCTATCTCTGACAAAGCGTAGATCGAAAGTAGAATATTTGAAAATTCCGGATAGTATAACTTAAATTTCACCTTCCCCATTGCTTGATTATATACCGATCTTACCTTAGATTGCAAAAAATAATCACTTAAGAAACAGTTGTTAACACAATCCCAATGGCGAAGATATATGAAAGAATTGCTCCCAGGAGACGGATATTATATATATGTTTTGTATGTTGCTCTAAATAATGAGGTTTTATACGACCCAAAAAGATCATAAATATTAAAACAAAAGGCCCGGTTAAATTGCTAATTACATTTGAAATAGTCACATTATCTTCAAAAGCAATTATTAATAAAACTACGACTAAGAATGTCATAATTGAGTTTATTGTAGCGGTTTTAACCTGTATAAAGGATATCTTTGAGAATTTTTTAATAATAAAAGGAATAAATAACAACGATAGTATTCCACTGAATAAAAGATTAGAACTCATTACGGATACTGGAGGAATAACTTCAATCGCCTTTTTCGTTAAAACATCACATAAAGCAAAGACACCTAAGCTGACTAAATTAACAAACATCTGTTTATTCAAAAAATCGGAAAGCTCAATTTTTTCATCAACTACCACTAAGAAAGAGCTTAATATTAACAAACCTATTAAAATGTAAGTTAAAAAGGAAAATCTTTCTCCTAATATTATACCAGCGAGAATGACAACGAAAATTAGCTTTAAAGGTTGAAGTCCACCCAAAATCGAAACGTCAGTCTTAAATAATGCATAATACATCGTAATCCCACCCAAGAAAAAAGTTACTCCAGCTGGCCAAGTAACAGACAAAGTTTCAATATTAACTTTCCAAGGAGAGATAAGATAGAAGACAAATGACATCAAAAGTCCACTAAAGTAAAAAAGAAAGGTGAAAATCTTCCAATCCTGTTCTACATATTCAGAAATATATTTCTGATATATTGTGACTAAAGCACGTCCAATGGCAAAAGATAGAGAAAGTAGAATAAAAATTGGCATTAATAGTTTAAATCAATTTTCAAAAACCGGGAATTTTGAAATCGCCCATCTGTCCACGCATCTTTTGAGCAGCAACTTTCTGAGATTCCTTTATTGCAGCGTTAAATGCTTGAGCAAGATCTTTTCTTTGTTCTCCATCTAATTCTACCCATTCAACTTCCATATCTCCTCGGATTTTTACTTTTACATTACCCTTCTCGACTACAATCACTTCTTCCTTCAGCATATCCTGCATTTTTTTGGCTTGCTTACGTAGTTCGTTTAATTCTTTGATTTTATCAAACATCTTATTTTCTCCTTTTTAATAATCTGATAATTTTTCAACTTTCTAAAACCGCTCCCCCAAAAATCTCGGTTGCAGTTTGTAAAAGATCATTTTGAACAATTTTTTCCGTTTTGGCAATAGTTTTTGCATTCTTTCCCTTATGCTCAATCTTTTTCCCTTTTATTCCTAATAAACATTTTATACGCATAGTCTGTCCAAGGAGATCACTTAAAACTTTTTCTATAATCTGGAGTGATTTAGTATCTTCAATCCGTTCTTTATGAAATGTATAAAAAAATTCTAAATGCAATGTTTTGTTTTTAACCACTTTTGGTTGGCTCGCTTTTAATAAAGCTTCAATTGAATGGTTATGCGGTCTTACGCCTTTTAAGAAATCTTGCCACTTCAAAATGATTTGTTCCAGCATCCTTTGATCTTCTTCCTTTACATTTTCTGTGTCATCAACAACGGAAATCTCTTGCACTATATGATCAGGCGCAAGAATCTCTTTAGGAGCTGTTTCGATAGTCTTATTTTCTACTTTATCAAAACTTTTTCCTTTTTCCGTCAGTTCTCTTTTTGAAGAGTTATTCCCGGGATCCTTCTTCTTTTGCAAACTTCTTTTAATCGCTAACATCTCCAAAGGAAGACTACTGACAAAAGCATATTTAGTATCTTTGAGAATTTCGCTTAAAGAATATAACAATCCTGTAATTTCAGTAGTTTCGTACAAAGATGATTTTGTTAAGAAATGTTTATAATCTTCTTCTATAAGATCAAGCAGCTCTATTTCTACTCCAGCTTTAATAAGTAATAAGACTCTTAGATACTCAATCATTTTCTCAATTAAATAAGTAATCTCAATGCCTTTTTGCTCAAAATCTCGTAATTTCAGAATCACTTCTTTCGCCTCTCCAGCTAAAAGATTCTCAATTATCTTGGCAATTGTCGTACTCTCTATTAACCCCAGCTTTCTAGTGACAACCTCTTTGGTCAGTTTTTCTTTATCGGAGAGTGAAAGCAACTTACTAAGAAGTGCTTCAGCGTCGCGAAATCCCCCACTAGAGCTTTGAGCAATTTTTATCAAAGCTTCATTTTCAAATTCAATATTTTCCTTTTTTAAAACTTGTTCTAATCTTTTTACAATTTGAGGAGAAGATGCTCTTTTAAAATCATATCTTTGACAACGAGAAATAACTGTGGGCAATATTTTGTGCGCCTCAGTGGTACAAAGAATAAAAATGACATAAGTAGGAGGTTCTTCTAGGGTTTTCAAAAGAGCGTTAGCAGCTTCCTTTGTTAACATATGAACTTCATCAATTATATAAATTTTAAATTTCCCTACACTAGGAGGATAAACGACCTTTTCTTTTAGATCCCGAATCTCGTCAATACCTCTATTTGAGGCAGCATCGATCTCAATTAGATCTAAAAAATTTCCCTGGGAGATTTCAAGACAATGATCGCATTTATTGCATGGTTCTTGAGGAAACTTGTCGTTCTTTTTCCCTTTCAAGTTTAAACAATTTAAAACTTTTGAAAGTACACGGGCAGTAGTAGTTTTTCCTGTCCCTTTTGGACCACTGAAAAGATAAGCGTGCGCAATTCTCCCAGAAGCTAATGCTTCCTGAAGGGTCTGTGTAATTGCTTCTTGTCCTACAATCTCAGAGAAATTTTGGGGTCGGTATTTACGATATAAAACTTCAGACATGGTAAATTATTTTTGGATACTGCTCACAATTTTATTTTCTAGATTTCTCATTTTTTTTTGTTCTTGAGGAGTTTTGTCTTCATAACCAAGTAGATGCAATACGCCGTGAGCAACAACACGTGCTAATTCCTCAGCTTCTGTGGCATTAAACTGGCTAGCTTGCTTTTTTACCTGGTCTAACGAAACCAAAACATCTCCTAGAAGATAAAAACCATCTGGAGCTTTTTCGTCAATATTAAAAGAAATCACATCTGTTTCAGTTGCAACTTTGAGGAATTTTTTATTAAAAACTTTTATAGTTTTGTTGTCAACTAAAGCAATTCCAATTCGAATCTTTTTGTTATTTAGCATGGTTTAGAATGTAATACTTTAAAACACATTACCTAAATTATGAAAGCTTCTGTTTTACAAGGGTTGACACTTTTTGACCTTCAGCTCGTCCTTTTGTTTTACCCATTACAAAACTCATAACCTTTCCCATATCAGAAAGAGATTTTGCTTCCAGTTTTTGAATCGCGATATCAACTAAAGCGCCTAACTCATCCTCAGTCAAACTTTGCGGAAGGTATTTTTGAATAATATCAATTTCCGAAGCTTCTCTATCGGCTAGATCGGTTCTATTTCCTTTTTTGAACTCTTCAATTGACTGACGTCGGATCTTTACTTCTCGAAGAAGTAGTTTTATCGTCTCCTCATCGGTAAGTTCTACGTTTTGTTTAATCTTTTCGTTACGGATACTTGCAATAATCATACGTAAAACAGATAACGATAACTTATCGCCTTCTTTAAGTGCTTTTTTTAGGTCTGTTTCAATATTTTCTTTCAAACTCATATCCTTTGACTAATTCGATCTGTCTAATCGAATTGCCTTTCTGATTTTTTTCTGTTTTTCTTTAAGTTGTCTTTTTTTAACTTCTGACGGTTTTTCATAAAACTCACGTCGTTTTAGTTCTGTAAGAAGACCTGTTTTTTGGATTAATTTGTTGAATCTTCTAATCAAACTATCTGAAGATTCATCTTTTTTAGCTACCAACTTCGTCATGGGAAAGAAACACCCCCTTTATTATTTCCCGAATTATTCCTTCGAAATTATTAATTTATTCTATTTGGAATATACTTAAATATAATTATTTAACCTATCTTTTATTTTTAATTTATGTATATTTGCCTTATCCAGTAATACAAAATACTAGAATATAACAATCTAATTGCTACCTTTATTCCCTTAGTATAACTAAGTTTAGAAAAACTCACAAGCTTCAGATTTTCATATACTCATCTTCCTGTAATCTGTAATAATTGTAGATGAGTTTAACCCGAATTAACAATATCATAAGTTGCAAATTGGAATAATTCGGATATAAATCAGAAACTTTAGGATATCTTTTTGATAAATTCCGCCTCCGAAATAAGTATAGCTTTATCTTCATCTCTTTTTTTATATTCAACTTTATTTTCGGCTACTGTCTTTTTACTCACAACTACTCGGTAAGGAATTCCTAAAAGATCTGCATCCTTGAGTTTTTCTCCCGCGGAAACATCCGCACGATCATCAAACAAAACTTCCACATTCGAATCTCTAAGCTTTTGATATAGATTATCAGCAACTTTCGTAACATTCTCGTCTTCAGTATTGAGTAATACCAATTCTACTTTAAATGGAGCACTGTTTTCAGGCCAAATAATTCCTTTGTCATCATGATGTTTTTCAACTATAGTCGCAATAGCTCTTCCGATTCCAATTCCATAACATCCCATGTAATATAATTTTTCTGTGCCGTCTTCATCTCTAAAAGTCGCATTCATCAATTTACTATAATGGTATCCCAATTGGAAAATATTACCAACTTCTATCCCTCGAAAAACTTCATATTTCTCACCAGTTTCGGGATAGATGTCCCCTTCTTTTGTTACTTTAATATCATAAAATTTTGTGGGTTTTGGAAGATCTCGATCCCAATTCACGTTAATAGTATGGTAATCTGTCTTATTAGCTCCACATTCAAAATTCATCCTGCTATCTGTAGATTCATCGTAAAAAACCTCAACCTTTTTAGGAAGATTTAGAGGACCCAAGAAACCAACCTCAGCCCCGGTAAGTTCTTTAATCGTATCTGCACTTGCTAATTTTAGGAATGAAGTTTTGGCAATACGTCTTAACTTTGTTTCGTCAATATCATATCCACCTCTTACGGCAGCGGCAATTAACCTGTTATCGCTACCTTCAAATAACAATGTTTTTGTTGTTTTTTCAACCGGAATATTTAAATATTTAGCCAAATCTTCAACTCCAATAATTTTTTCCCCTAAAACATCCTTTTTCTCTTTTATTATTTCATCCTTAGATGCCACTTTTTGAGCCTGACTAGGAGCAATCTCTCTATTAAAATATTTATTAAGACTCTTAACGTAAAAAAGAAGATCTTCTCCTGTATCCGACAAAACCTGAAATTCATGACAATATTCCCCACCGATATATCCATTATCTGCTTCTACAATTACCGTTTCTAGACCTAAAAGTCTAAATATTTTGGTATAAGTTTCCTTCATTTTTTCATAGGTCTTTTTGAACTCTTTTTCATCACGATCAAAGGAATAGGCATCTTTCATGGTAAATTCTCGCGCTCGCAACAAACCACCACGAACTCGTAATTCATCACGAAACTTAGAAGAAAACTGATAAAGATTAAAAGGAAGATCTCTATATGAAAGATTAAACTGTTTTACAACTTCTACAAACATCTCTTCAGCTGTACCTCCTAAAACAAACTCCGTTCCGCGGCGATCCTTCAAAGTAGTGAGTTCAAAACCCACTGATACCGTTCTATTCGTTTCCTTCCAAAGTTCAATAGGATGAAGAACCGGAGTAATCATCTCTTGAGCTTCAGCTTGATTCATTTGTTCTCTAATAACATCAATAACTTTATTATGAACCTTCATACCTAAGGGAAGATTGAAGTATCTTCCGGCTGTACTTTCTCGGATAAACCCAGATTTGATTAATAATTTATGGGAAACGGTTTTTATCTCTGAAGAAATATTCTTAACCGTTTTTCCAAATAATGTTTTATACTTCATATATAAACCTCCTTTAGTATTTAGAGTAAATATTTTGCTCTTTTATATTCTTAAACTAAAAAACCGCCTCCAGGAATTCCAATATTGATAATATTGAACTCCCAAGGGCGGAAAATATTACCGCGGTACCACCTTGGTTTTAACTCTTATAAAATATCATTCTTTCGTCAAAAGGTTGGGTCGAATCATAATCTTTTCCTGGTTTACACTTTTCCAGAATCACTCAAAAAGATTGTTTGATCTAATTACCTTTATCCTTTTCTTTATACTCCTCAAAAATATTTTGTGCAAGTGTTTACCGTAAGACCCTTTTTAAAATTGTCGTTGTTGATTCTTCACCAAAACGAGGAAGAAATTTAACTTTAACATTATATTTATTGAGCCATCTCTTTTCGGCAAAATTATTTTTATCTCTATCTCCTCCAATACCATAAAAATTGGGACTTAATTCCTGTAGTACCGTATCTACATCATTAGTATCCATGATAAAAGCATAATCAACAATCTCTAAGCTAACAATCAACTTTAATCTTTCCATCTCCGTAAATATTGGACGACTTTGGCCTTTCCTTTTTTTGACAAATTTGTCAGATAATATCCCTATAACTAAAATGTCTGCCTGCTTTTTTGCTGCTTCAATGAAGCCAATATGTCCAATATGAAGAATATCAAAGCAACCAGAAATTAAAATAATTTTTTTCTTGGGGAATTTTTGTCGCAACTTATTTAAATTATCAAGTTGTAAAATTTTAGGAAGATTTTGATTTCGATCCACAGTTTGATTTCCCTCTAAATATCTACTTCACGATTCTTAAAATATCTTGATAGGAAACTAAAATAAGAAGAATCAATAAAAGAGCCAATCCTCCAAGATGTATCATTCCTTCAACTCTGGCTGGAACTTTTCTTCGAATGATTCCTTCAATCACAATAAATAAAACTCTACCACCATCTAAGGCAGGAAAGGGAATAAAGTTAAGTACGGCTAAATTCAAACTAAAGATACCTGCAAATTGTAGCACCGGAATAATTCCAAACTTCATTAATTCTCCAATAATTTGACCAATACCAATTGGTCCAGCCACACCTTCTGGAACTTTCCCTGTTCCAAAAAGATTCGTAAAAATCATCACAAAACCCAAAATCATTTCCTTGGTCATACTTAATGTAAGTTTAAATCCTTCAATAAGAGCTTGGGAAAAAGAGTATTTTATAGAGGATACAACAACCGGCTCAACACTCATAGTCACCCCCATTGGTCCTTCGTTGTCTGGATGATCTTTACGAGCTAAAACTTCAATATTTAAAGTATTATTCTCTCTTAAAATTTCAAGATTCAACTTACTACCTAGATTAGCTTCTGTAATCTCTTGAATTCTCTCACTCGAATCAACAACAGTTCCGTTCACTTTTTGAATCAGATCTCCTTTTTGAAGTTGAGCTTCAAACGCAGGACTATCTGAACTAATATCCGCAATATATACTTTTCCTCCCCATTGTGGCATTCCTGTTAAAAAGACAACTGTAAATAATAAAAATGCTAAAATAAAATTCATAAATACCCCAGCTGAAAGGATAAAAAAACGTGTCAGTTTTGGTTTACTCGCAAAGCTATGAGGATCATCTTGCTCGCTACCATCCTCTCCTGTCAGTTTTACAAAACCACCAATAGGAATTGCATTTATAGAATAGGTTGTTTCACCTCTTTTAATGCTAAAAATCCTAATAAACATTCCTAAACCAAACTCTTCCACTCTCACTTTGGAAATACGAGCGGCTACAAAATGTCCCAATTCATGGACAAAAATTATTACAGAAATGATAAGTAAAATTACAACGATAGTGCTAAACATAATAATGTCTCTAGATTTGATCTAATTCGGTTATTTTTTTATTTAGAAGAGAGTCTATCTCTTCGATTCTTGCATCAACCTCTTTTTGTAATTCATTTTTTGCTCGGGTCTCTTCATCTTCAGAAAGCTCTTTGCTCTCTTTTTTCAACTTAATTTCATCCATAGCTTCTTTACGAAAACCTCGAATTGTAACACGTGAATTCTCTGATTCTTGTTTAACTAGTTTTTTAAACTCTTCACGTCGTTCTCCAGTTAAAGCCGGAACAACAACACGAATAATGTTTCCTTCTGTTTGAGGAGTTAAACCTAAATTTGAAGTTAAAATCGCTTTTTCAATAAAAGGAATATTGTTTCGATCCCATGGTTGCAGCATAATAATCTTTGGATCTGGAATAGAAATGGAAGAAAGAGATTTCAAAGGCATCTTCGTCCCATAGGTATCAACCATGAGATTCTCAACTAAGGAACTAGTTGCTCTACCTGTTCGAAAGGTGGAAAGTTTATCAATAAAAGCTTTTATTGCTTTAGAGCTGTTATCGTTAAAAGTAGCGATAGCGTCAGTAATCATTTTTCTCCTTTCAAGCTTAACTAGAATAATCATATTTTATCTTAAAAACAGAAAATATGATACTTTTAGTTTTTAGTCTTTAGATTGAAACCCTAAAACATATCTTTCAAACCTCTTCAGGACGATATTTTCTCCTATTTTGGCAATATGCTGTTTAATTAAAGCTTCAACTGTAACACTCATATCACGAATGTAATTCTGTTTGAGTAATTCCTTAATATTCTTTGGCTCCATAGCTGCAATATGCATTGCAAGTTCATGCGCTAATTTTTTAAAATCTGAGTTTCTAGCTACAAAGTCTGTTTCACAAAGTAACTCAAGCATTACTCCTACTTTTCCACCACCGTGAACATAAGTCTCAATGAGTCCTTGAGAGGTTTCTCTAGAAGCTTTTTTATCTGCTTTTAAAAAACCCTTTTCCTTGATAATTTCTTTTGCCTTTTCAAAGTTTCCCTTAGATTCATCTAAAGCTCTTTTACAATCTAATACCCCCGCTCCAGTTTCTTCCCTTAATTTTTTAATATCTTCAGTATTTACGCTCATTATGATCCTCCATCGATATTTTTTTATACCTTAAAAGTTACTTTTTATAATTTTTAACGTCTTCTTTTAGTTTGGTAACTGCCTTTTGACCCAAACCTTTCATTGCCAGTAACTCCTCATCTTTTTTATCTTCAAGCTGAGATAAAGTTTCAATTCCTTCTTCTTTTAACTTTGCTAGTACAACATCTGAAATTCCAACATGATCTAATTCTACATCTTTTTTATGATTTTTAAGTTCTGACAACTTCGGAGAATCTTTAACAATCTTTGTTTTCACTTCTTTCGATCTCTTGCTCAAACCTTTTTCTACCGCATCAGCAATAAAAGAAACTAAAAGAGTAATTGATTTTATGGCGTCATCATTCCCCGGAATTGCAATAGTAACAAGATCAGGATTCGAATTGGTATCACAAATTGAAATAACAGGAATGTCTTTTTGTTTTGCTTCTCTAATAGCATTAATCTCTCTTTTAACATCAAGAACAAAAAGCAGATCTGGTCTATCGGTTAGATTTTTTATACCCCCAACAAGCTTTTCTTTTCTTTCCAAGTCTTTATTAAAAACAGAAAGGTCTTTTTTCGTCATTTTCTCAGTCTCTTTAGACTCTTTCATTTTTAACATTTTATTATACTTAGAAATGGTATTTTTTACGGAAGGAAAATTTGTGATTAAACCTCCTGGCCAACGGTTATTAATGTACATTGCTCCACAGGCAACGGCCTCTTTTACAATGATATCCTTAGCTTGTCTTTTTGTTCCCACAAAGATTATATTTTTCCCACTAGCCACTTCTTTTTCAATATAGGAAGCGGCTTTTTGCATCATTTCCAGGGTTTGTGATAAATCAATAATATGAACCCCATTTCGATGAGTGTAAATAAAGTTTTTCATCTTGGGATTCCATCTTTTAATTTGATGCCCAAAGTGAACACCTGCTTCTAATAGATTTTCTAAAGTAACATTCATGATTATAGCCTCCTTTAAGCCTCCGTTCTCTATAATTGCCTGTATTTTACAGACAAGGAGTTTTTTGTTTGAAGAGAACGTGTGAATTTACTAACGAAACAGCAATATACCATGAAAGAATTTAATAATCAAGAAAAATAATGACTCAAAATAGCTTCTAATCAATTAAAACTAAAATGGTATTGAAGTTAATTTTTAAATCCGTTAGGATACCACTTGATTAACATAAAAGGAGAACAGAATGTCACAAAATCAACAACACCCAGAGTACCAATATCTCAATCTACTGCAAGATATTTTAGACAATGGAACAATAAAGGTTAGCCATAGTACCGGAATTAAACTTAAAAGCGTTTTTGGACGCCAAATTCGTTTTGATCTTTCCAAAGGTTTTCCACTTCTAACCACAAAAAAAGTTTTTCTTCGCGGAATTATCCATGAGCTCCTATGGTTTTTATCCGGTAATTGCGACAACATTAAATACCTTGTCGATAATAATGTGCATATCTGGGATGACTGGGCATATAAAAGCTATCAAAACGCCATGGATAATAAAGAAGTTCCCGAACTGGATATCAAAGCTTTTACTCAAAAGATAAAAGATGACGAGAAGTTTGCGGAAAAATGGGGGTATATCGGTCCAGTATATGGAGTTCAATGGCGCAAATGGAAATGCAGTGACGGACGAATTGTAGACCAAATTGCCTGGATGATTGAAAAAATTAAACGAAAACCAAACAAAAAGCATTTCCTAGTTTCCGCTTGGAACCCTGAATTCTCCTATGAAATGTCAGCTTCAAAAGAAAAATCGATGTCCATTGTCCCCTGTCATACCATGTTTCATGTAAATATAAATGTTGAACAAAAGAAACTTTCGCTACTTCTTTATCAACGTTCCGCAGATGTTTTTTTAGGCGTACCTTTTAACATTGCTAGTTATGCGCTTCTGACCATGATACTGGCTCAAGCAACTGGATATGAACCCGGAGATTTTGTTCACACTTTCGGAGATGTTCATATTTATGAAAATCATATGGAACAGGTAAAAGAACAACTTTCACGAGAACCAAAACCCTTTCCAACCATGAAAATCAATCCAGAAATTAAGAACATCGATGACTTTAAATTTGAAGATTTTATCCTAGAAGGATATAACCCTTACCCACCAATAAAAGCTCCTATAGCAGTTATCGGTGGATTTGGAAAAGATAAAGTTTAAACCATGCTTAAGAAAATATACGTTTCTCATCTAAGAAATTCTGATTATAAAAATAGTTTGTATAAACCGTTAAGAAACTCTTTTTTGAATAATAAGTACGAATTTATCTTTCCACATGAAAATAGCAAACAACCGTACGAGATTAAGAAGTTGTTAGAATCAAATTCTATAGATATAGTACTTGCGGAAGTATCTTTTCCGTCAACTGGACAAGGAATAGAGTTAGGCTGGGCAGACATATACCAAACACCTATTGTTTGTATTTATAAAAAAGGAGTGAAAACCGCATATTCTTTACAAAAAATAAGCAATGAATTTATAGAATATGAGAATCTTGCTGATATTACTAAAATATTAGAAACAACATTCAAGGAAATCTGTAAATGAACTCAAAACCAACTATTAGTATCATCGTTGCAATAGGTCCTAACCGCGAAATCGGAAACGGTAATAATCTTTTGTGGCATATCTCTGAAGACTTTAAAAGATTCAAGACTCTAACTACAAACCATCCAATTATTATGGGAAGAAAGACCTTTGAATCAATTGGAAAACCACTGCTTAAAAGAACCAATATTGTAATTACCCGTGATCCAAGTTTTTCTCAAAATGGAATTATCGTAGCTAATTCTTTAGAAAACGCTCTTGAGGAAGCAAAAAATATCGACCAAAAAGAGATTTTTATTATCGGTGGCGGTCAAATTTATCAGCAAGCAATGATATATGCTAATAAACTCTATTTGACCGAAGTAAAAGGTAATTTCAATGCTTCAATATTCTTTCCAGAGTATTCTAAATTCAAAAAAGTAATCTGGGAATCCGATTGGCGAAAAGAAAATCAATATGAGTTCCGGTTTCTTGAACTAACAAAATAGCAATTTATTTAAAGATCATTTTTTTCTTTAAAAGACTGATCACTTCCCTATGGATATCTTCTTTGGATCTTAGGTTTCCCTTTTTATCAATACAATTAATCTTCACCCATTTCTTGTTTCTTTTAACAAGCTCTAGATACATATTTTCAACATCTTTAAGATATTCAACATTTTTTTCGTGAATATCTTTATCTTTTCCCTTGAGGTATTTTTTCTTTTCTCGATTCTCCATAAGTTTTTGCGAAATAGAAACCGGTACGTAAAGATAAATAACAATATCTTCTATAGGAAGTTTATGTTCTTTGTATTCCATTTCGTACAACCATTTCAAAAAAATTTCTCTTTCTTTTTCAGGAAGCCTAACTGTTTGAAAAGCCATGCTTGATGAAACATATCTGTTTGCAATAACGATATTATCTTCAAGTAACCACGCATCCAGATCTTCTTTTGCTGCCGAGCGATCTAAAGCGTATGCTAGTGAAGATAGATAAGGATTTACTTCATTCAATCCTCCAAATTCTCCTTTTAAATATCGCGCTACAGTACGACCGTGAAAAGATGAATAATAACGAGGAAAGTCAATATACTTAGTTTTGTATTTCTTACTTTGAAGATATTGTAATAATAAATCTACTTGAGTTTTCTTCCCAGAGCTATCACTCCCATCAACTACGACTAATTTACCTTTACGTTTGTTATTCACTTCCATATGATGGAAAAACTTTTTTAAAACAATCTTCAAGTTATCTTCAGTATAATGTTCTAAAAAAAGATTTTGAGAGGGATGCCCTTCCAGAAAAGGAGAGATATTTTTTTCTTCGATATCTCCATAGAGAAGTGCTAAAACCGGTTTTCTTTGCTGAAGAGCATGACTTATCAAAAATCCTACCCCCATAGAAGATTGAGAAACTTCAGCAATCACAATATCCGATTCTTCAACTTCTCTTCGTTCTCTTAAAAAAATCTCTGCTGGAGGAAGAGTTGAGTCTCTTTTTAAACGATCTCCATTTTTGTTAACACTATCAAAAGCCACATCCTCAGATAGAACTTTATGACCAAGACTCTTTAATGCTTTAATAATGATTTTATATTGAAGAAGATAAGCCCGACCTGATGATACTGAAGCGGTAAAATATACTTTCATTTTATAAGTAGTAAGGGTTAATTATATAATTAGTTTGTTTTCTCTACTTCTGCTTTTTTCTCTTGCGGTTTTTTCCAACTTGCGTATTTACAATTGGGATAATTCGAACATCCATAAAATTTCCGACCCTTTTTAGTTCTTTTTATAACAACATCTCCACCGCATTCTGGACATTTAAAGTCAATTTTTTGTACTAATGGTTTTGCATTTTTACATTCAGGATATCCTGAACAAGCTAAAAATCGACCAAATCTGCCTACCTTTATTACCATTGGTTTTCCACATTTTTCACAAACCTCAGTGGTTTTATCCTCCTCAAGTTCTATTTTTTGTCCATCTGCAAAAACTGCTTCGATTTTTTTCTCAAAAGGACTATAAAATTCGGCAATCAGAGGAACCCATTTTCTTTCACCCCGAGCGACAGCATCAAGACTTTCTTCCATCTCCGCGGTAAAATCGTAATTGACAATATCCGGAAAATATTGAACTAAAAAATCAGTTACTTTAAATCCAACTTCAGTTGGTTTTAAGGATTTTTCTTCTTTTTCAATATATAATCTGGCTAGTATGGTAGAGATAGTCGGAGCATAGGTCGACGGACGGCCAATATCATGCTCTTCTAGTGCTTTAATCAAAGATGCCTCAGTGTATCTTGCGGGTGGTTTAGTAAATTTTTGGTTCGGAGATAACTTATCCAAAAGCACTTTTTCCTCAATTTTCAACTCTGGCAGTAAATGTTCTTGATTGATATCATGGTCACCATTTTCTGTTGTATAGACCTTTCTCCACCCAGAAAACAATAATCTGTTTCCATTCGCTTTCAAAAGATAGTTTAAATCAAAATTGGTAGTAATTATATCGCAAGAAGTTTGCAAATATTGAGATTTCTCCATTTGACAAGCCAATGTCCTTTTCCAAATGAGTTCATATACCTTCTTTTCATCCCCTTCAAGATCAGAATTAAGGTTTGTTGGAGTTAAATTAATATCTGTAGGACGAATTGCTTCATGAGCTTCTTGGGCAACTTTTGACCGGCTTTTGTATCGAAGAACACTTTCGGGAAGATAATCTTTACCAAAATTTGATTTGATATATTCTCGAATTTTTGAAGTGGCTGATTCACTTAAATTAAAGGAATCGGTACGCATATACGTAATCAATCCCTTCTCAAAAAGCTTTTGGGCGGCCATCATTGTACGTTTTGAACTGAAGCTATAAATATTTATAGCCGCTTGTTGTAATGTACTTGTAATAAAAGGAGGGTACGGAGACTTAGAAACTTTCTTATCCTCTATTTTACCAACTCTATATTCACCTTTTTCTAATTCCTTTAGAATTAATTGCGCTTCTTGTTCATTTTTTATAGTAATCTTCCCGTTTTTCTTCGTAATATCGCCTCTTTTGTAAAGAATTGCTTTGAACTTATCATTTCTCACTGTAAAAAAATCCGCCTCAACTTCCCAATATTCTTCCGCTTTAAAAGCTTGGATTTCTCTTTCCCTATCAACAATCAATTTTACAGTAACGGATTGTACTCTACCTGCTGAAAGACCTTTTCTTATTTTATCCCATAGTAAAGGTGATAATTTATAACCAACCAAACGATCCAAAACTCTACGTGCTGTTTGTGCTTCAAATAGTTTTTCGTTCAACATCATTGGGCGTTCAAATGCTTCTTGAATTGCTTCTTTTGTAATTTCATGAAAAACAACTCTTTTAAAATCACGATCGTGAAGATCTTTATTATTTTTCTTAAGAATCTCACGCACATGAAAGGCAATAGCTTCACCTTCTCTATCAGGGTCTGTAGCTAAATAGAATAAGGATTTATCAATCATCTGTTTTTTAAATTGATTCACCTGTTTGGTTTTATCACGAGGAATTACGTAAGAAGGATTGAAATTATTTTCAACATCTACTCCTAAGTTTCCTTTTGGTAAATCACGCATATGCCCAAAACTTGCTTCAATCTGATAATTTGAAGGGAGATATTTTGATATTGTTTTTGCTTTTGTTGGAGATTCAACGATAACCGCTACTTTTGGTTTTGCCATGTGTTTTAAATTTTACTATACTTTCCTGATCCTAAGTTTTTTACTTTACCCTTCATTTCCATCATCGTCAAGGTCGAAAGAATTATTGCCGATTCCAAAGCAGTTTCTCTGATTAACTGATCTATCATAACATAATCATGCAAATTTAATACAAACAATATTTTCTCTTCCTCTTTTGAATCCGGAATTACTTCTTTTGCCTTTTTAAACTGGATCTTTGATTCTAAATTTAACTCTTCTAGAATATCGGTAACGGATGTAACTAGTTTCGCTCCCATCTTAATAAGCTCAGCTGGTCCTTTAGAATAAGGACTAAAAATAGATCCCGGTAGAGCAAAAACTTCTCGATTCTGTTCTAGAGCACAATTTGCGGTGATTAGAGTTCCACTTTTTTCACAGGCTTCAACCACGAGAACCCCAAGAGAAATACCGCTAACAATTCGATTTCTCAGAGGAAAATTCTGTTTTCGCGGTTCAGCGTCAGGAGGAAATTCCGAAAGAAGTGCTCCATTCTGAATAATTTCATCAGCTAGTCGTTTATTTTCTGGAGGATAGATAACATTTACGCCAGAGCCTAAAACAGCTACTGTTTTACCATGATTTTTTATCGCTACCTGATGAGCTACAGTATCCCCACCTCTAGCCATACCGGAAACAATTGTCAAACCCTGTAGCGTCAAAGCTGATATTATCTCTTCTATTGCTCTTTTCCCATAAGGAGTTATCTTTCTAGTTCCAACTACGGAAAAAAATAATGAATTTTTCCAATCCAGATTACCCTTATAGTAAAGTAACATTGGGGAATCATATATCTGTTTCAAAAGTTCCGGATAAGTATCATCGGCAATATTTAACAGTTTTATGCCTTGTTTGCTAAACTGATCTGTTATTCTCTCTAAATCAATTTTGGGACGAAAATTTCTGATTGAATCTTTAATATTTGATTGAAAATTAATCGTGTTTATACTATTATTTGATGCTTTCCATGCAGATTCAGCCGAACCAAAATAACTAATTAATTTGGATATCGTTCTTGAACCAACACCTGGCAACATACTTAAACCAACAAGATATTTATTTTCACTGTTTATTTTGTTTCCCATAATTTAGCAAATCTGAAACTAATTACGTTATTTATAAACTTTGTTCATAATCATAATACCAGTCAATGATTTCCTTTGCTGCTTTAGCAGCATTACTACTTTCTCCTCCAGCTTCAAATAATATTGTAAAAGACACTTTGGGATTATCATAAGGGAAAAACCCTGTTACCCACGCATGAGATTCGTAATATCCATGAGCATCTTTTTTCCCAAACTCCGCTGTTCCGGTTTTAGCAGCGACCTTATACTTTGCATCTCTTAAGGGATAGATAATCCCGCCATCAACTCCTTTCCTCATTCCTTCTTTAACTATATCTAAATTTTCCTTATAAATAAAATTACTATTTAATATTTCTGGTTCTTTTTGAAATATGGTTCTTTTATTTGTATCAACAACCCTATTTACTATTTGAGGTTTATACAGAGTTCCACCATTGGCAACCGCAGTAGTATAATTGTTTATTTGTATTGGTGTCGTTAAAACATAGCTTTGACCTATTGCAACCCAATAAGTATCTCCTAAATACCAAGCTTCACCTTGGGTGTCCTCTTTCCATTCAGGAGTAGGATATAATCCTTCATTTTCACCGGGTAAATCTATATTTGTAAGCTTAGATAAACCGAATTTAACGGCATATTTCCCGAGATTATCAATTCCTAACCCAGATTGAGAACCATATCCTCCTCCAATGGCATAAAAGAAAGTATCACATGACTGCGCTATAGCATCTATTACATTAATGTTTCCATTTGGAGCTAAACCCCAAGCTATTTTCCAATCAGGGAAACGATATACACCCATTGTAATCACACCAGTATCATTAAACAAGGTATCCTTTTTAATGATACCTTCTTCTAAAGCAGCTACACCCACTAAAGGTTTAATGGTTGAACCTGAAGGATAGGTTCCACTAATTGCACGATTAAATAACAAATTTCCTGGATCACTTTGAATTTTTTCTAACTCACTAGTATTAACTCCTTTAGCGAAAACATTATTATCATAACTAGGAAGAGAAACCATAGATAAAACTCTTCCAGTAGTTACATCCTGAAAAATCCCGATAGCTCCTGTTGACTTATAATTAATAATGCCTACCTGTAACACTTCATATACTTTTCTCTGAAGATTATGATCAATATTTAAGATTAAACCATTTCCTGAAGCAGATTTTGTTTCATAGATAAGCTCTTTTTCTTGACCATTAGCATCAACTTCAATTAGTTTTTGACCTAATGTTCCCTTTAAATCAGATTCGTAATACTTTTCTAGACCAGACCTTCCAATCTTTTCACCTAAAAAATACTTTGAATAGTTTTCTGATTCTAATTCTTCTTGAGATAGTTCACCATTATAACCAATTATGTTTGAAAAAATCTCACCTTCAAGATACTCTCTGATTATTCCTTCTTCCAAAGATACCCCGGGTAAATCATCTTTCCGGGCCAGAATTTCGATTTCTTTTTCATGGTCAATATTTGACTTGATAGCTATTTTAGCAATTGAATTTTTTTCACCCTCAGTAATAAGATCTCTTATCTCTTGAATATTTTTATTTAAAATCATACTCAGATTTGATATAACCTGTTCTTTCGTTTCCTGACTTAATTCATATGGTGAAAAATAAACCTTAACACCAGGAATATTTCGAGCTAGAACATATCCATTCTGATCATAAATAATTCCTCTTGGAGCATCTGTTATCTGAAAACGAATTCTATTCTCTTCAGCCAAAACTCGATATTTCTTACCTTCGATCACTTGAAGCTGCCAAGATCTGAAAAGTATAAGTGAAAATATTATAATCAAAAATAAATAAAATGGAACCAATTTCCAAACAGTAAAGACAGATAAACTACCCTCTTTAATATTTCCCTGATATCCAGAATAGTTTTTATAATAACCTTTAGATGTCTTATTAGCACTATCCTTATATATTTGCTCTCCAAAACTGATCTTTAACTTATCTGGAAAAAATCGCTTATTTATTAATTTTGTATATGTTTTATTCTTTTTCATGATATTTAACTAATCTCTATATCTTTTTTACTTAAAAATTTGTTAAATAGAAAACTAAACAAAATTTGAGAAATAATCCCCATAATAAAGTTCACCAGATTCTGACTAATTATGTAGTTCCAAAAAGAAAGGTTTAAATCAATTCCTAATATTGAATATGAAAAATAGAAAAGAACGTTAAAAACAATGCTCCCAACAACGATACTTAAAGGAAGAAAGAAAAAATTAACTTGCGATGGCAAGATTAATCCTAAAACTATGATAACAAATATTGTAACTAACAAAAGTAGTGAATTAATCCCTAAAAAATTTCCGGATAGTAAATCATAGATAATCCCAGATATAAATATTGCTAACGCTATATTATGCCATTTTAACTCGGTATGGAAATTTCTAATCTGCCAATTTGTTAAAGAAATAAGATAAATAAGCAGAAACTGAGGAATAAAACCGGAAGGGAAAAAGGAAGGAAAAATTCCCTTTTCGATAATAATTACCAAAAATGAAATAATAATAATTGACATAATACTTTTTTTCAAAACTCAGTTTTTAATAACACAAAAACTGTTTGTAAATTACTAAAATCAACGACTGGTTTGACTTTTGCCTCTTGATACAACATTGTTTCTACTTTGGAAACAACTTCTGTTACTTCTCCTATTAATAAATTTTGAGGAAATGTTCCCCCTTGTCCCGATGTGATAACGAAATCTCCTTTCTCCACAACAGCATCTTGATCTAACTTTGTTACATTCATTGTTAATCCATATCCTCCCACTAAAAACGATAAACTCTTATTACTCAAATCCCCTAGAATTTTTGTCGGAATGTTACTGTTACTAGAATTAATTAGTCTCACACGTGAATATGACGTAAATACTTCTTCTACCTTTCCAAGCAAACGGTTATCCAAAACTACAGGCATGCCCACTTTAACATCATCTTTAGAACCTTTATTGATAATAATATATCCTAAGGTATTACTTTCTTCCCTTCCTATTACTTTTGCCAAAACCTTATCATAATCTATATCTGATTTTACCTTTAAACTTTCCTTCAACAGCTTGTTTTCTGTTTCCAAATCTTGAAGCAGAGACTCTTGAGCTTTTAACTGACTGTTTTGTTCGCTCAAACTAACATATTCTTTATATATTTTTTTGGTTTCGGTTAACTGTTCAACAAAATCTTTTATCTCATTACTCAGATTCTGAGAAGCGTAAGTAATTGGATAAATAAACTGTATACTCTTCTCTTTGATAAAATTAAGAGAGAATAAAATATCGATAAAAATAATTCCTAAACTCAGCAGAATAAAACTTAGAAATGATTTTATTGCCTTATAAGATTCCTGCATATGAATAAATGGAAAATCTAACGACCTCTTCCTGCAATTTTTACCTTCTCTAACAGGTCTAGTTCTTCTAAAACGGCTGCAGTTCCCCTAACAACACCAGTTAAGGGATCATCTGCAACCCTGACTGGAACACCTGTTTTTTCAGCTATTAGTTTATCAATTCCTCTAATTAATGATCCTCCTCCAGAAAGGGTAATACCCTGTTTCATGATATCTGCAAGAAGCTCAGGAGGAGTTTCTTCGATAACTTCTTTAACAGCCAAAATAATTATACTTATGGGACCGCCTATTGCTTTTCGAACTTCTTCTGCCGTGATAGAAATTGCCTTCGGTAAACCCGAGACTAAATCTCTTCCTCTCATGATAACCTTTTTATTGTCGACACCCGAATTCGTATAGGCAGATCCTATTTCAATTTTGATATCTTCGGCTGTTCGTTCTCCCAAAAGCAAGTTATAATTTTTTTTCGCAAAATTTACAATCTCATCATCCATCTCTTGACCAGCAACTCTAATAGAACGACTTACGACAATACCGCTCAAAGAAATGATAGCAATCTCCGTCGTTCCCCCTCCTATATCAATAATCATATTCCCATTTGGTTCTTCTATGGCAAGACCCGCTCCGATTGCTGAAGCCATTGGTTCTTCAATTAAAAAAACATTTCTGGCTCCTGCCTTCATAGCTGCATCAACCACTGCTTTCCTTTCCACTTCCGTAATTTCTGAAGGAACTCCAATTACGAGTCGCGGTCGAGGTATTTTAGGAATTGTTGATTTTACGTCGTGAACTTTACGGATAAAATAACGCAACATCTGTTCTGTAATGTCAAAATCAGAAATAACTCCGTCAGAAAGAGGTTTAATTGCCACAATAGTCGTTGGAGTTTTTCCCAGCATCCTTTTTGCTTCAGTTCCAATTGCTAATATCTGTTTTGTCTTCTTATGCTGAGCAACTACCGAAGGTTCTCGGAAAATAATTCCCTTATTTCGCACATGCACTTTTGTATTTGCAGTGCCAAGATCTATTCCGATGTCATAAGTAACTAAATCCCAAAAAAAATCAAACATAAAATTTACATTAAAACTCAAACAGAATTCCGCTTCAGTTTAACATTCCCTTATTAGTTTATCAACTTAAGTATTTTTGCTTGAAATACAAAGTGTAATCACTCAAATTTGTGGTTTATACTGTTCTTAAGTATAATTAAAACAAGATTACAACAAATATAAATTACTTTATGTATTAAATAATTATATTAATATATATTATGATACATATTGATATATACCATTATGAACAAAATTAAGATTATTTTTGCTGGAAGCTCGATCTATTCAACCTATTTTTTAGAAACTTTATTGAAAAGTAATAAAGTATCTATTATTGCAATACTTACACAATCTGATAAACCAAAGGGTAGAAAAAAAGAAAAAATTTCAACACCAGTTAAAAAGTTCGCTCTAAAAGAAAAACTTAATGTATTAACACCCAACTCATTAAAAAACCCAAAAATCATTGAAAAGATTAAATCATTAAAATCAGATCTTATTTTTATCGCAAGTTATGCCAAAATTATCCCTCCCGAAATTATTAAACTACCTAAATTAGGAATCGTATGCTTTCATCCCTCTTTATTACCAAAATACCGCGGCTCGACACCGATACAAAGTGCTATTCTGAATAACGAAGCAGAAACAGGTTATACCATATTCTTAGTTGATGAAAAAGTTGACCATGGACAAATATTATTTCAACAAAAAGTAGTAGTCAATGATCATGATGATAATCACAGTTTAACGGAAAAACTATTCAGACTAGGATCAAATCATACACCTTCCTTCTTATCAGATTACGCTAATCGTACAATACAACCTATTCCCCAGAACCACTCCCAAGCTACTTTTACTAAAATTCTTAGTAGAAATGATGGTTATATCGATATTTCCAAAGAATCGCCTAAAAATATCTATCAAAAATTCAAAGCATATTATCCTTGGCCTGGTATATGGACAAATTGGGATGGAAAACGTTTAAAAATCACCACTCTTAGATATGAAGATAACAAAATAATAGTTGATAAAGTCCAACTCGAAGGTAAAAAAGAAATGAACTTAGAAGAATTTAAAAATGGCTATCGCAATTTTGATCTTTTTTAGTTAGTTGTATTGGTTGTACTGGCTTCTTTTCCCATTATTTTACTCGATTTCAAGCATTGAGCACAGATTTTAATTTTCTTAACCTGACCATCAACCATTACTCTTACAGTTTTGAGGTTTGGTTTCCACTGTCTGGCTGTCTTAGGGGCACGATTATGCCATAAACCGCTATGTTTATGAATACCGCTTTTACCATAGACAACGCCTTTTCCGCAGATTTCACATGATCTAGACATTTTTTCTCCTTTTTGACTTTCTTTAGTATGTTGGATACAATCTGTTATATTTATTATCCTACAATTGTATAACAAAACGATTTCATATACTAACAGAATTTTATTTTTAGATCAAGATATAATATGTTTTTAAATACGGCCTTAATAATTCCCTATATTTTATTTTTTATTCCAGCGCTAATTATTCATGAGTTTTCTCATGCATATATCGCTGATAAATTGGGTGATCCGACTCCAAAAGCTATGGGTAGACTAACCATAAATCCTTTTGCTCACCTTGACCTCGTTGGAACTTTAGCCATATTTTTAATTGGATTTGGATGGGCAAAACCAGTTCCCATAAACCCTTATAATTTTAAAAATATCCGCAGAGATACTGCTTTAGTTTCTCTGGCTGGACCAGCGGCCAATTTCGCTCTAGCGATATTGGGATTAATTATTCTTTATTTTATCGGAAATAATTGGTTTCTAGAACCATTCATTCTGATAAATATCGTGTTGGGAACTTTTAATCTCATTCCACTTGGTCCTCTCGACGGGTTTAAAATTGTATCTGGAATTCTACCCACAAAGATGGCTATTCAATGGGAAGAATCTAGTAAGTTAACATACATACTTTTGATAATTCTACTTATCTTACCAATTAACGGACAAACAGTTATAAGTATGTATTTACAAATAATTCTAGACCTCCTTTCAAAGTTATTTCCTGCAATCTTGATTTCATTCTAGAAGTATGGTACCTTGAATATAGTTTTAGTATTTATTTACTAAAACATCCTAAATGGAGAAGCTTTATAATTTGATCCGACGCTCAATACAAAGGGATTCATACGTTCTAGATTGTCATTAAGATAATGTAGACTAGAAACCCACTTGGCTCTTTGGGAGTCCAAATTCAAAGCTTCAACCACTAGGAACGGATATTTCCGAAAAAAGGCTGGTGAAATGTAATTTTACACCAGCTTTTTTTATGGGGGAAATTTCATTAACCTTATAATACCTAAGATTGTTGCAAATCACAGGAAGATAAGTATATAATAATCACGTTTTTCTCGGTATATCTAACTTTTTTAAGTATATATAAAAATATTCTGGTATATACTTAAAGTAAAGGCATTCTGAAAGATATACGGTGCCGCCTTAGCTCAGTGGCAGAGCAACGGTTTTGTAAACCGTGGGTCGTCGGTTCAAGTCCGACAGGCGGCTTATATACTCAATTTCTTTGAGTTTGTAAAAAATGTAGTTGAGTATTACCCATATAGAAACATGTTAAGATGTAAATCGAAATTATATGGGTATAAGAATAAGCTGAGGTGCCGGAGCGGTCAATCGGAGCAGACTGTAAATCTGCCGCCCGACAGGGCTACGTAGGTTCAAATCCTACCCTCAGCATTTGCCCACTTAGCTCAGTGGTAGAGCAACTCCATGGTAAGGAGTAGGTCAGCGGTTCAAGTCCGCTAGTGGGCTCCATTTAAATACATAATTAAATCTTAGGAAGGAATATTATGGCGAAAAAATCACAACGGATTATTATTCATTTACAATGCACTAAGTGCAAAAGGTTGAACTACACAACCACAAAAAGTAAGTTGAATAATCAAGAAAAGTTGGAATTAAAAAAGCTTTGCAAATGGTGCAAAAAACAAACCGTTCATAAAGAAACTAAAGTTAAATAATCTCTTTTCGCAGAGTACTTAATTTTGTAGGGGCGTAGTGTCAATGGTAGCACAAGGGTCTCCAAAACCTTTAGTTCGGGTTCAAATCCTGACGCCCCTGTTTTACCTAAATTTGTATTAAAACATGTCTCAAGTCCATTATGTTATTATTATTCCTGGTCTTAGTAACGATACAACTAAGGTAAAAATCGCTACTTCGTTTTGGCGTAAATATAATCTTCAACCATTAATTTATCCTTTTAACTGGCACAAAAAGAATACAGATTTTACAGAATCTCTTTCTAAACTATTAAATCTTATTTCTAAGTTATCTCAAAATCAGAATAAAGTCTCTCTTGTAGGATGCAGTGCTGGTGGAAGTACTGTTTTGAATGCATTTTATAAAAATAACAATGTATATAAAATAGTAAATGTCTGTGGACGTTTAAGAAAAGGTATGCAAAAAGGTTTTCGCTCTTATGGAACAAGAACTAAATCCAGTAAACTCTTTGCTGAATCCGTTGAATTATGCGAAAAAAGGATTGATAACCTTTCCGAAATAGATAAAAAAAGAATTATGACGATTAGACCATTACTCGGGGATGAATTAGTTCCGGGTAATACAGCAACTATTATCGGAGCCCAAAATATTACTCTCCCCACTGGAGAACATCTTCTTACAATCGGAGCTGCTTTAACTATTTTTGGGAAAAGGATAATTGATTTCCTTAAAGACTAACTTATTCCAATTTTGCCCGCATTCTAATCTCCGCTTCAACAACATCTCGATCTCGACCATATTTAAGACGTGATAACTGTTTAATCATATCTGCAACTTCTTTATTTTTGGGAGTGTTCATAATATGTTGCCAATCTACTGCCATAGAGAATGGTGAAGAAGGGGCTCCATTTATTAGCATCTGAATATAAACATTGCCAACAGGGATATTCATAAGATCCGTCTTGTTAAAAACTGGATCAAATCTATTCTGCATAAACTCTCCATCATTTACACCAACTCTAAAGGCAACAGTCGTTCCTACATTACCAAAAATAGCATTTTTAACATGTTCATCCATTTGTGCAATATATTGATTTGCAACAACTAGTGAAAGTCTAAATTTTCTGGCCTCTGAAAGAATTGTAGCAAAATCTGGAGTAGCAAAGTTTTGGAACTCATCAACATATAGAAAAAAATCCTTGCGCTCTTCTTCAGTCGTATCAGCGGAACGACTCATTGCTGCAACAAGTAATCTTGGTACTAATATTAACCCTAAAAAGTTGGAGTTCTCTTCTCCGATTTTTCCCTTGGAAAGATTTACGAGTAATATTTTTGATTGATCCATAACTTCTCGAAAATCGAAAGCTGAATAAGATTGTCCAATAATATTACGCATTAGTTTCTCAGTAACAAAACGGTCAAATTTGGAAACAAAATATCCTAATGTCTCTGACTTATGGAAATCAGAAGTCTGAGCAAGCTCTTCAGTCCAATACTGCTTCACAAGAGGATCTTTAACTAAGGCTACTTTTTCTTTGGCAAATTCAGGACTTATGAGTAATCTCAAAACTTCAACCATCGAATTCCCCTCTTCGCTCATCGCAGTAAGCATAACGTTACGAATGGCACGCTCAAGTCGTGGACCCATAATACCAGTGTGCCCCGGATCATACAATTTATAAAGTAGTGCTATAAATGAGTTAACAATCAGATGTTTCTGATCCTCACTTTTTGCTTCCAAAATATTCAATCCCATTGGTCTTTCGGTATCTCCCGGGTCGAAATAAATCACATCTTCCGCTCTCTCGGGTGGAATTTTTGTTAAAATATCTTCAACCGCATCTCCATGAGGATCAATAAAAGCGACTCCTTTACCTTCTTTTATATCTTGAACCGCTAATGATTTCAAAAATTCAGATTTACCAACACCAGTTTGTCCTATAATGTAGGTATGTCTCCTGCGATCTGGAAGGGTTTGAAATACTTTTGTTTCTACTCCTCGGAATTTACTTTTTCCAAGATAAAGCCCTTCTAAAGGAAGAAAACCGGGAGAAGCGGCTTTTTTGGATAACAACCAGTCAATATGTGGAGTTTCTACCTTTTTATTTGGAAAATGAAAAATAGTTGCTAACTCTTCCGTATTCAAAATCATCCTCTTTCCGCTAATGGGAAAGTATCTATAAATAAAATCTCGCGCGAATTTTTTCTTATTAAAAATGAATCGGCGTCTTAAAAACCCATTATAGGAAGGTAATCTAAACTGCTCAAAGGCTCCAATTAAGTTGTCTATATTGGAACGAGCAATTTGGGTATTAGATCCAACTGATACAATCCTAATTACAGTTTCAAACCCCACTTTTGCCACTTTTTCCTCAACGCCTTGAGTTAAACTGGTATCGACAGAAACTTTGGGAACAAGATTCCCTTGTGAATCAGTTTGTTGAGAACGCGCATTAACAGAAGCAACATATCTCTTCCCTCTTCCTCTCCAAGAATCACTCACCGGAGAAATTAATATCTGTAAAATCATCGCTTCATCTTCCTGAAGCTTACTCATTGCTGAAGTAATCTGATTCAAAGAATCATTTGGGAGATCTTTATATTTTTTTATCGGAAAGTATGGTTGATTTGAGAAACGAAGTTCAGAGAAAAAGACTTTACCAGGATGATTAAAAATATTTGGAAACTCAATCTGTTCAATCTCTGCCTCAGAATACGCACTATGAATTTGTTTTTCTACTAAATTGTAAATATCTTTTTGAACTAGAACATAAAACTCTATTTTTTTATTACGAGCAACAATTTCAAAACTAATAACTGCTTGAGCAGAAAAAGCTCCAGCAAAACCACGTTGATATATTCCATAAAGACCTGCAAACATCTGCTCTGCCTTCTCAATCTCAATTTCGTTTCCCTTGGGAATCTGAATTTTTACACATATTAGCGATAGTGATTTTTGTTTTCTATTTAAGTTTTTAAGAAAACTCGATATAAAAGCAAATCCTCCTAAAAAAAGGGTAAGCATAAAAACCAGTAATAATAGTGTAATAACGATTATAAATAAGATCTGGTTACTACTAAAAGATGTAATTGCAAGATTCACAGTTTTCTCCTTTTCTGACGTTCAATTTCCCATCTTGACATCATCATAAACCAAAACATACTACTATTTGAAGGCTGTTTAATTCCAAACGAAATTTCTTTAGGAGTCAAGTTTTTTGAATCTTTAGCAAAAACTTTGTTTGTTTGCTCATTATCAGTTAAATGCTGCTGTGTAGTATGCGCAAGTAAATTTGTAGGCTTACTTTGAATCATAGGTTGTTCTTCTTTTGAAGAAATACGGGAAACTCCTTCTGAATTTACTGCAACAGTATCAACACCTATTCTTTCGGGATTCTGAAAAACCTCTGAAGAAGGCCTTAAACTGTTTTGAGGAAAGTTAGTTTGATTCATAAGATAAAACGTAAATGTAAGCTTGTTTCAACAACAATCTATATCAATTTATTGTATCATAAAAAAGATCAGAGACAATATATCCTTTACAAATTGTTAAAATTTAATTAAGATATCAAACTAATATTACATATTTAATAAAAATAGCATTAATAACTTGCAATTTAGAGGAATTTGGGTATATAATACTCCAGTTTTCCATTATATACTAACCATGAAAAGACAAAAAAGAAATATCAAAAACCCTTTCGGGCCAATAAAAAAATATTTTGAGGAAGTTATTATTGAAACAAAAAAAGTAACTTGGCCATCATCGAAGAAAACTTATAATTTAACTTTAGTAGTTATTGCTACTAGTGTTTTTATTAGTGTGACAGTAACAATTGTAGATTATCTTTTTAATATGATCACCTTCTTATAGTTCAGAGTAACTGTAGGTGATCACAACCCAAATTAACAATATAATAAAAAATAAATTGGAAAATTTGGGAATAAAATTACTTTAGGATTATAACAAAATGAAACAAAAACTAAGCACGAAACCAGAATGGTTCGTTGTCCATGTTTATTCTGGTCATGAACAAAAAGTTTCAGCTACTTTGAAAAAAAGAATCAAATCATTAAATATTGAAGATAAGATCTTTGATATTATGATTCCCACTCAAGAAAAGATCGAGATTAAAGAAGGAAAAAGAAAAAATATTAGGGAAAGAATTCTTCCGGGATATATTCTTGTAAAAATGTTAATGAGTGATGAAACTTGGTTTGTAGTTCGAAATACTCCTGGAGTTACTGGTTTTGTCGGTTTTGCAAGCAGACCAATCCCTTTACCTGAAGCTGAAGTTAAAACAATCTTCAAATACTCGAAGATGAAAGCTCCAAAATATAAAGCCAGCTTCAGTAAAGGCGAAGCGGTTAAAATTATTGATGGACCGTTTGCGGATTTTGTTGGATCAGTAGAAGAAATCAATGAAGATCAAGGAAAATTAAAAGTTTTAGTTTCAATATTCGGAAGGGAAACTCCTGTAGAATTAGATTTTCTCCAAGTAAGTAAACTCTAAAAAGGATATAAAATGGCTAAGAAAAAAATAAAAACCTCATTTAAAATAAATTTACACGCAGGTGAAGCAACTCCAGCTCCTCCAGTCGGACCAGTTTTGGGTCAACATGGAATTAATATTGTTGAATTTTGTCGCCAATACAATGAAAAAAGCGCTGCAGATAAAGGATTTATCATTCCTGCAATTGTCACAGTATATGAAGATAGAAGCTTTGATTTCAAGCTAAAAACTCCTCCTACTGCAGATTTACTACGAAAAGCCGCTGGAGTGGAAAAAGGATCTGGAACACCTAATAAAAATAAAGTCGGTTCAATTTCAAAAGAAAAACTTAAGGAAATTACCGAAAAAAAATTATCTGATTTAAACACAACCGATGTTGAGGCTGCAACAAAAACAATTGCTGGTACTGCTAAAAACATGGGCATAGATATAAAAAATTAAAAATAATTTTGGGATTCCCTAACTAATTAAGATACAAAACAAATGAAATTAGGGAGTAAAAGTTATTAAGGAGTAATTTATCATGGGAAAAAAGGAAATTAAAGATTTAGAAAATATGAATAGTGAAGAATTAAAAGAAAAAGAAGTGGTTAAAGAAAAAAATCAAAAGAGTAAATCAAAACCAGAAACAAAAAGTAACCCTAAAATCAGAGGAAAAAAGTATCAAAATAAATTGAAACAAATTGAAAATCGTAAATATTCCTTATCAGAGGCTCTCAAATTACTCAAAGAGATCTCTTATACAAAATTTGATCCCAAAGTCGAACTTCACATAAATCTTTCTATTGATCCTAAAAAAAGTGATCAGATTATCAGAAAAGTTACTTCTATTCCTTTTGGAATTAAAAAAGAATTAAAAATATTAGTTTTTGGAGATCAAGACCAAATCAAAGAAGCAAAGGAATCAGGAGCTACATATGTTTCTGACGAAGAAACGATTACGAAAGTAAAAAACGGTTGGACTGGATTTGATAAAGTACTTGCTACTCCTGAAATGATGCCCAAAATTGCACTTCTTGCTAAAATTTTAGGCCCAAAAGGCTTAATGCCAAACATTAAAAACAACACTGTTACTAAAAATATTAAAGAAACTATTAGTAATTTAATTTCCGGTAACAGCCTTGAAATAAAGAATGAAAAGGACTTTCCAATCGTTCACACTATTATTGGACCACTTTCTTTTGGAGAGGAAAAATTAAAAGGAAATTTTAAGTCAATATACGAAACTATTATTGTTGCAAGACCTCCAAAGGTAAAAAATCCGTACATAAAGTCAATTACAATTAAGACGACAATGAGCCCCTCGATTAAGTTAGATCCTGATAAACTTAATTAAGTGTTGACAGAAATATTAAAATCGAATATATTACATTATGCTAATGACAGTAGGTGAGTATTGAGTCTCAATACTCTTAATTTCCTACCGAGGTGACACAAGTAAAGAATATTTAATATTATATTTAACTTTACAAAAACGCTTTCGGTATGAGCGTTTTTTTTGTAGAAAGATAAAATAAAATGCCAAATCAAGCTAATCAAAAAGCAGTTGAACAACTTAATAGTAAAATTGGAAAATCAAAAGCAGTTTATTTGACTGATTATAAAGGTCTTTCCGTAAACAAAATTCAAGAATTACGTAAAAGACTTCTGAACACTGAGTCAGAGTTACAAGTTACAAAAAACACTCTGCTAAAAATTTCACTCGAAAAAAATGGGATAAAACCAACTCAAGAGATAGAAGGACCAACGGCAACTTTATTTGCTTATGGTGATGAGATCACTCCCCTAAAAATAATCATCGACTTTGCAAAAGATAATGATAGTTTTCCACAGTTAAAGTTCGGAGTTTTAGCAAAAGATTTACTAACCATAGATCAACTTAAACAACTATCAGCTCTTCCAAATAAACAAACCTTATTAACACAATTTGTAGGGTTACTCCAATCGCCTCTTAGTAACCTAGTCTATGGATTAAACTATCATCTTATTTCTTTTGTAAATGTCGTTAATAATATTAAAAATCAAAAAGAAACTAAAAATTAATAACTTGTAATTAAACCGAAGGGTGGTGAATATTATGGCAGAAGAACAACCAAAAGAGACAAAATTAAACAAAACTCAACAAGAAATTATTGAAAAAGTTGAAAAGATGTCCGTCTTGGAATTAGCTGATCTCGTTAAAGCTCTAGAAGATAAATTCGGAGTTAAAGCACAAATGCCAATGGCTGCTGTTACTGGACCAGTTACAGCTAATGCGGCTGCCGCGCCTGCAGAAGAAAAAGATAGTTTTGATGTCATCTTATCTTCCTTTGGTAGCAATAAAATAGCAGTTATCAAGGCGGTAAGAGAAATTAATCCTACCTTAGGACTCAAAGAAGCTAAAGATTTAGTAGAAGCAGCTCCAAAAGCACTAAAAGAAGGTGTTTCGAAAAAAGAAGCTGAAGAAGCAAAGAAAAAACTAGAAGAAGCTGGCGCAAAAGTTGAGTTAAAGTAACGATTAATTATTGTCTCGATAATTAATTAAATAATCAAAAAAGACCTTAATAAAATAAGGTCTTTTTTGTATTCAGATCATAAATACTTCTCAATTTGATATATTAAGTTGTATTTGTATACATATTGACACAATCAAATAGTCATGGTAGTTTGAATAAAGACAATAAAATATAGAGGAAATAAATATGGATGATTCCCAAAAACAACCAGGAGAATTCTCACATTTACCAGATCTTATGACCGTAAAAGAAGTTGCTAAATTCTTACGAGTATCCCCTATTACAATTAAACGCTGGGGAAAAAAAGGAAAACTCCTTCCAATACGCATCAATTCTCGAGGAGATCGCCGCTACACCAAAGAACAAGTCCTATGGATAATTGGAAAGGGATTTTCTAAGAAAAATTTTGACGAAGATCTATAATTAAAGATTCTGCTTTAATAAATTCACAACTTCCTGCGAATCCTTTGTATTTACCATAATCCCTGTACTTAATTCAAATCCTGCCCTATTTGTAATCCGAGGAATCAATCTTAAATACCAATCTTGAGAAGGGTAAATATAAAAATTATAAGAAAATTTTCCGACTTCCTTTTTAATGATATTAATAACTTTTTTTAAATTACGACTGAAAGACATTATTTCATCGGAGTTAATATCTCCAAAGCACAGATCTCTTCTTTTGGGTATAAACCAAACTTCATACGGCCATTCTGAGTCTCGTGGACACGAAATAAGCAGCTGATCATCTTCATAAGCCAAATTTATCTCACCAATAACCGGAGTGTCTAATTGTATATTCGCAGGAACAACTGCGAGTTGAGTGTGATTATGTTCTAGAGACTCAGCAGCCTCTTTCCCACAGTTATTAAAGATTACAACTTGTCCTTCATCTTTATGAAAATTAAATCTATTTTTATATACCCCAAAAACTAAATTAGCATGTTCCTCTGGTAAATCTTCAAAATCGAAATCATGATTAGGATGATGAATAATAACCTCATGAATATCAGTTATTTTGTACTTATTGGGAACAACCCTCACTTTCCATCCTGACTCACCTGGATTTCCGTCTCCAATACGGTAAACTTCAGGTGGAGTCATCGATTCGTGTCCATAGCAAAAAGGGCAAACTGGCTTCGCTTCCTTCTTATTTTCTCCTGGTCTTTTTGCTCTTTTTGGAGAAACAATTATCCATTTTTTATTTAGCTTGTTCTGTCTATAATCAACCATAATTTACTCCATTAACTTAGATAAAATTTTCTTCCTGTTTAAATTTAAGTGCTTTCTGATATAGTTTTAAGTATTCCTTAGCAGAGTTGTTCCAAGAAAAATCCTGTCTCATTGCTTCCTGGACAAGTTCACGCCACTTTGTAGTATTTTTATAAACCGTTACCGCATCTGCAATCGACTGCAATAATGACTTACTTGAATACTCCTCAAAAACAAAACCAGTTTTTCCTTTCGTAACGGTATCTTTAAGGCCTCCTGTAGCTCTTACAATTGGCATACTCCCATATTTCATTGCAATAAGTTGTGTCAATCCACACGGTTCAAACTTCGAAGGAACTAAAAACATATCTGTTCCTGCAAAAATTTGGCGAGAAAGAGACTGATCAAACTTTAAAATCATACTCACCATATCTGGATATTTATCATTAAACTTGGAAAGTTTTGCTTCATAAGACTCACTTCCTGTACCTAAAATTACAACTTGTATGTTCTTTTTTACAATTTCATCCATCTTTTCGAGGATAAGATCTATTCCTTTTTGATTGCTCAAACGGGTAACCATTCCGATTAAAGGAATTTTTACGTCTTCTTTAAGATGTAATTTTTTCTGTAAAAATAATTTATTCTGAGCTTTCCCTGCATCCCAATTATTAACATCATAGCGGAAATGAATAGCTGAATCTGTTTGAGGATTAAAAACTGAATAATCAATTCCATTTAGAACTCCAAAAACTCTTCCCTCACGAGACTTCATGACTTGATCCAAACCTTCTCCATATTCCTTTGTCATAATTTCTTTTGCATAGGTTGGAGAAACTGTGTTAATCAAATCTGCATTAACAATCCCTTGAAGAAGTAAGTCGATATTTTTATCCTGAGCGTCCCAATCGAGTGTTTTTAAAGAATATCTATTTATCTCCAAACTATCTAGTATTGAAAGTTTAGCTATACCCTGAGGACCTAAATTATGTATTGTAAGAATTGTAGCAAGTTGACTTAAGACGGGTTGAACCCTATACTCTGTTTTGAGTAATCCCGCAATAATTGCCGTAGGCCAATCATTAAGATGTAAAAGATCATACTTAAGCTCTCCTGTTTTTAAAAATTTCAAAATTGCTCTGGAGAAAAAAACGAATTGACTTAAAGACTTATCATGTATTTTAGGATATACTTCATCTTTAATATAAGTCTCATTCCTGAATAATAATACTGGAAGGTGAGTTCCTGGATAGAATGTTCTATAAAGATTTAAATGTTCTTCTTTATCTCCAAAAGTAAAAGTCATTTCTCCATCTACTTTAGATATATATTTTTCAGATAACTCTATGTTCTTATAATATGGCATCGCAATTGTCACTTCAACACCTAATCTGCTCATCGCTTTTGGCAAAGATCCAGCCACATCTGCAAGTCCTCCAACTTTTATAAAAGGATAACACTCAGAAGTCACAAATAAAACTTTCACATACGTCTCCTAATTTATTAAAAATAATATACATTATCTGGATGTACAATCCAGCATTAGATTATCGAGAAGGATCAATCGTGTGAATTCCAGAAACTTCTTCTGGAAATCTTGCCTTGATTAAACCTTCTTTAGTCAACCATCTTTTATGCCTCTCTATTGCTTTATTATACAAATCAATATATTGTATTGCTGAATTTTTCCATGAAAAATCTAATCCCATCAGTTTTCTCTGCAATTTTTTCCAACTATTTTTGTGCTTAAAATTCTCAATAGCCCGAACAATCTGAATCATAAAAGATCTTTGGTTAAAATCTTCAAATACAAAACCATTTCCTTCGAATGTATTTGGATCAAAATCTAAAACAGTATCCGCAAGACCTCCTGTTTTATGAACCACTGGAACACTACCATACTTCATGGCTATTAGATGAGCTAAACCACAAGGTTCAAAAAGTGACGGATATAAGAAAATATCAGATGCAGCATATATCTGCTGACCGATAATTTTACTTACCATTAGATGACCACCTATTTTGTGGGGATATTTTTTCATTAGTTCATAAAAATATTGTTGATATTCCTGTTCACCACTTCCTCCTACTATCGCAAATTGGAAATGGAGATCTTTAATCAATATCTCAAGAACCTCTTTTATTAAACTTAAGCCTTTCTGCTTTGTAAACCTTCCGACAAATCCAAGCAAAGGAACATCTGGATCTTGATCTAATCCAAACTCTTGTTGAAATTTTAGTTTATTCTTGGTTTTCTTTTCTAAACTATTTCTATCATAATTTACCCAAATATCTGGATCTGTAGAAGGATTAAAAACATTGTAATCAAGCCCATTAATAACTCCGAATAACTTCATTCTTTCTTCTCTCATCAGTTTATCCAAACCTGCACCATATTCTGGAGTCATAATTTCTCTTGTATAATTTTCAGAGACTGAAGAAACAATATCTGAGTGAATAATACCTCTTTTAACACCATTACTACCAATAACTTCTTTTGCATACAAATCTGTAATATTTTTTTTACCGTCATCTTTCTCTGATTCTTTCTGGTCCCAATAATTAAATTGACCTTGCATCTCGATATTATGTATTGTAAATAGTGTAGCTATTTTATTTAATTTTTTATCTTTTTTGTATTCTGTTCTTAAAAAGTTGCTTGCAAATCCAGTCATCCAATCATGATTGTGAATAATATCTGGAGTCCAATCTTCTGCTTTCAAAAATTCCAGCACTAGTTTTGATAATAGATACCAACGTCTACTATCATCAGAATAACCATAAACATTAGCTCTTTTTTCATAATACTCCATGTTTTCTAGCAAATAAACCTTTATATTGCCAGGAATTAAACACTGTTTTATGTTACAAATAATGTCTTCTTTAGATGTAGAAACTTTCAAACCTTTTAAATAATATTTGATGCTATATTTTTCCTCTTCAATACTTCCATACTTAGGAGTAAAAATACGAACATCGTGGCCTAGTTTAATTAACTCCCTCGGTAAAGACCAACAGACGTCAGCTAGTCCACCCACTTTTGAGAGAGGAGCAACTTCGGACGTTACAAATAAAATTTTTAATTTCTTAATTTTGGAGTTAGGCATTTAGATATTAAACAGAAAAGTTAATCAAGTTATATACATTTTCTGTATATTCTCCAGTAAAACTACGCATGGACAAAGCGGTTAAATTTAATATTCTAACATTCTGCTTATTTTGTAAATACATTAATTTTACCGCAGATCCACTATCTAAGTGTATCACAAATTTAATCTTTCTAGTCTTTAATATTTGTTTTAAAAGTGGAACTATTTCGAAAAGACTTATTCCAATAGAGTTTTCATATCTACCTGAGAATGAGAAAAATCCATATTCCTCTTTATTATCACTATTTTCTGTGACGACAAAAACTGCGCGTGGTTCCCTTTCATAAGGTTTTTCAATAGGAGTTTCTTGAGACTGCCTGGAAAATGGATGGAAAAATCCTTGGTCAAACATTAACTTTTCTAGTTCATCTGGAGATTCCGTAAAATCATTTCCATTTAACACTAGAGGTAAAAAACCTCCATAACCAAAGGAAATATCATAAGAATTCATATCTATAGGGACACCAACTTTGAAATAAACTTTAAGAGGAGTTTCTGATTTGATAAATCCACTCTCATCGAAATCAGAAAAATTCCCTTTAAAATTTTGCGTAAAGAAATTCTCATCTAAAGAAATTACCATTCCCATCGAAGGCATCAAGATCTTTCCCTTCTTTATTTTCACTATGTATGATTCAGGATTCTTTCCAGTTCCTTTGGAAATAATTAAGAAATTAACTCTCCCACTTCCAACAAAAACATTATAGTTTTTATACTTCTCCGATAATGAAGCATTTTTATTGTCTATAAAAGGAGTAAAAATCTGAATATCACTATCTGAATTGAAGTTGTTAACATCTTCTTTCTTCCAAGATAAAAATTTCCCTAGAATTTCGACAGAACCTTCTTCTAGCTTCCAGTTTTTAATTATCAATATCTTTCCTTCTTTGCTAAAAAGTATCACAGACTTGTTAAATAAAGGCGGATTAACAACTAATATGTCAGATTTTTTCCATACAGAACCACCTAAAAAAGGTAAACAATCACTTTCTAATATTTCCTTATCTAAATGTTTACTTCTTCTTACCTTATTATACCCATAATCTATTTCATTGAGAAGTTGTTTGGTATAGTAATAACCTAAATTAAAAAGTAGTGTGGGATAATGTTCTTGTGGAATATGCTGTTCAGTTAGTTCCTCCAAGGAAGGCGATTTCTCACCTTTAATGTAAAATCCACCCTCAATGTTTATTATTTGATCTTGAGGAAAGAGAAACCCACTCACAAATACTGTTTTAAAGGATATTGGGTTGTCTGATATCGGATAAACAGAGTCAAATTGACTTCGATTTTCTGGGAGAATATGAAAATTACTATAAAAAAATCCACCCCTTCCTTCAAGCTCTTTTTTAACAAAATCACAGTTTTTTATAATCAAAGCCCAATACTTATCAGATAAATTAGCCTTTAGAAGACCTTTATCATATCCGTTAAAAAATCTTTTTATCTTTTTGGATTCTCCTGTAACGTGATTCTTCCAAATAATATCCTTTAAGACATAATCTTTAATACTAATAACTGGAGGGTTAGAAAAAAAATTCATAGAATTTAGTGCATCTCTGATAAATATTTATTTCTGAAGAACTTTTGAATATAATTTCTCATAATTATTCACCATAATCTCTGCTGTAAAATGAGTCTCAAAATATTCCCGGCACTTAACTCTGTCTATCAAATCAATTTTTTTCACTGCTTCAATAAATCCAGTTATCCCTTCTCGAGGATCAACAACATATCCAGTTACACCATCTTTAACCACTTCTTTCACTGAACCACAGTCAAAAGCCACCACAGGAGTTCCACAAGCCATAGCTTCAATCATAACTAAACCAAATGGTTCAGACCAAGAGATCGGAAAAAGTAAAGCCATTGCTTTATTATAGAATTCGATCTTTTCTTTACCGACCAAAAATCCCATTGTTTGCACTAGTCTTTTATCAATAATAGGAGCAATTTCTTCTTGATAATATTGGGAATCTTTATAATCATTAGTTGTTGCAAGTTTTAAGGGAATATTCAGTTTTTTCGATACTTCGATTGCTTTATCTAAACCCTTTTCCTTTATTACTCTACCTACAAAAGCTAAAGATTCTCCTCTTTTAGGGTTAAATATGAAATTTTCTAAAGGTAAACCATGATAAACAGTATCAATAAAATTTATATGCAAATCACCGCTTCTGCGTTGAGAATTGCTTATAGAGATGTATTTATGATCCTTAAAACGTTTTAATATCCAATATTCTATAGCTTCATCAGTAGGTAAAGGATCATGCATTAAATAAATAATTGGAATTTCAGTTAAGGATTGGAAAAAATGCACTAAATAACTATCGGTGTGAATAATGTCTACCTGATTTTCATTCGCATATTTTATCGCCTTTACAATAATGTCAGCCTCATAATAATCTTGAACTAAAGTTCTACTTTGCATCCAATATTCAGAAATAAGCTCTCTTGTTTTATATCGATCTCTAATCAAATCGTGTTTCAAAGGATACCAGTCCCCTCCCATTAATGGTACTTCTGTTTTCAAATCAGGAGTACTGAAAAGAATTACTTCATGACCTTTTTTCTTAAGACCTTCTGCTAAAGTAAGGATATAATCTCTAGGTGCATATATCTTATCTCCAAATTTAGTCGGAGACATATATATTACAGGGGCTAAAATTAGAATTTTTAGCTTATTATTTTTTAGTTTGGGCATATATTTCTTCATAATATTCTATATAATTATTTACCATTTTATCAGTAGTAAAGTCAAAAGCTCTCTGACGACAATCTTCTCTTTTGATATCTTTAATCTTTGGTATAATTTTAATCATTTCTTCTCTATTGTTTACAATGAATCCCGTTTTTCCATTAATAATGATTTCGGGAACAGAAGCACGGTTGAAACCAATCACTGGGGTTCCACAAGCTAAAGCTTCAACCATCACTAAACCGAAAGGCTCATCCCAATTAATTGGAAAGAGTAAAGCTTTTGCTCTTCCTAGTAATTTTACTTTTTGTTCAAATTCAACCGGTTCGGAAGCCTGTATTTTGGACACAAATTTAATTTTTTCACCATCAATAAATGGTGAAACATTTGTGTCATAAAATTGTTGTGCGTTTGATCCAAATTCACCGGCTAATACTGGACCAGCTATCTCTAAACTTTCTCCGCTTTCTTTTGCAACATCAAGAGATACTTTCCATCCTTTTGCATCAACTAATTTCCCAGTTTCATCTTTATAATAATTTATTCTTCCAAAGAATAATAGATGATCTTCTGCAGAGTTTGAGAAAGTGAATTTATCCACATCTATCCCATTATAAATAGTTTTTGAATTGGGAAAAGCTGCATATTTTCGAGCTAAATCCCGATGTGAATTTGAAACAAAAACAAAATAACTATCTTTGTAACCTGACATTGCTTTCGCAAGATACGGAGTCACTTGTGCATGAGTCGTTGTCACAATTGGAGTCTGAATTTGATTTGCAACAAGTAAAGGAAGAAATTCCGGATAAACGTGATTGGCAATTATATCAAACTGATTAGCCATTTCAGCCATCTTCTTTGTCATCATTGATAGGTAAGCTGTATGGAAGTAAAAATCATTTTCTTGAGGAGATTGAAACATTAAAGCTTTGTCGACAATAGGGATAATTTCCGCTGGCAATTGTGAATCACCAGTGCCAATAAAAGTTACTTGATGGCCCCTTTTTGCCATTCCTTCAACCAATTTGTAAACTATCTGATTCCTACCACCAAGACTATCTTTTGTCGTTGATCTTTTCAATCCTGTAACAAACGCAATCCTCATTTTTTCTCCTTAATTAGATATTTTTTCTTGAATAGATCTCTTTAAAATCAATAATTCATCTATTTTGTTTATATTATCTTCATCTGGTAGTTCTATACCTCTTTCAGAAAGCCAATTTTCAGCAGGGACGAGTAATTCTCTTAAGAAATTAGGCCTGTGAATCCCTTTTGCTTTTCCCTCTATTCCCGCAATTACTAAGTCGATATCTGCTATTATTCTGGGAAGCCACTCTTCAGGATTTTCATAATTAGCATATTCTGAACCGTATATGCTATCCCAAACCTGAGGAGAAAGATCTCTTTTGACATCTCTCATTCTTTGCATTAAAACATGAATAGCTTCAGGATTATTAAAATCAATCGCTGATAGATCAATTCCACACCTCTGTAAAAATGGACCTATAACATTTTCTTGATAATTAAGATCTTTACCAAGAGGATGCTGACATTCTGGTAAAACCATCTTAATATCTTTTAAAGTCTGAAGTATTCTAATAAAACGTTTTTCATCGTTAATCATGGCAGCTTGCATAATCCAGTACTCAGGCATTTGAATAAGCCCTTCTGTCCATCGATTTTCAGCAGTAGCCCGAGCAAAAAAATTAGGATTATCGTCAGCATTAAATAAAATATGCATATTTTGAGTTATTTTTCTGGCAGTATTCGAATCAAAACCTATGAAATTAGTATCATAGTCTTCACCTCTAATTGCAGTATCAAAAACTTGTCGTAGAACCTGTTCAGAGCTAAAAGTTGGTCCATCCAAATCATACATTTTTGCCATCATATGGACTCTTCCTGTATGATGAGGAGCAGCTAAATGCATTATTCGAGAACCTTCTTTAATACCACCTTCCATTTCTAAACTATTTGCATAATTTTGGAGAGTATTTCCAGCTTTATCTTCAACTAAAATAGCTTCCTCAGGGATTCCATATTCGTGAACCATTATGTTTTTCATTAATTCTCCTTCTGATTTCAGTTCTTGTCTACCAGTACGCCCTCCTGTTAATATTACTTTTGTCGTCAATCCTTCACGATACATCGCCGCCGCTGCAACAGCGTTTAAACGACAATATACATTTACATCTCCTTGAGTATCGTCATGCTCTCTTAAATTCCCTGGAAGGACTGGACCTTGACCATAAACTATTAAAAAATCAGCTTCGCTACCTTCTTTAACTACAGGAGCAGGATCTACAAATTCGTTTGTCTGTTTTGTAAGTTGAGACTTTAAAACTGTTTCAATTCGCTGAGCTCTTTCTGCAGAAGTTACGATTTCTTTACTTGAAAGACCATAAAGAGGCTCAATCATTTTTTTCTCCCATTATTTTTATTTGGCCAAGTATATGAAAATTTTTCATACATATTCACAAATTTCCTCGCAATGATTTCTCTTGTGAATTTTTGTTTTACCGTCTCTCTTGCTCTTTCTCCCATCTTAAGCCCTAGTTCTGGATTTAATAATATCTTATTAACAGCATCTGCAATCTGATTACTATTACGGGAACGTACTAATATTCCATTATAATTATCTTTAATCGCTGATGGAATTCCTCCTTTACGGGTAGCAACGACAGGTGTTTTGGCGGCCATTGATTCAATGATAGATAAACCCAAAGGTTCATCCCAAACTGAAGGAGCAACAAGAACATCAGCTCGATAATACCATTCTTTCAGTTCTCGGCGATGTTCATTTCCTACATATCCCAATAAATGAACATTGGTTAATTTTCTTTGAGCCACTAGCTGTTTCAAATTATCTTGTTCTGGACCGTCTCCTAATATAACCACTTCACCTTTAATACGATGAGCTGCTTTAATAAGATATTTTGTACCTTTCTGACTGGTAAGTCTTCCCGTAAATAAAACGACGTTTTTCCCATTTAGATTATATTTGCTATTTATATGTTTTAATGAAATAAATTCCGGAAAATTATCAATATTCACTCCTCCAGGAGCAATAGTACGAATTTTTCTCTTACTATCAAACTCATTTGGAAAAAGTTTGAGCAACCATTCCCTAGTATAACCACTATTAACAATGATTCTCTTTGCCCATTTTAAAGCATCTCTTGTTAAAGCATGATATCTTTTATCAAGTTCAATCGCATGCAGATCGCTACCATGTACATATACAGAAAATGGAATATTATATATAGCACAGATATCTCTAGCAACCCATGTTAAAAAATGGGCATGTTGAACGTCAATAAAATTTGGTTTAAATTCAGAAACGGCTTCAATTACACGCTGATAATAATAAGAATACAGATCTGATATCTCTTGAGGGTTTAATTCACTAAATTTTTTGGATTTTTTTAATTCAGGGTGACCCACAAAAACAGGAATTTGAGAAGGTATAGCAGTATATCCTTTTATCCTTGGTAGTTTTCTTTCATCGGGAGCTAAGATAGCCACCTTGTGTTCTTTAGCAACAATTCCGGCAATATTTCTTAGGCTTGAACCACTACCATTACCGTATAAAGGGAATTGATATAGATAAAGAATTCTCATAATGAAATATTATATCAAAAATTAACTTTGTATCCTATTTATGAAGACTAAATAACTAAAACGAATTAATTTCAATTGTCTTTTCCATCTCCATGGTTCCGTTATAAGTCGATAAAACCATTCAAGACCAATCTTTCTCATCCATATTGGAGCTCTACTTATATTACCAGATATGTAATTAAAGGCTCCCCCAACTCCCATAGCAACAGCAACCGGCAAGCTACTGATATTACGATGAATCCATTTCTCCTGTTTAGGAGCCCCATAAGCAACAAAAAGCAAATCTATCTTTCTTTTACCAATAATTTTTAAAATATTATTTTGAGTTTTTAAATCATCTTCATCTAATGGACTTCCTTCAAGAAATCCAATAATTTTAATTCCTGGATACCTTACTTCTAAAATACTTTTTGTTTCATCTGCAATCCCCTTACTTGCTCCTAATAAAAATATGGTCCAGTTCTTACGAGAAGCTTCTGCGCATATTTTTTCCATAAGATCAGTTCCCGGAATAGTGTTTTTCAATCTTTTATTAAGTATTTTTGAGGCCCAAATGAGACCTTTTCCATCCGGAATTGTAATTTCGGCACTATTTAAAATTAATTTAAAATCATTATCTCTCTGAGCTTCAATAACCATCTCTGGATTTGGGGTAAATATTCTGATTTTTTGACCACTATTGATATACTCTGATATACTTTGAATCAATTCTTGTTCTGATTCCAGACTAATTTTTATTCCTAAAATAGTTTCTTTCATTTTATTGATTGGCTACTTTTTCAAAAACTTTAACTGTTTCTTGAGCTGCTTTCTCCCAAGAAAAGTTTTTTACTCTTTGCAAACCATTTTTTGCCATATCCTGACATAGTTTTGTATTGAAAATTATCTTTTCAATACCTAATTTAATATCCTTTACTTCAAAAGGATCAACAAATATGGCCGCATTACCTGCGATTTCTGGCATACTCGAAATATTAGAGGTTATTATCGGACAACCTACTGCCATTGCTTCAAGCAAAGGAATCCCAAATCCTTCACAAAGACTTGGAAAAACAAAACATTTAGCACCATAATATAAATAAGGCAAATCAACATCCTGCACATAATCTAAGAACTTTACTTTCTCTTCTACTCCCAATTTTTGTGGTTCTTTTAGAATGTCTTCGAATAACCAACCTTTTTTACCTACAAAAACCAAATCCAAGTCAGAGTTATTTACTTGAGCAAAAGCTTGAATCAAACGCAATAGATTTTTTCGCGGTTGAATTGTTCCTACAAACAGAAGATACGATTTTTTAAGATTATATTTATTTAATATGGTCTTGAGTTTTAAGTTTTGAGATTTAAGCTTGAAAAAATTAAAATATTCCTCATTATACCCTTCATAAATTGTTGTCACTGTTTTATCATCTCTGCTAGAATTATTTAATATTTCCCTTTTTGTCGCCTCAGAAACAGCAATAATATGATCTGCATGTTTTAATACGTATTCGGTACTTTTATTCAGATATAATCTTTGTGGAAACTGATGATATTGAGGCAGATACTGTGCACCTAAATCATGTATAGTTACGACTGTCTTTAATTTTGAGGGACGAATAACCGGTAAAGTATGAGCTGGAACAAAAAGAACACCTGGAGTTTTTTTAAATAATTCCTTTGCAAGATGATACTGAGTCCATAGCTTCTTTGCTGAAAATGGAACTTCTTGAAAGTTTTCTTGAGACAATAGGTTAACTCTTTTATCAGAGTTTAGATATAATAAATATTGGTTTTTTCTATCGATTTTGGAAATTGCTTTGATTAAAGAGCTTGAATAGTTCTCTGTCCCAGTCTTTTTGGATATCAATATTTTGCTAGCATCAATACCAATCAGCATATTATTTTTATCCTTTTCTGGTAATGTTACGTTTGTAATGATCCAAGTTTTCTAAAGCTATCCCTGTTCCGACAGCCACACAATTTAAGGGATCATCAGCTACTAAACAAGGAACTCCTGTTTCGCGAGTCAAAAGTTGATCAATATTCCTAAGTAAAGAGGTTCCTCCTGTCATCACAAGACCATTATCGATAATATCGGAGGCAAGCTCCGGAGGAGTATTTTCTAGAACAGTTTTAATTGCACCCACAATACTTTTTAGAGGTAAAGCCAACGCTTCAGTAACTTCCGAAGAAGTAATTGTAATACTTTTGGGAAGACCGTTTACTGAGTCTCGCCCTTTTATTTCCATTTTCTTCTCTTTAGTCATGTGAGTCGCACTTCCAATTTCAATCTTAATCTTTTCGGACATCTGATAACCCACAATTAAGTTATACTTTCTCCGAATAGATGAAGCAATGGCTTCATCTAGCTTGTTTCCTCCAACTCTTACAGTATTATTCACAACAATTCCTCCTAAAGAAATAATCGCCACTTCCGTTGTTCCTCCTCCAATATCTGCTATAAAATTACCTGAAGGATCTCCAATAGGCATTCTTGCACCAATTGCAGCAGCTAAACACTCATCAATTAAATAGGCTGTTTTTGCTCCTGCAGATAAAGTAGCATCTAAGACTGCTCTTCTTTCAACTGAAGTTACCCCTGCTGGAGCACAAATCATTACTTCAGGTTTTGTAATTTTAACTTTACCCATAACCTTATTGATAAAATACCGTAACATTGACTCAATAATCATATAATCAGCAATTACGCCGTCACGCATAGGACGAGAAGCAATGATGTTCTCAGGAGTACGACCAAGCATCTCTTTGGCCTCATTTCCGACAGCTACAACTTTGTTATCATCATGAGTAATAGCAACAACCGTCGGTTCATTTAAAACAATTCCTTCTCCTGGGATAAAAACTAAAGAATTTGCTGTTCCAAGGTCTATGCCAATACGACGAACGAGGTTAAAATGAAACATAAAGAAATATCCATTAAATACTTAAACAATATTAATGATTATACTCGAATTTACGTTAAATTACCAAAGGAAATCAGTATATATATATATTAGTAAAATCCGCTTAAGAAGACTTTTTAAACGAAATTCTAAAACTTAGAATATTTTAGTAAATTTAGTTCATAAATCAAAAACCATAAAACTCCTGAATATCCAATATTTATCTTTGCAAACTAATAGATGTTAGGTATATAATCACAAACATGAAGTTAAAAGATATTCTAAAAGCAAAAAACATTTTCTCTCTCATCAGCACCTTGTTCTTTATCGCTTCTGCAACTATTTTGATATTTACGGCAAAGGGATATATATACAACATAAATGGAAAAAAACTGGAAAAGACCGGAATGATTGTTGCAAATTCAGAACCAAAAGGAGCGCTTCTTTATCTAAACGATCAACTTCAAAATGTTACCAATACAACATTATCAAACCTTATTCCTGAAAATTACCATCTAAAGATTCAAAAGGAAGGCTATACTAGCTGGGAGAAAGATATAAAAGTTGAAGAAAACGTAGTAATTCAAATTGATGCTAGATTATTTCCCATGAATCCTTCTCTTACACCCGTAACACTTTATGGTTGTTATAATCCTCAGGTAAATCTGGATAATACAAAAATTGTTTTTCAGGTACGAGATAATGAAGAAAAAAATGGAGTTTGGTTGTTAGTCTTTAACAATCTTCCTTTTGGAAAAGGATATGATCTCAAGCAAATACTAAAAGATACTGCTAATATTAAATACTCTCAAGCAGAATCCCTCTGGTCCCAAGATGGAAATGAGTTACTTGTATCCATTCAAAACGATAATATCACAGAAAACTATATTGTAACCAATGATATCTTATCAACGAGCGTTACAAAAAGTACAAAAACAAAGGAAGAAATTATTATGAAATGGAAAATTGAAGCAGATAGCCTCACTAAAGATAAAATATCCACTTTATCTTTAAATACACAAGGAATCATTAAAGATAAAACTATTTTCTGGAGTCCTGATCAAAACAAATTTTATTATGAAAATCGTGACGGATTTGTAGAAGTTTATGATTTGGAGAAAGAAACAATCACAACTTCAACCATTAAGATATCTGATTACCAATCAGTAATATGGTTTATCGATAGCGAAAGATTTATCTTTGTTGAAAATAACGAAGAGACTAAATCGGGAAAACTCTCGATTACCGAAATTGACGGGCAAAATAAAGTATCCGTCTATGAAGGAATTTTAATATCAAAAGAAGTTTTTGTCTCACCAAACGGAAATAAGTTATTCTTCCTTACGAATTTCAATCCTAGTAGCTCAACTTCTACTAATCTCTACACTCTCAATCTTGATTAGTCCTAACAACCTTACCAGCCACACTAGCAATAATTTTTTGCATTTTTTTGGGATACCCTACTTTTTTAAACTCTATTTGAGCTGTTTCTGATGAACCTTGAATGGATATATCCCCATATCCATATAATAAAGCTTCGAAACCAGATATCTTACAAATTGCATCCTGAACTTTGTCAAGATACATTTGGTGTGTTTTTGAGCTAAATAGAGTTTGTTGTTCTACCTTTATAAGTCTTTGGCTTGTCACTAAATAGAATGTACGATACCAAAGAAATAATTCCCAAAGAAACATAAATACACCAAAAAAGAAAAATATCGGAGAAGCATACATGAAACCAATGCTCAACTTATCAGCGATCAATTTTGGCATATGGAGAAATGGTGTGCTAATAAACATCGCCATAAAAATAGTCACAAAAGGTATAAAAAACCCCACTAAAAAGGCACTTCTGAAAACAATCCAATGTTTACGAGAGGCTTTCACGATATATTCATCTTTATTAAGCTGAATCTCTTGAAAAATAAATTCAGGGTAAGTTTGTTGTATTTGCTCAGGATCTTCAATATTTATTATTTGCGACATAACTTCCCCTTTCATTAACTCATATGAGTTAATTGTAACATATCGGAGCGACAGGAATTGAACCTGCTACTTCACGGTCCCGAACCGTGCGTTCTACCGATGAACTACGCTCCGTTAATTTGTAAATATTGGTGCCGCTGGCAGGATTTGAACCTGCAATCTTTTCCTTAGGACGGAACTGCTCTATCCAGTTGAGCTACAACGGCAAATATTAACATTATTATTATACCTAAACTTTAATAAAAAACCAAAACAAAAGGGCGATTCGGTTTTTACCGAATCGCCCTTTTAAAAATTCTTAATAAAAAAAACTTTAGTCGAACATAATTGAATGATCGGCTCTCTTATATTCGACAATTTCTTTATCGGTAAACCAGTTTTTGACCTCCATCTCAGCCTCTTCTACACTGCCAGAAGCATGAATTAAGTTTTTGATTGGGCGTTTACGCAGATTAGCAAGAACTGGAGAGTCAATAGAATAATCACCCCGAATTGTTCCGGGAACAGCATCAGTAGGAACAGTATATCCAATAATCATTCTAACATTCTTAATCGCGTGATTACCTTCAACAGCCATGACAACTATAGGGCCAGACTTCCAGTATTCATAAATCCAACTTTCAATTAATTTTCCAATTTCGAGAGCTTCATTAGTTCCAAGCTCACTGGTAGGATCTTTTCCAAATTCTTTATAACTTTTTAAAGTTTTTTCTCCCATCTCTGAACGCCATTTATCCGTAGCGTGATAAGTTCCTTTAATTCTCTCTTCATCAGCCATAAGCATTTTCATAGCTACTAATCTTAAACCCGAATTTTCAAACCTTCGGATGATTTCACCAATTAAACCCCTCATTACACCATCTGGTTTAATTGCGACAAAAGTTCTTTCCATAATTTTACAAGCATAGAACCACAAAACGATCAAAGCATTTCAAATACTCTTATCTATTTTGTATTCCTGCCTCCTTCAATTAATTTATTGGTTATATTTACAATATTTTCGGTGACTTCGTCAATAGTTTTCGTATTATCGATCATAATCCATTTTGCAAAAACTTTTTTCTTAATAAGTTCCCTATATTTTTGATCAACTTTTTTAGTAAATTCAAAATCAGCTTCATGACGATCGAGGATTTTTTTACCTTCTTCTTGTTGTTTCCTTTCTCTAGCAACATCAACCGGTGTATCCAAATAAAAGATCGTATCGGGAATTTCTAGGTGAAAATCATTAGCAAATCTTAATCCTTTTTGCCAATCAAAACCCTTTAAACCTTGATAGACTAGGGTTCCAGCAAAATAGCGATCACAAACAATGATTTTCTCTTTTCGTAACTTTGCTATCTTCTCTTTTTCTGAGATCATTTGCCCAGCAAATAACAAAAACTGCATTTCCACAGAAAGATCTTTACCTTCTTTCAGAAATTTACGTAAAACTTCCCCCAAAGCATTATCATAATATGGATATTTCATCGTCACAATTTCTTTTCCGCTAATATTTGCTAGCTTTTCTAGATTTTTACGCTGGGCTCCACAACCAGCCCCATCAATTCCTTCAATCACAAAAAACATCTTTACATCCTTTCTGGAACTTTAATTCCAAGTAAATACAATCCGTTTTTAATAATTTGAGAAACTGCAACTGTTAGCAGTAGACGAAATTGTTTGATATCTTTATCTGATTTAATAATTGGATAATCATTATAAAATGAATTGTATTTTTGAGCTAGGTCAAAGAGAAAATTACAGATTAAATTCGGAGAATAACTCTCGGCGGAATCTGTAACCACCTCTGAAAATTTATAAATTGTACGTAATATCGATATTTCCTGATCATTCAACTCTAATTTGTTTATTAAAACCTTTGATTTATAATCTTTAACTTTCCGTAGAACACTTCTAGTTCTAGCATACGTATATTGAAGATAAGGACCAGAGTTTCCCTCTAGAGAAACTGAGGTTTTGAAATCAAATTCGATATCATGCCCTACTCCATGTTTAAGTAAAGCGTATTTTACCGCTCCAATTCCGACTATTTCTCCTAATTTTTCTTTATCCGTATCTGTAAATTCATCACTATTTATAAGTTCTAAAGCTTTTAGTTTTCCCTCTTCAATTAACCATTCCCCTGTTTTAATTTTTCCGGTGCGACTAGACATTTTTCCTTCTGGTAAACGAACCATTCCGTGCCCAATATGTGTCGTTTTTTTTGCAAGATCTGCTTTAATCTCTCCCAAAACCTTTAGTAAAACTTTAAAATATTCATTAATTTCATTTCCGGTCACAATTACTGATTTATCATATTGATAATCTTCATATTTTTTAATCGATAAACCTAGTTCTTTGGCTTCATACGTAGGTAAACCTAACGAATTTATAAAGACTCTCTTGTGTAGACCGTATTTTTCACCGTCAAAAATTATTGCACCTTCACTTTTTTGAAATACTTTTGCAAATTCCTTGACTACTTTAAAACCATATTCACCCGAAATACTTTCCGGATAGTAAAAATCAAACTTCGTCCCTAATCTCTGATAAATCTCTTCAAAATAAGATAAACTCCATTCTCTCCCAATTTGATAAAACTCTGAAATCTCTTTTAATTCCGATTCTTTGTACTGAACATATTTTTTATAATTAACCTGCGGTTCCCAATTGTACTTTTCCCTCATATAATTTTGAGCTGAGATATAAACTAAGTAGTTAATATTTTTAATTTCATTCTTTGCCTTATTATCTTCCTCATAAGCTGTTGCCCCTTTTGCGTAAGCTTGGCCTAAATATTTAATTCTCTCTTTCAATGTCTTTACTTTTAAAGTAGCTAGTTGAGTATTCTCTCTAGACATTTTTTGTCTCAAACCCCAAAGTGATTTGGCCACATGCATACCGACATCTCCAAAATAATCAGCCCTCTTTACTTCCGCACCCATAGATTCAAATAAACGCGTTAAAGATTCTCCTACCGTATTACTGTAAAGATGTCCTATATGAAATTCCTTGAAAGGATTGGGATCGGTATATTCCACAACGATCTTTTGACCTTGCCAAAGCTTCAACTTTCCATATTCTTTTTCTTCTTTAACGATTCTATCTAGCTCTGAAAGTAGATAATTTTTATTTAAATAAAAATTGATAAATCCTGGTTTGACAACTTCTATTCGATCAATCATATCTTCACTTAATATTTTGTTTTTTATTTCCTCAGCTAATTCTATGGGAGATCTCCAATTCTTTCCAGGAATTGGAACCCAAATAACTCCAGACTTCTTCCCACCAGAAACATGAGAATCGAGAGCAAATGCCAACATTCTGTACAAAGACATAGCGATATTTGAAGTATAATCACCGTATATAAAATCTTTAGAATGAGAAGTTTCAATATCTGATAAACTTAATTTTAGTTTATCTTTCAAGCCAATTTGAGTAAGAGCTTGAAAAATTAGATTTTTGATGATTTGGGATGGGTTCTTTTGAATTTTTGACATTAAAATTTGAATATTTGAACAATTATACCCGAATTAATCTAATTTAAGAGTAAAAATAAAGAAATTCGGTATCCCCAACTACAATTCTTATCTTACAATTTCAAAAAAGTTAGGTATATTTCCCTATCTTAACATGTTTAAATAATGAATGGAAGGAGAGGAGTAAACTCCTCTCCTTCCATCTTTACTTCATTTTTAATTTTTACTCTTTACTTGGTTTGCTAATTTCATCTGTAGACTGAAAATCTCTACGAAACCAGGACTCGCATTCTGATTGAAAGTATAATCTTTCATAAATGTAGCTAAGTTATGATCATAAAGAGCATACGGTGAAGTTATGGCAACAACTTCAGCTGATCCTTTATATAGCTTAATTGTTACTTCCCCTTCAACCTTTTCATTGATCTTATCATTAAAAGCATTGATAGCTTCTAAAACAGGCTCATACCATTTAGAACCGTAAACCAGATAAGACCATTTTATATCCATAACATTTTTTAATTCGTTTTCGGTCATGGTGTTTACGTATTTTTCCAAATTCTTATGAGCTGTCATAATAACGTGAGCTGCTGGCATTTCATAGACACCTCTTACCTTCAAACCAACCAATCTATCCTCAATATGATGGACAATCCCTACTCCATGTTTTCCGGCAATTTTATTAAGCTTAATAATAAGATCCGACAATTTCATCTCTTTTTCATTTATAGAAACTGGAATTCCTTTCGAAAACTTAATCTTGATAAATTCTGCTTTATCTGGAGCATTTTCAGGTAATGTATGGGTATTCAAAAACTTTTCGATCGGAGGAATCAATGATGGATCCTCGATTTCTCCTGATTCCCAAGTCATTCCCCACATATTATCATCTACAGAGTAAGGAAAGTCCTTTTTTACTGGAACGGGAATTCCGTTTTTTGCTGCATATTCTATCTCTTCATCTCTTCCCATCGACCACTCTCTAACTGGAGCAATGATCTTAATATCGGGATTTAAGGTTAAAGCTGAGGCTTCAATTCTTACCTGATCATTACCTTTACCCGTACACCCATGTGCAATCGCATCGGCATTTTCTTGTTTGGCAATCTTAATCGCCCATTTAGCCATTAAGTACCTCGATATGGTGGAAATATAATAGTTTCCCTGATAAGCCCCATTTGCTTTGATAAGTTTTGATATGTATTCATTCGCAAACTCGTCTTTCACATTAATTACATAGATTTTTTCAGCGCCAAGATTTAAGGCTTTTTTCTTAATGAATTCTAAATCATCACCTTGCTGACCTAAATCCATCGTCAGAGCAATAACTTTAGCTTTATAGTTATCTTGAATCCATTTCAACATCACACTAGTATCCAATCCTCCAGAATATAGAAGGACGACTTTTTTTACTTGACCTATTTTCGCCTCATATGAAGAAGCTTTAATATAATTTTTATTCATTTTAATTCTCCAAATATAATTAATAATTAACTTTTTATCTCTTTAATTTTTTCGTCGCCATCGTTTTGTCATAATCCCTCCTTTTTCATCTGTTTACTAGCTACTGAGTATGGATCAATCCATTCTGAAAATTTTATTTTATTCACCTTGATCAAGAATCCATATTCATTTATCGATTTATTTAATGTCTTCAATTTAATTCCATCCGCTTCACTACTATTCTTCACCGCATTTGAAACAATCATTTTGGCTAACCTCATTGGAATTGCGTAGTCGATAGAAAGTCCTTCCATGATTGCCTGAGCCAATATAAAACCTTTAAATGCAACCTCTTTCATTTTCTTGGAGTCTATTTTCATAGTAAGCAAGACCCCTTTAATAATTTCTGGAGCTTCTTCTACTTCACTGATAGCATCCATAACCACATATTTAACCCATTGTAAATCCCTGTTATATCCGATAAAAACAGAGTCTTTCATACTCAGCAAGCTCATCAAATATCCCTGACACATCGCTGCTTTTGCTTTCATAACTTCAAGCGAATCTGGATTCTTTTTTTGTGGCATAATAGAACTTCCGGTTGTATATTCATCACTGAGCTGAATAAAACCAAACTCTTTTGTCGAAAAAATGATCAAAGTTTGAGCTAGAGAAGAAAGATGGTTCATGAACATCGAAAGATTGAAGACCATCATTGCCTCTGCGTCACCCTTAAAGGTAATCGCTTCGATCTCATTGGTAAATTCTTTCTGTAATTCTAGATATTGGTTAATCTTTTTTTTATCTACCGGGAAGGTCGTTCCATAAGCAGCGGTACTACCAAGAGGAGATATTTCTTCAATCTCATTCCAACTATTAAACCTTTGTAAATCTTTTTTGAAGGTTTGTGTGTAGCAATCTAACATATTACCGAAGGTCATTACTGTCGCATGCTGATGGTGAGTATAAGCAGGAAGAATCACATACTGATATTTTTCAGATAAAGCATTTAGAGTATCGATTAAATCCTTTAATTCTTGTTTAAAAAATAGGTTTTTATCTTTCAGATACAAAATAATATCGACAATACCTTGTTCACTTCTTGATCTTCCGCTGTGAATTCTTCCTCCTATATCAATTCCATACTTTTTTACAAGATATGATTCTATATTCGAGTGGACATCTTCTTTTTGAGGATCAAGATAAAATTCCCCTTTTACATATAAAGTATTAATTTCTTTTAATCCTTCAATAATTTTTTCTAAGGTCTTTTTATCAATAATTTTCTGATCAGATAAACCCTTAACCCAGGCGATACTTGCCTCAATTTCATAAGGAATTAACTGTTCATCTGCAGGCGGTAGACCTCTTACATCACGTCCTGCCGCAAACAGTATCGCTTTTTCTTTTGGCTTTTTATTAAAAGCCTCACCCCATAATTTATTTACTTGTTGCTTCTCAAATTTATTATGCATATGTATCTCCTGTAATAATTTAAATTAGAATTAATAAAACAACCGCAACCTTTAAGTTATTTAAAGGCTATGATTGATTAATAAAGCTTGCTGTTTCAATTAAAAAGAGTGAAAGGGGTAAAAACGAAAAATCGCGTTATGGTATTAAAAATACCTTACCCCTCTACTCTCTCTTCAATTATTCCTTTCTTTCCTCTTTTCCGTTATGCCAGACCAAAAAAGTGTGGCAACAAATCTTACCCAGAGGTAGTTTAGAAAAATTTGGACAAGTCGTCCAACATAAAACTAACAACTCATCCAATAATCCTAACTCTTTTGGTGTAGGATCAATGAAATTATGGTTCCGGAAAATTCCTTCTGATTTTCCCGAAACCATGGCGACCACGATACGATCAGGATAATTTATTTGCGCCAATTTCAAGATTTCAGTGATCAAAACGGTTCCATAGCCATGACGCCGAAGCTCTCGTTCAGTGACTAGTGAACGAACCTCAACAGCATGATTGTTAACAGGAGTAAGCGCAATGTAGCTCACAATTACTCCATCAATTTTGAGAATAAGGGAATCTCCCGATTCGACACGTCGCTGAAATTCAGCGTCATTAACGGGAAGTAATCCTCCATTACCATGCCCTAAAATTAAGGCGTTGATTTCGGAAATATCCGCCAAAGTTGGGTGGATGATTTGGATATCCATAGTCTGTCTCCTTTTTTTATTCGAATGTGCGATTTTTATTCAGGCTACTGCCTGTTATTTAACGATTAAATTGCTAAAAATTTTCAGCGATTTCACCGTTCAACAACGTATTATGTTTTTCTCTTGACAATATTTTTCGTTATATGCTAACTTTATCTAGAGCATGGACAAGCATAAAGAGCCATATTTGGCAGTCGAAAGACAACTGATGCTTCGATTCCATGCTCTCTTTTGTTATATTTAACTCTCTAAACGCAAAAAACCCTCGTCTCCCGACAAATGCAAATAACGCATTTATCAAGGGACGAGGGTTTTCTTTATAAAAAACTACCCGTGTTACCACCCTGATTTCCTCCTACTCTCAACCTTCAGAGGACTCTCAATATTAGATTCTTCTTTACGGGAATCAACCGTCTGATTTACTTTCCATCCAGGGAATGAATTTTTTCAATCAACTACTTAAAATAGACTCGTTCGAAAGAACATTTTTACCAGACTCACACAATTCTCTGGATCGCTTTAAAAAAATGACTTCTTTCTACTATTTCTATCTTTTAGAAGTAGAATATTTTTACAATGTACCCAGTTATTATACACTATTTGAAAATAAAACTGCAAGAACATTAGAGAATAGTAAATATATTATTTTAATATATCAATATATATAGATCTATAACTTAGTATATAAATATATGTCATGATATTTTTTACCTATTAAGAATGTAATATTTTTTACCATCGGAAATAATTTCAATATCTCCAAACTCATCGGTCCGAAATATCTTAATTTTATTTAACTCAAGTAATTTAAGAGTTTCTGGATATGGATGACCATAATTATTTTTTCCCACAGAAATTATTCCAATTTTTGGCATTACTTTTTTAATAAAACTTTCGTCAATAGCGTTTTTTGATCCTTGATGCGCAATTTTTACTATCTCACATTGTTTTAGATTCCTCATTTCTCCTTGCACTTCATTATTAACATCTCCCATAAAATAAACACAAAAGTCACGGTAATCAAGCCTCAAAACTATTGAACATTCGTTAATATCATCAATACAATGAGTGTCTAATTCTGGCCAAATTGTTCTTAAAGATATTTCTCCCATCTGAATATTTTGACCAGCTACTAATTCTTTAGAAATCTTATCATTTTTTCCCAACTCATCTTTTAAAGCCTCCACTTCAGAGGTTTGATATTCTAAATCATTAATAAAAATAGATTTAAAATAGAAACGTCTGAAAACTTCAATAAAACCGATTAAATGATCAGCGTGAGGATGAGATACTATTCCGACATCAATTTCTCGTTTAAAAATCGAAAGATCATTAGATATGCTGTAAATAATCTGTTCATTCGGTCCACCGTCAATAAGAACTACCTCTCCTGTCGGTGTTTTAATAAGTATTCCATCTCCTTCTCCTACATCATAAAAAATAATATGCAAAAGACCATCCGGTGTCTGACAAAAATATAGAATAACCAAAGATAGAATCATGAAAATAAATATTAATAGAAATTTCTGGTATTTTTTTATAAAACTGATTATTTCTTGATACATAGTAAACTATCTTTACTAAAGAATCTTCCTAAAAATATGAAAAAAGTTAAAGCTATGTAATAAAAAAAAACAAAAGATGTCGAAATATTTTGTAAAGAAATACTCGCTCCAGGAAAATCACCAAAAAAATTTACGATCTTTACAAAATACGTAAGCGGTATATATAAAAACCAACTATATATATTTGTAATAATACCGTTTAAAAAACTTAATGGAATAAATATAAAACCACCCCAAGTAAGAATTGGAACTATGGGAATAAGCAATAAATTTACAAGTGGCGAAACAGTTGAATACTCTTTAAAATTATAAACAATAATTGGAAGAGTCATAATTTGTGCGGATAAAGAAACTAATAAACCTTCTCTAATTACATCGGGTAATCTAATAAGCTGCTTTAAAATAGGAAAAACAAGAATCAGCCCTAAAGTAGCAGAAAATGATAGCTGAAAAGAAATGTTATTAATTAATAGTGGATTAATAAATAAAATAACATCTGCGGCAAAAATAAAGTTTGTAAAAACATCCCCATCTCTTCCATATATTTGACTAAAATATGCAGGAATAAACATTATTAAAGCTCGTAATACTGGTGGATCAAAACCAACTAAAAAAACATAGATAAATATTCCAAGTAATGAAAAAGTTAACATTCTTCTTCTTCCTAGATATGGAGAAAACACTATAAATATCATCATTACCAAAGTAATATTTGTTCCTGAAACAACCACAATATGAGTAGTTCCCGTTTTTTGTAAATTATCTTTAAAGTAAGGAGGAAAATTTCTTTGTACTCCTAAGATAATTCCAGAAAGTAAAGAAGCTTCTGGTTCAGGGAAAAATCTGTTAATATTACTTTCAATTTGCAGACGAAAACTAAATAGAACCCTTAAAAAAATATTTCCTCCATTTTCGGATATAATTGAAATATAAGGAAATCTTACAACTCCATAGATACCCTGATTTTCTAAATACGATTTATAATCAAATTCTCCTAAAGAGATTGGTTCTGTGATTTCTCCTTCTATTTGTAGTACTTCACCATAGTAATATTCTGGAAAATTCCTTGTTTGAAGCAACATCTTTCCATTTAAGGGAATAATCTCATTATCTGATTTTATTATATTTAAATTCCCAACTACAACTTCCTGTGAATTTTGTTTATTAACGGGGGTTTCAACTATATCGCCTGTTACTACTATCTCTTGATTATAATAGTAAGAAAAACTATCCCTGCTAATATCATATTTTGACAAATCGTTTCTAAAAAAACCAAGTAAAATAGACATTAAAAATATTATTGGCAATTTAATATATTTTCTGATAATAAAAAATGTATACAATATTAAAATGAAAATAATAGAAATTAGGACATAAAAAAATATTAATAATTCATAAGAGATTATTCCCAATAATAAACCTAAGAGAAAAATAAATAATAATGAATATTTTTCAAAGAGATATGTCATTTTTAATATCCTCAAATACAGATTGAGGAATTATTTTACGCAGCAATAATTCCTCTATAGAAGCATAAGGACGATTTTTTATAATACTAGAGGCTCTTTTCTCTCCAATACCAGGTAAAGAATCCAAATCCGTAGCCGAACCATAATTTATACTCACTTTTCCTTGACTATTTTGGTTACCAAAACTAGAATTATCATTTTGGAGTAAATTTTCGCCTTCTTTAGGAATATAGATCTTTTGACCATCTATGAGTTGAGCGGCTTGATTCAAATGCTTTTCAATATAGCTTTTATCTGCTTCTATGGTAATTCCCCCTGATCTAGTAATAAGATCTATGACCCTATCACCTTCACTCATTTCATAAACCCCAGGATTAAGAATTTGCCCAGATATGTCAACAATTAATATCTTTTTATCAGTTTCTTCATTGTATTGATAATCAACACTCTCCGATAAAACTATCTCTTGATTATCAATACTCTGTTTCCGATGGGAAAAAAGATAGAAAACAACTACACTAACAAATATAATAAGAAAAAGTAACAGAATAGCAAATTTAAGTTTTAGAATTTGGTGGTACATATTATTCGGGGTAATTTTTTACTACTAAAAACTATACTACAACAATATTAACTAATCGATCTTTCACATAAATAAATCGTTGAATCTTTTTATTATTTAACATTATTTTTATCTTTTTACTTTCTAAAATAATTTTCTTCAACTCTTCTTCAGTAATTGTCGTAGAAACAAATAATTTATCTCTAATCTTTCCATTTATCTGAACTGGAATCTCCACAATATCATCTTTAACTAAATTTTCATTATAAATTGGCCATGAGTGTTCATGAATAGATTTTTTATCATTACTAATTTGTTTCCATAATTCTTCAGCAATATAAGGAGTAATTGGAGCCAAAATTGTCACTAATTTCTCTGAAATATCGTTATGCATTTTTTCAGATAAACTGTTTTTTAAGTATGTTGCTAAATTCATAAATTCCATCAAGGTAGAGACTACGGTATTAAATTTAAATTCATAAAAATCTGCTTCAATCTTCTTAATCGTTTTGTGTAAAGCTTTTTCGATTTTAACATCGGCTTGTAGATCTTCTTTATTCCCTTTATTTTTTTCTGTTACAAATTGCCAAACTTTATCTAAAAATTTTCTCGTTCCCTTAATTCCACTATCATCCCAAGAAACTTCTTGTTCAAACGGACCAATAAACATCTCGTATAATCTTAACGCATCCGCTCCATATTTATTAACAACGGAATTAGGCGTGATTACATTTCCAAAAGACTTTGACATTTTCCTACCATCCGAAGCTAAAATCATTCCTTGGTTCATCAGCTTTATAAATGGTTCTTCGAAAGAAACCACTCCTTCATCATACATCACTTTGGTAAAAAATCGAGCATAAAGAAGATGCATCACCGCATGCTCTGCTCCGCCTACATAAAGATCTACCGGACACCAATAATCTATTTTGTTCTTTTCAAAAGGCTTTTTATCATTTTGTGGATCAGCATATCTTAAAAAATACCATGAAGAACAAGCAAATCCATCTTGTGTATCTGTTTCTCTTTTTGCCTTTCCTCCACATTTAGGACAAGTAGTATTCACAAAATCTTTATTTTTTGATAAAGGAGATTCTCCTGTTCCTGTTGGTTCAAAATTATCGACTTCTGGGAGTAAAACAGGAAGAGATTCTTCAGAAACTGGAACGACACCACATTTTTCACAATGGATGATCGGAATAGGAGCTCCCCAGTATCTTTGACGAGATATAAGCCAATCACGCATCTTATAATTGACAGTCCTTTTCCCCCAACCTTTTTTTTCTAAATAATCCATCATTTTTTTTGTAGCCGTATGGATATCAAGACCATTCAAAAATTCTGAATTGATTATCTTTCCTTCTTCTTCCTGAACCTGTTCTTTTTTGGTGATTTCCAAATTATCGGCATCTGCTCCGACTACAACTCTAACAATAGGTAGTTTGAATGTTATTGCAAATTCAAAATCGCGGAGATCATGTCCGGGGACACCTACAACTGCCCCAGTTCCAACAGACATTAAAACAAAATCGCTAATCCATATCGGTAATTTTTTATTATTTAAGTTATTAATGGCATAAGACCCTGTAAAAACCCCCGTTTTTTTATGACCTTCAGCAATTCTATCAATTTCACTCTTACGTTTAGTCTCCTCAATATATTTCTCTACTGATTTTTTAGATACAGATTTTGTTATTTTCTTAACTAAAGGGTTTTCTGGAGCAATAACAATAAAGGTAGCTCCAAAATTTGTATCTGGACGAGTTGTAAAACAGGTTATTTTTTCATCAATTCCTTCAATTTGATATTCAATATTAATTCCTTCTTTTCTCCCAATCCAATTACGCTGCATCAGTTTAATTTTTTCCGGCCAATCAATCTTATCAAGATCATTTAGCAGCCTATCAGCATAACTGGTAATTCTAAAAAACCACTGTTTCAAACCTTTACGGGTAACTATTGAACCGCATCTCCAGCATTTCCCCTCCTCTACCTGTTCATTTGCCAAAACCGTCTTGCAACTTGGACACCACCATTGCTCGGCTACCTTTTGGTAAGCTAGGCCCTTTTTAAATAGTAAAATAAAAAACCATTGTGTCCATCTATAGTAACTTGGATCTGTTGAATTAATCTCTCTCTCCCAATCAAAGGACAATCCGAGAATTGAAAGCTGTTTTTTGAAGTTTGCGACATTTTCCACGGTAGTATCTTGAGGATGTTTTTTGTTTTTTATGGCATAATTCTCTGCAGGAAGGCCAAAAGCATCCCATCCCATAGGATGTAAAACATTATAACCTTTCATTTTACGAAAACGGGATAAAACATCTGTGGGAATATAATTACGGCAATGTCCTACGGATAAAGAAGAACCTGAAGGGTAAGGAAAAAAGTCTAAACAATAATATTTCTTCCGAGTTTTGTCTTCAATAACCTTATATACCTTATTTTTTTGCCAATATTCTTCCAATTTTGGCTCTATTTCGGAAGGATTGTAGTTTAATTTACGATTCATAGTTTATGGTGGACCGGAGGGGATTTGAACCCCTGACCCCGTGCATGCCATGCAAGTGCTCTAGCCAGCTGAGCTACCGGCCCATATTTAATTACCCACAAGTCTTATGGACCCGGGGAGAATCGAACTCCCGTATATGCAATGCGAATGCATCGTTTTACCACTAGACTACGGGCCCAAGTGAATTAAATTATTAAAGGTAGACCCATTTTACCTTTCGTAAAGCTCTTTGACAACTCTTTTTTTCTTTGTTAAATCAGTTAATGTAAAAGTTGGAATTTTCTCTTCTTTAATTATCTCTTTAGGTGCATTTTTATTCACCTCGTTTAACTCAGTAACAATTTGCCTCTTTAAATCTTCTAATCCCTTTCCAGTAAATCCAGAAATTTCTAAAAGTTCCACATTATGCCTTTTGAACATACTCCGAACATCCTTATAAATCTCTTTCACGTAAGGTAAATCCATTTTATTCATTACAACAATTTGTTTTTTCTGACCAAGCAGCTTACTATATTTAACAATCTCATCGTTTATCTGATTATAAACAGCAAAATAATCATCCGGCTTTGATTTTTGATCGTCTAAACCCAAAAGATGAATTAATATTTTAGTTCTTTCTACGTGTCTCAAGAACTCGTAACCAAGACCTTTTCCGGAAGAAGCTCCTTCAATAATTCCCGGAATATCAGCTATGACAAAGTCCATTCCCGACTGTTCACAGACTCCTAAAACCGGTGAAATCGTTGTAAAAGGATAATCTGCAATTTTGGGTCTGGCTAAAGTCAATTTCGACAGTAAAGTAGATTTACCCGCATTTGGAATACCGATTAAACCAACATCCGCAATCAATTTGAGCTCTAAGATCAATTCCTTTTCTTCTCCAGATTGTCCTCTTTCCGCAACTCTAGGTATTCGGTTTTCCGATGATCGAAAATGCCAATTACCCTTTCCTCCTAATCCTCCCTTTGCAATCTTATGTTCTAAACCTATCTTATTAAAATCATATAAAATAGGAAAATTAGAGAGGTCTGTATGATTCATTTCTCGAAGTTTCTTATTATCTTCTGATTCTTTATACTCTCGAACTATCGTTCCAACCGGAACTTCAATAATCAAATCTTCTCCAGATAAACCGGTTTTTTTAGCGCCACTCCCATGTCTACCTCTTTGGGCTTGAAATATTTTGTTATATTGAAAATCCAGTAAGGTAACCTTTTTGGCTTGAGAAATGAAATAAACACTTCCTCCTCTTCCCCCATCACCTCCATCAGGACCACCTTTAGGAATGAATTTTTCTCTCCGGAAAGAGATGCAACCATCTCCTCCGTTACCGGCCTTTACTTTTATTTTTGCTAAATCAATCATAATTAACTTTAATACTAAAAATTCAACGATACCAATTTTAACATTTTATTGTTAATTGTGCGAGAGTAAAAATAACTTTAAAACTAAATAGTTCAGTTGTCTTGACAGTAATTTTTGAATAATCGATACTAAGTGTATGCAAAAAAAGGTCTTAATTTTTATCCTACTATTAGCTTTCATATTTATTTTCTCTTTCAAACGGGCAAAAGCGTTTGAAGCTCAAAGTGAAAATTTTAGATTAGACTGGGGAAATTTAAATGACTTTGCCGGACAAAAAAGTTCAGATAACTATAGCCTTGTTGATACTGGAGGACAAATAGCCCCAGGATTATATGAATCAGATGGTTTTAAAGCAATGATTGGTTTCGAATATCTTTACTCAATTATTCCCTTTACTTTCACTATTTCAAATAGTGCTATTGATTTTGGAACTTTATCTATAGACACTCCAAAAACTGATACCACCAACCTTATAGTAACAAGTGGTGCTGCGCATGGGTATCAAGTCACTGCTTCTGAAAATAATCAATTAGATAATCTCGCTTACCCGGGAACATATATCGAAGACACTAGAGGAGATAATTTAGACATTACATATCTTAATAATGGAGATTGGAATATAAATACTACCTATGGATTTGGTTATACTTTGGCTAATATAACAGGAACAGATGCGGAATTTACCTCCGGATATAAACAGTTTTCAGATGAATCAAACAGTGAACCGGAACAGATAGTTATGAATAATATCGGGATAACACAAGGATCAGAAGTTCAGGTAACATATAAAATTAATATTGGAGCTACTCAAGAATCAGGGACATACCAGAATAGAATTAAATATATCTGTACCGGAACATTTTAACTTTAAACTACTATGAAAAGATATAAAACCCCATCTATCATCTTCGCTATCTTTATGCTAACGATAGCTTGTTATATCTTCATGGCAACAAATAATCCAATAAAGGCAGAACAAATAAATTTTCAAATAGATCCTATGCTTTTGCAGATAGAAATAAAACCTGGATCTCAGTTTAATTATGAATACAAGGTTTCTGGAAGTAAGAACATTGAATATATCATACAACCTAAAGCATTTATTCCAAAAGACAAAATTGGTAACTTAAAATCACTAAACGAAACGCCTGATTTTTTGGACTGGATTGACTATTCTAAAACTGAAATATATTTTAATAATGATAAAGAAATCATTTCCGTTCAAATGAAAATTAACGTCCCAATAGAAGTCGAACTAAAAGATTACTACTTTGTAACATCAGTTTCTTCAAAAGAAATAGAAAATAATCAAACAGGTAATATTTTAAGTGGTGAAATTCAATCTCCGGTTCTTTTAACTATAGAAGATATTAGTAAACCATCCGCAAGAAACGGAAAAATTAGTAGCTTTAATACGAATTTCTTCAATTCTCAAAAGCCGATTAACTTTGATTTGGTATTAGAAAACACGGGTGATTTATTATTCAAATCTTCAGGATATATCGAGATTCAAAATCTTATTACAAAACAAATCACTAAAGAAAATCTCTTACCTCAAAATGTACTCGCTCATTCATCTAGACAGATTTTTAACACCACCCAAACAGATAAATATCCCTATCTCACATGGTATCCAGAAACGTTATTTGGAATATTTAAGGCAGAAGCAAAAATAAAGTATCCTTCAACCTCTACTGTGAATTTATTAGAACTAAATAGCGTTCCAATATACTTTATTTATATTGATTTTTACCTTCTGATTTTAATACTAACTCTTTTCTTCTTTCTAGTAACTATTATAATTTTTAAGAACAGAAGATCTTACTCTCCATTACAACGATAATTTACTCTTCTCCATTTTTATTATTAGGCTAAAATATTGAGATAATTCTGCTATTTATAATTTAATATTTTTGTTGACAATAGTAAAGTGATCTTCTAAATTAATGTTATTATTATTTTGTTAACATAAAAAGTTTTTATATATGAATACATCAAGACTCCTCTCTTTTTCTTCGTTACTCTTTGCTACAATCTTTACCTTATCATTACCAGTTCTAAAGAACTTTAAGTTACAAGTAGCTGCAGCCAATCTAACTTCTATATCCGATACAATGACAAGAATTCAAGCAAGTCAAACATCTTCTCATGATATTCTGTTTACTCTCGGAACAACTACTACCTGGGATGCAGGAGAAACAATTGCAATTGATTTCAATGAAGATAGTGGAGCATTTATGGTTGATGGAGAAACATCTACGATTACTGATTTTGATATTAACGATGGAACCGAAAGAGTAGTTTATAATACCGGAACTTCAACCGATTGTACTGGATCTACCGGAGTCAATGATATCTCCATTGGAATAAATGACACAACTGGTGTTGTTACTTTATTAGCATGTCCTACTTTCACTTCTAGTAACACTAATGTAACAGTAAATGTCGAATATGGGACTGCTGCTTCAGGAGGAACAAATAGAGTAACGAATCCGAGCGCTAATACTTATCTTATTAATATTACTGCTGCTGCTGACACTGGAACATTTGCCATAGATATCTTAACCAGTGATCAGATTACAATCACCGCTTCTGTTGATCCAACTCTTGATGTAACTATTTCTTCAACCACATGCACACTAGGAACACTTTCTTTATCAACAATAGAAACTTGTCAATATAACATCTCCGTATCAACGAATGCTGCAAATGGATATGTTTCAACAATCCTTGATGATGGAAATCTTCGAAATGGAACTATTGATATTGATGATGTGGAATTAGACAATGATATTGATCAAGGAAGCGAAGAATATGGAGTTGCAACAAGTAAAGCAACTCAAACAATTGTTCAGTACACAACCTGTACTGACCCAGCTTCTAATCCTCAACCCGCTTCAGCTATTACCAATAGCGCACAACAATTTGCTAATGCTAATACACCAGTAAACGGTGATTCTACAACATTATGTCATGCAGCCTCAATTACTGGAACTACCACTGCAGGAAGCTACAACCACACAGCAACTATAATTGTTACTGCAAGTTTTTAACTATTAACAAACGATTTTATGAAACTGTCTCAAATAAAAACACAAATTCTTAGTATTATCCTTCTTTTTTTATTTATATACCCAACTCTTACAATTGAGATACATGCTGAAAATCAAGTTTCTGATACCGCAACCGGACTTCGAATCTCTCCTCCAATTTTTGAATTATCTTTAGAAAAAGGTTTATCTAATCAAGAAATTATCAAACTCGAAAATACTGGAGATAAAACTCAAACATATTATCCTATCGTATACTCCTTTGTTCCTAAAGGAGAAAAAGGCGCTGAAGAGTTTATACTGCCAGAGAAAAGTGATGAAACATACTCCCTAGCTAAATGGATTAATATCAGTAAAAAAGGTATTACCCTTGAACCAAAAGGAAAAATTGCAGTAAATTTTAGTGTTTCTGTTCCAGAAAATGCTGAAGCAGGCGGATATTATGCGGGAATATTGTTTAGCACACAACCTAATAACCTATTAGAGACTTCAAATATTCAGATTGCTTCTCAGATAGGTCCAATAATTCTTGGTCAAATCGCAGGCGAAACAACAGAACAAGGATCAATAATCGAGTTTTCCGTAGATAAAGGCCTATATAACTATCCTCCAGTAAATTTTGTAACCAGATTTCGTAACACTGGAGAAATTCACCTGAAACCAACAGGAAAAATTGAAATTTACGATATTTTCGGTCGGAAATTAGATGAACTTATCGTTAATGAAAACCTTGGAAACGTTCTTCCTCAATCTATTAGAAAATTTGATAATGAATGGTTTCTAAATGAATTTATTATAGGAAAATTTACAGCAAATGTAATCTTAGAATACGGTAAAAGTAATAATTACGTAACAGAAAGTATCTCTTTCTGGATATTACCTTGGAAAGAAATCTTAATCGGTTTATTACTAACAATAGTCTCTTTGACATTACTAATAATTTTGATCAAGAAATATAATGCGCATATTGCCAAAAAAGCAATTGAAAAACATATTAAGGAAGAAAACAACAAAAATAGTAAGTAATCCAATAATCTACCGGAGTTCAGTTTGTATGAAACTTATCAAAACGCTGTTTTTATTATTAATAAGCAGCAGTTTCTACTTATTATATCCCTTTTTATTTACATCTAATGTCTTGGCAGAATCTATTAACAAGACAATAAACAATATAAGAATTAATGCTATCGTTCCGGAAACAGGACAAGAAACGGACATTATTGACACCGATAAAGATGGAATTCCAAATATTTGGGAAATATTTTATAATCTCAACCCTAAAAATCCATATGATGCCTTCCTTGATACTGATCAAGATAAACTAAATAACCTTCAAGAATATAATTACAATACTAATCCCCGTCTTTTTGATACTAATGAAGGAGGAATAGATGATTACATACAAATTGTTAATAAATATTGCCCCTACATAGATACAAACGATTTTTCAGAACATCCTACTGACAGTGATTACGATGGAATTCCAGATTGGTGGGAAAGACTTTATAGTTTTAACCCTTATGAATCAAATGCAGATTTAGATCTTGATGGTGACGGACTAACAAATATTAACGAGTATTTATACGGAACTAATCCAACTCATAAAGATACTGATAAAGATGATCTCTGGGATGGTATAGAGGTTTTTATTACTAACACAAATCCAAATAACAACGATTCCGATTTTGACAATCTAAACGACTATCTAGAAATCATTCAATATAACACAAATCCAAATTTAATTGACACCGATGATGATGAAATGACTGATGGTGATGAAATATTAAACGGAACTGATCCCCTAGATTACAGTTCTAAAATTCAGATTCCCGAAATATTGGTATTACATGAAGAAATATCTATTCCTAAAAAAAATAATCAATATGAGTTACTTATCTCACATCAACTAAAAGTTGTAGCTATAGTAAATAATACACAAATGAACACAAAACTAAATATGGATAGCGCTGTTTATAATAATAATGACATCATCACAACTTCTGATGTAGATGCTTATATTGTTTCGATTCTCACCTTCTATTCTGCTTCAAATGAAGCATTAGGAAAAACCTATTTGAATCTTAACATTCAAGAACCTCTTACTGTATATAAGTCTAAACAATACATAAAAATATTCACTATCAATATATATCCTAATAGTATTTTCTATAACAATATAGGTCGAATATTGGGACTAAATAAAATATATCCCCTTAGTGAAGTTGCTGTAGAAATTACACCTGAGAATATTTTTAAAACTAACGATAAAGGGCAAACTAGTATAATTTCAACCGAAAAAGAATACTCAATATCCTTAACGAAAAAGAGTTATTCGTCGATAGATATAATTGATACTGGCCCAGTTATCAATCCAATTGTAAAGTTAGAGAAAATTTACGATCTAACCCTACTTATTATAATTATAATAATTTTAGCTATAGTCATATTAATTAATAAAATAATAGTTAAATATAGAAGTAAATCCAACCCTAATACAGGTTTTTCTATCAAAAAAAATTAGTCCATCAAAAATTATTTCAGAAAAATCTGTCTTACATATTTACAAAAGCCTTATGCATTTGATATTTTATATCATTTGATACTTACAACTATTATTTTTATTAGGTTATAAAGAAAATAAAATTCTCTATAAAATATATTCAGAATCTGAGTATATACTTATCAAAATTTTGATCAAAATTTTTACTCTAAAAATGCTTGACTTTATTCCCTATTTTTTTTACCATGTATAAAGGTATAACATATTGTATTATACTGATTAAAATAGATTATTAAGAGTTTCACTTTCTCCTCTAACAAATATCAAAAAATACTGCAAATGACTGCCTATGACTTAAGCACTATTGAAAAATATCTACAACACCTCAAAGAGAGTGTTTACAATAAGCTTACGGTCAAAAACTATGCCTCAGATGTTCGGAATTTTTATTCATTTTTTCGCAACTATTTTCCCAAATTTACTCTAAACGAAATCAGCATCAATGTTATCAAACAATATGAAAAACATTTACGTGATTACCAAGCTTCTGAAAGTACTATCCGCAGAAGAATCGCTTCATTAAAATCATTTTTTAGATGGGCATTTATTGCAAAAATTGTTACTAATAATCCATTTCTCTCTGATCTTTCCGAAGTAAAAAATAAAAAGTTTATTAATCAACCTTCAATTCAAACACAAAAAATTGGAATTGATAAACCTGAAAATTTTCAATTAAAAATAGAAAATATCGAACAAAAAGCAGTTATTCTAATCTCCAATCTATTTAAAACTAAAGAGATTAAAAATAGTCGACAAACACTTTGGAAATATTTTAGTATTATTACAACTTCGTTTATTACCTGCTGCCTAGTTATCTTTATAACTATTAAATACAGCATTCCTTATTTTGAAAAAACACCTCAACTAGACGGTACAATATTAGGGGCTTCTGCTCCTAATATTCTTTCTTTTCAAGGAAGATTAACTGATGAAAATGGAATTCCAGAAACTGGTTTAACCGATATGCGTTTCCAAATATACACCGTGGCAAGTGAAGGAACTTCAGTCTGGGATTCTGGAGTCTGTTCAATAAATCCTGATGGAGACGGAGTTTTCTCAACTGTTTTAGGTTCTACTTGTGGTAGCCCTATATCCGAATCTGTTTTTGCGAATAATACAACTACTTATCTAGGAATTACAGCCGGAACTGATTCAGAAATGACCCCCAGACAAAGAATTGCCTCATCAGCTTATGCTTTGAACGCTGATACTTTAGATGGTTTTGACTCATCTCAATCCCCTGGTGCCAATAATGTAGCCGTACTTGATGCTAGTGGTAATTTAGTTTTTGGCGTTTCAGGACCACAAATAACTTCCTCTTCTGGTACTTTTACAATCTCTGGTTCCGCTTTAACAATCCAAACAACTACTGGAGATCTTTTACTTTCTCCTACCGAAAACACTTTGATAACATCTGGAAATGTCGGTATTGGTACTACCAATCCAACATATCGTTTACATGTAAGTGGAGATACATACTCAAGCAATATAAAATTGCCATACGGAGGAACAATTGGTGATTACAGAGGAAATTATGCAAAAATTGGTTTCAATGATTCTCTTAAGTTTTACGTATACAATTCAAATGAAGCGATGAGAATTATTCAAGGAGGATTAATTGGAATTGGGACCACAGCACCGACACATAAATTAGAGCTAGCAGATCACACCACGACTGCAGGAGGAATGGCCTTTGGAACTGATGTGGAATTGTATCGTTCTAGTGCTAACAATCTCACTTTAGCTTCTGGTGATAATTTCAATCTGACAGCATCTACTAATCTCATCTTTGGTGGAACTACCT
>MESW01000006.1 GCA_001771135.1 candidate division CPR3 bacterium GWF2_35_18 | reverse complement strand
CACCATGATTCCGAACACCATTACTGCTTCAAACTATCTCCCTCTTTCTGGAGGAACTTTAATAGGAAACTTAAATCTAAACTCCAATCTCTTACCGAATACTACGAATACTTCAAACATAGGATCTGCTTCCCGAGTTTGGAGTGATATCTATGCTACTCTCGTTCATGGAGATCTGACTGGAAACGTGATAGGAGAGTTAACTGGTAATGTCACTGGAGATCTTATCGGTAACGTAACGGGGAATGTCTCTGGAACTTCCGGAGGGCTTTCTGGAACACCTTCAATAGATATTTCGGGTTTAACTATGACAGTTGGAGCCTCAGAGGGTTACACCCTGACCAGTGATACTAATGGAGTTGCTTCTTGGACCGACACTTCATCAACGGCTGGACCATGGACTTTATCCGGAGAATTTCTTTACCCTGATAACACCAGTTACAATGTTGGAATTGGCACCACCACTCCGACACAAAAATTACAGGTTGAGGGAAATATCTCCGCCACACAATCTTTTATTACTGGTGAGGGGATGTTTTATCAAGAAGGTTTGTTTTATAAAAACAGCGGGGCGAAAACCACTTTAGGAAGTAATACCTGGGGAGTGTTAACAAGTAATCCTAGTTCTGGAGAAGATGGAAGTAATAGATTTCAGAGTTTTGTTTTAGATTCGACTTACATGTATGCCGTAGGATTTGATAGTTCCCCTGGAAATTATCAATGGAGAATTGAAAAACGAAATAAGAATACCGGTGTTTTGGTGACCGCTTTTGATGCTGATGGAGTAATTCAAGAAGATATTTCAGCTAATAAGGATGAGGCCCGAGGGGTGGCTATAGACGCTAACTATATCTATATTGCTGGTTATGATGGCACTTTGGGAGCTACTGATTATCAGGTGAGAATCGAAAAAAGAGATATTAATACCGGAGTACTAGTTACAGCTTTTGATGATGATGGCATAATAACGAGAGATACAGGGATTAATCAAGAGCTAGCTATTAATGTTCACATACAAGGAGATTCTCTTTATATTATTGGTGTAGAAGGTGGGGGGAGTACTGATTCTCAGTGGTTTATAGAAAAGAGAGATTCAACCACAGGAGCCTTGGTGATAGCTTTTGGTAATAATGGCATTAGTTATAGCAATCCTAAAACTGCTCCCGACAGCTCAGATTATCCGTACGCGTCTAGATTAGATAATAATTATATTTACATAGCAGGGAGAGATTCAACAGGACCCTTAGGACAAACTCCTATCTGGCGAATTGAAAAAAGAGATCTGATTACGGGAGCCTTAATTGCGGATTTTGGAAATAATGGAGTAATTCAGGAGGATATTCCGGGTGGATTTGAAGAGCTTATGCATATGGATATAGATAGTGATTATATTTATCTGAGTGGTTATGATCGAAATCCGGGAAATGGGAGGATTAGATTAGAAAAAAGAGATATTCAGACTGGAAATTTGATAGCAGAATTTGGAGAAAGTGGAGTGATAGCGGAAAATCTTACCAGTAATTGGGAGATAGGACGATCCATCGTGGTAGATGATAATTACTTGTATGTCAGTGCTAATGATTATATTCCTGGATACAGACAGTGGCGATATGAGAAAAGAGATAAAGACAGTGGCGAATTGATAAACACCTTTGACGGCGATGGGGTGATTCAAACGAATATTAATTCTCATTATGGTAGTATTGTTATGACTTTGGATAATGGTTTTTTATATGCTTTTGGAGCGGATATTACTTTAGGAGATCTTCAATGGAGATATGAGAAGCGGGATGCAGTAAGTGGAGCTTTGGGAGGGCAACAATTTCTGACCAACAATATTGCCAGAATGACTATTGATTATAATGGAAATCTAGGAATTGCGACTGATGTTCCGATGGCCAAACTTGATGTTGCTGGCACTGTTTTTCTACGTGGAGCTTTAACTCAAACAGGATTATACGTGAACAGTTCCGGCAATGTAGGAATTGGGACAACTTCTCCAGAACAAAAATTGGAAGTAAACGGTGGAATCAAATACAACACTGCAACCGCAAAACCCACCTGTAATGCAACAACTAGAGGAACGACTTGGTTTACCCAAGAAGCAGCGGGAATAAAAGATAATTTTGAAGTATGTGCAAAAGACGCTGGAGACGTTTACTCATGGAGAACAATATATTAGTTTAATTTATATCTTGCTCCTCATTTTCTTTTGTGCTATCTTGGATATACATTAAGAATTTTGAATTCAGGAGACAGTTATTAGTAGTAATTTAGACTGAAACTATTAACTAACTGACTATGTATCAATGACCGATCCTGCCCAAGAAAATAACCAAATACCACCATCACCTGAACCGATGAACACAAAACCACAAGAAGAAAATAACGTTGACCAAGATTTCCATTTTTCTCCAAATCCTCTCCCGCAAGCGGAGCCAAAAGAACAGCCTGAACCACAAACCGTTCCTGAAAGTATTGTTCCGCCACAAATGGAAGATTTGAATCAAACCGTAATTCCAAATAACCCAATTTCTCAAGAAGAGTTAACAAGTAGTGAACCTATTGGATTCACAGCTGCGAGTATGCAACAACCAAATATCGAAACACCATCTTCTATTCCGACTGAACCAGAAAAACCAATTGGATTGAAAAACCAAGGTAAAAAAACTCAAAAGATTTTATTTATCGTCGCGATTCTAATAATTGTTGGAGTATTTTCAGCCTTAGGATATTTTATCTATTCATATTTGATCAATAAAAAACCACCTGCAAAACAGATAACTCTGACATATTGGGGTTTATGGGAAAGTAAAGAAAATATTCAACCTATTATCGATGCCTATGAAAAAGAAAATCCCAATGTCAACATTAACTACGAAGAGAGATCTCCTGAGTTTTATTTTGAAACTCTAGCCTCTAGACTGGGAAAAGACACTGGACCAGATATCGTTAGAGTTCATAATACATGGATAGATCCCTTAAGTACAAAGCTCTCGACAGTTCCAGGAACAATTTATGATAAAGAAACTTATGAAAAAACTTTTTATGGAACGGTTTCAAACACTCTCGAAAAAGATGGTTCTTATTATGCAATTCCACTTGAATACGATGGTTTAGCTCTAATTTATAACGAAACTTTATTTGAACAAGAAGGAATTAAAAATCCTCCCAAAACCTGGGAAGAATTTCGAGAGGTTGCTAAAAAATTAACAAAGTTTGAAGAAGTCGAGGAAAATGGTCAAAAAGTGCAGAAGATATCTCAGGCCGGAGCCGCCTTTGGTTTTTCCAATAATATCACTAACTTTTCTGATATCCTAGGTCTACTTATGGCTCAAAACGGAGTTCAGTTTGTAGATGAAAGTGGAAATATTACCTTTGATAAAACAATCTCTCCTGACGGCAGAAATCTTGGAGCTGAAGCATTATCTTTTTATTCTCTTTTCTCTAAAGAGACTGATCTAACTTGGAACAAAGAATGGGTATCTGCTCATGATGCTTTTGTTTCAGGAAAACTTGCGATGATGTTTGGACCATCTTGGAGAGTATACAATCTTTTGGAAGCTAATAAAAACCTTAAGTTAAAAGTTGCAACAGTTCCCCAAATTCCTCTAGGAGACACCCAAACTACTGATATTAATTGGGCTACCTACTGGGCAGAAGCAGTTTCAAAAACTGCAAAGGATCAAGCCACTGCCTGGGATTTCTTAAAATATATGACACAGCGTGAACAGATGGTAAAGGTTTTTACCATCGCGAGCGAGAAAAGAATCTTTGGAGAACCTTACTCAAGACAGGATTTATATTCAACCTTGTCATCTGATCCTTATTTAGCTCCTTATGTAAAATCAGCCAAAACTGCAACATCTTTCTCTATGTGTGATCGCACTTATGATTCTATTTTTAACGATGAAATTGTCGCAATTTTTAAGGATGAAATCATTAAAATTAATGATGGAACTCTGACTGCAGAAGCAGCAATCAAAGATGCTGCCGATAGGGTAAAAGTTGTTTATACAAATGTTGTGAAAAAATAACTTTTAAAATAATTGTAAAGAGGCGCGATTTAAACCTAAATCGCGCCTCTTTTTGTTTTTAACGAACTCTTGAACCTGCTGGCATTTTTCTATACGTAGTTAAAAAAGCAATTTCCTCTTCACTATCTGCTGCGAGTAACATTCCCTGAGATTCTTCTCCTAACATTTTTTTAGGTTCTAAATTAACAAGAACAATAAGCTGTTTTCCGATTAACTCAGCGGGAGTATAAACTTTTCCCAAACCAGCAAGAATCTGTCGTTTTTCCTCTCCCAAATCAATTTGGATTTTAAGCATTTTATCTGACCCCTCAACGAGAGATACCTCTAAAACAGTTGCTACTCTAAGATCAAGTTTTTTAAAATCAGTAAAAGAAATAATCTCTTTCATTTATAATCCCTTCTTTTTAATTTGAGTTTTTGATAGTTATTTAAAAAATCATTATACTTCTCCCTCATCTCTCTTACAATTTCCGGAATTTTAAAAGTCAGATTATTGATTGTCGTTATCGGTAAAACCTTACTCGAAGTACTCGTTAGAAAATAGCCGGTATATTTATCAAGATCTTTTAACTCCAAATCTTTTTCGATAATTTTTATTCCCGCTTCTTGAGCCACTTTTTCTAGGGTGATTTTGGTTACACCTTCCAAAACATGTTTTTTGGAAGGTGTATAAATATTTTGATTATCCGTAAAAAAAATGTTAGTTCGAGTTCCTTCGGTAATAAAATTTTCCTTATTAACAAACACTGCATCATAGGCGCCTTGTATCTTTGCTTCTCTATAGGAAAGCACGCTTAGAAGCATATTTAAAGTCTTGGCTTGTGGAAATATTCTCTCCCCATAATAAGTAATTACTTTAATCCCTTTTTTGTAGAATTTATCATCCACAAAAAGCGGGTTCAAAGCAAAGATATAAAGATTACTTTGTTCTACTTTCTCCCCACCAATTATCATAATTTTCAAATTACTATTAACTAAACGGTTAGATTTTTGTAAGTTTTCCAGACTCCTTAGTATCTTCTTTTCCTGAAAAGAATGTTCAAGCTTTATAATCTTGGCTGAATTCATTAAGCGATTAACATGCATTTCTGGGAAAAAAATCACTCCTTGGCGAATTTTTAAAGTTTCATAAACTCCAAAGCCATAACTAAAATTAAGATCGTCGATTGAAATATTCGCCTCATTAATCGGTTTTAAACGGTAATTGAATATAAAGTTTGGACCAATCATTTGAAAACAACTCCTTGTTTCATTTTTAATAGTCTATCACAACTTCCCAGGGAAGGCGATCCCGCTCTGGCGGGATCGCCTTCTTTCAGCAACCTGTTTATTTTTTCTTCATTAAATTATTAAATTCTCAAACACATTTTCCACATCTTTATCTCCTCTTCCAGACAGGTTAACCACAATTACTTGTTCTTTTTTTAGTCTTTGTGCTAGCTTCATCGCATAAGATATGGCGTGAGCTGATTCCAAAGCAGGAATAATTCCTTCCAATCTTGAAAGATCACAAAAGGCTTTAACCGCTTCAGAATCTGTAACTCCCACAACTTCTAATCTTTTGGTTTCAACAAGAAAACTTGGTTCTGGCCCAACTCCAGGATAATCTAAACCAGATGCGGCACTGTATGATTCTCCAATTTCCCCACTTTTATTCTGCAAAACTCGGCATTTAAAACCATGAATAATTCCGGGTTTACCTCTCATAAGAGCTAGACCATGACGATCAGTTTTCTCACCCAAACCAGCCGGCTCAACTCCAACAAGCTTTACCTCTTTATCCTTAATAAATTCGTAAAATAAACCCATGGCGTTCGAACCTCCACCAATGCAAGCTACTAGATAATCCGGAAGTATTCCTTCCTGTTTCTTAATTTGAGATTTAACTTCATTACCCACAATTTTCTGAAAATCCCGTACAATCATAGGATATGGATGTGGTCCAACTACCGAACCAATCATATAGTAAGAATTTTCTTCGGTAATAAAATTTTTCAAGGCCACATCAATTGCATCTTTCAGAGTGCTTTGTCCTTCAGAGACTTCAACAACTTTGGCTCCCAATAGCTTCATTCGATAAACATTCATCTTTTGGTTAATAATATCTCTTTTTCCCATATAAATATCACACTGCATTCCCATCAAAGCAGTAACAGTAGCCACAGCAACTCCATGTTGACCCGCACCAGTCTCGGCAATCAGTTTTTTCTTTCCTAATTTTCGAGCTAACAGGGCTTGTCCAACAGTATTGTTTAACTTGTGCGCTCCGGTGTGGTTAAGATCTTCTCTTTTGAGATAAATTTTGGCTCCACCACAATATTCAGTTAAACGATCTGCTTTGTATAGTAAACTTGGTCTCCCTACATAATTTTTGTAAAGAAACTGTAGCTCTTTTTGGAAACTGGGATTATTTCTTAATTCTAGATATGCCTTCTCTATTTCTGCTAATCTAGTAGTTAATTGTTGCGGCACATATCTTCCTCCGAATAATCCAAATTCTCCTTTTTTATTTGGTTGATTATAATTTTTCATTATTTTTTCCTTTCAAAATTGATAACTAAAAAACCCGCCATATTAGTAAAGCGGGTTTTCCTAAAACTAATAACTAGTAATACACTCGCTTCACCAGTGTGAGCGAGTCCACCAAGAAATATTAAATTTAACAATACAAATTTTATAATTTATCATCTTTAAATTAGTCCCATTTTTTGTTTCACTTCGTTTAGGTTAATTTTTGCTTCATGACGGGCTTCAATAGAACCTTCCAAAAGTATTTTCTTGACATATTCTTTATTTCTTTCTAAGTCATTCCGCTTTTCTCTAATCGGCTGTAAAACTTCGATAATTACTTCCGCGAGTGTCTCTTTCATCTCCATATATTTAATACTTCCTTCAAGATATTGAGATTCAAAAACTTTAGCTCTTTTAACATCAAAAAGTCCAAAAATCTTAAATAAATTCGCGACCGCACCTTCTTCAGGTAATTTACTCATTTTACTTTGAGGACCAGAATCAGTTTTGGCTTTGGACATTTTTTCATAAATTACATCTGGAGAATCGGCTAAATTAATATATGAACCAGGGACGGATTTACTCATTTTCCCTGTTCCCAGTAAGGATGGCACATACTCACCCACTGTTTCCATTCGTTTCACTTCGGGAAAAGTTTCGCCAAACATTGCATTAAATTTTCGGGCAATCTCTCGAGTCACTTCAATATGAGGTTCTTGATCTACTCCCGCCGGTACTAATTCTGTTTTATAAAGTAAAATATCTGCTGCCATTAAGATCGGATAAAAAAGTAGTCCCATATTTTGATATTTAGGATGTTGTAAAGTTTTATCTTTATAGGTTGGAAGCTGTTGCAATCTTGACACTGGATAGATTGTCGAAAGTAAATAAGCCAATTCGATGTGTTCTGGAACAAAAGATTGCACTTCAATTTTACATTTTTTAGGATCAAGCCCAGCAGCAAGGTAATCAATTGCAATCTCGAGAATTGAATTTTGTAAAGAATCTGGATCGTACGGTGTTGTTATCGTATGTAAATCCACAACACTAAAAATACAATCATGTGTTTCTTGTAAAGCTAACATTCCTTTAACTGCACCCAAATAATTACCCAGGTGTAACTGTCCGGTAGCCCGAATTCCTGAAAAAACTTTTTGCTTTATTTTATTTTTCATTTTATTTCTCCTTGTGATTAATTTTAAAAGATTTTCCATGACCAGGGATAACAACGTCAACTTTTTTAATTATCTTTTCTCTGATCTTTTTAGTTTGGTTTAAATCTTTTCCAAAATAATCATCTTTATTTATTAAACTTTTATAATCAACTTTCTGCTCTTCGTTTATAGCCCACCACCAAAGATCTCCAGCAATTAACACTTTTTGTTTCTCCTCATTATTAACAAGTAAAGAATAGTGATTTTGCAAATGCCCCGGAGTATGCACAATTTCAACTTCATCTCCCAAAACCTCTGGAATCATCTTCCCATAACCATTACTGTTATAAAAATGCACACTAGTACAAACCTTTGCTTTGGGAAATATTCCCATTAGCAAACAGTGATCAATGTGATTATGCGACAAAAAAACATGCGTAATATCTTCAACCTTCAATTCATGTTTTTCTAACGATTTTAATAAAGCACTTCGATCCAATCCCGGATCAAAGATAATTTTTTTACCTTTTGTTTCAATTAGAACCACAGTACAATTATGCTCAAATATTTCATTCTTTTCTTTTAAGTTTACATAACCTTCAATCAAAACTGATATTTTTGCCATAAATCCTCCTCTTTACAAAAAATCCGTCCTCATAAACGAAAAGTAGATTCGTTCACAAGGACGGACTTTCTTATGAATATCCGTGGTGCCACCTTGATTAGAAGAAATTTGATTCCTTCTATCTTAAATACCAACCATCATTGGTATGTCTTTTTGTAACGGAAGACTGCCGGAAAGGCTACTTTAAATTTTTGTTCACCTTTCAACGTAGATTAATTCTTAACCTTTTTTGAGCCCATTCTCTCAAATTCATCCAATACTTAGTGGAAACGTTTTTAATAAATTTTTGTAAGTATACCAAAAACTGACCTCAAACTCAAAATTACTTAAATCCTTTTTTGCAAAGATCTTGTAGATAAACTTTAAAGTCTTTATTTATTTTGGGATTAGCTAAAGCAAATTCAATAGTCGCCTGAAGGTAATTTATAGGGTCACCAGTTGTCAACCACTTCCCTTTTATTGGTTCAGCAATCACCACATGATTTTTAGCCATCTTTGTTACAGCATCCACCATCCATAGCTCATTATCTTTTCCAGTGGCGTTAACATCTAAGTAGTCAAAAATTTTACTCGAAAAAACAAATCTTCCAAACGTGACAAGATTTGAAGGTTCTTTTCCTAATTCCGGTTTTTCGACATAATAATCAAGTTGGTTTTTAATCTTTCCCTCTTTTAATTTAACAGTTCCATATCGATCTAATACTTTACGTGGCATCTCCTGAACAGCATTCACTCCATCAATACCCCCTTCATTAAAACGGTCTACAAGCTGTTTAGTACAAGAAACATCCGATTTTACTAAATCATCTCCATACATATACACAAAATCTTCACCCTTATTTATTAAAGGTTTAGCCACTAAAAGAGGAGTTCCGTTTCCATAAGGAAGATGTGATTTTTGACGGACATATATAAAATTTGCCATCTGAGAAATTTTTCGAACCATTTCCAGTCTCTCCGTTTTGCCCTGCTTTTCAAGTAAATGTTCCAACTCTGCATTGGAATCAAAATGATCTTCAATCGCTCGATTTCCATATCTTGTGACCAAGATAATATCCGTAATACCAGCTGCCACAGCCTCCTCAACGAGATATTGAACAATCGGTTTATCAACAACCGGAAGCATCTCTTTAGGCATTGCTTTTGTTACTGGTAAAAAACGAGTCCCATAACCGGCCAAGGATATAACGGCTTTAGTAATTTTCATATGATTAATTTCCTTTAAATGTTAAATTATTTTCTATTTAAATATCTGTATAAAAAACCTGCTTTTAAAAGCAGGTAAAGCTATTTACTCGCTAATTATACCTTATATTTTTCGTAAAGAGCAAATTTAGGAAAGATATCCTCTTTTATTCATTTTTTTCTTTAGATAACCTAGACTATTTCTCCTTCTCTGTTTTTATGTTAGAATTGACTTAAATTTTAAAAAGCGTTTAATGTTGGAATTAATGTCACCAGCAGATGCTGCGGAAAGAATCCATTTTGGTATTAGAATCCGCCGGAATCATCCCGTAAGAAGATAAATAAGATATCCACAGCATGTGGATAACTACTTAGGTGGTACCGCGAAAATGTTTCGCCCTTTAGGAACATATTTGCGGTATTTTTGTTATACCATATTTGTTACAATGATATTAAAAGAAAAATATGACAAACTCAGATTACAAACCATATAACCCAAATCAAACCGAACCGGAGATCTATGCTCTCTGGGAAAAGAATCAAGCATTCAAACCAAATGAAAAATCAAGCAAAGAACCGCGTTCAATTCTACTCCCTCCCCCAAACGCTAATGCCGATCTACACCTTGGTCATGCGATGTATGTGATTGAAGATGTCTTGATCCGCTTCTGGAGAATGCAAGGACATCCAACCCTTTGGATTCCCGGAACTGATCACGCCGGATACGAAACTCAATACGTATATGAAAAAAACCTGAAAAAGATTGGAAAATCACGTTTTGATTTTGACCGTCAGACCTTATATAACAACATCGCAGAATTCGTAAAAGAAAATTCCGGGAAAATCCAAGGACAACTTAAAAAGCTCGGTTTTTCACTCGACTGGTCACATGAAACTTATATGCTTGATGATCATGTTGTCAATACCGTTCTGACTACTTTTGAAAAAATGTATCAAGACGATCTTATTTATCGTGGTGGATATATGGTTAATTACTGTCCTAAATGTGGAACCACTTTTGCGAATCTCGAAGTAAACCATATCGAACAAAAAGATCCTCTATACTACATTAAATATGGACCGTTTGTTCTTGCTACCGTTAGACCAGAAACGAAATTTGGAGATACTGCAATTGCTGTTCATCCTGACGACAAACGGTACCAAAAATATATCGGAAAAGAAATTGAATGTGATGGATTAATTGGAAAATTTAAGCTTAAAGTGATTGCGGATAAATATGTTGATCCGAAGTTTGGAACCGGAGTTGTCAAAGTCACACCCGCTCATGATCCAAATGATTATGAAATGGGAAAAAGACATCAACTTGAAGTGAAACCAGTTATCGATCTTAATGGAAAGTTAAATGAACTCACCGGACCATATCAAGGACTATCAGTTTTTACTGCCAGGCAAAAAGTGGTTTCCGACCTGATAGAAAAAGGGTTACTTATTAAAGTGAATGAAAATTATACTCATAATATAGCTGTATGTTATAAAGGTAATCATCCTATCGAACCAATGGTTCTACCAAACTGGTTTGTAAAGACAAAACCACTTGCTAAAAAAGCGGTTGCCGTTGTGAAAAATGAAAAAGTAAAGATCATTCCCAAAAGATTCAATAAAATCTATTTTCAATGGATGGAAAATATTCTCGATTGGCCAATTTCTCGTCAAGTTGTTTGGGGAATTCGCATTCCCGCTTGGTATAACATCGATAAAAACCCTGATTTGCAAGTTTTATTTATTAACCGTAAAGGAGAAAGTGTTGCGGGAAAAGTGAGGGATATTTGCGGTAAATACACAATCTCTGAAATTGAAAAAGGGCTTCAAAAACTCATTGCACCGGCAAATTCTAAATTTATAATCTCACGCCAAAAACCCGGAGAAAATTATTTACAAGAGACAGATTCTTTTGATACTTGGTTCTCATCAGGTCAGTGGCCATTAACCACTTTAAAATATCCCGATAGTAAAGAATTTAAAAAATACTACCCTACTACTTTACTCGATACTATGTGGGATATCCTCTTTTTCTGGGTAGCAAGAATGATCATGTTTGGTATTTATCTTACTGGAAAAGCTCCTTTTAAATATGTCTACTTACATTCAATGGTTACTGATCGTGAAGGAAAAAAGATGAGTAAATCGAAGGGAAATGTCATTAATCCAATCGAAATTGTAGATAAATATGGCGCAGATGCTCTCAGAATGAGTCTTTTAGTGGGTTGTGCTCCCGGTAATCCTATAGCCTTATCTGAAGAAAAAATTAAAGGCTATCGTAATTTTGCGAATAAAATATGGAACATTGCAAGGTATATTGAAATTAACACTCAAGGAAAAGATGTTAAATGCTTTGAATCTCATATGCCTGAATTCACATTAAAAAACAACAAGTCAGCCGAATTAAATTGGTGCCATGGACGTATAGACGAACTAAATAAATTATCAAAAAAAGTTACTAAACTATTGGATAACTATAAATTCAGTCAAGCTGGAGAAGAACTATATCATTATATTTGGGATATATTTGCTGATATTCATATTGAAGGATCGAAAGTATGGCTAAATAATGATAATCAATATTCTGCATATATAAGAGGAACGCTTAAGGATATGTTAGAAACGAACCTGAAACTGCTTCATCCTTTCATGCCCTTTGTTACAGAAGCCATTTGGCAACGTTTGGGTAAAAATAGTTTACTAATCACCGAAAAATGGCCAGAATAGTTAGTAGAAAGAATAATTATCTTATTTAACAATGAAACTTTTAACCCAATTTAGAATTAGAATAGTTGTTATCTGTATTATTTTTATAGCCCTTATTCCTTTGAGTCTGTATCTATCCAGCCAGGAAAAACAAAAAGTTTATGATAAATACTTAGTTCAGGCAAATGAATATTATCAAGAAAAATACTATAATAATGCTCTTATCTCTTACCAAAAAGCGATTGTTACTGATTCTAAAAAATCCGATTCTTATCTAAAATTGGCGGAGATCTATATCCTCAAAAATAATCTTCAAAATGCCGAATTAATCCTTAAGGAAGGAGCAAAAAATGTTAAAGATGACGATAGTATTTATCTTGCTCTAGGAGATCTGCTTTCTAAACAAACACGGTATGATGAAACCTTAAACGCATATCTTCAGATTAAAAATAAAGAAGCGTCTACAAAAATTGCAATTACATATTATCAACTGAATCAGGCAAATCAAGCTTTAACTACTTTAAACGAATTAACTGAAAATAACTATTCTGAAGAATATTATTATTTAAAAAGTCTCTACTTTATCTTTAGTGATCCCCAGGAAGCTTTGAAAATTTTAGAAACAGGCAATTTTACTAACGAATTATCTATAAAAACTTCCACACTAAAAACGCTCTTGAAAAATGAAAACTCAGAGTACAATAAGCTTCTTCTATCCAGAGAAATAATTTCACAGGGATTTCCCAGTCTAGCTACTAATACTTTACAGCAAATTACCGCTGACAACCCTCAATACCGTGATGCTTATTTGATTCTTGGTAAAGCGTATTTTGAGGTAAATAGTTTAAATGAAGCTGAGATTGCTTGGCAAAAAGCAATCGAAATCGATCCTACCTCTGGAGAAACTCATTTTTTACTATCACAACTTTATTATGCGCAAAACAATTTCCAGAACGCAAGAATTGAAGCTGAAAAGGCCTTTAACCTTGAACCTATTAATTATCGTTTCTCTTCATTCCTCGCTAAAATCTATGATAAAGAACAGAATTGTGATCTCAAAATTCAAACACAAGAAAAAACCGTTAATGACCTTGCCTCATGGCAAGACCCCCAAACACTACAAGAAAACCAAATTATTCTTATAAACTATTATCTTAACTGTAATGAAATAACCGAAGCTTTCTCTTTGGCAGAAAAACTTAATAACAGTCAAAACTCTTTGGAAAAGGAAAAAATTATTAAAGATTTATATCTATGGATTAAATGGCTAAAGGAAAAAGATGAAACCCTTATATCTTTATATCAAAACTACTTACAGAAATTTCCAAATTCAGCTTCTGGACATTACCACTATGGAAAAATCTTGGAAGAGTTTGGTAATTTAACTGAAAGTAAAAAAGAAATAGAACGCGCCTTTGAATTAGAAGAATTAAATAACCCTATTTAGGTTACTTGCTCTCTTTTTTTGCTTCCTTCTTCACTTCTTTTTCGTCAGATGATTCCCCTTCTTCACCTTCCTTTTTCTCCTTAATTACTTCTACTTCTTCAGGGGTAATAACGGGAGCTTCCACCTCTTCCTTCATGGGCTCTACTATTTTACAGATAAGTTCGGTTGATTCAAGTTTTACCTCAACACCTTCAGATAACTTCAAATCTTTCAAGGTGAAAGAATCTCCTAAGGTTTTAAGTTGCGAAACATCGATTTCAAAAGAAGAAGGGATCTGCATTGGTAAACATTCAACGACCACTTCGTGCATAAGTTCAAGTAACACTCCCTCTCCAGATTTGATAATCTCTGATTCCCCAATAAAGACTAGTGGAATATTTACATTAACTTTTTGAGTTAAATCAACTTTATAAAAATCGGCGTGTAAAGGAAGATCAGAAAGAGGATGAAGTTGAACTTTTTTGACTAAGACTGGATATGCTTCGTCGCTTTCTATTGATACTTCTAAGATATTTGTTTCTCCCACCTCTTTATAAATACTTCTAAATTCAAGTAAATCAAATTGAATCGCAATAGAGTTAAATTTAGAACCAAAAACTACTCCAGGCATAATTCCTTTACGACGCATTCCTTTAAGTTTTTTCCCAAAAATTTCTCTTTTTTTGGCTTTAAGTTGGTGCTTCTTCATTTTTAAATTCATCCTTTCAATCTTTTTAACACAAAAGAAAAATAATTTAAGTATATTTTAATATTTGCAATATTATACATTAAGACTGAAAAAGATCAATACTAAAGAGGGTTTTACTGATTTTATGAAATTGATTTTTTGTCCGCAGTTATAAAATTTACTAATTTTTCTAACTGCTATTGCAATGTACCCTATTTCCCTTTAAAATTAGAGAAACAAGTTATACAAAATGCTAATAAGGTTTTTCTCTACGATAGATCAATTTAAAACCATCAATAATTATTAATTTATAATTGGTTTATCTATATTAATATGCGGGCTCACCCTATTCCTCAAAATGTAGTTTCTTTTGAAGATCGTATCTTTGGACCACTGACTGCCAAACAGTTTTCTATAATTGCTACTGGATTATCTTTTGCTTTTGTTCTCTACATGAGCCCTCTTCCGGGAACTTTTAAAATTCCTGCTGTTGTTGTCGTTAGCCTTTTTTCTTTTGCTGCCGGACTTGTCAGAATCAATGACATGACTCTAGATACATGGTTAACAACTTTTATCGGAGCTATCTATTCTCCAACCCAATTCATCTGGCAAAAAACTACAGAAGAGTTTGTCTCATTTTTACAGCTTGCACATACTAAATCGGCGACGACTAAGGCTAAAGAGTCCCGATCGGCAACAGAAAAAACTAAAAAAGATCTATATCCAGAGCTTTTTAGCGAAGAACGACAAGATGAAAAAGAGCAAGAGTTTTTATCGCAGCTAAATTTTGAAATCCCCACACCCCAAAATATTCCTCAAGCAATAGAAACAAAGTCTCCGATAGAAAAAACGGCTATCCTAAATATTCCAGTAGAAAAACCTCAACCAAAAGAAGTTTTCAAAGAAACAGTTGTGCCTCTTCAGCAAACTACATTGAATAAAGAAACACCTCCAGTAAAGATATTTAAAGAGGTAAAACCGTCCATTCTCAAGAAAGAAACCATTGCTGTGGCTCCAAAACTAAAGACTATAAAACCCGAAATCGAAGGATACCCAGAAAGAAGACAAGCCCCTTCCACATCAAAAGTAAAAGGAGTAACTCCACTTGCCTCCGAAATTAATTTCACAAATAAACCTGTATTTACTCTAAAAATTTCCGGACAAGAACCTCAATATGTCCAAGGTCTTTCAAATTTGAAAGTAAACAGAGCTATCCATAAAGTAGATCAAGCACAAACAATATTTCCAGTTAAAGGAGAAAGACATTTTGAGGTATCCTCGGATTTTGAAAAAAGATTTAACCAAGATGACCTTGAAGTTAAAAATTTAGATATTTTAAAGATTGAAGGAGAACCTGAAACAAAAAAAGTTATGCCTTTAATAAAAAATCCAGAACAATCAAAACCAATTCAAACTAATATCAAACCAAATGTAAATAGTATACCTCAAAAGCAAACATCATCCGTGAAAGAAAATATCCTTCCTCAAAAAACGGTCTTAACTCCACCAAAACAGGGATTTACGGAAAAACCGAAAGGAACCCTTACACCTTTACCAATTAAAAAAATCTCTTCAGAAGAAAAATTAATTTTACCTGTTTTAGAAGATCTTAAACCAACTCCAAAACCGCTTACACCAGAAGAAGTAACGCCAATAAAACCTGTAGATGTTTTAGAAGAGGAAACTTTAATCAATAAGGTTGCATTTGTCCCTACTGTCTCTCAAACTTCTGCTCCTTCACAAAAACCGGTTTTCAACTTTAAAAGTAAAGATTTTATGCCACCCCAAATACCAAATATCATCGCTGGTTTGATTAAAGACCAAAATGGAAGCACTTTATCAAATGCAATAGTTCTTATAAAAGACGAAAATTCTACGCCGGTAAGAGCTCTGAAAACCAATAAATTAGGACAGTTCTCAATTGCTACTCCACTGCCAAATGGAGAATACAAACTAGAAATGGAAAAAGAAGGTTGTCAATTTAAAATAATCGATTTAGAATTAAAAGGAGAGCTTATTCCACTTTTGGAAATTGTAGGAACAACAGCATAATAAATTACTATGTTTACATCTTCGCAATCAATTTTAAATATTCAAGATATTAAAGATGATTTACTAATTACCAAAGCAGGAACTTTCTGCTTAATTATCCAAACGAATGCTATCAACTTTGACCTTCTTTCTGAAACAGAACAAGATGCCATGATTGGTGCTTACGCCCAACTAGTAAACTCGTTAAGTTTTCCAATTCAGATTGTGATACACACTCGACGTATGGATATTAGTAACTATCTTCTTTATTTGGAGAACTTCGAGAAAAGACAACCTAATAAAACCTTGCGTGATCAAATTTCATATTATCGTAAATTTATTAACCAATTAGTTGTGACTGGAAATGTGCTTTATAAGAAGTTCTTTATTATCCTTTCTTACCAAGAAGCGGAAACTCAAAAAATGGGGGCTCTCAGCAAGGTTGTCGGAAACACAATCAAAAAAGAAGAAAAAATTGAAATCACACCGCGATTACTTGAAAATGCAAAAACTAATTTATACGAAAAAAGAGAGTTTGTTGTCGGCCTACTCTCAAGAATGGGAATAAAAGCGGAACAGTTAAATTCACGTCAGATTGTAGAATTATTCTACAGCATATATAATCCGAGCGAATCTGACCAACAGCATTTAACCCAACAGGTTGAGGATTATACCGCCGCTATTGTACAACCGGTACTTGAATAAAAATGATTGAATTAAAATAATTACAAGAAAAAGAAAAATATGAGCCTTTTTGATAGTGTTCAAAATTTAATATTCAAAGATGGAAACAGTAAAGTAAAAGCAGAAGTCGCCGAGACCGACTCTGAAATTTTAAAGACCGCAAAGGGAATTGTGAATATCAAAGATATTATTGCTCCTTCAGCGGTTGAAATTGATTTCAACCATGTTCGGATTGGCACAAAGTATTTCCGAACTCTTTTTATGTCTGGTTATCCTCGTTATGTTGGGGCAAATTGGCTGGCTCCTCTTGTAAACTTCCCCGAAAGTCTTGATGTTTCTATGTTCTACTATCCAGTAGAAACGCGTGGAGTAGTCAATAAACTCCAACGCAAGATTGCCGAAATGCAGTCAGAAATAACTACCGAATTATCGGCCGGAAAGATTGTCAACCCAGATGTAAAACTCGCTGTTCAAGACGCTCAAATGCTTCAGGATTCTCTAGTAGCTGGAGAAGAAAAGTTTTTCCAATTTGCGCTTTATGTTAGTATTCCTGCTGCTTCATTAGAAGAGCTTGATCTTATTACCAAAAAAGTAGAATCAATTCTAGGAGCAGCCCTTCTCTTGTCAAAAAAGGCTACTCTGCGCATGAATGTTGGGTTTATTGCAACAACGCCATCATTTACCGATAACCTTCAAGTTTATCGGAATATGGACACAACATCTATCGCAACAACTTTCCCCTTCACCTCTTCTGATCTTACCGCAAATGAAGGAGTCATGTTTGGAGTTAATGAACATAATGGAAGCTTGGTAATCTTTGATCGTTTCAAAATGGAAAATGCAAACATGGTCGTCTTTGCAAAGTCTGGTGGTGGTAAATCATACATGGTTAAATTGGAAGCACTGCGATCTCTGATGTTGGGAACAGAAATTATCATTGTTGACCCGGAAAACGAATACAAACCACTGTGTGAAGCAATTGGCGGAGAATTTATTGACTTTTCCTTTAATTCTAATAATAAAATTAATCCTTTTGATCTTTCTCAGGTTTACGAAGAGGGATCAAATGAGTTGGGGTTAAAAATTTTAAATCTTCACGGTCTTTTTAAAACAATGATGGGAGAACTCACCCCCACTGAAGAGGCAATATTAGACAGAGCTTTAGTTTTAACCTATAAAAGTAAAGGGATTACCCCAGAACCAAAAACTCAAAAAAATGAACCTCCTCGCATGGAGGATCTTTATAAAATTTTGCAGGGAATGGAAGAGAAAGAAGCAACAGTTCTTTCAGAAAGAATTGAAAAATATATTAAAGGTTCTGCTGTGGGGATTTTTAATGAAAATTCGAATATTGATATCCGAAATACATTTACTGTCTTTGGAATTCGTGATTTAGAACAAAGCTTAAGACCGATTGCCATGCATATCATTCTTGACTTTATCTGGACTAAGGTACGCCGCGATCGAAAGAAAAGAATTCTGATTGTGGATGAAGCATGGCATTTAATGCAACATCCAGATTCGGCTTATTTTATGTATTCAATTGCTAAAAGAGCTCGTAAATATTATCTTGGAATGACCACAATTACTCAAGACGTCGAAGACTTTTTGGGGACTGATTATGGAAAAGCGATTGTTACAAACTCCTCAATTCAAATGCTGATGAGACAATCTCCAGCTGCAGTTGACCGATTAACTGAAGTTTTTTACTTATCTGAGGCTGAAAAAAGATTGCTCCTTGCAACCAATGTTGGAGAGGGAGTATTTTTTGCGGGAGAATCACATGTAGCAATTCAAGTAATTGCCTCAAATGAAGAACACAAATTAATAACAACAAACCCAGAAGAACTAATGAGTATGGAAAAGCAGGCTAAACAAGATGCGGAAAAAGCAGTTGAAAGAAATGTTGGGGCATTTTAAATCGTAATTGATAATGAAAAAGCCGGGAATTTCCCGGCTTTTTTTGTTTTTAGATATTTGTTTTAATTTCCAGTTCTAACTGGCATTAAAACGTGAAAGAAGTTTTCATTACCACTTTCAATAATTCTTATCGGTTTCAATGGTCCGGAAAACTCCAGTTTCAATTCAGAAGCAGTAAAAACATTCATAACTTCTAATAGAAATCTAGCATTAAAGGAGATCACAAGGTCTTCCCCAGAAACTGAACATTTTATAATAGATGAACCTTCCCCCATTTCTCGAGCGGTTGCCGCCACTGAAAGGGTTTGATCTTTTGATTTCAGATTAAAGTGAACAATATTGGCATTATCCCGAGCAAAAATCGAGGCTACTTTTACCGCTTTTAAAATCTCCTGTCGATCGACATTTAAGACTGAAACAAATTTTTCCGGAATGATTTTCTTGTAGTCTGGAAATTTGCCTTCCAATAAACGAAGGGCAATTTCAACCACCCCATTTTCGATAATCACCTGATTCTTATTCTCGGAAAGGGTAATTTTAACATCCTTTTTTTCAGCCTCTTCAATTCCCCCACTTTTGATTAGCTCTTGTAATCCCCGGGCTGGAATAATAAAATTGTCGATTTTATCATAATCTCCGACTAATAGGTATGAAGATAATCGAAATCCGTCAGTGGTGACTAGCGTAACCTGCTTCTTTTGAAATTCAAATAAAACTCCAGTCAAAACTTGCCGGGAAAGATCGGTTGAAGCGGAAAAAAGAATCTTGCCTAAAGCCTCTTTAAAAGTCTTTGACTCAAAATCCACTTCTATTTCTTTACCCTTTTCCGGAAAAGCAGGAAATTCATCTCCATCTAGACAGTTGAAGCTCGAACTATATATTCCACTTTGAACCTTTAAAACCAAACCTTCAGTTTCAAGACTAATTTTCCCTGAGGTAATTGAGGAGATAAAATCCACAAACAGTCTAGATGGAACTGCAATTGAACCCGATTCCGAAACTTCAGCTTTAATCGATAGCTTTATTCCAACATCTAGGTCTGTTCCTGAAATAATCAGTTTGTCTTTTTCGGCTTCTAAATAAATATTTCCCAAAATTGGCAAGTTTGGTTTGCTTGAAACCACGTGAGAAGCTAGGGATAAAGCTTTACTTAGAGAATCTTGTAATACTTGGACTTTCATAATCCTCCCTTTTTAGTTTGATGCTATTGTTTCTTCTGATAAAAGTTCTTCATTCTCTTTTTTGGGAGAGATGACTATATGTCGATCAAAACCTTCCCCTTCGGAAGAGGAAGAAATATCATTTCGACTTTTAAGATAAAGATGTACAATTCTTCTTTCAGCAGGAGTCATTGGAGACAGAGAAACTGTTTCTTTTAAAAATTTAGCTTTTTCAATGGCTTTTTCCGCCAAACTTTCAAGATATACAATCTTTTTCTTTTTATAATCCCCCACTTCTAAAGAAACTCTTTGCCATTTATCATTTTTATAAAACAGTATTAAGGTTAGAATAAATTGAATCGCTTCTAACGTTTTACCATGATAACCAATCAAGAACCCAGAGTCTTCGCTTTCTTGAATTGTAATGTTAAAATTATCTTCCTCACCTTTTGAAATTGAAAAACTCTCTTTGGTAAAACCAAAAAGGGAAACAACCTTTTCGGTTAATTCCTGTAGAAAAGCTTCAGTATTATCCATAAAAAACTCCTTTAATTAAGATTTTTTTCGGTTAAAAATTGTGGTCAGTCTTCCTGGACCAATAAAAATCCATTGTTGTACAAAACTGAAAATTGTTGAAAACACCCAATAAATACCAATTCCGGAAGGAAGCTTTAAAAGCATAAAAAACCAAAGCAAGGGCATCACATATAAATTCTGGGTTTGCAACGCTCCAGTAAGAGAATCGGCAAAATCCGCTTCCTTTTTCTCTTTTTGAACATCTTTTTTTCCAGGAACTGGAGACATCATAAAAGAAAGAATAAATTGAGACACAGCAGCCAGAACAGGAAGAATAAAATACTGATCTGGTTCTCTAAGATTAAAAATAAAAAACATCGGATTTACAACGTCGCTTTTTAAAACGTTGGTTAAAACATTATAAAGAAAAATTAAAATTGGCAGTTGTAGTAAAATCGGTAAGCAACCGGTTGCGGGATTAATTCCGTGTTTTTTGTAAAGATCCAGCTGCTCTTTTTGCATTCTTTGGGGATCTTTTCCATGTCTTCTTTTAAGTTCATCAAGTTCCGGTTTAATCACCTGCATTTTTTGAGCAGAACGAAGTGATGGTATTGTAAGTGGAATTAAAATTAAACGAATGGTGATTGTCAGTAAAATAACGGCATATCCTAAATTATCGCCAGTTAAGTGGTAAAAAAACATTAACGACGTTTCTATTGGAACATAAAATATAGTATGAAAAAAATTACTCATGGAAGTGGATCATAGCCTCCTTTGGCAAGCGGATGACATCTAAGCACCCTTTTAGAACCTAAAAATAAACCTTTAATAACACCATACTTTTCAACCGCCTGATAGGTATAATCGGAACAGGTAGGTTGATACCGACAAATGACAATCTGAGAATTCTTCCCAAGAACTAAATTCCGTAAAAATCCTTGATCTAGAGATAAATATTCCTGATAAAGTTTAATTAATTTAATAATGATTTTTTTCACGCTGTCTCTTTTATTTTTTTGAACTCAAAATATTTTTCGGCTTTATCTTTAAACATCAACAAATCCTGAGTGGAAGCTTTTAAACATTTTTCTCTTCCAATAACTACCATCATAAATCTATTTTCAATATTCAGCCATGAGTAAAATAAATCTCGCAGTTTGCGTTTAATCCGGTTTCTAAAAACGGCCTTTCCTTCTTTATTAGAAACAATGAAACCAATTTTATTTATTTTAAAAGAAGGATTTTCTATTAAAAAAATTGAAAAAAATGAACAGTGAAAACGCTTACCTTTGTTTCTAACAAAATAAAAATCTTTTTCACTAACTACCCTATTTTGATAAGGATACATATACTAAAGTTTTATTAATAACTAAAGAACAGCCTCGCTATACCAAAAATTAAGATTAAAGAGGAAGTTAGATTACTATCAGAAATAAGCTTCCCTAAATAACAAACAAAATCTTAATATACTCAACTTCCATAGTTTTGCAAAAATGTAGTTAAGTAGACCTGAATTACCGCCATTTTAAATTGCAATTTAGGTGAATTCGGGTATATTAAACGGTTAGTGATTTTCTTTTTTTTAATCTTCTTCTTTTTAAAACATTTTTACCTGTAGAAGAAGCCATTCGAGAACGGAAACCGTGTGTAGTCTGTCTTTTTTTCTTTTTTGGTTGGTAAGTTCTTTTCGTCATAATTTTCCTTAAAATCTTATATGTGTAAAAATTTGGTTCTTTTTCTTTATATGAGCTCTATTTTTATTCTTAAATTAGTTGAATAAATAAGTTTTTTGCTGCTCTAATATACCAAACCTTCATCTTGATTGTCAAAAGAACCTATTTCCAGAAATACAATTAATGAAATTACTGATAACAATTTTTTTATTCAAGACCCTTATTATGGTTGATATCTTAATATTTTATCTGATTACTGTTTTTATATCTTGTTAGTTATCCACAGGTGTGATATATTTTTCCACACAATAAAAATTTCTAATTACTGCCTCTACAAATATCTTTACCAATATATACTAAATTTATCCTTCATTAATATTTTTTGTAAACATGAACACACAAAAGATCTGGCAAAAGATACTTTCTGATCTCAAGATAAGCATCTCTCCAGCTATTTATAAAACCTGGTTTAAAGATTTACGTTTAAAAGAGATTGTAAATTCAAATGTTTACATTTACTGTCCAAATCACTACACTAAAGAAGTTTTGGAAAAAAATAATTACCTCGAAATCTTAGAGGATGTTTGTATTACCTCATTTGAAAAAGATCTTCATGTTTTACTTGAAGTCAAAGAGGAAATAAAACAAACTCAGGTAAAAACACCTTTTTTCAACAATACCTATGAACCTTCTAATTTTCTCTATAAAGAAAAACCTCTGATAAACCAAAAATACTTTTTCTCTACTTTTGTTATTGGCCCTTCAAACAATTTAGCAGTAGCTGCAGCAAAAGCAATTACCGAAAATCCAGGTCGTGTTTATAATCCATTTTTTATTTATGGTGGGGTTGGACTTGGAAAAACCCATCTAATATGCTCAATTGGAAATGAGATTTTAAAAAATGATCCCCAGAAAAAAATATTCTATTTATCCTCAGAAAAATTTACTAACGAACTTATTATTGCGATCCAAAAAAATCAAACCAGTGTCTTTAGAGAAAAATACCGACAGGCAGATGTTTTAATAATTGATGATATTCAGTTTTTTGCAGGAAAAGAGGCTTCACAGGAAGAGTTTTTTCACACCTTTAACACTCTTTATAGTGAAAATAAGCAGATCATTTTAACTTCAGATAAACCCCCTCGCGAAATAAATAAACTGGAAGAGAGACTTGTTTCCCGTTTTGAAGGAGGACTAACTGTTGATGTTCAACCCCCAGACTATGAAACTCGAATGGCAATTTTAAACGCTAAATGTGAAGAGAAAAATATTCATCTCAATCAGGTTGTTGTCCAATATATTGCTGAAAATGTTACTGAAAATGTTCGCAAGCTTGAGGGTGTTTTGAGTCAACTTACAACAATCGCTCTTTTTCAAAGAAAAGAGGTTACGATTGAAGATGCTCAAAAATTACTAGGAAAAAGAGTGGAAAAAAACCAAAAAAGAATAACCCCTGAAGTAATTACAACCACTGTCTCAGAATTTTATGGAATTACAATTAAAGATCTTAAAGGGAAAAGTCGAAAAGCAAATTTTGTTGTTCCTAGACAAACCCTTGCGTATTTACTAAGAAAAGAGGTTAATATGCCCCTTACTCAAATCGGAGAATATTTAGGACATCGGGATCATACCACAATAATGTACTCAATTGAAAAAACAGAAAATGAGGTTAAAGACATAAATTCAAATAAGTATCATGAAATTATATCTTTAAAGAAAATCCTTTTTAATTAAAGAGGGTTTTTGTAGTTTATTTGTATAAAATGTTATCCAGAAATTATCCACAATTTTATTCACATTTTACTGAATTTATGCACAGATAATTATGGCTTTATATCAATATTTTTGACTACAAATTTGATTACATAAACTTAAAAGTTATCAACATTAAATAATACGGAATAATGGTTATTACAATCAACTTTTTACTAAGTACTACACATATCCCTAGTCATTATAATTATGATTACTAATTATTTATATTTAAAAAAATGGATTAAGAAAATTTTTAATGTGGAAAAAATTAAAACTTTAACATTCTATATTTTATTATTTTTAATTCCATTTAAAACCAGTAAGCATTTTTTTATTTCAGAATCAATTCTAAACGGAAAAATTATTGATTATTTTTTACCAACAATTTATATCCAAGACTTTTTAATTATAATATTCATCCTATTTAGCTTAATATCTTTTCTAAAAAAAAGAAACTCTAAAGTTATCTCTAAATATCAAAAAATAATATCGCTTATGTTTTTATTATTTATTCCCCTTCTTTTATTTTTTAACCATCAGTATTTAAAAGATAAAATCTTTATTATTAAATATTTACGAGTCATAGAATATATATTTTTAATTGTTTCGATTTTAATTCAAAAGAAAAATTTTTTAGATGTTAAAAAAATCACGATTATTTTTAGTCTATCTTCTTTACTTATTTCTTTAATTGTAATTGGAGAATTTATATTACAACAATCATTAGGTTTTAAATTTTTAGGAGAATGGGATTTTAATTCTAATACTTCTGGACTAGCCACATTCTATTTAAACGGTTTTAATATTATAAGGCCAGGGGCAACTTTTCCCCACCCAAACATTATAGCCTTCTATGTATCTTTAATTAGTTCTTTAAATATATATTTATTATTTATAAAAAGACAAAAAAGATACCTCTTTATTTTTTTAATTAACACCCTTGCTATTGCCTTGCTTTTTAGTAAAATCGGCTACCTATTATTTTTTATAAATATTATAATCTCCTCTATTTATCTTTCTTTCATCCATAGGGATAAACTTGAAACTCGTTTAAAAAGTAAGAACAAGCTTTTCGCTGTATTTATAATTATAATTATTTTAATGATATCCCCTTTATTTATCATTAGAACAAACTCATTGCTTTTATCTGACTATTCTAGTTTAGAAAGAAGATATTTTTTAAATGAAATTGCAATTCGTTCAATTGAGAAAAATATAATTAAAGGTGTTGGTTTAAATCGCTTTCTTTTTCAGTTTAATTCAGATGATTTTTCAAATCTTTATTCTTTTGTTCAACCTGTTCATAATTTTTATCTTTTATTTCTTTCTGAAAATGGAATTATTGTTTTTATATTATTTCTTTTTATTTTATTGTTTGGTTTATTTCTTCAAATAGATTTATTTATTGATAAAGAAAAAAACTTTTTCCGACTATTTTTAATAATTTTTTGTATTCTTTTTATAATTGCTTCATTTTGGGATCATTACTTTTACTCTTTGTTTCAAGGGAATTTAATATTTTCTGTTTTTATTTCTCTATCCTTACTTTATCGAGAATAATCGTTTTTAATTCTCCCCTTTCCTTACTAATAGTTGAACATATAAATAGATAATTCTCGTTTTTAAAAAAAGTGTTTAAAATATAGAAAGATTCGGGTATAATTTTAAGAGTATTTTTTTAAATCTTTATATACATGAAAAAAATAATTATCTTTATCAAAAACTTTTTCATTTATGTAATATCCTATATGTGGTATATTGCTATTTATCTAGTTATAGTTCCTTATTTAGTTTTACTCATTGGAAAAAATTTAGACGTTTTAGTTTTTGGATACTTATTAGATATCTCTTCTGTAATCTTTTATACTAATTGGTCTATTATAATTTCTATTGTTTTTGCTTCTTTTGGGGGAGGTTTAGTTTTATGGTCTTTTTATACCCTTTATTTTTATTCTGATTGTTTTCCCTTTTCTTTTTTTCCTCTTCCCGGGTTTAATCCAAAAAAACTTTCAACTTATGGACCATATTCTATTGTTAGGCATCCAATGACTTTAGGTTATCTCTTTATTTTAGTAGCCTTTGGTTTTTACAATGGATCTTTAATGACTGTTTTATGGATTATACCCATATTAAGTGTTGTTTTTTATGAATATATTCAAAATCGAGAAGAAAGAAGACTTTCCCTTTGGTTTGGAAAAGACTATGAAAAATATAAAGAAAAAACCCCAATGCTTTTCCCTAAAATTATTAATATAAATAAATTTCAAAAAGATAAAAAAGTTTTCAAGAATAAATGAAGGATTAAAAAATATGGAAATTATTTACCTGTTTTCTTTAATGAAAAAAAGGAAGTTCTTAATTTTAATAACAACTTTAATATTTCTTCTTTTAGGAATGTTTTATTATTTTCAACAGGGAGACAGTTATGAGGCTTCACTGCTTTTTTATGTGAAAAGAAAAATAGAGCCAGTTTCAGAAAAATATTATAGTTATGATGGTTATTATGCTAGCCAGGTTTCTAAAGAATATTCGGATACTGTGATAGGCTTTTTCCAAAGCTTGGAGGTTTTAAAAAGAGCAGGGGAGATTACTAATTATATTCCTCGTGATGTTGTCGCCTTGGAATCGTTATCGTCCAGGCTTATTGTTACCAAAGAAGCTCCTCAATTAATTAAAGCTTCGGTTACGACAAAAGACAAAGAAGAATCGAGCGCCATCATAAAAGCCGTTGGACAAGCGGGGATTGAAAGAATTCTTCTTTTAAATCAAACTGGAGATCCCAACCTTTCTCTAGACGTTGTTGACTCGGAACCTTTAGTTTTAACAAAGAACATTTCTTTATTCATTTTTGTTGGTGGAGGATTGTTATTTGGTTTTATCTTTGGGATAATTTTAAGTTTATTTTTAGAAGTATTTAAAAAAGCATAAGATTTTTTACTGCCCATGAATAGTCCAAAAAAAATTAAAACAGTTCTTGTATCTGGTGGAGCTCATTTTTTAGGTTCACATCTTTGTGAAGCTTTATTGATAAACGGTTTTAAGGTTATTTGTCTTGATGATTTTTCACTGACTTCTGATAAGAATCTCAATAACTGTAAAAAAAACAAGAATTTTGAAATTGTAAAATTTTCCCTAGAAAAAGCGGAAATGGTCGCTGAAATAGAAAAGGTTGATTATATTTTTCACGCCTCCGGACTAGATATTGTTTCTAAAAATAAGGAAGGAAGCCTAAATTCACTTCTTATTAATTCTCAAGGAACCAAAATATTATTACAAAAAGCTTTATTAGACAAAGCAGAATTTTTGTTTATTTCTTTGGTGGATATTTATAGTGGGGTAGCTTCGCGTTTATCTTTGGAAAACTATTTTGGAAAAGACAATCATGAAGAAGATATTTTAGCCTTATATGAAGCAAAAAGATTTGGAGAAGCGCTTGTAGAAGAGTTTAGAAAAGAACATGAGGTTAAAGCAAAAATAGTCAGAGTTCGTGATCTTTATGGACCACGGATGCCTTTAAATAGTATTTTTCCGATTAACTGTCTTTTTAACTCTTTTATTGAAAGTCAAAAAATTTCTCTTTTTGGTGATGGTCTTGAAGAGGTTTTTCCCACCTATGTTTCTGATGTTGTTTATGGTCTTATCAAGGCAATGTTTTCGAAAGACACAGAAGGAAAAGTTTATTATTTAGTTTCTCCACAAAAATTTACTCTAAGAACTATTTCCGAGACACTCCTTACTTTTTATAAAGAAGGTGGGTCTATCAATTTTATTCCTTCAGACAAAATTACTTTACCTTTACCTCAAATTGATATTAGTTTAAGTAAAAAAGATTTACGTTGGTATCCAAATATTTCTATTGAAGAGGGTTTTGAAAAAACAGTCGCCTGGTTTCTCAAAGACACGCGGCTTAAAAACGAAAAAGGGCTTAAAGAGATTAAAGAAACTAAAGAATTTACCAAAAAAGATTTTAGCTACGAAGCGACGGAAATAGTTTCTAAAGAAGAAAACAAAAATATTTCTCAAGTATCAACTACAGATCTTACCCCAGAAAAAGACCTTAATAAAGAAGAAGTTGTGAAAGGAGAAGTATTTTTCGAGAACAAATCGCAATCAGGCTTTTTCCAATCAATTCTAAAACCTTTCCGTAAAGAAAAAGAATCAAACTCTTTAAGGCAAAAAAAAGTTTTAGTGGCTGGAGATACTGACATTAAGGTGCACCATCATTTTAATAAATTAAAGATTTCATTTGTGATTGTTTGTTTAATATTTATCATCTTTGGATTTTTCTCACCTTTCTTACTTAGTGCATTTTTTACTTTCAAAGGAATAACTGCTATTGAGAAATCAAAACAGGCTATTACCGAATTTTCATTGAACGAAGCAAATAAACAAGCGGCGATTGCAGAAAAATCTTTTCGCGCCGCTTCAAGTAGCTTAAATAATTTACTTTGGATTTTTTCTCTAATTCATGAACGACAAAGATTTCAACAATACGTTTACCTTCTTGATTCTGGAGAAAATATTGCCAATGGTGTTGAATGTTTAACTTCTAGTGTGGATCCAATTATTTCTTCTTTTGATATTTTTCTAGATCATACTCAAAGTGATAATAATATTGATAAAATTATTCCCATAGTCAAAACAGACGTTGTTCAGGCACGCGAAAATTTTTCAGAAGCACAATCAAAGCTGAATTTTTTAGAAGACAAGTATTTTCCCAGCTCTTTTTGGGATAGAGTAGAGGAGCTTAAAGATCAGCTTTACGATGGAAAAGAAATTTTGAGTAAAGTGGAAAATCTCGTTGATATTTTGCCATCTTTAATGGGAAATGAAGAAGATCAGGTGTATCTAATTATTTTTCAAAATAATTCAGAGATTAGAGCCACCGGAGGGTTTATTGGAAGTTACGCACGCGTTCTTGTCTCAGAGGGAAGAATTAAAGAAATTAAAGTTGATGATGTTTATAACCCAGATGGTTTATTAGACGATAAGGAAACACAAATTCCACCAGCCCCGCTTAAAGAGTATCTTGGGGTTGTAAGTTGGGGGATGCGTGATGCAAATTGGTCTCCAGATTTTTCAGTTTCCGCTTCTGACATTGAAAGATTATATGAAAAGGCTACCAATGATGATGTTTCTGGAGTCATTGCTATCGACCTTTATACTATTGAAAACCTTATTGCCGAGATTGGGCCAATTAACCCAATTGGATATAACGAACAGATCTCAGCCTCAAACTTTTTTGAAAAAGCTGAATATTATTCTGAAGTTGGTTTTACTCCAGGTTCTACAGGAAAAAAAGATTTTTTAGGTGCTTGCGCAGATGAAATTATTCAGAAATTACAAGAGATGTCTGTTCATGATTTGGGGAAATTACTTTCATCATCTTTTAGGAACTTAACCGAAAAACATATCCTATTTTCATTCAAGGAACCAGTTATTAATGATATTTTAAAAAATCAAAATTTGGATGGAAAAATTGTAAGTGATAAAGGTGATTTTCTATGGGTGATTGATAGTAATGTGGGGGGAAATAAGGCTAACTATTTTATTGATCGAGATATCAATTATAGTGTTAATGTAAATAAAGAGGGGAATTTAAGAGCAGATTTAACTATTTCGTATAAACATCGAGGACTGACAGATACTTGGCCAGGAGGAAATTATAAAAACTATTTAAGAGTTTATGTTCCCGAAGGGTCAAAAATTATTGACACTGAAGGTTTTAGTTCTGAAGTTACTACGACTTCTGATCTTGAAAAGACAGTTTTTGGTGGATTAGTAAATGTAGTTATAGATTCAGAACAAGAAATAAAAATTTTCTACGATCTCCCTGTTTCTTTAAGTATCACGGATAAAAATTTACAGTATTCTTTGTATGTACAAAAACAATCAGGAAGTATTGCCGATCCATTTAATTTGAATTTTGCTTATCCCGCGTACCTAAAAATAAAAGACACTTTACTACAAGGACAACAGACTGACTCCTCATTTTCTTACAGTGACTCGCTAAAAACAGACAGGAAGTTAGTAATAAATTTTGGGAAATAGTTTTTATTCTCAGAATAGTTTTTTCCATGATGATGCTAAACTTAAATATATTAAAGTAGGGGAGATTAGTTTAATTTTTTAGAAATATAAATATATGGAAAAATCCAAATTTAACCCACCATTTTTTATTGGAATTGCTGGAGGTACTGGTAGTGGAAAAAGTCTTTTTGCGAAGATGATTACTAAATATTTTCCCAATCAGGTATTAACAATTTCGCACGATATGTACTATAAAGATCAAAGTAATGTTCCTCTAGATGTGAGGAAAAAGGCAAACATGGATGTTCCCGAGGCTTTGGATAATCAGATGCTTTTTAGAGACCTTCTGACTCTTAAAAAGGGTAAACCTATTGAGCTTCCTGATTATGATTTTGTTTCTCATACACGTAAACATCAAGGAGTTTGGGTTCAAAGTAAAAGTGTTGTTATTGTTGAGGGAATTCTGAGTCTTTCTACAAAGTATTTGCGAGACTTTTTTGATCTTAAAATTTATATAGAAGTTGATCCAGATTTACGTTTAGCTCGACGTATTATTCGGGATGTTAAAGAACATAGAGAAGCGACATTAGAAGAATCAATAGATCAATATTTAACCTCCGCTTATCCTATGCATTATCGATATGTGGTTCCGCAAATGAAATATGCCGATATTGTAATTCCTTGGAACAAGATGTCTCTCGAAGCTGTAGATACTGTTGCCGCTAAGATAAGAAGTGAACTAGAAGAACGACGTTAAACTTCTTTATAATCAAACTATACATATTTGATCAGTATTTTTTTAGTTAAGGAAATTAATTCTTAAAGATTAATAGGATAGCAAGGGAATGCTCCTGCTTGAAAGAATCCTTCATATATTTCTTGGATTCCAACGCTATATGTGTCTACAGTCTCAGGTGGACAACCTCCCCATCTAAACATCGAGCCAAATACTTCCATAGGACAAGAAACTGCGTTTACGTCACACATAGTAAGATACCATGCTGGTAAATCTACATAGTGAGAGAGCTGTTCTTCAAAATGATCTTCGGTAACATTGTCAGGATATACTCCCGGAGCTTCAATTTTAGTTGTGATTGATTCTAGATTTACCCCAAAGTCTTGAATACGCGTACAATATCCAGAATTAGGATCTTCATGACCTAATACTCTACAAATTCCCTCATAATTGCTTGCTCCAGATTCATGAAGCCAAATAGATATGGCAAAAATAGGATCCATTCCCGCCGCTTCTGCGGCAGCAACAACTTCATCATACATATCTATTCTGGGAGTTCCTACTCCTCCAAACCAACGTGTTGCAAGATCGATAAATTTTGCCTCAACCCATGGTTCGGCAACTACAGAAGCAGGATCAGGATTACATGCAGTACAATCATTCCAACTTCCTCCTGGTCCACCAGGAATAAATCCTCCAGGTTCAGAATGGGGAAGATTATACTCTCCGGGATAGAAGGAGATATCTCTAACAATATCTGTACAATCAGGGTCACGAATAGCTAAAGGTCTATAACGGGCACCACTATCAGTATTAATAGGCCCGCCACTTCTGATAAAACCATCTTGAGAAGGAGAATGAATAAATTCACAGTAAAGAATTTTTTCCTCATCGGCAATCGTTGGGGTAGAATACGAAAATATCAATGGTAGAGTAGCAATAAGGATTAATTTTAAGCTAAATAATTTTATCTTCATAATTTAATAGTAATATTTGTTTTCAAAAGCGGGTAGATATAGCGTAGCTTCTTTTTCTTCACCATCTTTTTTAAGGGTTACTTGCAGAGTAACAACAGGCGTTAAAACTTCCTGTGCCTCATTATAATAGTAAAGAACTTGAGTACTTTTTATCACAATACTTTGAGGCTCTAGATATTTGGTTTCAATTTTACTTAAAGAGACAGCTTCATTATTTTGGATCGATTTTTTCAGCTTACTTATACTTATCACCGGATTTTTAGTAGCCGCAACGATTTTTTTGTTAAAAATAGAAAAGGCGACAATTTTGCCATTTTTTGTCAAGCTTATATAAGGCAGAAATTGGTTATTAGCAATATTTAAAGATTCAATTTGCGGCTGTAAAATATAGGTTACAACATCCGCCTGTTCAACATTGTTAATTTCATAAAGACCAAGCTCTCCCATTCTACTGTATACGGTTTTTGGATCAGAAAATTGTATCTCGAAATTTAACCCATTTTCACTAAAAAAATATTTTCCAGTTTGGAGTAAATCAGATAGCGAACGAATGTCGTTTGTTTGTTGTAGAAGCTCTGGTTCGACATTCAATCCTGTACTGAAAGATATTTTATCGCCGATCAACGTTACTGTTAGAGATTTACCTTTTTCATAATAGGCAATCGCTTTTTTGTTAGAATAATTTCGGGCATCAGAAGTAAATCCTAAGGTTTGAAGAATCCTTTGTAAATTACCGATTTCTTGTAATCCTGATAAAGGCTTTTCTTTTGTTTGATAGATAGAGATATTAGAAGGAAACTCTCTTAATTCCGAATTAAATTTACCATATTCTATTTTGGTCGGAACGGAATTTAATTTATAGGTCGTAACTTCGGTAAAAGGGTGGGGGGTTGTAGTAATCGGTTTTGGTTTTATGAGTATGGAAACCAGATATACTCCAATTGTTATTATTATAACTATTACCGAAGCCACCACTAAAGATTGTTTTGGATGGGTTTTTATATACTTACATATTTGTTTTCCCTTATCGGAAAGGTTTTCTTCCCATTTGTGTAACAGCTTAGATTCTTGGAGTTTATCTTTTAATTTGGAGATATTTAATTTAATTTTATTTAAAATGCTTTTCATATTTTAGATTTATTCACAACTACAGTTATCGCAATGTTCAGCGACTCCAGAATATTCACCAGCACCAAGCGAGGGGCCGCAAATACCAATTGAGATGGGATCGATGGTACAGGCTGGATTGGCATAACCACAGTGTGCTCCTGCAGTTCTCACTTCAAAGTGGAGATGAGGCCCTGTGGAATGTTCTCCAGCGCATGTAGGTGTCATTCCTATTGCTCCCACTAGCGTTCCCGAGGATATTGGTCCCATCGCGACATTGGTACCAGGAGCTAAATGTCCGTAATAATAATCATAAGTACCATCAGTGATAAGAACCATATTTCCGTAACCGTCATTACAGCCACTAATAATTACTTCACCATCAACTACAGAAAAAACTTCAGTTCCAACTGTCGGTCCTGCATGGGTTATCCAGTCAAAACCAGCATGGCTGAACGGAACATTTACACTACTCCATATTCCAAGACAGAATGGTTCTGGTTCTTGAATAGGACAACTCATAGGGATACTATTACCGCCAAAGTCTTTTTGGAATCCAGTAGGATTATCATAGTAACAGCTACTAACATCTTGATCCTGACGTTTATTTTCGCAAAAGAAGTATGGAGGATAATCGATCATTTCTACATCACAATCTTCAGTGACACATTGACAGGTAGAATAGGCGCGATTAGGAAATGGGGTTTCACATATGTATGGGTCGAGGTTACATTCGTATTCTTCGTCTTTGCTTAGATCTGCAGAATCTTCTTCTGGTTTTCTGAGGTTGTAAAAGTCATTTGTAATAGGGTCAACATATTCCGGATCTTCCGGATTATCCTCGTATCCATGACAGTTGTCCTGTTCAATTGGAAAATAAGTTGCTGGTGTATTATACCCATCAGGATTATCTGCGTCTAAAGGTGGGGGATAAGCCGGACAATTATCATTATTGAGGTCTAGCTTTTCAGTGACTGGATAACGGATTTGATAGTTAGTATGGGTAAATCCAGTATAATCAGTTCCACCAGCTCCTTTACCCGTTGCTCCCATGAGACCCAACAATTTATGTCGGGGAACATATTCATTGGGTAAAACTCTTAGTAGTTCAGGAATTAAATTATTATATGTAGTCACAAATTCCGGCCAACAATCATCATCAACATTTGAGCTTACCGTGACACTGCAACCTCTCTCATCTTCAAAACATTCAGCTGCTACTACATTTCCAGCATGAGTAGAATAAATCTCAGTTTCAGAGGCTTCTCCTTCAATCGGAACAAGATCTATTCCTTGGTGTGACCAGTATTCATTACTTTCATTCTCACAAATCTGATATTTTTCACCTTCTCCGTATCTGGGACCCCATTCTTCAGCTAAAGGATTACTCCAGGTGATATCAGAATCAGTGTTATAGTCTTCAATACCACCCCAATCTTGAGCAATAGTTCCAGTGACTGGCCAGCCAAAAGGTCGAGAGTTTGGATCTACAGAACAACCGTCTGTAAGAGGATTACCATCTTCATCGTAACCTCCACATCCAGGAGAAGCTTTAGAGACAACATCGCTTCCAATTCTAAAAGATTGAAGCTCTACAACTTCAGAATCAGACCACTGTGTTTTGTACTCTAGATTTATCAAGCGGTTATCAGAATATAAATTATTTATGTAGTGGTTGAGTTCAGAGTCTTGCGTTCCGTTATATGAAATACGGTGATTTCCATAAAAGGATAGACCAGCACTGTTTTTGTCGGCAGGAACCACTCTTAGAGTAAAAGTATAATCAGCCCCGATAGGTAAACCAACTTCTACATCTTCATTCCAAAAAGTCCAAGTGATTGTTCCTCCATGAGGACCATTCGCAATTCCGGATGTTCCATCTGTCCAGTTCATATGTAGTGTAGCCATATAATTAATTAAATCAGGAATTCCTGGGAGTTCAGCTTCCACCGCCACCCAATTATTTTCAGGATCCTCTTCAGGAGTTCCCACATAATCTTCAGGATAGGGATTAACATCATACAGATCAAGAAAATCAGGAAGGTCTACTGTCATTGTTACGGGTTCTTTAATTACATGATCACTTACATTTCTGACGCGAATGGGAATTGTAATCATATTGCTATAATAAAGAACGCGATACATCATATGTCTTTCAGTATATTGATAGATAGCACAGTCAAGTGCATCAGAAGTTATTGGCCACTCCCAATGTTCTTTGAGCTTACAACAATCTTCCAAATCAGCACAGCCAGTTTCTCCATTATCAGCGCAAAGAGTGTTATCAGCGTTAGCACATTCTCCCGCACTAGAACCTTCTTCGCAGGAACAATTTCCACCACTGCATGCGTCTGGAGTAGGAGGGATTGATTCAGGATTACTACTGGTATCAAAATTTAAACAACCCTCGTACCCATCATCACAATTACAACAGCTTCCACCACAATCATTATTTCCTGGATTATCATTACAAACTTCAACTCCTCCTTCAAACTCACATTCTGAACAACAATCAGCACTTCCGTCATCATCACAATCATGATCTTCTGAATTTCCATCCCAATAACTTACGTCTTGAGTACAGATATTTTCAACACTACATCCGTATTCTGATCCGCCATCAGCAGGACAACCTTCTGCATTTCCACAAGTTATCTCTTGTGCTGGAAGTGCTTGGACAACGCAGTTTTCCCCCCAATTATCAGCAGGAGGTTCAGAAGTTGTAGTGATAAGCTGTTCACAGGTTTTAATTTCAATTGCTTTTCGACAGACTGCTTCAGTTCCCTGCACACAACGTGGTCCGTCTGTAGCGTTACATGTTTTTTCACTACAATCGTATGCGTCCGCTTTGTTAGGACTTTGGGGTGGAGAAACACCAACAAGTGTTCCATCATCAAGTTCAGTAGGTTCAATGAGTTCATTACAACCATTTAATTTGCGAGCAGTTGCTCCATAGCTTGTTCCCAGATCTGTTGGATAGCAGGTGGGCATATCTGCTTTGGTATATGAATATTGTGGGGCACAGGCTCGATTATATTTACTTATGCTGTCATGTCTATTACACTCTTCGTAGTTATATTGAGTGATATTTTGCGAGAAAACTTCATATATTTGTGGGTCTCCACCAACAGTTTCACCAGTTGGCGTTGTTGTGGGTAAGTCGTCTAGCGTACATGAGGCATCGGGATCAGTATAATCATAAGGGGTATGAGCAGCAGGAGGATACAATCCCCAACAAGCATCAAATTGCGTTCCCAGTATTGGTACAGTACAAGTCTTAACCTCTTCATCACAATTGCCATAATTGGTATAGGAGGCTACTCTTTCAGGACATTGATATGGATCCGGACAGGAGTCACTTTCAAAAGGATCAGACATGGGGTTGCATTCGACCATACAAATGCCAGGTTCAATTTGATAATAATCATTATATTCGTCATCAAAACCGGCAGGAGGATTTTCATCCCAACCGTAATTCTCTGTTTGACAGGTATCACAAATTGGGGTAGCTGCAGTAACATTGTCTGGAGTGAAGATTTCTTTAATATGATTTACAGCATTTGGGATAAAATCTTTTATTTTAGATATTAGATTAGAAATGTTTGTATTTTTATTTAAACTATGAAGTCCAAGAGGAAGATTTAATTCATTTAAGGATATACAGTTTCCAACGGAGACACCAGAAGTTGTTGTTGCTGTTATTGTTGTTCCAGAAGCCAAAACTCCGGTCAGGTTAGCAGTTCCAGAAACAGGATTGTTAATTGTTAAATTGTAACTAAATGACTGACTTCCTGAAACCGGGACAGATTCGTGTCCTGTGATATCTATTGTTCCTCCAGGAGCCAAAGTATCCGTAATACTGCTAATTGTGAAATTCTCAGTACAGTTATTTGTTACTGAAATGGTAAAAGTTGATTGTTCTCCAGAGTTTTCAACACAAGAAGGAATAGCAACTTCGTGAAAAGAAATACAAGTACTAGGTGGATTTGTCACACATCCTACAGGGAAAGGAGATAAGGAAACAGTTGCTGTGTCTGTTACATTAATAAAATAAGTATCCATGATGGCTGTTAAATTAGCCGTTTCTGTTATATTTGAAGTGATATTTTTTTCTCCGAGTTCAATAACAGTTTCCCCAGCAACTAAAGTTCCAAGATTCTGAGTGTTAAAAGAGGTTATCAGTTGGGTGCTGGTTATTTGATTTGTGCAATTATTGTTAATTCTAGCGATGAAATTAGAAGGATCGCCAGAATTTTCTACACAGGTTGGTTCAGCTTCATATGAAAGGGCTAAACAAACGGGATGAATCTGGCAACCCAAAGGGTCAATAGTAATCAGTGTCCCTATTTTTTCGATAATAAAAGGATTATAATCGCTAAATTGAGCTGTTAAAGTTACGGTATTTATAAGTGGTTCTTTAACCACAATATCGTAGGGAAGAGTGGTGATTTTTTCTCCAGGACCCACAGTTTTTGTTTCTTTAATATTCACAAGACCTTTATGGTCATCAAAAATACTCAAAATTGTAAAAGTGGTGTCACAATTGTTGACAATTTCAACTACAAAATTCACACTTCGTCCCGGAGCAATGACACAACTACGATCAGAAATTATGTTTATTTCAGCACAACTTCCATTATCTTCAATTGGTTTTTGTGGTACCGGAGGTTCATATGGAGTCATATAACAGGTTCCACCTCCACCACCAGATGCTAAATATTCATCAGGAGGCATATCGGGAACACAGCTAGCACTCCATGTAGCATCTACTTGAATTAAATCAGCTGAGATTGGGATAATAGGGTGTTCTTCGTCTGGAAGTGGTTGAGCGGGTGAGCCTTCAGATGCTCCACCTGTAGTTCCAGATGGCGTTTTGAATAAACCATTTAATTTTTGGGAAGCGGAATCAAAAAACCCTTTGAATTTATCGGGTAAACCTTTAAAAATTCCTAGCTTTTCCGGAGTTAATGAAAATGGGTCATAAGCATTTACTGGAGTGGTGAAAGCTGGGCTTGATTGTAATATTAAAGAAAGAGTAAGTAAGATATTCAAACCTAGTGAAATGAGTTTTTTTAACCTTTTTGAAGGCACTTTCATAATTTTGGATTAATAAGAAGATTAACTAACTTCCAGTAATTATTCTACAAGAAATTAGAAAGAAATAAAAGAGAAATAGCAAAACACAGAATAGACAGGATTAAGAAAACTGTTTTCAAATATGAAACTTGTTTGCTTTATTGTTCTTCAGAACTAGCGTCATCCCAGATATCCCAAGCTTGTTTATCGGCAAAGTCACGAACTTCTCCAACATTTGTTGCTCTTTTACCTTGAGATTCCGCCCATCTTTGTTGGAGTCTTTTTTGAACCCACTTCCGATAATTTTCAACTTTTGTTCTCTCTTCTTTTGTTTGTTTGTGTGGATCCAGTTCCCAGTGTTCTTCTTGGGCTTTTCTCCTAACAATAGTATCTGCAACGGTATTCAAGATTCCCTGATCAATACTTTCAGCATCCATTCGGGCATCTTCTCTATCTACAAGTTCGGCAATGCGAGTTTGTTCATCTGTGGTTGGATGTTCTTTCTTAAGTAATTCAACGAGCTCCGCAACTTCACTTAGTCGATCTTCGGCCTCTTGTCGATTACGCATTTGGGCTCGTCCAATCTGTCCTCCGACACCCATAGAGAGTGATCGGTGGTAATAGTCATTGTTATGTCCGTAGTATTTACCAATCACATCTCCATATTTGGCATTCTTTCTTGCTTTTTCATCATTAATTTCTCCATGAAAATCAACTTTATACCCCATTTTTCTTAAAGCAACGTTAAACATGGTTGGGGCTTTGAGTTGAAACATAATCCACTTCGTCCAATAATCTCGATCTCCATACATCACATCTTCGGTAAATCCGGTCGCTTTTTGCCACTCTTCAATATATTTTTTATTGTCAGGTATTTCTAAATGTTGCTCATCTCTTAGTACCCCAGATTCTTTCTTTACAAGTACTCTGTCTTCATCGGGGTTAGATTTTTCTCCAAACAACCAAACTCCCAGAGAATAAAGCTCAGGTAAGGTCATGTCAGTTTTACGGGGATCATCATCTTCTCTGATTGCTCCAATTCCTTTAATTCTTTCTGATTGGCGACGGTGAAAACCATATTTTTGAAACTCCTTTTCATTGATTTCGCCTTTTTCGAATTTTTCTAGCAACATAGGATAATAAAGATCGTAATGGGCGTTATAGGCTCGAGCTAGTTCGCGAAAGGTAAAGGCATTTTCATGACCATGGATTAGTCCGGAAACGACCTCTTTACGATCAAGAGGACAATAAATATCAACATCTCGAACCCAGAAAGCGTGCGCGGCAAGTTTAGAAAGCTCCTTAACCGCACCTCCAGTATATCCAAAAAACGCATCCTGAACTTGCATGGTGTGACCTTCTTCTACATGCATGTTGAAAAGTTCGGTTTGCATGTGTTCTACTTTGATTGCATCTGCTTCAGTTTTTAGGACTTCCATTTGTCCTTTGACAAAAGCATGTTTAGCATGATGCATTGTTTGGCGTAGCCAATTAAAACCAAGTGTGGCCATTAAATAACCAAGTGTTCCCGTATCATAGATTTCACGCTTTGCATGCAGAAGTCTTTCAAAAAAACCCCTCCTTGCTTGGACTTTCTTACCTTCAGATGCATTCGGATCTGATTCAATTGTGTCTAATTCATCACGCATCTGATTGAAACGAGCTATTTCCTGTTCGGCTTTATATTGGCCGGCACGTTGTGCCATATCTTCCACTGGTCCGCTCATGTTGTTCCTTTCATATAGTTTATAGCTTAATGTATCTAAAAACTCTTTAAATTATACAATAAATAGCCTTTAAATAGCAAAATCAACAAAATGTTGGAAGGGAATTATTCGAGTTTGGAAAAAGAAGAGCCGGCTTAAAATTTATAATTTTAAGCCGGCTCAGAAACAATCTTTTAAAAACGTTTAGATATTTTCTTCCGGTTCATTAAGCCCAGAGAGATCTCCTGTTCGATAATTCATTCCAGCGGCGGCATAATTGACTCTTTGTCCAGCTCCAGCTTGTCTTCGGCGATTTTGTATATTTCTTTGTTGTCGAGTTCCAACCTCTACTCCACCTTCAGTTCCTTCAGCAAGTTTTGCAGCGTGTAGAGCTTTTGCGTTAACAGTCTTTGCTAGTCCAGCCGCTTTTATCTGTCTTTCAACTTCTTTTTTCAGTTTTGGATCATTTTTAAGTTCTTGTTCCGCAATCTCTAGTAATTGTTGTCCATTGACTTTAGCAGTCCCAGTATTAGGATCAGTAACGATATAACCTTTTTTCTTGCGTGCTTCCATTTTCTTTTTATTTGCTTCATCTTTAATCTTTTGGATTTCAGCTTGATGACTTGCCATTGCTTGATCAATTCGAGGTTGTTCTTTCATCTTGGCTGCCATCATTGGGGCTCTAGCTGCAGTTCTTTCTCTTCTAACGTCTTCTTTCACTTGATCAATCGTCTTTCCAGCCGCTCCACCCATGTTAATTCTACTTTGGGCTGCTTGAGTCACAGAAGCATCATCAAGACTTAAAGTCGGGCTTGAAGCATTAATTTCATTATTTACCTGAGTTTCAACATCAGGTCTAATGATAGCTTCAATTTGTTGTGTTTGTTCAGTATTTGCTTGTTGGTCAATATCTTTGACCTCTTGATCATTCTCAATATCTCTATTATGATCTTGAACATACTGATTAGCAGTAGGACTTCTGTTGGTATCAATTTCTGCAGATAGATCATTTCTACCGCTACCCCAAGCATTGACCGATCGTAAAACACCATTACCGCCTTCGGTTTGTTCTATATGAGTTAGATCTCCACTTTGACCTTTTGTTCCTTGAGCTAGAACTGATCCTTGTCCTTCTTTCTGAATATCTTGGTTTCTTTTCATTGTGAACAGTCTATTTGCTTGAGCTTGAGTGTTCGCATTTTTTGCTTTTGTGTAAGTTGAAATTATAGGCACTCTGGAAAGGGTCGCTTTTCCAAAGCCTCTTACTCCACCGCCATGCATTTGAGATTCAGCTTTGAATTCTCCTGCGCGACCTGCAACTGCTTCAGCACCCATTTTTTCTTGTTGTCCCTGTCTCCATTCAGTAAGAGTCTCACCAGCTCCACCAGCTAATTTTCCAGCCATTCCACCACCACCAAGAAGTTGTAGGATTAAGCTTGGAGACTTCAAGGCCACCATAAAGATTGCTACTCCTACGGCCAATTGAGAAATAACAATTTCTAAACCAGCTCCACTAGGGATATTAGACATGAGAGCAATTCCGACATTGAGAAATAATGCCGCTAATACCTGCATAAAAACAAAACTATAAAAGGTTGTATCCCAAATTTTTACAAAACTTTCGCCTTGAGGGAGTATTCCCATAAGGAATCGAAGCGGAGCGAGAATAACACAAAGATAGATGACCATTAAACGAACAACAAATTGAATTAAAATAATTACAGCTAAGGTAATAATTGCCATAAAGAAGGCAAGGACAGCAACAATGACTCCAATACCTATAGCGACTAAAGCTGTTCCACCAGAAGCAACCACTGCAGTTGCTATACCGACGCCTGCTGTCACTCCTGAGGCTCCAGCCGAAAGAGCTATTGTCGTGATAATCGCTGCAAAAGAAGCAAAGTTAATTACAGCTGTCTGTCCAGTAGGTGAAAAAGCATTCTGAACCATCAGGAATATTGATCTTGTAGCTACATTAGAAATATCAATAAATAGCTGACAGAAGAGGAGAGAGAGATTAATTAAGATCACTGCCTTCACAATTTTCATTGGAAGCTCTTTTAGAGGAAGATCTTTGGAATCCATTCGGAACATATACATAACCGCAAAGATTAAAACCAAAATAATAATTATTCCATTACTAATATTACGAGAAAGATTCCATAATGTAGTAATTGTGGATAGCTCTGAAATCGGCTTTGTATGAAGAATAGTATCTTCTAAAAATTCCATGCTGCCTTGTAAAAATTTCCCCATACCTTCAATGAGATTGCAAGCAAAATTACCCCAAGTTTGATAATTTAACAAATCAAAAACATGACAAGCTGGTTTCAAAAAGAATGTGGCCGCAGGAGGATTTATGGTATAGCTGGGGGGTGTACCACTAACGTTTGTTTCTGAGATAGCGACTTGCATTTCATCTTTTCGGGCATCACCTTTTATAAAATGACGCTCAGAAAGGCCTTTATTTATGATTGAGTCGATACCTGATTCTGCTACTTCATCAATCTCTTCAACAGCTTCGTCGTAATCAAAGCTCCCACCAATGTCAACTGCATCTCTTGCGCCAGCAAAACCTTTGGCTAAATTTGCACCGAATTGAATGAGATAAACTCGGATCTGTTCGATAACTGTAAGTTCAACATCTCCTTGAGAGTTATCTGTTTTTTCCTCACCAGCCTCTATTTTCAGTTGAGCTGATTTCCAGGCGCAGGGAATGTGAATATATAATTTTTTATTAGTAGTATCATAGAAACCACCAAATCCAGATGATGAATGAAGAGTTGTTTCCGGATTAGGAATAACTTCTTCTTTAATAATTTCTGTCGATCGATAGCTTCCAGAAGCATCACCTGCAGCCAAAACTATCACATTTTCGGAAACACCGCCAAAAAATTCTCCTTGTATCGTAACAAATGGGTCTGGTGTACAAAGAAAATATCCATAAAGATTCACACATTCTTGTTCGTTTGCCACTGGATCATTTGGGACATAGGGAGCGACCGTCCTACTATCTTGTTTATATATTTGGCAAGCAGATTCGGTTTCCGCGGCGCTTACCGTAAAAATATTATCTGTCTGTAATGCTTTGGCTAATTGAATCATTCCTGGTTCGTTAGTGTAGACATTTTTTCCCTTAATACTGGCAATTTCAACAGATTGTTGCGCGTCAATAGAATCACAAATCTGATCTTTGGTAAGATCAAGAGAAGCTTTAAAGGTATCTCCTTGAGAAGCTATTAAGGTATATCCATTTTCAGCAACACTATCATCAGAACCGTTACAGGTTGCCGAATCTGTCATTAATTCTGCGTTTTCAGAGAAGACGTGAGGAGAAAGATACACTGATCCATCAGCATCAGTTAATAAACTAATTCCTTGTGTTTGAGCGACACTACTGCTTTTTAGATCGGGTTCATTAGGAGCAATAGTAACTTGAGCTCCAGGTACAGCCAGTCCTCTATTATCTCTTACAGTTGCGTAAATACCTCTATTATCATGTTTTTTTGTGGAAAAGTTATAACTATATGAACTATTTGGTCCACTTATTAATCCTTGTAGGGCTTGTGGTTGGGGTTCAATATAATCAGTACTGCCAACATCAGGATAGAGGGGTAGACTGTCTAAAAAGACTTCATTCGTTGCTGAGTTATAACCGGCTAATCTTATTTTACCATTAATAAAAGAATATGCTTCTGAGGTACGCATATAAAAAATCCCATATTTATTGACAGTGGAAAAGTTACAAGCATTTTTATTCGTTACACAATAGTTATCATCATGGTCTGCTGAAATAACTCCGGAGTTATTAAACATATTTACAGCTTCAAAATCTTGTTTTACCTCTACTCCCAAATCAATCGCGGAATAGTTCGTTTCTGTATAGACCGCTAAATCTGGCATTGTATTGCTTTGTCCTCCTGTATCAGAGCCATCATTTCCCGTATAAAACGTAGAGACTGGTATATTGAATTGACTGCGGTTATTATCTTTAACTACAAATGGTCTAGTAACTGAACCCCAAATACTTACTCCTTTACGATAAACTTTGTATAGAGGAGGGTCTATTACGTTTTGAGGCTTGTCTTCTATATAGGTATCAGTAGGATCAGTTTTCCATTGAGACAATGATTTTAAAAGAGCCGTAGTTACTCCAAAATTAGAGTCGGCTGGTTCAGGATTTTCTCCCAAGGCATCAATCTCTCGAAAAGCCATATTCTCAGTTCCATCTTCAAAGACATATTTAATATGATAATATCCTGAAGGAGCATAGGCTTTAAAGTTTCCATTTTCATCAGTTCTTCCCGTAATTGCTGGGCCACCAATTGGTAGATATTTTGTACCATAATCGATTCCACAATCCCAGGGTATCCCAAAGATATTAGTACACATTTCAATACGGTAATATCCTATCCTAGTTGCAGTCACTGAAACCGGACGGTGTGCGATTGCATAACCAAGTTTTAGCTGACTTCTATCACTATTTTCGATACTATTTCCATACTGTTCAGTATCAATTTTTATTTTTAAAACTGAGGTTGGAACTACGGGAAAAACATTGATATGGTTTTCAATATCGAGTTTATTATTTGAAGTAACGAAGATTGCCTTGCCTTCAGGTTTGATAAATTCATCGGCTATTTGGGTAGGAATAAGAGAGGTTCCATTATATATAGCTTGAGCATAAGAAAAGACATCGATAATATTATCATCTGGTTCTGGAGCACGGAAAGGAGTATTTTTGATCGTATTTGCTACTCGAGTCGGAGGAACACAGCAGTAATCATCCAATCCAGGGATAGGATAAACAGGGGCATTTCCTCCCCAAATGGCGTCACATGATCCCAGTGGAGGGGAAGGAAAGGAACAGCTATAAGAATATTCTGTACCACTACCATTTCGTGGTTCATAAGGACCATATTGGTCGTAAGGAAAATATACTCCATAATAAGAAGCATGTGGAAGTCCCATCACCTGGAAAGAACCATCAGCCCTTATCTGAGTTTTAATTGCTTTATTTCCCACAACAATTCTATCAGAGGCTGCTTCCCAGTTGTCATACGCAAAAACATAGACTGTCGAGCCGGCTAATTCCTGAAAAGCAACAGAGGGATCATATTCGTTACCTATAAAAGCGGGGATAATTTGACCGGTAAAAACATCTGCAGGAGGATTGGCCTCAATTAAAGCCGGTGAAAAAAGTGGTTGCGATAGGGAAAGGAATGTCGCAATAATGACTAAGAATGGAAATAATTTAAGCAGTTTTTTCTTCATTATTAAGGCCTTTTCTTTAAAAATCTAAAAATAAGCAGATTTTTAAACCGGTTGATATATATTTTAAGATTTTCAGTTTTTAATTGTCAATTTTTCTAAAATTCTTTATTCACACAAGATACAATCTAAGACAGGTTCCTGACCTGGTATGTCAGCAGTTGTCGTGGGGATTAAGAATATTTTTCCTTCTTCAAATCCAAAGAATAACCATATAAGACGAACAATCGATCCGGCTATAATGAGAATGACAAGTCCGATTACCGCCCAGGTAACAGTCCCTTTAGCATCAGATATTTTTTTGGGATCATCACCGGCTGTTATGTAACGGATACCGCCAATGACTAGAAAAACAACCGCGGCTAAAATTCCAATACCAAAAGTCCAAGGAAGAATAACTTTAAAAACAAAGGTAATAATACTGCAAGCAGTACAGTTAACATCAGAAAGAACTGAACAGTCATTGTCATATTTACAAGGAGCACCAGCACGAGAAGCGATACAATCTCCGGCTGCTCCAGCAACACATAAATCATTTATACAGGTACAGGCAGCCAGTGTCGGATTTTGTAGAATGCTACTCAGAGGAATAATGAGTAATGAAAGCATTAAGATTATTTTAGTGATTTTAATGGTAAAACGTTTCATATTTTATGCTTAAGGTATATTTAAAAAGTTTATTCCCCAGCTACCTGGAAGCTGTCCCTGAAAAAGATTGATAATTGCTAGGCTGAAAAGAACTAAAATAAGGCCTACAATTCCAGCCAAAATTGTGTCTTTAGCCTCGATGATTTTATCGGGATTGTTTTGAGCGGTAATATATTTAATCGCACCCAAAGCTAAAACTATTAGGGCAATACCGGAGATCGAATAGATCGCGATATCAATAACCTTTTGAATCATTTGACCGGCGGAGCAGAAGCAGGTTTTGAAAACCTCTGACCAGGAACCCTTTAAAGCCATATTTAAAGTGGTTGGATATCGATCAGCAGGATCAGAGCTGATACTGCAAAGATATCTTCCTGGAGCGGCAAAGGTTGGGTTGCTAGGAGATTGGTATAATAAAGTATGTTCACAGGAGTATCTTTTCTGCGCATTGTCACAGATATCTGTATTTAGTCCACACGCAAGATCATTTACCGCCGCAGAACAACCAGCACATTTTCCGGAAACGCATAAACAGGGGCCATCAGCGGAAGCAGTGTTGTTGATAGGGATAAAGGTAAAAAAGAATAATAAAGAAACAATTGTAATAACAATATTTACAGCGAGTTTCAGTGGTAGTTTATTATTCATATGCTCAATTTGTTTGAGTTCAAAAGTATGGAATTCCCTTACAAAAGAATATTAGCATAGGAAACATTAGGGGGCAAGTGGAAATGCGATCTTTCTTTAAAAAGTTATTTAAATAAAAACGGCCAAAAAAAAGTAACTGTATTTCGATAGCTTTCGGAAACGGGTAAACCATTTAAAAGAGGATAATAGAGGATGAATAATAAAATAACTAATAGTAGATAACAAATTACTAATATATATATTAGTAATTTATTTGCAATCAGAGTATCTGCTTTTTTCGAAAGTTTTTGGAAGAGTTTACCTTTATGGGTTTTTTCCTGTAATTTATAAAGAAAGATGATGATTTTATCTAAGAGGTCTTTATTTGGGAGAAAAATAGGGTTTTGAGGTTTTATGTTGTTCAAACCACTTTTTCCTTTTGTTGTAATAAAATCAAAGACCATTTGAGCAATCAAAATACATAAAAAAGGGATAACAGGGGTCATGTAATAAAAATATTTTTCTCGTTCAACCGCAAGCCAGGGAAGATAGAGACAAATAATAATTATCGGGATAAAAAAGCGCTTTATCTCTTTTTTCTTGAAAGCTTGATAGAAACTGTAGATCAAAACTGGCCAAAAGAACCAGATTATTAGAGGATTACTGATAATCGATAAGCTGTGAGGATTAACATTATCTTCATAGTCAAAATAGCAGGAGAGGGTGTTGCTAGGAAAGAAAGGCCAGAAGATTGTATTAAATGGTGAAGTTCCTCCTCCGTTTGTCTCTTTTGTATATAACATTCTTACCAAAATATCTTTTTGCAGAATCATAAATTCACCAGCATTATTTTTTAGGAGATAGGGGATATAAGTACAAAGATAAACAGTCGCACCAATTAATCCAATCAGCAGATATTCAAACATCACTATCTTAAAGCTTTTCTTTTGAATTTTTCTGGTTTTAGTATATTTAAGAGTTAAAAATAGAAATAAAGGCGCAAAAAGAATAGTCGTCCACTTGGAAGCGAGAGCTAAACCAAAAAATATTGCCAGTAAGATAATAAAGATTTTACGTTGCGTCTGAATATATTTCCAAATGAATAAAGAGGTTGCGATTAAAAATGTTGTAACAAAGATATCCAGCATCGCCTGTCGAGACATCGTGAAATAGAGAAAATCAAAAGCAAGTAAAAATGGAGCAAAGAGGGAGAAAAAAATCGTTACCTTTCGATCTCCATTTGCTGATAGAGATAAAACTTCTTTAGTAAGAAAAAAGACTAGGATTAAACCGATAATTCCAAATAAAGCCGGAATCAGTCTCCAACCAATTGAATAATTTCCTACAGTCATAATTCCAAAACCGATTAGATATTTTGCGAGAGGAGGATGATGTTCAAGGTTCGGTTCGTTTGGGGTTTGCCAGATCGTTTGACCGGCTGGTACATAATAAAACTCATCATTACAGATTTCGCGTGGATACTGTAGGTTCAACAGAAGTGTCAAAGAAAAAGTAAGGACAATAATTGTCAATAAAAAGTAGGGTAAATATTTCTTCAGCATAAATGTTTGTCTATTAAGATATCACTAGCAACTTTTATGGTTTGATTTGAAGTGTGATGTCTGTAAATAAGTTTTAGCAGGGAAGAGTAGTTCCGTCAAGAAAAAGAGGTTAAGATTATTATATACTCAACTAACTCTAATTTGTAACAAAAGTAGTTGAGTATTAACCCATATAACAACAAATTGAATTGCAAATTGGAGTTGTATAGGTATAAAATGTGGTCTAAAAAGAAAAACCCCGGGTTTGACCGGGGTTTTTCGACAAGTACAAAATTTGTTAGAAGCTATAGCTGTCAGGAAGAATACTAAAGATATCTCCTCCATTAACACCCAAGAAAGTTGCAACTAACTTAATAATTGCAAAGGTTAATAGGATAACAATTAAACCAATAATTGCTCCTGTGATTCCTTTTCTAGCCCCTTCAATGGCTTTTACATCATCACCGGCGGTAATATATTTAATACCATAGAAAACGAGGAAGATGACACAAATTAAAATACCGACTCCAAAAACTATTTTTACAATTAAGTTAACAACACCACCGACGGTAAGTGTTGCTGAAGAAATAGGTTGAGAGATAGTAGCGGCATAAATTTGAGTGGCTGCAATTGAAAAAACAGTAACTACCTGAGCAAGAATGAGACCAGCCTTTTTACTTAAGTTTTTCATAGAGTTCATTCTCACCCCCCTCTGAATTAGTTATTTTATAGCTGAATTAAAGATAAACTCTATAGATAGGTTAAAGTATTGTTATAATTTTGTCAAGAATTTTGGGATGGAGCCGAAACGATCAAATATAATAGTGATTTCATATCTAAAGCTTTAAATTTTCCAAAAAGATACTTTTTCATGTAAAATGCAAACAATGAATCAAGATACTTTAATTATTATTCCCGCTTTTAATGAGGAGAAAACTATTGGCGATGTCGTGAAAGATCTCCAAAATGGTGGTTTTAGAAGTATTCTTGTCGTTGATGATGGTAGTACTGATCGGACAAATAATGTTCTCAAAAATTATAAAATTCAATATGTGAGACACCTAGTTAATCTTGGATATGGAGCGGCCTTGAGGACTGGATTTCAATATGCTTTAGATCACAACTATAAACATGTGATTACTTGTGATGCTGATAGTCAGCATCTCACTAGTGATATTATAAAAGTTAATCAAAGGCTTCATCAAGAAAAATGTGAAGTCGTACTTGGAATTCGAGTAGATACAAATAAACATAAGACTCCTTTTTTACGGAAAAAATTTGTGACTGTCGCAAACATCTTAAATACTTTTTTGTCTGGAGTCACGACTCGTGATTCTCAATGCGGATTACGCGGTTACAAAAAAGAGGCTTTATCAAAAATGAAGCTACTTTCCCGCGATATGGAAATCAGTTTGGAGATTTTGAAAGAGATGAAGAAAAACAAGCTGAAATATCAAGAAGTCATAATCGTTCCTGTATATACGAAATATTCAATGTCTAAAGGACAAGGACTTATCAAAGGCTTTGAAACTATATATAAACTTTTAATTAAGGAGTTATAAAATGTTTCTACAAATTGTTGTTTCCATTTTTGTAGCCGCCGTGCTACTCGAAATTTGGGTGAATTATAAAAAACATCAGCTTTCAATTCTGTCATTCATATTTTGGTCATGTATTTGGAGTGCCGTTGTTTTGGTAGTTTGGTTCGCAGACGTAACGGTATTGATTGCTAACTTGATAAACATTCAACGAGGAATTGATTCGGTTGTTTATTTATCAATCGTAGTTTTATTCTATTTGGTTTTCCGAATAATTTTGAAATTGGAGAAGATTGAAAAAAGAATAGAAACGGTCGTTAGGAAGAAGGCTTTGCATGAAAAATGATTTCAATAAACCTTTAGTTTCAATTGTCATGCCGGTATATAACGGCGAAAAATATCTTCAATTTACGATTGAGAGTATTTTGTCTCAATCCTATTCTAACTTTGAATTTATTGTTATCGATGATTGCTCTACTGATTCCAGTCTCCAAATTATTCAAAAATATGCAGGTGGAGATAAAAGAATTAAGTCTTATCAAAACCCCGTTAACCTCGGAATTGCCAAAAACCGCAATGTAGGCTTGTCTCATCTTCGGGGTAAATATTATATGGTTATAGATCAGGATGATATTTGTATAAAACAACGAATTGAAAAACAGGTGGCTTTTTTAGAATCTAACCCAGATTATGCGGCTGTTGGGGGACAGGTTCAGATTATTAACGAAACAGGAGAATTACTTACAGTCAGAAATTACAAAGTCAGTTCAAAAGAAATCATATCTGAATTACCAGTTAGATCTCCACTTTGTCATCCAGCGACGATGATTAGAGTATCAGATATGAAAACTTTGGGCGGAAAATATGATTCCAACTTTCCCGGAGCGGAAGAATACGACCTTTGGTTTCAATTTGCTTTTCATAAGTATCAACTTGTAAATTTACCTGACTTTCTAATTCAATACCGGATATCAGAACAAAGTTACAAGTTAAATAGAGTAAAGAGAATGCTAATTTTAACCTTAAAAATTAAGAAAAAGTGGATTTTTAAAAAACCATTTATCAGCTTTAGAGGTGTTTGGCGATATCTTTTAGAAATGCTACTATTGTTACTTCCTAATAAAATTATTATTAAATTATTTAACTTTTTCACTTATAAAGGAACTACTATTGGTTAAACATAATGGTAAAAAAGGTCGACAATGTTTATGCTGTAATAATTCCTTAAGCGAGTACGCTTCGATAGGAATTTATCGCATTCAAATCTGTCCGATATGTCGCTCTGGATTTACTTTTCCCCGTCAGTCTCCAGATAATGAATTCTATCCAGAGCAATACTATCAAGGGGAGGGTGTTATTCAAAAAACTTTATTTAGAATCAAAAAACTTTTTATATATACTCCCAGACAAAAGAAAATATCAAAGTATAAAAAACAGGGGAAAATTCTTGATTTTGGGTGTGGAGACGGCAGTTTTTTGGAAACATTTTCAGTAAAGCGATGGGATCGTTATGGTATTGATGCAAGTCTTTCTGCTTATAAATTAAGTAAAAAAAGAGATTTAAAAGTTGATTGCTATAAGAGTGAAAAGTTGAAATATGCGGATCAGTTTTTTGATGTGATTACTTTGAATCATGTATTAGAACATTTAGAAATTCCTGAACAAATATTAAAAGAGCTGAAGAGAATCTTGAAAGATGATGGGATATTGTATCTAGAATTACCGAGATTTGATGGTTTTTGGTCTCGAACTTTTAAAGCAGAATGGCCATCGAACGCTGATATTCCGAGACACCTTAACCATTTTTCCCATCGAGGTCTGATTTTATTACTTGAAAAATCGGGTTTCAAAGTAACAGCCAATAAACACTTTCCAATTTCTGACTATTTATATCTTCTTTATTTGATGCAAAGATATATTTATCAAAAGGTAAAGCTGATTGGAGCTCGAGAATTAGCTTTTATTCTAACCTCACCCTTATTTATTCCCTTAATATTTTTTAATAAAGAAAGTATCGAGATTGTGTTTACGAAGAATGATTTATGAATCTAATAACTTTTTTAAACCAAAGAAAAAATATTCTGATTTTAACCGTAATTGCTTTATTTTTAGCATCGATACAGCTATATTCTTTTTCGGTAACCTCTTTTCCTTTAACCGGAGATGACACGATTATCCATTATGAATATATAAAGGAGATCGTTGCTTTAGGAAGAATTGATATGCAGGGTTTTTACCCTTTTCTGATGCATATTATTGTGGCGTTTTTATATCAGATTACGAATATTCCCATAGAGTATCTTTTGTTTGGAACAACAGTATTTGTAGTTTCTCTTTTACCGTTTTCTTTTTATTATTTAGCTAAAGTTTTGACCAAAAACGAGAAAGTTTCCTTACTGATTGCAATAATAACACCCCTTGCTTGTGTTTTTGGACTTAGTCCTTATAGATGGGGAGGCTATCCTTTTCTGTGGGGACTTACGTTTTTATGGTTTTATCTCGGATTTACAATTTCTTCCCTGGAGAGTAAAAAAATCATTAAAATTCTGATTAGTGTTATCTTGGCGGTAGGATTATTTTTAATTCACAGTCCAGAACTTGTTACTTCCGCTTTATTCTTAACTATTTACTTTATCGTTAATTGGAAAAAATCTATCAAAGACATTAATCTATACTTATGGATAATTTTAAACCTGAGCGTTTTTACTTTGATTTACTATCTGATTCATACTATTTTTCCAGTTACGGTTGGGTTTTGGGGATTGTCCTATCTTCCGACCTCTTTTTTCAAATGGTTACAGGATTTTATCCTTATGGGTCCAGGTTACCTCGTTTCCTCAGTGAATCTAACACTGCTAGTTTTTTGCATTTGGGGAATCTTAACGAGGTTACATAGAAAAAATTTGGAGTCTTCCGATAAAATAACTTTTACTTTTTTAGTTTTACTATTATTAATATATTTAGATATAAGCACTTTGCATTTGTTCCATTTCCTGTATAAATTTACCTTTCCTTGGGCAGATCAGTTTCGTTTTTTTGAATTTTTTACCTTTCCGATTGCTTATTTTGCGAGCTTCGGGCTACAAAGTTTTATTACCTGGTATCGCAATTCAGATCGCCATCTCCAAAAATCAATGTGGTTATATCTAACTATTGTTTTTGTTTTAGTTCCGATTATTTTATTTTCAATTGTGTTGAAAACTAACGTCATTAAAAATTCTCCAACCAAAGAGGTTGTAGAATCGATAAAATGGATTGATAATAATTTGGAGGAGGGACTTATTTTAAATGATATTTGTTGGGGTTATAGTGCTGGACAAAAAGTATATAGAGCTGTTGATTCAGCCAGTTGGATAAATGTTCTGACAAAATCAAAAGTTACGTTTCCCTATATTGAGACTGCGAGTAATGAAAAGATGCAAAAAAGACTTTATGTTCTTGAAAATATTCAATCAATAAAGCAGGATAAGCTGGTGCAACAATATATTCAGGAAGAGAATCTTCAATATGTTTATTGGTCTGAAAATGTAAGGCAGAATCATCATCATGAATATCTAAACATGAATTTTTTAAAGCAAAAGGACATCTTTAGTCAAATATACTCTTCTTCAGCTCAATGTAATGAAGAAGTTTTTGAAAACTGCGTTTACATATTTCAGATAAATAGTGATTTTTAAATACCATGACTATTTCTATCTTAATTATTATTTTATTATTAACTTTTCCAGGACTATTGCTATTGGGGTTTTTGGTAGACAAGCAAAAATTTGATAAGTTGCTAATTTCATTAGTGCCTTTTCTCTCGCTTTCCTTTTACGCAATTTTGTTTTTCGTTTATTCAAAAATGGCAATCCCGTTTAGATTGCAGACAGTTCTAATTTCCTTTTGCGTTGTTTTAGTTTTTTACCTCCTTTTTAAATATCGACAATTAGGCTTTGTGTTGCAATCACTTAAAAACAGCTCATTTCATTTTTCCAAAGACTGGATTTTTGTAATTATTCCCACGTTAATACTACTGCTAGTCCAGATCTATACATATTATGGGAATCCTTTTCCGCTTCCGGCGGATGACACTACTTTTCACTACAGTTTGGTAAAAAAGATCACTGAAACCGGTTTCGGTTTTGAGAGATTTTATCCTTTTGGATTGCATGCTTTTGTAGCTTTAATTCATCAAGTTACCAATTATCCAATCGAAAAAAATCTCAATATTTCCACCATTTTGATTGTTTCTATGATGCCGATTTCTTTGTATCTGCTTACAAACACGGTATTTAAAAATCGTAGAATTTCTTTATTAACCGCTTTTGTTTCTCCCTTATTTTCTTTGTTTCCAGTTCGACCAAGTGTTTGGGGAGGTTTATCTTTTTTGTGGGGGATTACTTTTATGTGGCAGTATCTAGCTGTTTTTATAAAAACCCTTCATACAAAAAGTTTAAAGTTAACAGTCTTAACTTTATTTTTAGGTTTGGGTTTATTTTTTATTCATTCTCCTGAATTCTTTATGACTCTGATTTTCGTGGGAATTTATTTCCTTACCCAGGGGAAAAAGTTAATCAAATGGCAAAATATAAGCTTACTTTTACTTCAAGTACTTTTAATTTTTGTAATTCAAAGATTGATTCAGTTCCGAGGAGTTGATTTTGTTCTAAGTACTTTAGTTCAGATACAGATCAATACCAGCTTGGGTTTCGGAGAGAAGATAAATAATTTTTTTTCTTATTGGTTAAATTATTTTTTTATTTTAGTGAATATTGTTTTTCCGGTCTTTATTATGACTGGGTTAACACAGATTAAAAAAAATTATCGCCAATCGGAGTCATCTAAAAAGCCAATTATTTTTGTTATCTTTAGTTTTCTTTTGGTGCTTTTTATTTATATTGATGTTGTCTTTGTTAACCTTTTTGGGTCAATATATAACCTTTTCTTTCCTTTATTTGATATCCAGAGAATTACCGAATTTATGATTTTCTCAAGCTGTGTGATGGCTGCTTTTGGTTTGAACTTTATCTGGGAGTGGTTTAAAAAAACACCGAGTGTTTTTTTGAAGTCACTGACAAGTTATCTGATTCTTACTTTTTCGATTGTAACTCTAATTGTAGAAGCGGTAGTTTTTCGCACGACGATGTTTATTCGAACACCGGAGAGAGAGATCTTTGCGGTTTATGATTACTTTCAATCTCAAGAGATTCTTCCTGAAACGATGATTCTAAATGACATTTTTATTCATTATCTCTATTCTGGGGGAATTGATTATCGATCCAGTGATTTTGTCGATTGGATCGGGATTCTCACCGAAATTCCTTTGACCTTTCCCTATAAAGGATTGCAAAGTATTTCCGAAGATCAGTTTCAAAATCGCTATACAGTCCTTAGTAATCTGGATAAATTGAAAGAGGATTCCAGTTTGCAGCAGATTGTGAAAGAAAACCATCTGCAGTATTTTGTCTGGGATTCCAAATTGCAACCGATGCGAGAACATACATTTTCAATTGCCGAATTACAACAAAATGAGGCTTTAGAATTAAGCTATGTAACTCACGATTACTGTTTGGATAATTATAATGAAGAGGGTTGTATCTTTGTCTTTAAATTTAAAGATTTTTAACTTGGTGGAATTTTTGGTAAACTGATATTAAGTGTTTGATTAATTTTTTATGAAAACTAGAAAACTGCTTACCATTTTTGTCGCGATCTCTTTGCTTTTAAACCTGGTTATTCCGTATACCTTTGCGGATGAGCTTGATGATACGGTCAAAGAAAAAGAAGCTAAGGAACAGGAAAAACAACAAACAGAGAGTCAACTTTTTCAAGCGAAGCAATATGAAGGTACGTTAGCCTCTCAGCTTTCGCAGATGACCAATGATCTTTATTTAGCGCGAAGTGAGTACGCGAATGCCGTCGCCAAACTGAACGCCAAACAGCAGGAAATTAGTGAAAATGAGACCAATATCAAAACTCGAGAGGAAGAAGTGAATTATCAAACTTCTTTAATCTCCGCGCGAATCCGCGATCTTTATAAAAACTCTCAATACCCACCCTTAAGCTATTTATTTCTTTCCGATGATTTCAACAAGGTAAATACAGAATATGTTTACCGCATGAACGTGATCAACGAAGATAAAAAGAATATTACTGATCTTAAGGATAAAATTGACGTTTTGAATCGGGAACGGGCGGCTCTAGAGAGAGATAAGACCCAAATGGCTGAAGATAAAATCGACTTGGAAAATCAAAAAGTTCACTTGGAAGCACAAGAAGTATATTTGAATTCGCAAATTGCTTCAGCGCGAAATACGCAAAATCAATTAGCTTCACAGCTTACCGGAATTACAAAAGATATCGCCAATTTATCAGCCAAAGAACAACAGATTTTGGCGGCAAAAGCGGCGGCCGCAGCCGCTTCCACCAGTGTTGGTTCCAAAGAACAAAATGGTGGAGTAATCTCGGAAGGAACTCCCTCGAAAACAAGTGGTGATTTTTATAGCTTTTGGAGTTATGGTTTTCCGCATCGGGTAGGAATGAATCAGTATGGTGCTTATGGAAGAGCTTTGGCGGGTCAGACAGTGAGAACGATTTTGCATTCTTATTATGCCAACACGACAATTACGGGTTTGGACGCAGGAACTAGCGCTTATCCGGTTCCCGAAAAAATCAAAGTTGACGGTTATGGATGGATTTCCTTTGAAGATCTCTATTTAAAAGGAATCGGGGAGATGCCTTCGTCTTGGTCAATGGAAGCCTTAAAAGCGCAAGCTATTGCCGCGCGAAGTTATGCTCTTGCTTATATTAGTTATGCCAACTATCAAAATTATACCGAATATAAAAATGATCCCAACGCCAAATCAATTTGTACTACTCAAGCCTGTCAGGTCTTTATCGGACATGTCAAAGATGAGAGATGGGCACAAGCGGTGACTGAGACAAAAGGAATGGTCTTGCTCTCAAGCGGAGTTCCGATTACCGCTTATTATGCTTCGACTGCCGGCGGATCAACCCTTTCTTCTGAAGAGGTTTGGGGTGGATATCGTCCGTATGCTTTGAGCCTTATTGACGTTGATAGTACTGGAAAACCATTTGATGGTCCGGGCTATGGAGATTCTCCCTGGTATCACAAATCTTGGGGTGACGATCCCTGGCTTTCCAAAGAAGAGGTGGCAGATATGGCAAATGCCGCACTTTTACCAGAGGAATATAATGATAATTTACCCTCTTCAGCAAATGGAGGTTTTACTCCGGAAGAGGTGAGAGCAAAACTAACCGAACTTGATCTTACCGTTGTTGCCAATATAAAATCGATTGAGGTTGTAGTTGGAGCAAAACAGACTGAAAGCATGCGTATTTATTACGACGATACCTACGTCAATCTTGATCCCGGAAGATTTCTTTTTGTTTTCAATCTTCGTTCTCCGGGGACCGATGCGATCTGGAGCTCTAGATTTGATATTCAAAGCAATTAGAGATAAGAAGTTGTCCTTTTTTCTTTTTTATTTTTGAGTTACAATAAGATTTAATATGTCAAATCTTGAAACACTTGAAAAGTTTAAACCAACAATTAATCCTCTAACTTCTTTTGCCTGGTTTCCTCCCAAAGTCCATTTTGCTACTCAAGACAGTGAAGAGAAGGTGGTGCTTCTTTTGCGAAGACATTGGGTTACCAATTTGGGATGGGTCATAATTAGTATCTTCCTTTTTTTTGTGCCCTTTATTCTAGCTTCTCTAAAAGGTTTAGCTTTTCCGGAAGATATTACAAACTCAATTACTCCCACAGTCAGTTTCTTACTTTATTCGGTTTGGTATTTACTCATTTTCGGATATATCTTTAGCAATTTTATTTCCTGGTATTATAGCGTCAATATGATTACTACCAAGAGGCTTTTGGATGTAGATTTTCACAGCATTTTATACAAGAATGTTTCCGAGGCGGAATTGACCAAAGTGCAGGATATTACTCACCAGACCGTGGGAACACTTGCTCTCCTTTTTAATTTTGGTTTAATCCGGGTGCAGACGGCGGCGGAGTTTTCTGATCTTGAATTTGAAGCGGTCCCGGATCCGGCTGAAGTGCACAAGATTATCGGAAAGTTATTAGAAGATATTAGGGAGAATAGATGAAAATTGATTTTTTAGATACATTTTGGACCAATATCGCTCACCTTTTTACTCAAGGAGATTTTTCCTTTATCGGAATTATGAAAATTGTAACGATTGTGTTTCTTTTGTTTTATCTCTTTTTCGCCTTTTTGACTGTGAGACAGGTGCAGATTATGAACCAATTTTTAAATACTAATCTATCTCCATGGACTAAAATTGTCGCTTGGATATATTTTCTTTATACCCTTTGTTTATTATTTTTAGTGATTTCTATCAGAGCCTAATTATCAATTACTATCATGCAGAAAAAGCTTCAAGTTACCTTCAAAAAAATAGGCAGTGTCAAAGACGCAGGTAAAGGTGAATGGGTAGAATTTCTGAATGTTGAACCGGAAGATCAGGAAGTCCGTCAACAAAAGGGAAATATCTATGCCGTAGCTTGCCTTAAAGGTCGTTGGAATCTAAAGGGAAGGGGATTTTTAAAAGATTTTTTGAATGACGTGAACGCTTTTTACTATCAAAATCCCGAAAACAGTGTCCTAAAAAATCTTGAACAAGCCGTGAAGTATGGTCATCACAGACTCATCCATCAATTTTCTGCTGAAGATAATAGCGACACCTTATTTAACGTTGTCGTTTTTGTACTTTGGGGAAATGTTTTATATATTGCTCAGACCGGAAAGGCCAAAGCTTTACTCCTTCGTAAAGGTGAATCCGAATTTATCGGTTCGGATATGGAGAGTAATCTTAAAGAAGAGCTTTTTAGTAACACCATCCATATAGCCAGCGGTTTAATCAAAAAAGATGATGTCTTAATTTTAGGACTTCCTGATTTCTGGAAAAATGTTGATCTTAAAAAAGTTAATCTCTGGCTTTCCAATCACCACTTTGAAGAAGCGATAAAAAAACTCGACGAATCTTTTAAAGAGAAAAAATTAACCTTAGGACAAGCTTTAGTAATTCGGTCGTCCGTGGGAATTTTTCCCTCGGAAGAAGAGATTATTAGGATAACCATTCCGGCCACGGAGGAAAAAAGCAAACTGGTTGATCGATTATCGAATACGGCCGTGAATTTCAAACAAAAGATGCATTTTTTGTTTAAGAAAAAGCCTTTAGCGATTGAGATTGAACATGAGAAGGATCTGCATGCCAAGATGGAAAAAGCAATGAATGAAGGGAAACAAAAAGTCGATATTGCGACCGTCCAAAGTATTCAGGACGAAGGTTTGGAAACCGTCTTTATTCCTGAGGAAAAATCCAAATCTACAAATCCTGAAGAAGAGGAAATCGTTGCCGATAATCCGCTGATGAATCTTTCGGAGTTATCAGAAGCAGAAGCGATGAGAGAAAAGGAAAGAATGCACGCCAGCGAAGCTTTTCATAAACCAGAGAAACCTTCAAAAATGCCTGAATTCATAAAGAAATTCGTGTTAAAAGTGAAGAAAAAGTGGTTACTGATTAAAGATCAGATTGTAATGGCAAGATCAAGAAGAGGTGGAGAAAAGAAGAAAGATGATCCCAACCAATATCTCAAGGAGAATGCCTTTTCCAAATTATTTCTCAAAAAAGGTTTATTATTTATTATTCTTTTAGTTATTTTACTGGTTGTGAGTATTTTTCTAACCAGTAATTTGCGAAAAGAAAATGAGCAGAAGTCCCAAAACAACGCTTTGTATGATCAGACGATCGCCAAAATCGAAGAATCAAAAAGAGTCAGCTTTTCGGATACACAGCGGCAGGATATTTATAATGATAGCGTCGGGATTAGGAATGAACTAAAAGACAAGAAATTTGATTCCGATAAAATTCAAAATCTGGAAAACAAGCTCCAAGAGCTCAAAGAAGTTATTTACAAAATCGTGCGCGTTTCTAATCCCAAAATTGTCACCGATCTAAACCTGAAAAAGGAAGGTGTTCAAGCCACTGATCTTACGATTATCGATACAAACTTATTTGTTTTGGATTCTGATAATCATAATCTTTTTGTGGTGGATATAAATACCGGTGCGGTAGAAGTGAAAGATTCGCTGATCGAAAACACGATCAAATCACTGCAGGTGAGCGAAGGTGAACTTTATGCTTATTCCGGAAACGGTGTTAGTCAGTATAATGTGAGCGGTAATACCTGGGAAGAGGTGATTGCTAAGGATGAAACTTGGCAGAATGTCGTGGATATGGGTGAATATTACGGCAATCTTTACCTACTGGATAAAGGCGCCAAACAGATCTGGAAATATGTAGCCGGAACTACGAATTTCAGTAATCGTAACGCTTATTTACCGCAATCTTCGGAGGCGGATATTGAAAAAGCGACCTCTATTTCCATTGATGGTGCAATCTATGTGTTACTTTCTGATGGCCAAGTTCTGAAATATGTGACCCAAACCAAAAAAGAGTTTCAGCTAACCGGTCTTGATGTCGCTCTTAATAATCCGAGTCAGATTCAGAGCTACGAAGACTTTAAAAATATCTATATTTTAGACGCAACGAATAAGAGAGTGGTGGTTTTTGATAAAAACGGCAAGTATCAGAAACAATACCTTAGTGATTCTTGGAACAATCTAAAAGCCTTTTATGTTGATTCGACCGAAAAGAATCTCTATGTCATTAATGGTACAGAAATTTTAGGTATCACTCTTTAAACACTTTTTCCATCTTTTGCAATGCCAAAAGATGGAGTCAAAAAGCATCACCAGGTTACATCGTCAAGAAATTCAGCAATTCACTCCACTAAAAAGCTAACTCGTCGCCTTTGGCGAACTCAAACAAGAGCATTTTTTTGACGTTCCGTTCATTGTGAATTTCTAGACTCTTCCACATGGTGAATAAAAAATCCAATATATGTTAAAATATCCATATGTCACAGATATTTAAAGTCAACAAACGTGCTTCTTTTGATTATGCGATTCTCGAAACTTTTACCGCGGGAATCGCTCTTTTGGGTTGGGAAGTCAAAAGCGTCAAAAAGGGAAATGTGAGTCTCAAAGAAGGGTTTGTGCGAATTCGTAATGGTGAGGCGATCTTGCTGAATGTTCATATCTCTTCCTATCAAAAGCCGATGGCTGAGGAAGAAACGACCCGAACGAGGAAATTATTACTACAAAAAAGAGAGATTGATTATTTACAGAAGAAACTGCAGGCGGGACTCACGATTGTCCCCCTAAAAATATTTGCAAAAAAGGGATTAATAAAGCTCGAAATTGGCCTAGCTCAAGGTCGGAAGAAGTACGATAAACGGGAAGTATTGAAGAAAAAAGCCATTGAACATGACATTGCAGTGGCGCTCAAAGAAAGAAATCGAGAGTAAGATAGTTTCCATCTTTTATTTCGTCAAAAGATGGAGTCAAAAAACGACACCAGGTTTCATCGTCAAGAAATTCATTAACTCACTCCACTAAAAAGCTAACTCGTCGCCTTTGGCGAACTTAAACAGGAGCATTTTTTATACGTTTCGTTCATTGTGAATTTCTAGACTCTTTCACATGGTGAGTGTATTATTTGAGGTGACAAATTAGGTGATTTCGGGTATAATTCGGTTACTTTTGTCTATGGGGATGTTTAGCTTTGACAGAAGAAGCTCTTTAAAAAGGCAGACCGTGGTTTTCTAGTAAACACGTAATTTCTAGATAAGGCTTTAAATGCCAAAAACTATAACGATGCAGATTTAGGAAACGAGGACGGCTTTGCTGCTCCTTCTTATGCTTTTGCATTTGCCTAAATAAGCTATTTCCAAGGCAATCTCTTCTAGTGGATTCTTGGAAGTATAAAACAGCTAGAATCTTTGTTTTGCTGCCGTTGGAAGCATTATGAAGAACTTTAAAACCCCAACACTACTACTGGAATCATAGATAAGTCAGATGATCTACCAGTAGTAACTCCGCGCAAGCGAATAGGAGGTAAAAACATCTGACTATGTCTGTAGAACTTTTTAGGGAAAATCTTTTGGACGGGGGTGCAAATCCCCCCATCTCCACCAAAAAACTACGCTTATAATTTTTCTTTATTATTATGACAAGATTAATAGATAAAAATCGTATAAAAGAGATCATAAAGAAGCGATTACTTAAAGTGCCGTCTGAAGTTAAACAATCTTTTCCCAATATTCTTTCACAAAATAAAATTTCTGTAAAAATAATACAAAATAATAAATATATCCTAATAGTTTTTCTAAATTCTGAAGAAGAAAAAAGAAGAAAAAAGGATAAAATCAGGAAAGAGCTATCGTCTTTTCCAGGTTTAATAGTTAAAGATAATGTTTCAAAAACTGCTTTTAGGTTGGAAAATAAAAATACTTTGATAACCAGTTGCACTATTAAGAATATGTTTTCTCTTTCCTTAGGAAAAGATTCAACAGCAATACTTAATAATCATAAACAAATTTTAGATACTAAAAAGTATGGATATTATGAGTACACAGTTGATCTCGCTTATGTACTGTCTTTTGGAGATGAGATTAATCAAAAAAATGTTTACAATTATTTTGATGATTTGGTTGTTTATTCGATCGAACATTGGAGTAATTTTAATGAATGATCGAAAAATTATTTTTAAAGAATTAAAGAAATTAATGAATGAAAGCACTTTTAATGAATTAAAGTGTAGAGATTGTCTTAAGAATGTTCCAGATATTCTTGTAGATTTAAAAATCTTTGATAATATTTCCTTTGAAACAGAAACTCCATCTTATTGTGGAAATTCTGATTTATTGATAAAGGTAGACGGAAAAGACGATCATGAACAACCTGAAAAAATTGCCTATCTTTGGGAAATAAAATCTCCTCAGTTACCTATTTTTCAGACGGAAACGAAACACAGGATACGTCCTACTAATCATTTGTATGAAGCTGAAAATCAACTTATTAATTATTATAGCAATATTATTAATGATGAAACATTTAGGGACAGATTAAAAACAAGTCGTTACAACGTGAAATTTGGGGGAATAATAATTGGGAGGAGAGATAAATTAGTATCTAATAAGCACAACATGCAAGATGTGAAGGGAAACTATAATATATACAAAGCTATAAGAAGTGAATATTTTTATAAGCATAATAATATTAAACTTTATAATTGGGACGACATTCTAGATCAATTAAGTAGGGAAATACATGAGAAAAAGTATATTAAATCTAACATATCTTTTAACGAAAAATCTCTTATTGATAATTTAGATATTTCTGAACATATAGAAGTTAGTATATCTAATAACTAGTTTTTATGTATTATCTTTATATTCTATTTACTTCAAGCTATAACTATTTGCTATAATTATCTTAATCTCTAAAATAAGGAGGTCAGATGCCAGACGAAAAGAAAAAGATTCTCTTAGTAGAAGATGAAGAATATTTATCTGAGATGTATGAGGAGTATCTTTGCGAAGAAGGTTATTCCATTACTATTGCCAAAAATGGAGACCAGGGTATTACGGAGATCAAAAACGGTGAATTTGATCTTATCCTTCTCGACATCATGATGCCAATGACCGATGGACTCCAAGTCCTTCAGGCACTGACCGATACTGATAAATCTCGTAACGGTCCGATCGTGATGCTTTCCCAACTATCAAATGAACCAATTATCAAACAAGCAATCGGCTATGGAGCTGTTGGTTATATTATAAAGTCTGATACTAATCTTCCGGATTTGTCTAAAAAGGTTAAAGCGTTTTTGATTAAAGGTAATCGTCTTTAAATCCCGTTAGACAAATTTTTATCCATGTATTATTTATATATTCTTAAATGCGGCGATGATTCTCTCTATACTGGAATTACCAATGACATTGAAAAACGTCTAACCGTACATCGAGAGGGAAAAGGGTCGAAATACGTGCGCAGTCACTTGCCCATAAAGATTGTTTACCAGGAAAAATATAAGACGAAGGAAGAAGCGTGTAAGCGGGAATTTGAAATTAAACAGATGTCCAGGGAGAAAAAGTTAACATTAATAGAAAAGAAGTAAACTGTCATTCTGAACGTAGTGAAGAATCTAACAAAGTGTTTTTGGCGACACTTTGTGTCTAGATCCTTCGATCCGCCATCTGGCGGACTCAGGATGACAAGAAAAGCGTATGAAAATACTTGATTCAATCCTCGATTTTCTCTTCCCCCAAAAATGTTTGTATTGTGGTCAAGTTGGTTCTGTAGTCTGCCAAAATTGCGTCTCCCAACTTCCTTTTCCCAAAACCCAAATTTGTCCGATTTGTTACAATCCTTCCTTAATCGGGAAAACGCATGATTTCTGCCAAAAACGTTACAACTTGGATGGATTAACTTTCTGTTTTTATTACGACGATAAAATCAAAGAAGCGATTAAAAAGATTAAGTATCGGAATCTATTTTCCTATGTCGACGAACTTGTTGCCAGGGGAATTAGTAAATTGGATCTTGAGCAGTTCAAAGACTTTATGATTATTCCGGTGCCACTACATGAGAAACGGCTAAAGTCTCGAGGTTTTAACCAAGCAGAGATAATTGGAAAAGTTTTATCCGGTAAGCTAAATATTCAATTAAGAACGGATATTTTAAAAAGAGTCAAAGATACTTCGAGTCAGGTAAAGTTGAATAAAAAAGCACGGGAAGAAAACATCAAAGATGCTTTTACCGTTAATTCAAAAGTTAAATTTAAGAATATGAAAGCGTTACTCGTTGACGATATATTTACCTCTGGAGCAACTTTGAATGAATGTGCCAAGATTTTGAAAAAGGCCGGAGTGCAAAAAGTCTGGGGATTTACGCTGGCGCATGGAAAATAGTCTACTAATTGCCGGTTTAGCCTTGTTCTGATATACTCGACGTTGTTCTGGAGAGGTGGCTGAGTGGCCGAAAGCGGCGGTTTGCTAAACCGTTATACTGGTTAAAACTGGTATCCAGGGTTCGAATCCCTGCCTCTCCGCCAGAGACAAGAACATCCTTTGGATGTTTTTGTCTCTGGCTAAGGAATCGATAAGAACCGACGGTTCGACTTAGATTTTGTCTGTGAATTTAATGAACAGATACAAAATCAAGATACTGAGTGTTACAAAATAATTTTTGTTAACGAAGTAAATCCCTGCTTTAGCATACCGAAGTTTTAATTAAGGACGCCTCTCCGCCAGATTTGCATATTCAGATGTTAGTTGTGATAGAATGAAAAAAGAAAGATATATTGTTAGCTACGTAAAACAAAGGAGCCTTTTATGCCTGCCCATACTCGATTTGAAATTCCCCAAATCTTAATATCCTGGACTGCTCCCACAAGAAGATTTCAGCCAAAGAGTAAATTATGGTTTTTTGGACTATTTGTAATTACGGCTATTGTTTTTCTACTGCTTGTATTAGTTAATGAGTTACTTTTTGGACTACTTGTTGTTTCCCTCGCTTTTTTATTTTTTATAATTTCTGCAGTCAAACCACCACTGGCTAATTATTCTATTCATACCAATGGTGTTCAGTTTGGAAGCAAAATCTATCTTTGGGATGATTTAAACTCTTTTTTTATTGATCCAGAGGAAAATGTTTTATTTTTAAAAACTAATCTTTCATTTCCCAATGAGTTATCAATATATTTAGAAAACGGTAAAGAGCAGGATATTACTGATTTTCTTTTAGAAAGACTACCTTATATTGAAAATAAAAGGACGGATTATCTGGCAGTTTTAGATGGATTTGTGAATAAGTTTTCCGAAAAAATACCCCATAAATTGACTAAGAAATTCGTAAAAAAACCGGAGCAGACTTTGACAGTTGAACCTAATTTGAAAGACTTTTCCAAGAAGGTTAACGCCTTAAAACCACATAAGAAGTAATGTTTCTGATTATTCTTTTAACTCATTTTTTGCAAAGTAAATTAATTCAGGTATAATAGCTTGCCGAACATATCAATCCGAAACTGAGGTTTTTTTATGCGCTCGTAGCTCAACTGGATAGAGCACTAGCTTGCGGAGCTGGGGGTTGCAGGTTCAAATCCTGCCGGGCGCACCATATCCTTAATATCCAAATTTCCTGTTAAACGTGTTAGAATAACAAATTGTAACTCTTAATATTTCTGGAGGGGTGGCTGAGTTGGTTGAAGGCGTCGCTCTCGAAAAGCGATATGGTCCTTTGGGCTATCGTGGGTTCGAATCCCACCCCCTCCGCCAGAGATTTGTTCTGAATTTTTACAGAACAAATCTCTGTAGATGGTGACTGATAAGAAATTGGTTAAGGGTTCGGAAAATTTTCTTTGAGGAAATTTTGTAATGGTTCCCACCCCCTCCGTAGAAAGAATGACAGCATTCTTGTTGTCATTTTTCTAATTGATATGTTGTGGATGAGAATCATTCGAAGGATTTTGTTCGTTTATCCTCAGTACAATAAGGAAATCCTACACTCTCGTTAGAAATTACTATCCTAGTTTTTTTGTGTTAATATTAGCTTATGCAAAGAAGGACTTCTTCGGAAATTAGCCATTACGATCCTACTCAAACTGCAGAATTTTTAGAAGCATATCTAGGAGATTCTGATGTGGGAGGAGTTCTTTATGAGTTAAGAAGGGATAAAAATGATGACACCGGAGCTTTAAAAAAAGGTGTTTTATACCGTTATTTAAAGAAAACTCTTGATGTAAGAAGAACCAATTTGTCAAATGAAAGTAGTTTACCCCTAATGGATGCTGAGGGAAAACTAACAATTCATTCTCAAGATCGGAATCTTCATTTTATCGCTGTCACCATTGATGATTTACAGATTGTTAATAAGGAAGGTGGTCATACAATTGGTGATGCGGTGATGACGCAAACCGTAACTTCCTTAAATTCTTTCGTCGAATCTATTCTAGCTGAAGACGTTCCTCGTGATCCAGAAAATCTGCCTTTTGGGGTATACCATATTAGAGGGGCTGATTTTATGATTGCAGTTGATACGACACATAAAGAGCTATTTATCGGTGACATTGAAGATGTGCTCACAGATATTGACGGACTAAAAATTGCCGGCGAAGGACTTCCGGGAAATATGTCTTCAGCTACATCGCTAAGTAGGGCGGAAGTGACCCTTCAAGATGGAATAAGGATGTTTAATGAACTTCAGGAGAAGCTTTCCCAAATGAAAAATGATCCTGAATTGCAAGGAGAGATTGGAGAATTAGTTCAGGGAATTTCTACTATTAGTGAACAGGAGTCAGAAATTGTGGTAAAGAGATTAATGCTGGGAACGGTTGATTTTGTAAAAGAAGTAGACAAACTTAATAATATTGCGACTAAAATGGCTGCAAGAATGTCTCTTATCAAAGAAACAGAAGCCGCACGTCAATATTATGAAAATTATGTCAAAAACGAATTCGGAGGGTTAGAAGATTCGCCTTTTAAAGATTTCGATTCGTTCAATTCATTAATCGCAGACGGAACTTTTGATCCAGAAATTCTAAAAGAACATGCCTTTAAAGCTGTTGCTAAAAGATTTTTTGACTCAGTGGAATTAGAGTGTGTGGAAGATCAGATTGTTACGGCTATGATTGTGTATCAAGGAGCTCTGAAGTTTGGGAACGAAGAATATAGCAGGACTACCAACGGACCTTTTGCAGATTATTTAAGAAATATTTATCAATCAGAGAGAGTTCCGATTTTTAAAGGTTGGACAGAAGGATCATCTTTAACAGAGTCTGATACTCAAACCCAAAGGAAAGAGTATTTGAGTTCTTTAAAGGAAAAAGTCGGAATTGCTCAAGCCGTTCTTAGTGAAATACTTGAAAGTAGATCCATTACCGATCCTCAGGCAATAGAAACAATTGAAAATCTTCTCGACTTTGATTACCCTCATAAATCTGCGGAAGTTCATTTTGAAAAACCAGTCACAATCTTTAGAAACGGTGTTTATCAAGTTCGGGATCATGCGACTTTATTAGAACAAGGTTTTAGAAATGAATGTAAATTATTTGATAATCCAGAATACCATGATCAAATTTTGGCAGTGTTAGAGAAGGTAAAAAGCGGTAGCATTAGTGATGTAGAGTTGAGAGTTCTGGCGTCACTTTCGGAAGTTATTCGTTGTAAAATGGAGCTTTTTGATTATCGTTTTGATGATTTGACGGGGCTTCCCACTAGAGAAGAGTATTTAAAAGATGATCGAGCTTGGATTCGTGAATCTTTGGAAAAAGGACAGAATTTAAACCTAGCCTTTGTTGATCTGGGATTTTTGAAATATTTCAACCGAGTTGGGGGAAGAGCATTGGGAGATAAAGCTATCAGCGAAGCTGCTGTTATTTTTGAGTATGTTGCCGAAATGTTGAATAACGAGTTCGGATTGAAAGCAAAAGCTTATCGTTACGGAGGAGATGAATTTGTCATTATGTTTGAAGAAGGAGAGATCACAGCCTATGATGGGACAAAAATGAGTGCAAAGGAAGTTTTTGAACAGGCAATTGCAGATTTGAGGAGCTCTTGTGGCAGGATTATGATGGAAAATAGTGGCGTTGATTATGAACCCCAGCTTCTAAGAATTGATTTTGGAATTTCAGATACAACCGTTGCCCAAGAAGTTCTAGATCGACTACTTGCTGAAAAACACTTTAGTGTAGGAGATCAGGAAAGATTAATTGTAGGACATGAAAATTATGATCCTAATTTCCATGCAGCTGTTTTAGCAAGATTAATAAATCAGATTGCGGATGCTCAGCTAGAAAACCAAAAGGAGGTTTCTAGATTGACGAGTGTCGTTACTGCGTGGGATAGAATTCAACAGCTTCCGGACGGGCAGAGGGAGCTAGAGATGAAAAAATTTGAATCAATTCTTCCTTATTCGGGAAAAGCCTTATCTGGGTTAGGGATGAAAGGGATATTGGAGGCTTTTAGTTTGTTAAAAGAACAAGATCTTGTTAATAACGTTGATTTACCTGAAGATTTTGACAACTTACGGCGTTATTGGATTGAAGTTAATACAAAATTAGATACAATCAAAAATACTCATAAAAGTAATTTAGAAATCAAAGTTGCAGATATGCAGCATCGTTATGAGGGAAGTCCTTCAGAAGAAAATCAGATGCAACTTACTGAATTGCAAAGAGATTCCGAGAAGTTGCAAGATGCTTTTTCGGTTATGAATTTTAGTGAAAAGCTACGCTCGATTCAATATGATTATCAGATTGAAGATGAGGAGATTCAGAGGCTAGAAGAAGATCTTCGAGCTTCTGCTGCAGAATACGGAATTGATTTGGGGGATAGTATTGAACAGGGATTAAAAACAAATGAAGACCGTTTATGGGACGCCATTCATGACTCAGTAATGAAGGGAGAAGAAAATCTAGAAAGGAAGCAGAAAGAGGAAGCATACGCTGATAAATTAATTGAGGATGTTATAAGATTAATCATTCATCGGTCAAAGATGATTCGAAATATATCGTCGGGAGGTGTTGGTGGAAGTGGTTTCAGAGGATTTATGCCTTCAAACAATTTATTGCTTTAAGATTATAAAATTATAAGCCCTTGTAGCTTAAAGGATAGAGTGCTGGCCTCCGAAGCCGGTGATGTGGGTTCGATTCCCGCCAAGGGCAAGTTTTCCCAAAAAAGAATATCTGGGAACAAAATCGAAGATGTGTTAAAATATGACAGTTTCTGGAGAGGTCGCATAGTTGGTCTAGTGCGCGCGCTTGGAAAGCGCGTAAGGGTCACACCTTCGCGGGTTCGAATCCCGCCCTCTCCGCCAGAATATGAAAAAATCCGAATTTTCACTTACATACTACAAAGGAGAGAGAATAGTAGAACTTGTTTCTAAAACTGATCATAAAACTTTAGCCGTTTGGGTAAGAGATTGTGTAGATCGGGTTTTGCCTTACTTTGAGAAAAAATTTCTCAAAGATCATCGTCCTCGACAAGCTATTAAGACCCTTTAAGCATGGATTGATATAGGGGTATTTAAAATGGCGGTGATTCGTAAAGCCTCACTTGATTCTCACGCAGCGGCTCGTGATGTCGGAGAAGATAATCCAGCGAGATCATCAGCTCGATCTGCTGGTCAAGCGGTGGCAACCGCTCATGTGAAGACACTGCTCTTGGTGCTGCAATTTATGCTCAACAGGCAATTTGTCGAGCCACAAATTCCGATGATGCTGTAGTTAAAGAACGAGAGTGGCAGTATCAACATTTAATAGAGCTTATGATGAAGTATTAATTACGATTTATCTTTCTGATCTCTTCCAATATTTTTTGATGTTCTTCAGTATCTGTTTTATTTAAAAACTTCCATGCAAATAGCTCTGTTCCCCAAAGGCGAATTAATTTATGCGGATAATTTATTGGAAAGATTTCAGTACTTTTTTGAATCATATATTCGAAATCGGGAAACGAATTTCCAGGAGAAGTTTGTATTCCCCAGGGTTCAAATTGTCCTTCAGAAACTTCCAGCTCAAAACCAATCTTTTGTTGGTTCTTTTGAAAAGATGAAATAGTCATGTTAAACGGATAAGAAATTTTAAGAGGATTAAGGATCTTAAAAAAGGGAAGAGTCTGGGGAATTTTAAAATAATAATTGAATCCAGCCGTAAGATATTGTGGTTTATATAATTGTATTTTGATTAATTGTTGAAAGATTTTGACAATCTGATTTAGGTCCATTCTTCCGGCGCTATTTAACATTAATTTTGCTTGAGGAAAATGATTGTGTAGTATTTCAATTGTTTTGAGCACATGATTTTCAGAAATTTCCATTTTAAACTGTCCGAATTTATTAAAAGCTTCGTTATCAAGTTGGAAGGTAATATTTTGAAGTTTATAAGGATACTCTTTACTTAATTGATCTAAAAGTTGATGCAGATAGTCGTAAGCTCTTTGAGACAATTCAGATTTTACATCTATTTTTTTAGATGCATATTTTTGTAGATATTCTGGAAGATGTTCTTCCGGCCAACGGAATGTTTTTATCGGTCCGATATTTAAACAAATTGGGCAGTCATTTTGGATTAAATAATTAAGATAGGGTTTGTAGTAAACAATCGATATCTTTTTATCTCCATGATCAATCTGATTCCATCTTAGCCCAAGCCGGATTTCTTTTATTCCAAGATCTTTGAGAATAATTTTAAGTAGCTGAATGGGTTTATTACATCCAATACTTTCAGCTTGTTCAGGAGAAAATGAAGTTCCCAAGAAGATCCGGTTATTCATGACTATATTATACATTTATCTATGAATATATGTTTTTAATTTTAGTTAACGTATAATTTAACTGAACTAAAGGAGGTAAGGTGAATAAACAATATAATTTAGATGAAATTCTAAAAAAGTTAAAATCCAAAGCGAAGCCCGAAAACTTGATTGGAATGGCAAAATTTGCCATCGGTGGAGACAAAAGATTAGGAGTTGCCGTGCCCGACATGCGCAGATTAGCCAAAGAAATTGGAAAAGACCAGAAACTTTCTTTAGAGCTTTGGAAAACCGGAATTCCCGAAGCAATGATTGTTGCTTCAATGATTGGAGTTCCTCTTGAAGTTACAGAAAAACAGGCAGATGCTTGGGTGAAAGACATTGCCTTTTGGGATCTCTGTGATCAGACAGCGATGAATCTTTTTGAGAAGCTACCCTTTGTATCAAAGAAAATAGTAGAGTGGAGCAAGTCAGATATCGAATTTACCAAAAGAATGTCTTATGCGTTAATTGCTTGTCTTGCTTGGCATGATAAAAATGCTTCTGACGAATTTTTTATCAAACTCTTTCCAATCATAAAATCTGGAGCGACTGATGAGCGGAATTTTGTGAAAAAAGCGGTAAATTGGGCGTTGCGAAATATCGGGAAAAGAAATATTAATCTAAATAAAGAAGCGATCAACCTGGCCAAAGAGATTCAAAAGATCGATTCCAAAGCTGCTAAGTGGGTGGCATCAGATACAATTCGAGAGTTAGATAGTAAAACGATTCAAAATAGATTGCAAAAATAATTTGAAGGGGGTGAAAAAATTGAAAAACTTTTTAACTTTTATCCGTGAACAAGGAGTTTTTGGTTTCGCCATTGCGTTTATCCTTGGAGGAGCAGTTTCAAAGGTCGTCTCCTCATTTGTTAATGATATTATTAATCCTATTTTGGGTTTAGCCTTAGGGGCGGCAGGGGATCTTTCTAGCGCTTATATTGCCTTGGGTAAATCAAAAATAATGTATGGAAGTTTTATTAACGTGATTATTGATTTTATCGTGGTGGCTTTAGTTGTATATTTTGGGGTGAAAAAACTTAAACTAGATAAACTAGATAGCCCTAAAAAATAACCTTTGAGAAGAAATTTCCTGGAATTGGAATATCATCTATTTTATTTAGACATATCTTGATGATGTCATAATCCTTTTATTTCTTACATTTTTTTGTTAAGATACTTATACTGTATAGGTATTTGTTAATAGCATATTATATGAAAAATATTACAAGAATCATTAAAATTGCCAAACCGTTACACAAGGTGTTTTTAATATTAGTTTTTCTAATATTAGTTTCTTCAACTTTGCAACAGGTAGCTCCGGTATTATCAAAATTTATTGTTGATGAAATTATGCTGCAGGTTCAGAGTCAGAGCGGAAACATGAATAAACTAGTCATTCTAATTGCTTTGACTTTTGGGATCAGTTTTTTAGCCACTCTGCTTACTTCTGTCAGCGATCGGATGGGAGATCATGTTTCTGGGAAGATGTATCTGTATCTTACCAATAAATTTTACGACAAAATTTTACGTTTACCTTTAACCTATTTTGATAATGAACTTTCCGGTCAGGTTTTGAGCAAACTCGGACGCGGAATTTTCACGATTCGTCAGTTTTTAAATACTTCATCCAACTTTATCCTGCCAGCCATTATTCAAACGATTATTACCATTGGGATTCTCGCTTATTACAATATATATACGGCCATTTTTATGGCATTACTTTTTCCTATTTATCTTTATCTAACCAGCCTTTCGACTAAAAAATGGGGAAAATATGAGACTGAAAAAAACAAACTGGAAGATCAAATTCGCGGTCGGGCTCAAGAAGTCGTTGCCAATATGAAGGTTGTAAAAAGTTTCCTTTCGGAAACTCATGAGTATGAGTATGTTTCTTCTCGGTTACATAAATATGACGGTCTTTATGCGAAACAAAGCAACACCTTTCACGCTATTGATTTCTTGCGTAATTTATCCCTACAGATTATTTTGACCCTTGTATCTGTCATTATTTTTTACAGCGCTTTTAAAGGGACTCTTTCAATTGGAGAGATGGTTCTTATTATTCAGCTTATTGGAATGGTGCATCGACCGCTTTTTGCGATGAGCTTTATTATGACTTCCATTCAACAGGCGGAAAGCGGATCGAAGGAATTCTTTGAAATTCTAGACCAGAAATCAGAGGAAAATTATGAAGTAAAAGTGACAAGCAAAGATATTGTCAAAACCCCGGCGATTGTTTTTAAAAACGTGAGTTTTGCTTATTCGGATAATAAACAAAAAGTGCTTGAGGATGTCAGCTTCGAAATAAAAAATAAAGAGAAGGTAGCTTTAGTGGGTCATTCTGGAGCCGGGAAATCAACGATCGTGAGTCTGATGATGAAACTATATCGACCAAATTCCGGAGAGATTTTGCTGGGTAAAAAATCATATGCGAAATATTCTCATGCTCAGATTCGTCGGAATATCGCTTTTGTAATGCAGGAAAGTGAGCTTTTTTCGCTTTCGATTAGGGAAAACGTTTCTTATGGTAGGCATTCAACGGAGCCGGAAATAATTGAGGCTTTAAAAAAAGCTAATGCTTATGAATTTGTCATGGCTCTTCCACACGGATTAGAGTCCGAAGTTGGGGAGCGTGGCGTCAGACTTTCCGGAGGACAGAAGCAACGAATTCAGATTGCTCGAGCAATTCTGCATGACGCGCCGATTTTGATTCTTGACGAAGCCACCAGCAGTCTGGACAGTAAAAGCGAAAAGGAGATTCAGGATGCTTTGAATTATCTCATGAAAGATAAACTGGTAATTATTATTGCACATCGTTTCTCTACGATTCAGAATGTGAATCGCATATTAGTGATTGATGAGGGAAGATTGGTTGACTCTGGAGATCCTTCTATCCTCGCCAAGAAAGAAGGAGTTTATTCAGAGCTTTTGAAATATCAAATCGAAGGGAATAAAAAGTTGTTAAAAAGTTTCGATCTGTTTCGTTAACTTTGATATTAAGAATAGATAATAAGGTGGTTGTTTATTTATCGGGAGGATAAATTCATGAATAATAAAGTGATCTGTGTTGATCTACAAGGGAAGAAATATGAAATTGAGGTAAATAAGTTAACATTCCGGCCTTCAGTTTATGCCGTAATTATCAAAAACGGGCAAGTTTTACTCTCAAAGCAGTGGGATGGTTATGACTTTCCCGGCGGCGCTATTGAGCTTGGAGAAACAATCGAAGCAGCCTTAATTCGCGAGGTTTTTGAAGAGACAGGATACAATGTTAAAGTCGGTAAATTTATCTCTTGTCACACCTCTTTTTTCAAACTTCCGGATTCTGAGAAATTCGTGCATTCTATTCTTTTTTATTATACTGCCGAAGTTACGGGTGGAAAATTAACCACCAAAAACTTTGTCGAAAACGAAATTGGGGTTCTTTCTCTCGCAGAGTGGATTGATCTCGAAAAAGTTGAAGATATAAGGTATTACAATACGATAAATAGTGTTGAGATCATCAAAAAATCCTATAAATTATAATCTGTATATTTTTTCACGGATTATTTTCCAAAATGATATACTACAGGTAAATTAGTAGTTTACCGAATTAACCATGGATCAGCTTGAAGAAATAAAAAGCAAACTGGATATTGTCACAATAATAGGGGAACGAATTACCCTCAAAAAAGCGGGCCGAAATTTCAAAGCGCGTTGTCCTTTCCATTCTGAAGAAACACCCTCTTTTATGGTTTCTCCGGAACGTCAGATATTCAAATGTTTTGGCTGTGGTGAAGGCGGCGACATCTTTGGTTTTATCATGAAATATGAGCATTTAGAATTTGGAGAAGCTCTAAAATTCTTAGCTGAAAAAGCGGGCGTGAAGCTTAAACAAGAATATAAAAAGCAAGCCACTTCTGATAAAGATCTTTACTATAAAATTAACTTCCTCGCTGCCGAATTTTTCCACTACCTTCTTGCGAAGGATAAAATTGGACAGAAAGCACGAGATTATTTGAAAGAGCGGAATATCAAAGAAACTTCAGTAAAAGAATTTAACCTTGGTTATGCAGCTGATTCTTGGGACCTTTTGGGCCGCTTTTTGCAGAAAAAAGGTTATACATTACCACAAATTGAAAAATGCGGTTTAATCGTCCAGAAAACCAGTGGTCGTGGTTATTATGATCGTTTTCGGCAGAGATTAATGTTCCCGATTTTTGATCTGCAGGGTAATATGGTGGGATTTTCCGGCCGAATTTTAAATTCCAAAATTAAAGACGCACCCAAATATCTAAACACTCCAGAAACGCCGATTTATAACAAAGGGAGACTACTCTTTGGTCTTTTTCAAGCCAAAGAATCTCTCCGGCAAAAAAACGAAATCATCTTAACCGAAGGAAATATCGATATAATTTCCAGTCATCAAGCCGGATTTCCCAATATTGTAGCGCCTTTGGGAACAGCTTTAACACCTGATCAGGCGCGTCTCATTAAACGCTATGTTGAAAATGTGTTACTCTCTTTTGATATTGATATTGCCGGAGACAAAGCTTCCCGTCGCGGTATAGAAATACTAGAAAACGAAGGTTTAAATATCAAAGTGTTGGAATTTGAAAAAGGAAAAGATCTCGATGAAGCTTTACAAATTAATAAAGATGCCTTGAATAATGCAGTTTCAAAAGCCATTTCCATTTACGATTTCTATTTAAAATCAGCTTTAAATAGATATTCTGCAGCTGATCCTTTTGCCAAAAAAAAGATCGCCCAAGAGCTATTGCCTCTTTTTGCCAAAATTATTAATCCGATTATTAGAGCTCATTACCTGCAAAAGCTAGCGACAACTCTAGAAATTGAAGAGGAGACTATTTTTAAAGAAGCGGATAAATACCAAAACAGGATAATAACGCCAAAATTCTCAATGCAGGTTTTGAGCAAATCATCAGAGAAAGATTTGCTCGAAAGATTATCAGAGTATTTACTGACCTTAAATCTTCAAAAGGAAGATTTGACTTTGGTTGACGTAAAGAGTATAGACATTAAGTATCTAGAAGGGGAAAAAGTCATTTTATTGTGGACTAAGTTAGTGGATTACTTAAAAAATAATAAGCAGTTCTTAATTTCTGAATTTTATGCTACACTAGAGCCCGAAGAAGTAAAATTTGCCGATGAATTTTTCCTGCTTGATCTAAGTTATCTGACTGAGATTGAGAAAGAACGTGAGGAAGAAGATTGTATTAAAAAGATAAAAGAGTTATTCCTAAGAAGAAAGCAAAAGAGCTTACAGGAGGAGATTGTCAAAGCGGAAGAAGGAGGTCTGGAATCACAATTAAAAAAAATGAGTGAGGAGTTTCGGGATATTTCCCAAAAGTTACATGAACTTGATCAAAGTCGTGATCCTCGCCACTTCATTATATAATATTTAAATAATCCATTATGAAAGATTCTAACGCCAAAAGTATCGCTACAAAAAAAATCATCAAAAGAGGTCGAGAACAAGGATTTATTACTCAAGATGATATCTTGGAATTCTATCCTGAGGTTGAAGAAAATCTTGATGAGCTCGATGATCTTTACGCTACCCTTTTAAACGAAGGTATTGATGTTTTTGAAATGCCGGAAGAAAAACAGGAATCTGATGAGGATATGTTGAAAAGGTTGATGCAGGCGACAAAAGATAAAAAGTCGACTGATCCAGTTCGCATGTATTTAAGTGAGATTGGTAAGATCAAACTTCTTACCTTTGAAGAAGAAGTTTCACTTGCCAAACGAATTGAAAAAGGTGATGGAAAGGCCAAAGCTAAACTCATTGCCGCGAACCTTCGTTTGGTCGTTTCGATCGCCAAGAAATACGTAGGTCGAGGACTTTCTTTACTCGATCTTATTCAAGAAGGAAACATGGGGTTGATGAAGGCGGTAGAGAAGTTTGAATGGAAAAGAGGTTTCAAATTCTCGACCTATGCGACTTGGTGGATTCGCCAGGCGATCACTCGTGCTATAGCGGATCAGGCGCGTACTATTCGTATTCCAGTCCATATGGTTGAGGTCATTAACCGCTTTATTCGTGCTTCCCGCCGACTTTCTCAAACTTTAGGCCGTGAGCCAAAACCCGCGGAAGTGGCCAAAGAAATAGGAATTGATGTGGCTAAAGCCCGTGAGATTATCAAAGTTTCTCAGGAACCAACCTCTCTTGAAGCTTCAGTGGGTGAAGAGGAAGATTCACGTCTTGGAGAATTTATTGCCGATGATTTAATTATGGCTCCTGATGAAACAGCAAGCCAAGAGCTTCTTAAAGGTCATGTTCGCGATATTTTAGACTCATTAACCCCACGCGAGCGAAAGGTTCTTGAGCTTCGTTTTGGTCTTGAAGATGACCGACAGCGGACGCTGGAAGAAGTGGGAAAAGAGTTTGGGGTTACCCGTGAACGTATTAGACAGATAGAAGCTAAAGCCTTAAAAAAGCTGAAACACCCTTCCAAAAACAAAAAACTACGCGATTATCTTTCATAAAGAGTCGTTATGGATAAATTAATTTTACGTTTACAACAAAACGAAATCACCGAAGGTGAAGTTTATAAAAGATTAGCTCAGATTTCCAAAGGATCTAATCAAAAAGTATTTGAACAGATTGCAGCTGAAGAGTTTTCACATTACCAGTTTTGGAAAAAACAAACTGGAAAAGACGTTCCTATCAATAAATTCCGTTTTAACCTTTATTATTTTATTATTCGGGTTTTTGGTTTGACTTTTGGTTCAAAACTAATGGAGAAAGGTGAGGGACAAGCGCAAAAAGTCTATGCCAAACTAATTACCAAATATCCGGAAGCCAAGAAAATTCTGGAAGATGAAGATGAACATGAGAAAAAACTAATAAACATGATTGATGAGGAAAAGCTTTTGTATATCGGTTCGGTAGTGTTAGGTCTTAATGATGCTTTAGTGGAGCTTACTGGGGCTTTAGCCGGTTTTACTTTAGCTCTGCAAAATCGAAACTTGGTAGCGATGGCAGGGCTTATTACAGGATTAGCGGCATCTCTTTCTATGGCGGCTTCAGAGTATCTATCTAACGTTTCTGGAGAAGGAGAAATTGATGCGAAGAAATCCGCGACCTATACCGGAATTGCTTACATTTTTACAGTTATTTACTTAATCTTTCCGTTTTTCCTTTTTACAAATATTTTCGTCTGTTTGGGAGTTTCGCTGTTTAATGCGGTTACGATAATCTTTCTTTTTACTTTTTATATTTCTGTTGCCAAAGATTATGATTTTAAAAAGAGATTTTTACAAATGGTTTCAATTAGCCTAGGAGTTGCAACTCTAAGCTTCGGACTAGGATTTTTAATCCGTAAATTCCTACATATCGATATTTGAGTGTTAAACTCAATTAAACTTTCATTTTTACCATGTGGTTTGGGAGCGTCCTTACGCAATCTTTGCTTTGTTTATAAGATTTGATAAAGTTTTCAAGTTGATTATTCTCAGGATCAAATTTATTCTCAGAATTTTGATAATAATTATTAGTGAAGTTTTCTTCAATAATGTATGGAAGCAGTTTTAATTCTTTTCCAGTCCTATCATCGAAATAGTAGGGAATACATAGCCAATAGATAAGAAGTGCCGTTGCTTTATCACAATTGTTATTTTTTACAATATATTCCATCTCCTCGATTCCATCATCCCAGTTGTATTTTGCCACATAGTCGTAGAGTTTCTTATGATTGTTGAGTAGCTTGTCGATCTTGGGATATTTAGGGTTTGGAATAGGGAGGGATTTTAAATAAGTTAAATATTTAATTAAGAATTGATTAATGTTTTCGGCTAAAATGAAAATGTCACTTTTATCTTCAATTACCCATTTATGTTTAATTTTTTCTTTTCCATATTCAATAAAAATTGCATACTTTTTCCCTGTGACTTCTCCGTTATAGTCAAAACAAAGGTGAAAAGCATACTTTTCATTATTTTGATCAAAAAAGTCTCCAAACATTAACTCCATTTTTTTATGGTAATGGGGAGATGTTAATTTTACTTTAACAATACTAAGCTGATTACTCCATAGATAGAAATCTTTTCCACTATTAATAAATGGCATAAAGGGAGCCTTCCAGATAGGCATAACTCCTGACCATTCTAGAAAACATTTTAAATCTGGAGGAAAATTATAATCAGTTAATTGCTCAAGTTTTTTGATCTCTTCGGGATTAATTTCTTTATTAGTTCTTACGTTTGATTTATAATGCTTGATTACTTCTTTGAATATTGATTGTATCTGCCTAATATATTGCTTTGTGGGTATGTCCATACTAAATTATTAATTCTCTGGAATTAGTTTAAAAGTGTCCATTACATAAGCCGCGCCAGTACTTTCATCTTTCACAAATGCAATCGTATTTTTTCCTGCTTTTAAAGTAGCGGTGCCAATTTTATACCATTTCCAACCTTGAGTATCTTCAGAAACGTGGGTATATTTTAACGTTTGAGTTGTATTTACTGTGATAGTTACACTTCTAGCGCCATCCATATGCATTGCATCATCACTTAATTTTACATAAAGATTATATTTTCCAGCGTTTTTGGCGGTGACTTCGTATGTTGCTGTAGCTTTGTCATCTCCAAGATAAGCTTCTCCGCCACGGGCAGATTCACCTATATATGACCAAGTGCTGCCATTTGTAAGCACTCCGGTTTCTCCTTCAACCACGATCTCTCCTGTACCTGTTGGTTCGATATTCGTTTCAGTTTGAGAGTTATTTTCAGAGTTGTTGGCCTTATTACTTCCAATCTCGATTCTGGGAATAAAAAAAGCAATGGTGATTGTGACTCCAAAGAAAAGAGCAAACATTAGCCATTTTAGCATGAGTTTAAAGTTTGCCTTCCAATTAATCACCATCATGACAAGAATTAAAATGAAGTCAATGACTCCATTTATTAGTTTGTTTTCAATTATTGACCAGAGAATGGTTGTTGCCATTAAGGTAATTGATAACCAGAATAAAGAGATTGTGGATTTAAAAAGATTTTTCATAGACGGCCCTTTGAAAGAATTAATCTTAATTATATTTTAAGAGATTTTTATGTTTAAAGCTAGTCTATTGTTGAAATCTTTAGGTAAAACTGGTATATTCTCTTTGTCTTTTTATTGTCTTATCGTTCCGCGGTAGCTCAATGGTAGAGCAGATCCCTGTTAAGGATAAGGTTACAGGTTCGAGTCCTGTCCGCGGAGCCAGTCTTGACGTTTGATGTAAGAAGCGATCATACTATACGGTTTTTTCAAATCGTAGTGCAGTTTTTCCCCTTCGAGTGATAAGTTCTGAAGTAGGTAGTTCAATAATTGCCGTTTTTCCATGACTTCAGAACTCTCAAATATCAGTTTAGCCTTAGAAAGCAGTTCCAGAAGCCGAGAAGCGGTCATATAATACTTCCTGTCATAGTTATCATAATCGTCTATTTTACTTAGTATATCTGCCTGTTCATTCTTGAAATTATCTAACATTTTGTCATATTCATCAGTTGTAATACTCCCAATATTCTTCATTTCGAAAGTAAAGCATCAAATAATTTTTCAATAACTAAATTAAATAATAGTCAGGTAGAACTAGATGATGGAAATAATGTTATTATAGTTTCTGCGGGATTAGGAGAAAGTGGTGGATTAAATAACTATATTATTCCTGAATACCAAAAAATAACTTCATTTACATTAAAACCCAATATTTTCAGAGTAAAAGAGAATCTGAGTAAGTTACATTTTCACGATAATCTTGAAGACTATATAGGAAGAGATTTCTACTACTATACTGATGATTTTAGAATTGGAGATGATTGCAATTCAACTCTTAAAAATATTTCTTGTGGGAATGAGGAAATTAATATTAATGGTATAAATTTTGCAATATATTGCTTAGATAACTCAAATGATAGTATAACAGTGTGTGATGAGTTTGTTAAAAACTTATCTTTTTTTTATTTCCAACAGAATTATCTGTTAGGAATAAAAGTGCCATTATTTTTTGGATGGAAAATTAAAAACAAAGAAGATGTATTTGGGTGGATGACTTTGACTTCTAATATTTTTACGATAGATATAAGTAATGCTGGAAGGGGTCCGTATTGTGGTGATACTGGACAAGATAATTTATGTCATGTTGAGAACTACTATTCGAACGATTTAATAACAATGAATCTTTTTAGCTATAATGGTAAGGATGAAGAAATATTCGGAACAATTAGGAAAAATTATGATGAGAATGAAGGAAGAGTTTGGATATCAGTAAAATATAGTGGTATAGAGAACAGAAAACTTACTGACCTAGAGAATCAAGAGCTATTTAACTTATTAGACTCTATTCAGTTGATAAGAGAGTAGCAGGTTCTAACATCCTCTATCACGCGGAGTTTTTGCCTTTATAGAGCCTTTATTCACACTTCATTTCTATTATTTTCTCTAAATTTGTATTGCAATACATAGACAATCATATTTTATTGTGATATATGATGACTAATAATTAAATAGTAAATTACTATGAGAAATAGTAATATTCTGAAAATAGTCAGTAAGTATACGCCAATCCATTGGGAGGATTGGCTTTTTTAGTTTTATAAGTTTAAGGAGGATTTCTATGAAGAAAAAAGCTGTTATCTTATCGTTTTTTATACCCTTTCTTTCATTACTTTTTCCACTTAATACCGTATTTGCTGATACTTGGTGGACTGGGAGTGGTAGCAATACTTGGGATGTAAACTATTCAACACAGAATGTGGGAATTGGAACAACTAGTCCAACAGGAGTATTACAAATAAATGGGGTAAGAAAGACAGCCGATAATCAAGGTCAGCTTCTTATAGTTGGAGCAGCAGATCATGCTTACCTTCAAATAAAAACAACAAACTCTGGTACCAAAGAAACAGGTATTCAGATAGTGGGTACCGGATCAATTGCAACACCCGACTGGAACATTAAAGAATCGGCAAATAATCCAACGCTGAAGTTTAATTATAGAGGAACAGATAATATCGCATTTAAGAGTAATGGTGATGTTGGTCTCGGAATCAACGACCCTGATGCAACGCTACATGTCTTTAGTGGATCTTCGGCTGGTCTAACCGGAGGAGGATATCTGATTCTCGGAGATCATACTAGCTACAACATTGTCTTGGATGCTAATGAACTTTCCGCTCGAAATGGCGAGGCCTCTTCCCCTTTATACATTCAAGCTTTAAGTACTTCCGCAAACACGATAATCAATCAAAATACCGGAAATGTGGGAGTTGGATTAACCGCTCCTGAAGGTAAACTGCATGTTTATTCCACAACAGCAGTTGATGGGTGGAAAGGAAGAGGTGTTTTTTCTGGACCAATAAATGCCGTAGTTCTAGGTGAAGGTGGTGGGATAGCTACAATTGGAGGTCATGATGATACCTTATCTACTTGGTCAGATTTGGCAATCAATCCTGATCCTGAAGATGGAAATGTTGGGATAGGAACAACTAATCCAACTTCTAAGCTTCAAGTTAATGGTGATTTTAAAGCCCAATGGATTCATGCTACTGATGCTGGTTTTCATACCTTTGCAGGGAGAGTAGGTATTAATACTACTACGGATAATGTTAATTATAATTTACTAGTTAATGGCAAAATCCGTGCAAAAGAAATAGTGGTCGATACAGGTTGGTCAGATTTTGTCTTCGATAGTAATTATCAGTTAAAATCACTTACTGAAGTTGAGCAATATATTGATGAGAATAAACACCTTCCTGATATACCTTCAGCGCAAGAAGTCGAAGAAAACGGAATCAGTTTAGGAGGTATGGATGCTAAGTTACTACAGAAGATTGAAGAACTGACTCTCTACACTATTGACTTGAAAAAAGAAAACGAAGATTTGAAAAACAGATTAGACTTACTTGAGCAGAAATAAAGGAGGAAGATGAAAAAATTATTATATAGAATAGGAAAAACTATCTTTATTTGTCTTTTATTAGGTGAAATAACAATTACCCCATTTAACTCATTATCATTTTCTTCCGTAAAAGCCACAGATGTTAAGGTTGAAACAATAAATGAGAAAACTATGTTATCAGATGGGCAATTTGTTTATGGTCCTAATGTAAATGATTTTGATTTATATAAATATTTAAAAGAAAAAGCCCCTCATCTTTTACCTTACTACAACAATTTATATTATTATTCACTTTCTCCAAGTATTAACCCTCGTGTAATTCTTACTTTACTAGAACTAAGAAATAGTATTATCTCGAGTACTACTGATATAGAAGAAAGATTGAAAGATCCATTAAGAATTGACAATAGTGGTTTTGAGAAAGAATTAGATCTAGTTACTACTAAGCTTAATGGATTTTTCTATTATATTTTAAATAAATATTATAAAACTTCCTTAGAAAAACGTGAGGATCTTAAACTAAACCTTAATGATGGGAATACGATTTTACTTTCTAAAAATATTAATGCAGGAACATATGCATTATTAGCTACTTTTAGTGATTTAATGGGTAAAGAAGAATTAGAAATATTCAATAGTAATTTAGATAACAAAAGTTTCTATAACACATATATATCATTGTTTCCAGAAAGTGATCCTTTTAGTCAACAAAATATGCTAGATACTGTTACGCCACCTTCAGCAGACTTGTTGCAGTTTCCTTATCCTATTGGGGAAAGCTGGTATTATAATGGAGTTCATAGCTATAGTATAGGAGGTAGCGATAGATCTTCTATTGATTTTTCAACAAGTTCTACTTTTCCATCTTGGGGTACAAGTACAAGTAATTCATGGGCTGTAGCCGCATTTCCTGGAACAATAACAAAGCATACAAATGAACAAGGTGTAAGTTGTGGCGCTACTATTGACTATGGAGATGGATGGCAAGTTTATTATTATCATTTGCAAAATATTCAGGATTATACAAATAATAAAATAAAGAGAAATGAGAAGGTAGGTAATTTAGCAGATTCCGAAGCAAAAGCTACATGTTTAGGAGGAGCTGCTAGTGGAGAACATGTCCATTTCAGTTTGAAAAAAAATGGGGCATTATACGATGTTGACGGTTCTAACTTATCCTTATGGACTGTTCATAGTGGCGTAAATTCGTACGAAACAGACTGTACTTTAATGTATTTACATCGTACTCTTCGAGGCGAAGAGGAAAAGAAATGTCCTATAGGTGGAACTTCTCCAAATTCAGTTAATAATGATGGCCCTTTTGGAGGAGATAATCCAAATACAAATGGTACAGTTTTTTGGGGTGATAATGTTAAAGATAGGGTTGGACTAGCTGAAGTAAAAAATACTATTACTATTGAAGATACAACTGTTGATAATTCAAAATCATTTATTATTAATGGTAATGTAAATAAAAAGAATGAATTAACACTTAAAGCAGGAAGTACGATATACTTAAAGAATGGATTCAAAGCTGAAGAAGGTAGCAAATTTAATGCATCAATAGATGTAACTTTAAATCCTTAATTAAATTGTAGGAGTAAAAAATGAAAATTAATAAAGTATTTTTTATACTTTTAATATTAATAATTATATTCGTATCTGGTTTATTTTTAGTAAAAGATAGAGATCTCCTCAAAAGTATCGTAATTAATCTAGTTAAAAACCCTACATCTTTTTCACAATTTCAAAGTAATTCTTCTCAATCTGAGTGTCCCGAAAACTTTACTTCATATAATAGCGATGTGTATAAAATATGTTATCCAAATGATTTACATATAGATTCAATAAATAATTCCCAAACAGTAGAAGGAAAACCTGTAGTACAAATGTATTTCAAGAATGAGGCGAAAAACAGAGAATTGTTTATTTGGAGTAATCTTCAAGGGGGATGGATGGGAACTGTTTGTGAATCAAAAGAAAATGTTACCGTATCGGGATCTTCAGCAGTGAGGTATACGGTAAGAAAGGAAAATAATAATAGTTGTGATTATATCCAAACATTTGCAACTTTAATTCAAGAAACAGATCAAAAAACTTTCATTATATCCTTAACAAACAAAACTGGAGAAGTTGATAAATCAGAATACCTGAAGATTGAAAGCTCTCTAGTTATAAAATAAGGAAGTTTCTTTTATAATGAAGAAATTTGTTATTCCTTTCCTTTACAATTTCATTAAAAAGGTAGATATCGTCTGGAATTTCTATCTGTTTAGTTCTAAATGCGTCAAGTAAGGGGAGTGGTTTGTTTTAGTCCGTTATATCAACCTTTCTTTTTTACCCCCAACTGTATGTTCGAACCTCTTACAATTGTGATAAAATATTCATTGAAAAGAAGGTATGTCTATGCCCAAGGAAGTCTCTACGGAAAAACCAATTGAAGAAGATGAAAAGCATGCCTCAATGCGAAGAATTAACTTTAAATTATTAATTCCAGTTCTAATTTTTTCACTCATTATTTTAAGTCTTTCTATCTTTTATCTTTATAAAAGCAACACTATTTCTTATATATTCCAATATCCTCAAGAAAGAAATCAAGGGACAGAGAGTATAAATACAACAAATAAAAATGAAACTTCATCCTCACAAAATAACAACAATATCTTTATTAATGAAACAGATTTTGAAGATGAAGATAATTTTGTATTAGAAACAACATCTTCGGGACAACCAAAAGAAGAACTATACGTAACTTCTATTTCTCCTCAGTCTGATACACTTAATGTTGATCCTTGGACAAAAGTAACTGTTTCTTTTGATAAACCTATTAAACAAGAATCAGTAAACAGGAATACTTTTAGTGTTTATAGTTTGGAAGGATTAGTAGAAGGAGAATATTCCTTAATTGATAATAATAAATCTATCATATTTACCCCTATCTCAAGATTACTTTCAGAAAAGAAATATGCGGTGGAATTAGTCAATATTAAATCGGAGGATGAAACTGCAATTTTAAAGAGTAATTATAAAATTTACTTTACTACTGCAAAAGTGGATATAGAAAGCGATCTACTTATTTATTATCCTTTTGATGGCAATACAAAAGACGCTAGTGGTAATGGTAACGATGCAACATCATTTGGTGTTGATTTAACAATAGATAGAAATGGAAATAATAATAATGCAGCTCACTTTACAGGTTATAATTACATAGAGGTTCCTGCTGTTAAGAAAATGTGGGATTTACCTTGGACTTTTTCTTTATGGATAAATATATCTACTGAAGATGAAATTATTGGAGGATATGGAAGAAGAGTAGTCTTTTCCTACGCAGAACCAGAGAGATTAAAATGTGTTTTAGATAGTGATTGTTCTTATGATTATTTTCCTCCATGGTTTTCTAATTTTTTAGGTATTACTTCGATTAATGTTACAGATAAAAATAAAAGAGTCTTTCGTATCGCTGATGCAACCAGAGAAATAGTCGATGGTAAAGGAGTATGGCAAATGTGGGATATGGAGGTTAATCCAAGTGAAGATAAATCTTCCTGTCTTATGGATAAAGGACGTTGGTATTATGTAACTGTAGTTAATGATCAGACAGGAGTTGGGGTATATTGTAATACTGAATTTTTTGACGGATTAATTACTGCTAATACAAAGTATCGTATAGATAATAGACATAGTGTTAATAAGTATTATTTAGGTTTTCCGAAAGTATCAGACAGACAAGATCAGTTTTTAGGCGTTATTGATGACTTCCGACTTTATAACCGAGCGTTGAATGAATACGAAGTCAGAGAGCTTTATAATCAATAATAACAGTTTCTAACATCCTTGACCGCGCGGAGTAGATACCACTTTAGATTGATATATCAACCTAAAATAGATTAAAACGTTCAATTATCAATCAGTTTTATATATCTTGACCATCTTTTTAGAATTATTTACAAAATAAATTTTTATTTCAGCATCTTCACTTAATATTATTAAACTGGTATTATTAGATATAATTTAATAATCATTAAAAATGAAAACAAAGTTTACTATTTCTAAGATCTTTCGTATTCTTTTAATTTCTGTTTTACTAATTCCTTTTAATCTATTTCATTCAGTAAGTATTGCTGAGACCTATGATGGCTATTTCCCAGAATTTCAGGATTGGGGAGATAGTAGCGGAAATGGTTTTGGTTCATGGTGGACTACTCAAGGAAATTCTACCACTACAGGTGATTTGAATAACGATGGGTATGAAGATCTTGTAATTGGAGAAGATACTTCAAGCGGAAATAAAGGGAACTTACATATTTACCCGGGCAGTACCTCTGGGTTATCAAAAGATACAAAATACGATATTGAAGGAGAAAATCTGAATGATCGTTTTGGATCAATTGTACTTATTGAAGATTTAAATAAAGATGGTATTGATGATTTGATAGTTGATTCAATATATTATTCAACTGGTGCTGCAACAGGACGTTTATATATTTTCTGGGGGAAACAGGATTTTTATAGTACTGTTTCTTCGACAAATAATGCTGATATTATCATCGATGCCGAACAAGCTGGATCTCGATTTGGAGGGACAGATCAAAATGCTATCGGTGATTTCAATAACGATGGCTGGCCAGATTTGGCTACTGGAGCATATAAGTATAATCCTGGAGGAAAAGCTATTGCCGGAAAGACGTATGTCTTTTTTGGAGGTGAACATGCGTGGGATAGTAACCTGAATGCGGGAACAGATGCTGATTTTACTGTCACTGGAGATGCTGCAAACTACTATGGTGGAGAAGCGCATGTAGCCGGGGATGTGAACAACGATGGAATTGATGATCTCCTTATTGAAAATTGGAGAGCTGATCAAAGTTATTCAGGAGAACTCAGTATCTTTTATGGATCGGAAACATTCGGAGGGAGCAAGCTCTCATCTGAAGCTGATTATATCATCAACGGAGATCATCCGGATTTTACTTACGAAAATTTTGGAAGAAATCAAAATATAGCGATAGCTGATGTAGATGCAGATAATCTAAGTGATTTAATTGTGGGATCATATGGGTATAGAGAAACAGGAGAGACTATTTCTCGTGGAGCCACTTTCATCTTTCTTGCCAATTCTGATTATTTAGATAATGGTCCTGTGGTAAACGCAAGTACAGCTACAATTACATTACTTCATAGTGCTGAAGCAGATGCTACGGTCTTCGGGATGAATCTTACGGCTTTTGATTATACCAATGATGGAAAAACAGATTTAGCAATATCTGCTCCTTTACTTGGAGATGGAACAGATTATTACGGAGGAGTATATCTGTATTCTTCAGATACTCTAAGAAGTTTATCGGGGACTGTTGTTGCGGATGAGGTGGCTGATTCTCTTATTAAAGGAAATGGTTTTCTAGAAAACACCATGTATTATCGTCCATATTTTGGACGGATACTGTTTCACGGAGATTTTAATAATAATGGGTTACAAGAGTTGGGAGTAATTACAGGATATGCAGGAACAGGGCGCTTGGATATCTATGAACTGGGAAACAAATTAACGACCATCGACTTTGGCTCAGAAGCTTTGTATAACTCTTCAACTCCGGGAATTACAAGAAGCATTGAGAGTCCGGTAAAAACCGAAACAATCAATAAAGTTAAGCCGTTACTTTTTACTGGTAGTTATCAAACTGGGCCACTCTATGATTATGATTATGTTCATGCTGGTTACAACCCGACAGTGTTAAACGATAACGGGACTTACAAGATGTGGTATGGAGCATATAATTCAGCAAATTATCCTGCTGGAGGATTAGGATGGAAGGGAGGATATGCTACTTCATCAGATGGAACCACTTGGATTAAATATGATGGGAATCTTTGTACTACCAATACAAATGGTGATGGATGTATCTTTGATAGAAGTACTGTTGGCGGTACCTGGGATGATGCACATGTAATACCTGGAACGGTCATAAATGATCCTGGAACGGTCATAAATGAT
>MESW01000005.1 GCA_001771135.1 candidate division CPR3 bacterium GWF2_35_18 | reverse complement strand
TTTACTCCAGAAACCGACCTCACTGAAGGAGATCATACTATTACCTTTACCTCTATAGACTTAGCTTCTAATACCGATACTCTTACCTTTAACTTGAATGTGTTGGGAACTTCTAACGTTCAAGAGCTTCCAGATACCGGTGTTTCTATCATAATTATTCTTTTTCTTACCCTAATTACTTTCTGGTTAGCGGTGAACTTCCGGGTGATTGAAAGATTACAAAAATATTTGAGAAGGTAAAACCTTAGTATTTTTATACAGGTAACTACTTTTGTTTACTTAATTAAAAGGGTAATAAATGTAGTTTGAGTTTTTATTTTTTTAAGGTATAATTCCACTACTTAAAACAAAATCTCATTCCGAAAGGATTGTTATGTCAAATTCAAAAGAAAATTCGAATAATAATAAAACTTTGATTATAGTTGGAATTCTAATAGTTCTTACTGTAATTGGTTCTTATTTTATTTATAACAAAAACAAGGGAAATGAAAGTGATGAAGGTGTTTTGGGTGTAAATAGAGTTAAAACTGATTTTGTAGATACTACTCCACAGGTAACAGGTGTAGAAGGAACTTTTGACGTTGATACTAGCCTTCCAGTTTGTAAAGAAGATGGTTTGCCGGTTGTTTATCTTTTTTCCACGACTTGGTGTCCTCATTGTGAATGGATAAAAGACACCTTTGATAAAGTTGCTAAAGAATATATGAATGCCGGAAAATTATTTGCTTATCATTATGAACTGGATACTAAAGATGATACTTTGACTTCAGGCAAGGAAAACAATGTCCCTCAGGAAGCACTAAATGTTTATAAAAGATTTAACCCAAATGGTTCCATTCCAACGTTTGTAGTCGGTTGTAAATATTGGAGAGTTGGTAATGGATTTGAGGCTAGCCAAGATCTTAATGCTGAGGAAAAAGAGTTACGAGCTATTTTTGATAAAGTAATTGCAGACAGTAAGTAGTTTTTGTTACAATTAGAAAAGTCTTGACAAAGATTCTCTCCTTGTGTTATTGTTTTGACGCTATACAACTGAATATTTTTTGAAAGACGTACGAAAAGTATGAATGTACGTCTATTTTCTTTTTAATTTTAATTTTAGAACATTAGTTCCTTAAATCATTATGGCAATTTCTAAAACAAATCGTAAACTTATTGGTCTTCCAACAGATATAATCAATTTGCCCAATCTTATCGAAGTTCAACAAAAGTCTTTTGACTGGTTTATCCAAAATGGAATACAAGAATCTTTAAGCGAAGTTTTCCCTGTAGATGATTTTACCGGCAAATCTTTAATTCTCAAAATCACTGATTACTCTTTAGAAGAAGCTCAACTCACTCCAGAAAAGGCTATGGAAAAAGGTCTTTCTTATTCTTCTTCTTTGAAAGCCAAAGCTCAGCTTATTTATAATGACACCGGAAAAATAAAAGAAGAAGATGTTTTTTTGGGCGATATTCCTCTTATGACCAAAAGAGGAACTTTTATTATTAATGGAAATCAAAGAGTAATTGTCAGCCAGCTTACTCGTTCTCCTGGAGTATATTTCTCTTCAGAATTTGAGCCGAAATCAGGTCGTACTTTAGCAAAAGCCGAAGTTAGACCACAAAGAGGAATCTGGATTGAATTTGAAACCAGTAAAACAGACCTTCTCACCGTAAAAATTGACCGTCGCAAAAAAATCAATGTCGCAACTTTTTTGAGAGCCTTTGGATTTTCTTCGACTGAAGAGATTCGGAGTTTATTCAAAGATGTCGATACTGATGCTGATCACAAATATATTGAAAAAACTCTGGCTAAAGATACAACCAAAAGTCAGAGTGATGCTTACTTAGAAATTTACTCCAAGCTAAGACCAGGGGAACCAGCAATTGTGGCGAATGCAAAGCTGTTTTTTGAGACGACTTTTTTAAATCAGAGAAGATATGATCTTTCTAAAGTCGGTCGTTATAAAATTAATAAGAAACTAGGTTTATCTTTCCCCGAAAAAGAAGAATACTTTGTCTTAAAACCACAGGATGTCGCTGGAATTATCCGAAAGATAATTGAACTTAATAATGGAGTAGGAGAATACGATGATATCGATCATCTTGCTAATCGTCGGGTGCGTGCGGTGGGTGAACTGATTCAAGGAAGCTTCCGAATCGGGTTACTCCGACTCGAACGAATTATTAAAGAAAGAATGAGTGTGGTGGGTGAGCTTGATGAACTTTCCCCTGCAACTCTCATTAATGCCCGTCCAATCATTGCTGCTTTGAACGAATTTTTTGGTTCTTCTCAGCTTTCTCAATTCATGGACCAAATTAATCCTTTACACCAACTAGAACACTTAAGACGTTTATCCGTTTATGGTCCGGGTGGACTTACCAAAGAAAGAGGTGGATTTTCAGTTCGTGATGTTCAGCCATCTTATTACTCTAGAATTTGTCCAGTAAAAGCCCCAGAAGGTCCTTCAGTTGGTTTACTTTCTTCCCTTTCTCTCTATGTTAAAATTAACGATTACGGATTTTTAGAAGCTCCTTATCGCAAAGTAGAACACAAAAATGGCAAAAGCTATGTTACTGATAATATTGAATATTTAATGGCCGATGAAGAAGAGCAATATTTTATTACTGAATCAACAGTTAATATCGGAGCTGATGGAGAGATTTTGGATGAAAGAGTTCCAGTCAGATTCAAACGCGATTTTATCTTTCAGAAAAGAGATAAAGTTGATTATATTGATGTGATTCCACAGCAAATGGTTGGTGCTTCAGCTTCTTTGATTCCTTTTATCTCTTGTGATGCAGGAAGATTTCCTTTGATGGGAGCCAACATGGAAGCCCAAGCAGTACCGCTTATTCAACCTCAAGCTCCTTTTGTGGGAACAGGAATGGAAAAAGCAGTTATTGATAACACTGATCAGGTTATCAAGGCTCCAGATGATGGGGAAATTGTTTACTCTGATGGAAAAGAAGTTCATTTTAAGGGTAAAGACGGAAAAACAGTCAAATCTCAAATAAATAAATTCGAAAGAACAAATCAAGATACCTGTTATAACCAAAGAGTTTTAGTTTCTACTGGTCAAAAAGTAAAAAAGGGTGACATTTTAGTTGATGGTTCTTGTACGAACGAAGGAGAGCTATCACTAGGAACTAATCTTCTTGCTGCTTATATGCCATGGGAAGGTTTCAACTATGATGACTCAGTCGTTATTTCCGAAAGACTTGTTAAGGAAGATATCTTATCATCCGTACATATTGATGAGTATGAGGTTCCCGTCATGGATACAAAATTAGGACAGGAAGAAATTACTCGCGATATTCCGAATGTTTCCGAAGAATCTCTGCGTAACCTCGCTGAAGATGGAATTGTTTATATTGGCGCAAAAGTTAATCCAGGAGATATTTTAGTTGGAAAAATTGCTCCAAAGGGCGAAACCGAACTTACAGCTGAAGAAAGATTGCTCCGCGCTATCTTTGGAGAAAAAGCACGAGAAATTCGTGATACTTCACTACGTATGCCATACGGTGAACGTGGAATTGTGGTTGATGTTTATATCCTTTCCAAAAAAGAAGGAGATACATTACCCCCGGGAGTTATTAAAATTATCAAAGTTAAGGTTGCTCAGAAGAGAAAAGTCGCCGTGGGAGATAAAATCTCCGGTCGTCATGGGTCTAAAGGAATTGTCGCGAAGATTCTTCCAGATGCGGATATGCCCTATTTAGAAGACGGCACAAAGATTGATATTATTTTGAATCCACTTTCAATTATTGCTCGTATGAATGTCGGTCAGGTGGTGGAGACTCATTTGGGATGGGCGGCAAACAAATTAGGAATTAAATATGCGGTTCCAGTTTATGGTAAAGAGAGAACTGCTTTTATCCAAGATGAACTTAAAAAAGCCGGTTTACCGATTGACGGAAAAGCTTCTTTGATCGATGGTCGTATCGGTGAGCCTTTTAATGAAAAAATTACAATTGGATATGCTTATGTGATGAAGTTGGTTCACCTTGTTGAAGATAAGGTTCATGCCCGATCAACCGGACCTTATTCTTTGATTACCCAACAGCCACTGGGTGGAAAAGCACAAATGGGAGGACAACGCCTTGGAGAAATGGAAGTTTGGGCTCTGGAAGCTTATGGAGCTGCTCATACTTTACAAGAGATGTTGACTATAAAAAGCGATGATATTCAAGGAAGAGCCAAGGCTTTTGAATCTATTGTCAAAGGTATTGACGTTCCCAAATCTGAGGCTACGGAATCTTTCCGCGTTCTTGTGAAAGAATTGAATGGCCTTGCTTTAAATATTGAAACTATTGGTAAAAAGGAGTCTTCTTCTTAAGAAGTTTAGCTTTCTTCGAAGAAAAAAATATGTTAGATCGTGATTTTAAAGCACTCAAAATTAGTTTAGCCTCTCCAGAAGCCATTCACTCATGGTCTCATGGAGAAGTAACCAAACCAGAAACGATAAATTACCGTACCCTAAAGCCGGAAAAAGACGGTCTTTTTTGCGAAAAAATATTTGGTCCTACTAAAGATTTTGAATGTTACTGCGGTAAATATAAAAGAGTTCGATATAAAGGGATTATCTGTGATAAATGCGGGGTTGAAGTTACTTACTCTCGTGTTCGTCGTGAGAGAATGGGACATATAGATTTGGCCGTACCGGTTTCTCATGTTTGGTATGTGCGCGGAACTCCTTCAAAACTATCACTACTTTTAAATATTAGTCCTCGGGATTTGGAAGAAGTTATTTATTTTGCGGCTTTTGTGGTGATGGATGTAGATGTGGAAAAGAAAAAAGATGTAATGAAGAAGTTGGAAACAGAATTTAAAGAAAGAAAAGATGAAGTTGAAGCGGAAAGAGAAGAAAAGATTTCGGAACTTCGCGCTCAATATAAGATAAAGATTAAAGATTTAGATAAAAAAAGTAAAAATAAGACTGAAAAAGAGATTAAAAAACAAGAGCTTGAAAGAGAACAGCGAAAACAAGAAATTTTTGTCGTTAAAGAAGCCGAGGAACAGCTTGAAAATTTAATTCAAAGTATTGGATTTTTAAAGAATAAAATCAAAAAGATCAAACCTTTAGACGTTATTTCTGAAGAAGAGATGTCTGAAATTGATAATTTTGAACTTTCTGATTTTATGAAAGTAGGCATTGGTGCAGAGGCTTTACTTGAACTTACACATCAACAGGATTTGGATGCTTTGTCCAAAAGGCTTCGTAAGGATTTAAAATCCGGTTCAACTCAAAAGAGAATCAAAAGTGCCAAAAGACTACAGGTTGTGGACGGATTTTTGAAAGCCAATATTGATCCGACCTGGATGATTTTGAAAGTGATTCCAGTTATTCCTCCTGACCTTCGTCCTATGGTGCAGTTATCCGGTGGTCGTTTTGCGACTTCCGATTTGAATGATTTGTATCGTCGTGTAATTAACAGAAATAGCCGACTTAAACATCTTATGGATTTGGGAGCTCCTGATATTATCTTACGTAATGAAAAGCGAATGCTTCAAGAAGCGGTTGATGCTCTTATTGATGCTAGTCCTCGAGAAAGATTAACCACCAAACGAAAATCAAGAAGAAAACTGCGTTCATTATCCGAGATTCTACGTGGAAAACAGGGTCGATTCCGTCAAAATTTGTTAGGAAAACGCGTTGATTATTCTGGTCGTTCCGTTATTGTCGCCGGACCAGAACTGAATATGGACGAATGTGGTTTACCCAAAGAGATGGCTTTAGAGCTATTTAAACCTTTTGTAATTAGTCAAATTATTGCTGAAGGTCTTGCTTCAAATATGAAAAGTGCCAAGCATGTTTTGGAAAAAAGATCAGCTCAAGTTTGGGATATCTTAGAACGAATTACTTTGAAATACCCAGTACTTCTAAATCGTGCTCCGACCTTACATCGTCTAGGAATTCAAGCATTTTATCCAGTTTTAATTGGTGGGAATGCTTTGAAACTTCACCCTTCGGTCTGTAATGCTTTTAACGCCGATTTTGACGGGGATCAGATGGCTATTCATGTGCCTTTATCAAAAGAAGCCGTACAAGAGGCTAAAGATATTATGCTTTCACCAAATAATATCTTGAAGCCAAGTAGCGGAGATCCGATTATTAACTTTAAAAACGAATTGGGAATGGGTGTTTATTACTTAACTGTTTTAAACAAAGATGAAAAGGGTTCCGGGCGGAAATTTAGTAATTATCAGGAAGCCAAATTAGCCTACCGTCTAAAACAAATTCACTTACAGGCCGAAATAGAAGTAATGAACGAAAAAAGTGAAAGAGTAAAAACCACGGTGGGACGGATTTTATTTAATGAAATTTTGCCGGAAGACCTTCGTTTTATAAATAAATCGGTTGATAAAGGCGTTTTACAAGATTTACTTTCTGAGTCTTTTCTAAATCATGGTAAAGAAGAAACAGTAAAATTTATCGACGATATTAAAAATCTCGGACGTCATTATGCCACAATTGCAGGAGCAAGTTTCTCAATTTTTGATTTACAAACTCCAAAAGAACGTGAGCAAATGATTGAAAAAGCCGATGGTGAATTAGAAGAAATTGAAAATGATTTCCGCCGTGGATTAATGACATCTGCAGAAAGAAGAAATCTAATTATTCAACTTTGGGAAAAAGTGACGGAAGATGTCTTCCAGAAAGCTTGGAAAGAGATTAAGAAAAACTCAATGATGGATATGGTAATCGCCTCAAAATCTTCTAGAGCGACACCAGATACGGTTCGACAGCTTGCAGGAATGCGTGGAGTAATGACAGACTCCTTTGGGAGAATCATCGAGACACCTATTAAAACAAATATTATTGAAGGTTGTAGTACTTTCGACGGATTTATTTCAAATAGAGCCGCTCGTAAAGGTCTTATTGATACAGCTTTGATGACTGCTGAAGCAGGATATTTGACTCGTAGACTAGTTGATGTTGCTCACGATATTATTACTAAAGAAGAAGATTGTGGATCGGATGAAGGATTAACAATCTTTGAACCGAATGAGGAAGATTTTGTGACTCGTTTAGAAGGTAGATTTTTAGTGGAGGATCTTAAAGATAAAAAAGGAAATGTTATCTGTTCTAAAGATGAAGAAATTTCCATCAAGAAAGCTTTAGAAATCTTTAAACTAGGATTTAGCAAACTAAAAGTGAGATCAGTATTATATTGTAAGACTTCTTGGGGTGTTTGTTGCAAGTGTTACGGAAAAGATTTGGCAACCGGTAACCATGTGAAAATCGGGACGACTGTAGGAGTCATTGCTGCTCAGTCAATTGGAGAACCAGGAACACAGCTGACACTTCGAACTTTTCATAAGGGAGGAATTGCCGGGACAGATATTACTCAAGGATTACCTAGAGTTGAAGAGCTTTTTGAGTCTCGAGTACCAAAAGATAAAGCCGCTATCGCTCTTGGAGATGGTAGAGTTACTCTAATTGAAAAAGGTGAGGAAAAAATTTTGACTTTACTACGTAAGAAAAAAGACGTAAAGGAATACCATTTAATTGGAGATGAGGAAGTCAAAGTGAAAGATGGTCAGTTAATGTCAGAAACAGAGACTATTTTTATAAATGGGAAAAAGAAACCGGTAAGAGCTCCATATATTGGTGTGGTTGAAGTTTCCAAAAATTCTATCAAATTGATTAAAGAGATTGAAGCTAAAGATGAATATCTTGTTGAAGCTAATCGTAAAATTTTGGTAAAGTCTGGCGATGAGGTCAGAATAGGACAACAGCTTACTGAAGGACATATTGATCTTCAAGATATTATGGCAACTAGAGGAATTGAAGCGGTGTACGAATATATAATTAAAGGAATTCAACTTGTTTACCAAACTCAAGGAATTAAGATCGCCGACAAGCATATTGAAGTAATTGTGAAAAAAATGTTCGATAAGATAAGAATTACCAAAGTCGGAGATACTGATTATATTTATCAAGACGTAACTACTCAATTTGCCTTAGACGAAGTGAATAAAAAGATTCAGGACCTTAAAGGTGAAATTGCTGAAGGGGAACAGCTTATCTTGGGAATCACCAGATCAGCATTATATACAGAATCATTCTTATCTGCTTCGTCTTTCCAGACAACCACAAAAGTTCTAACGGACGCGGCTTCTAAAGGAAAGATTGATTATCTGCGAGGACTTAAGGAGAATGTTATCATCGGAAGATTGATTCCTACCGGTGAAAGAGTTTTGAATGAGAACTAAAGACAAAATTCATATAGTGTAATGTCTTATTGTAAAGGTTCTTGCAATAGGTGAATGTCTTTGTTACAATCACCAAACACAAAATCAACTTTTAGATTAGATTTTAAAAAGGTAACTATGCCAACGATATCACAACTAATTAGAAAAGGTCGTAAAAAAGCAATAAAAAAAGTAAAAGCTACCGCATTACGTAAAGATTATGATTCTTTGCGCAAACGAGTAAAACCAGCCTCAAATCCTTTTAAAAGAGGTGTTTGCACAGTGGTTAAAATTATGACTCCGAAAAAGCCAAACTCAGCATTACGAAAAGTATCCAGAGTAAAGCTTTCGAATCAGGTTGAAGTAACTGCTTATATTCCTGGTATCGGACATGAGCTTGCCGAACATTCTGTGGTTCTTGTTCGTGGAGGTAGAGTACGAGATCTTCCTGGAGTAAAATACCACATTGTTCGTGGAGTACTTGACGCTTCAGGAGTAAAAAAGAGGAAAAAAGGTCGTTCTCGCTATGGAGCAAAGAGAGAGGTAGTAAAAGCTGCCGAATAAATAACTAAAATTAATATTAAATATTATGCCAAGATCAGGAAAAATCAAGAAAAAATTAACCGAACCAGATTTAGTTTATAAAAGCCGAATGGTTTCCAAACTCATAAATAAAATTATGTGGTCTGGGAAAAAATCAGTAGCGCAAAAAATCGTCTATGATGCTTTCTCTTTTATTAAAGAGAAAGAGAAAAAAGATCCTTTAGATGTTTTTAATAACGCTTTAAAAAATGTAAATCCCAAAATTGAAGTCAAAGCGCGAAGAGTTGGGGGAGCTTCTTATCAGGTTCCGATGGAAGTTAAAGGAAATCGTCGTGACTCTCTCTCTATTCGTTGGATAGTCGATGCTGCCAGATCAAAAGATAACAAAGAGTACAAAACAATGGTCGAGAAATTAGCGGTAGAAATTATTGCAGCTTCAAAAAATGAAGGTGAAGCAATTAAAAAGAAAGAACTCGTGCATAAAATGGCAGAATCTAATAAAGCGTTTGCGTTTTTTAAGTGGTAATCTTCATTAAAACATTTTACACATTTGAAAATGAGTCAGGTTTAAGATAACTTTCTACCAGCTTAGAGTCTTTAGAATAATCCGTTTGTAACTTTAAACACAGTATTTCAAGTAGTTTTCTGAAAGACTTGTTGGTAGGTAGGAAGATAACATGGGCCTTAGCCCGTGTGAGATTCATTCACGGGAAACTTCCCGTGTTTTTTGATCATGCACAAGAAACTGATTGACTTACATTGTCACACGAACGCTTCTGATGGCGCATTAAGCCCTTCGGAGCTTGTGATTAAGGGATTTAATTTAGGTTTATCAGCTATCGCCGTTACTGATCATGATAGTATTTCGGGAATAAGTGAAGCTATGGATGCAGGGGAAAAGCTTGGGATAGAGGTTGTTCCAGGAGTTGAGTTGTCAACATTATATCAGGGAAAAGAATTGCACCTTTTAGGTTATTATATTGATATTAAAGCAAAATGGTTTCTGGATTTATTACATCACTTTAGTGCGGTTCGTGATGAAAGAGCTTTAAAGATTATCATAATCTTACAAAAAGAAGGGTATACAATTGACATTCAGAAAGTGAAAAACATCGCAAAAGGTAATGTCGGGAAACCACATGTTGCTAGAGCTGTAATTGAAAATAGGGAAAACGAGAAAAGGTTGAAAGAAGTTTTTGGGAGTATTCCCAGCATTTCCGACTATATAAGTAGATATATGGTGGCCGGAAAAGTTGCAAATGTTCCTAAAGAAAAGTTAGAGTTTGAAAAAGGGATTACATATATTAAAAAGTTGGGAGGAGTGTCCGTTATTGCTCATCCCGGTTATGATTTGCCTCCAAGCGATACAAGTTTGGAATTTTTAAAGAAATTTAAGAGAAAAGGGTTAATGGGTATTGAGGCGATTTACTTTGTTGAAAATGAATCCCGCACCAAAGAATGTGTTTTATATTACCAAAAAGTGGCACACGATTTAAATATGGTAGTAACAGGAGGATCTGATTTTCATGGAGAATCAGAAAAAATCGGGACAAGTTTAGGTTTAATCGGTACTGGATTTGAAGTGGGTAGTGAATTATTAAAAAATTTAAAAAAAGCAGCAAGATACAAAAGATAATTTAAAGGACTATTATTATGCCTACAGATGAAATCAAAAAATTTAGCTTAGATAAAATCCGCAATATCGGAATAATCGCGCATATTGATGCGGGAAAGACGACCACGACCGAAAGAATCCTCTATTATACGGGTAAGACTTATAAAATCGGAGATATCGACGAAGGAACAACACAAATGGATTGGATGGAACAGGAAAAAGAAAGAGGTATCACTATTCAATCAGCCGCGACAACCTGTTTTTGGCCATTATCTGAAGAAAGAGAATATTTACCTGAAACTCACCGAATTAATATTATTGATACTCCGGGGCATGTGGATTTTACCGCTGAAGTCGAAAGATCTTTACGTGTTTTGGACGGAGCAGTTGTTGTTTTTGATGGGAAGATGGGTGTTGAACCACAATCAGAAACCGTTTGGCATCAAGCTGATAAATATAATGTTCCTCGTATTTGTTTTATTAATAAAATGGATGGACTTGGAGCCAGACTTGAGAATAATAGAAAATCGATTCAGGAAAGATTAGGCGTTGAACCGATTCCTTTAAATATTCCAATTGGAGAAGAAAATAATTTTCAAGGTGTAATTGATTTAGTATCGGAAAAAGCTTTGTATTATAAGGACGAAAAAGGTGAAAAAATTACTTACGGAGATATTCCAGAAGAGTATAAAGAAAAAGTCAAAGAATACCGTCAAAAATTAGTCGAAGCCGCAGCGGACAAAGACGATTCTTTAATGGAAAAATATTTCGCCGGTGAATCACTGACAATCGAAGAGCTTAAAAAAGGTTTGCGAAAAGTGGTTTTGCAGGATACTAATAAAAGGGTTTTGATTTTATGCGGTTCCTCACTCAAAAATAAAGGGGTACAGCCTCTTCTAGATGCTGTTATCGATTATCTTCCTTCTCCTTTAGATGTTCCATATATAAAAGGATTGAATCCAAAAACTGGGGTAGAAGAAACTCGTAAAGTCTCTGAAAATGAAAAATTCTGCGCTTTAGCCTTTAAAATTCAAATGGATCCGATTGTAAAAATGAAATTAACTTATTTCCGTATCTATTCTGGAAAAGTCACCCGTGGAATGGACGTTTATAATGCTTCCAAACAAGATAAAGAAAGAATGGGAAGAATTCTTTTGATGCATGCTGCTCATCAGGAGGAAGTTCAAGAACTAGGGGCGGGTGAGATTGGAGCTGTTGCTGGTCTTAAGCAGACAACTACCGGAAATACCTTATGTGATTTGAGTAGTCCGATTGTTTTAGAATCAATCGAATTCCCAGATCCAGTTATTAGCGTTGCAATTGAACCAAAAACAAAGGTGGATCAGGAAAAATTGGGAAATGCTTTACATCGTCTTTCTGAAGAAGACCCAACTTTTAAAATAAAATATAATGAAGAAACTGCACAAACAACAATTGCGGGTATGGGAGAGCTACATCTAGATATTCTTGTTGATCGAATGAAACGAGAATTTAAAGTAGAAGCTGATGTAGGTCGGCCACAGGTTGCTTTCAGAGAAACTATTCAAAAAAGCATTGAGTCAGAAGGAAAATATATTCGTCAATCGGGTGGAAAAGGACAATATGGTCATTGTCTCCTTAGGTTAGAACCAAAAGCCAGGGGTGAGGGTTTTGAATTTGTTAATGCAGTTAGAGGAGGATCAATTCCACAGGAGTTTATCGGTTCGGTTGAAAAAGGTGTCAGAAATGCTCTCGATTCTGGAGTTTTAGCCGGTTATCCTTCTACTGATTTTAAAGCAACTTTGTTTGATGGTTCGTATCATGATGTTGATTCTAGCGATATTGCTTTCCAGATTGCAGGAGCTATGGCTTTAAAAGATGGATTACGTAGAGCTTCTCCGGTTATTTTGGAACCGATTATGAAAGTTGGAGTAACAACCCCCGAAGATTTTATGGGAGATGTTATTGGAGACTTGAATTCAAAACGAGGGCAAATTCAAGGAATGGATCAGATCGGAAATGCCCGCTTAGTTACGGCTTTAGTTCCGCTGTCAGAAATGTTTGGTTATGCTACGAATTTAAGATCTTTGACTCAAGGAAGAGCTTCCTATACAATGGAGCCATCCCATTATCAAGAAACACCACGAAATGTTCAGGAGAAAATTATCGGGGAGAAACAAGAAGGAGATACACGCAAATAATTTAGTTTTAGAAGTATTTCCCCTTGTAGTGGCATAAAAGCTGTTGACTTCAAAGAGCCTCCATGCTAGAATGCCTAAGTTGTAATTTGTATTTATTAAATTTTTTACATAAAGCTAATTTATACTTTTCAAAAGGAGTTTTAAAATGGCAGAAAAAGAGAAGTTTTCAAGAGATCTTCCACACAAAAATGTGGGAACTATCGGACATGTTGATCATGGGAAAACTACATTAACCGCAGCGATTACTAAAGTACTTGCAAAACAAGGAAAAGCGCAATATTTTGCGTATGATCAGATTGATAATGCTCCAGAAGAGAAAGAAAGAGGAATTACGATTTCTATTTCTCACTTGGAATATCGAACTGATAAATTTCACTATGCACACGTGGATTGTCCTGGACATCAAGACTATATTAAAAATATGATTACTGGTGCTGCTCAAATGGATGGTGCAATCCTCGTGGTTGCTGCTCCTGATGGACCAATGCCTCAAACTAGAGAACATATCTTGCTTGCTTATCAGGTAAATGTTCCTAAAGTGGTTGTTTTCTTAAATAAGGTAGATATGGTTGAAGATGCTGAACTGCTTGACTTAGTTGAAATGGAAGTTCGAGAGCTTTTGACAAAATATCAATTCCCTGGAGATGAAGTACCTATAATTAGAGGTTCAGCCTTAAAAGCTTTAGAATCAGAAGATTTATCTCGAGAAGATAAATGGGCTAAACCAATCTGGGAATTACTTGATGCAATCGATAATTATATCCCTGTTCCCGTTCGACCAGTTGATAAGCCATTTTTGATGCCAGTAGAAGATGTTTTCTCTATTTCCGGTCGTGGTACTGTTGTTACTGGAAGAATTGAACGTGGAATTGTTAAAGTTAACGAAGAAATTGAGATTATTGGTATTAAAGATAAAATTCAAAAGAGCGTGGTTACTGGTGTAGAAATGTTCCGAAAGTTACTCGATGAGGGTCAGGCTGGAGATAATGTTGGTTGTCTTCTTCGTGGAGTTGAAAGAACTGACGTAGAAAGAGGAATGGTCTTAGCCAAACCCGGTTCTGTAAAGCCTCATACCGAATTTGAATCCGAAGTGTATATTTTGAATAAAGAAGAAGGTGGACGACACACTCCTTTTTTTAAGGGTTATCGACCTCAATTCTATGTAAAGACTACTGATATTACCGGAGAAGTTGATCTTCCTGAAGGAGTAGAAATGGTTATGCCAGGAGATAGTGTGAAATTTAAAGTTAAATTAATTCAACCGGTTGCTTTAGAAGAGGGTTTGCGTTTCGCAATTCGAGAAGGTGGACACACTGTGGGAGCGGGAGTAGTATCTAAGGTTGTAAAATAAAAATGATCAAAGCATTAATATACCAAGACCAATTACGGCTTGGTATATTTGCTTTAAAGTTAAAAGGTTTATAAGTTATAAATAATATTTAGGTTGAGTCAAAGGTATTGTCCCTATAGTTTTGGCTCTAAAAAAGAAAAATTATGGCAAAAGGACGTATTAGAGTACGTTTAAAATCATACGATCATCGAGTTATCGACATCGCCGCCGAAGAAATTTTGGATACGGCAATTCGAACTGGAGCTAAGGTTGCAGGACCGATTCCTTTACCAACTGAGATGAAGAAGTGGTGCGTGATTAGTGGTCCACATATTGATAAAGATTCCAGAGAACATTTTGAAATGAGGATTCATAAACGACTTATTGATATATTGATTCCGACTCCAAAAACGATTGATGCATTAATGCATTTGGATCTTCCAGCGGGTGTGGATATTGAAATTAAGATGTAGTATATTTTTTAAATTTAATGAGGAGGGTTATCTTCTCAATTGATTAATCTTTAAGAAAACTATAATTTGTGTTTATCTTAGGGAGAAGTGATTTGCTTTTAAAATAAAGTGAATCGCTTCTTTTCTTTTTCATTATGTTAAATGGTTTAATTGCAAAAAAAATTGAAATGTCTCAGGTTTTTAAGGAAGATGGGTCTTTAGTTCCAGTTACTGTTTTAGAGGTTGGGCCTTGTGTGGTCACCCAGATTAAAAATGAGAATAAAGAGAATTATTCCTCTCTACAGCTTGGATTTGGTAATCGAAAACCTAAAAACTTGAAAAAATCACTCTACGGACACTTTAAAAATATCCGTTCTAAACCAGCTATTTTAAAGGAATTTCCGGTTTCGCAGATAGAAGAGGATTTAAAAGTGGGAAAAGAGTTTCAGATATCAGATATTTTTACAGTGGGAAATAAAGTTCAAGTGATGGGAGTTTCCAAGGGAAAGGGTTTTGCTGGAGTCGTAAAAAGACATGGATTTCATGGTGGACCAAAAACACATGGACAATCTGATCGTCACCGTGCTCCTGGTTCAATTGGTGGAAGAACTGATCCTGGAAGAGTCTACAAAGGCAAAAAAATGGGTGGGCATATGGGTGATGAGAGAATAACTGTCAAAGGATTAGAAGTTATTGCCATTGATGAAAAAAACAATCAAATGAAAATAAAGGGAGCTGTTCCCGGTTATCGTGGCTCCATTTTAACAATTATAAAAGTAAATTAATGAACAAAAAAGATTTAACTACAGATTTATATAGTTTTGAAGGTGAAAAAGTCGGAACTTTTACTTTACCTGAAATGATCTTTGGTGCAAAGGTAAATCCAGAACTAATGGCTCAGGCGGTAAAGGTATATTTAGCCAATCAAAGACGCGGGACAGCCAATACTAAAGATCGAGGGGATGTTTCTGGTGGAGGAAAAAAACCTTGGAAGCAAAAGGGAACTGGTAGGGCAAGACAAGGATCAACTCGTTCTCCTATTTGGACAAAAGGGGGAATTGCTCATGGTCCGCATCCACACGATTTTTCGCGTAAATTAAGCAAAAAAATGAAAAAAGCCGCTCTCTTCTCAGCTTTGTCAGAGAAGTTAGCCGAAAATAAATTAAAAGTAGTAGAAAAGATTGAACTTTCTAAACCGCAGACTAAAAGAGTCAAAGATTTATTGAATAAATTAGAAATTAAAAGAAGTGTTTTAGTTATTATTCCGGAGAAAAATGATAATATACATTACTCTTTTCGCAATATTCAAAAATGTGAAAGTATGATTGTTTCTCAGATTAATACTTATAATGTGATGAAATGCGACACGATCTTAATGTTAAAAGACTCTTTCGAAATCTTAGAAAAAACATTTTTAGAGAAGAAGGCATAAAGATTATGGAATTAACGAGTGTTATTATTAGACCAATAATTAGTGAAAAAAGCTTGAATAACACGGCCAAAAACCGATACACTTTTCAAGTACACAAAAATGCAACGAAGCATGAAATCAAAAACGCAGTCGAAAATAAATTTAGTGTTGATGTTTTAGATGTAAAAGTTGTAAACATTCGCGGGAAAAAGGTTACTTTTGGGAAAAAAAGAATCGCAGGGAAAAAAGAAGATAAAAGAAAGGCAATTGTAACAATTAAAGCCGAACAAAAGATCGATGCCTTTGATCTTGGGCAAGAGAAGAAATAATATTAGGATAATAAAATGGCAATTAAAGTATTTAAAGAAAATACAAACTCACAAAGAAATAGAATCGGAATTGATTATCGCAAGGAATTAACTGGTGTCAAAGCCGAAAAGAGTCTTTTAAGCTCTATCTCCAAAATGTTGGGTCGAGGTGGTGGAAAAGTTGCTACCAGACACAAAGGGGGACGACATAAAAGATTTTATCGCGATATCGATTTTAAGAGAGATAAGTGTAACATTAAAGCGAAAGTGATTAGTATAGAATATGATCCCAATAGGACTTCATTTATAGCGTTACTTCACTATTTAGATGGAGAAAAGAGATATATCTTAGCTCCTCAAGGTTTACATGTTGGTGATGAGGTAATGTCTGGGGAAAAAGCTCCGGTGAAGACTGGAAACAGTATGCCGTTACTTAACATGCCTTTGGGAAGTATCATTCACAATATTGAGATGTATCCTGGAAAAGGTGGGCAATTAGTTAGATCGGCTGGTTCTTCTGCAACTCTGATGAATCGTGAAGACAAATATACTCAGATAAAAATGCCTTCAGGTGAAGTTCGTTTAATCTTGAATGAATGTTGTGCAACATTTGGTTCTTTATCAAATATAGATCACAAAAATATTAAACTTGGAAAAGCCGGTAGAAGTAGAATTCGCGGAATTAGACCGAGTGTTAGAGGTACGGCCATGCATCCGGATGCTCACCCACATGGTGGAGGAGAAGGAAAAAGCGGAACTGGTATGCCTCCAAAGACTCCATGGGGAAAAAGAGCTATGGGTGTAAAAACTCGAAACAAAAAAGCCAGCAACAAATTAATTATCAAAAGGAGGAAGTCCTAGTTATTATTCCCTGGATTTTATTCCACGAGAGAATTATTAACTAACCGATAAACTATGGGAAGAAGCTCAAAAAAAGGTCCTTACGTTGATCAAAAATTATTGAAAAAAGTTCTAAAACAAAAAGAAACAGGTAGTAAAGATATCATTAAAACTTGGGCGCGATACTCGGATATCTCTCCGGAGATGGTAGGACACACTTTAGGTGTACACAACGGTAGAGTCCATTTTCCAGTATTTATTACTGAAAATATGGTGGGACATAAACTAGGTGAATTTTCTTTAACCAGAACGTTCCGTTCTCATAGCCGAAAAGGTTATGTAAAACCAGAAGCAGAGGGTGAATCACATGGATAAAAATACAAGTAAAACGGTAATTTCTCCACAAGTAATTATTGCTGAGCATCGTCAAGCCAGAATCTCTGCCTTTAAAGCGAGAATGGTAGCCAGACTAATTAGCAAATTGAAGGCAAGTGATGCTTTAGATAGATTAACTGTCGTGGAGAGGAAAAGTTCTCATTTGATTGAAAAAGTGTTAAAATCAGCCATTGCTAATGCAGTTCATAACTTTGGATTACGCGAAGACGATCTCATTGTTAAAAAAATCGAAGTCGGTGAAGGTCCTACCTTAAAAAGATTTCGAGCTCGATCTCGCGGAATGGCTAGTCGAATTAATAAAAGAACTTCTAATATTAAAATTTACTTAGAAGCAAAAGCTTCAGATCTTTCTAAAAAGAAAGAGTCAAAGAAAGAAAAGGCTGAAGATAGTACTGAAAAAGTTAAGAATACAAAGAAAACAGATACGAAAAAAGCTTTGGACAAAAAGGAGCTAAAGTAAGATGGGGAATAAAACACATCCTATTAGTTTTAGACTAGGAATCCAACATACCTGGAGTGCAAAATGGTTTTCTTTAGGTAGTTTTAAGGATTTCTTGACTGAAGACATTAAAATTCGTAAATATTTATTTAACAAATTAAAGAGAATGGGTTTGTCCAGAGTAGAAATTGAACGTTCGATGAAAAAGACCAAGATATCTCTTTATGTCAGCAAACCAGGGTTAATCATTGGTCGAGGTGGAGCAGGAATAGATTCTTTAAAAAATGAATTAGCAAAGTTAACCAAATCGGAGAAGATTCAGCTTGCTGTTACCGAAGTGAAAAAACCGTTTTTATCAGCGAAGATTATGGCTCAGGAAATTGCGGGACAGGTAGAGCGTCGTGTTCCGGAAAAACGCATTTTAAAAGGGACAATTGAGAAAATTATGGAAGCCGGAGCTGTTGGGGCAAAGGTAGCAATTAGTGGTAGAGTCGGAGGTCAAGAAATTGCCCGAACCCTTTATTTAGCTCAGGGATCAGTTCCTTTACAGAATTTATCAGCGGATATTGATTTTGCTGAAGACACGTCAAACACAAAATATGGAACATTAGGAATTAAAGTCTGGATTAATCGAGGGAAAAAAGAGATTGGGAAAAAAGGATTAAAAAATAAATTAGCGTCAGCGACTAAAGATACGGAAAAATAAAATGTTACAACCAAAAAGAACCAAATATCGCAAACAATTTAGAGATCGTCGTAAGGGAATGGCCAAAAGAGGTTTTACTCTTTCTTTTGGAGAGTTTGGTTTGAAAGCAGCGGGAAACGGTTGGGTAAGAGCGCGAGAATTAGAATCAGCGCGTCGAGCTATCTCTCACTACACCAAAAGAGGTGGAAAAGTATGGATTCGAGTTTTTCCACATAAACCAGTTACCCAAAAACCTCTTGAAGTTAGAATGGGTGGTGGTAAGGGTGATGTTGATCATTATGTAGCAGTTGTCAAAAGAGGAAAAATACTTTTTGAAATCGGTGGAGTCACTATTGATATTGCCAAAGAAGCTTTTAGATTAGCATCACACAAGTTATCGATTGAAACAAAATTTGTAAGTAAAGAAACCACACAATTATAATTATGACCGATAAAAAAGATAAACAAAAAACTGAAAAAGTAGTTAAAGCGGATCTTAATGGAAATGAGTCAATCACCGAAATTAAAGAGAAAAAAAGAAAAATGTTGGATTTAAAAATTGATTTACGCATGGGCAAACTCAAAAATCCGCATGAAATCAATATGTTGAGAAAAGAGATTGCTAGATTAGAAACGAAATTAAATTTAAAAAAATTTATTAAGAAGTAATTTGTTTTTGTAAACTTAAGGAGCACAGTTTATGTCTAAAAAAATAATACAGGGATTGGTTGTTTCAGACAAAATGGAAAAGACTGTTGTTGTTTCTGTCGAAGGCATGAAAGTTCATCCTATTTATCAAAAAAGGATGCGCCGTCATAAAAAATATAAAGCACACAACGAATTGGGAGCAGTTTTAGGAGATATGGTTATTCTTGAAGAGGTAAAACCAATGTCTAAAGATAAGAAGTTTATTGTCAAAGAAATTATTAACAAAAATGGAGAATTAAAGTGATTCAAAGAGGAACACGTTTAAAAGTGGCCGATAATAGTGGAGCGAGAATTGTAAAATGCATTGGAATTCCCGGTGCTAGTAAGAATCGTACCGCCACTATCGGAGACAAAATAAAAGTCAGTGTTGATTTGGGCGATCCAACTGGAATCGTAAAAACTCACGAAAAAGCAGACGCGGTTATTGTCCGGACTCGAAAAGAGGTTCGTCGTAATGATGGTAGCTATATTCGTTTTGATGATAATGCGGTTGTGGTTATTGATAAAGACGGAATGCCTCGTGGTACTCGTATTTTTGGACCGGTGGCGCGTGAACTTCGGGAAAAGGGATATAGTAAGATTATTTCACTAGCAAAGGAAGTTTTGTAACCTATGAAAATTAAAAGTGGTGATAAAATAAAAGTACTTAAAGGAAAAGATGCCGGAAAAGAGGGTATCGTTAAAGAAACTTTACCTAAAGAAAATCGAGTAATTGTCGAAGGGATAAATGTTTATAAAAAACATCAGAAATCTCGAGGGGATAAAGATCCCGGTGGAATTATCTCGATCACAAGACCTCTTCGAGTTGAAAACTTAAAAATAATTTGTCCCAAATGTGGAAAGCCGACTCGAATTGGTTATGATAAAAAAGAAACAGGTCAAAAATATCGTTACTGTAAAAAATGTAAAGAGGTTTTAACTAAATAATTATGAATCGTTTAAAAGAAAAATACATCAAAGAAATACGTCCCGCCTTGGTCAAAGAATTTGAACTTCAGAATCCTTATGAAGTTCCAATGGTAAAAAAAGTAGTAGTTTCTATTGGAGTGGGATCAGCGGTTACCAATAAAAAGGATCTTGAAGGAGCGATGTCAGATTTAGCGTTAATTTGTGGTCAGAAACCGGCCTTTACAAGAGCGAAAAAATCAATCGCCGCTTTTAAAGTAAGACAGGGAAATGAAATTGGAACCAAAGTAACTCTTCGTGGAGATCGCATGTATGCTTTTTTAGACAAGCTTTTTACTTTGGTTTTTCCCCGCGTTCGCGACTTTCAAGGTTTACCTTTGAATGCTTTTGACGGTCAAGGAAATTATTCTATCGGGATGAGAGAACAGATCGTGTTTCTGGAAATTGAATTTGGAAAAATTGATAAGATTCGCGGATTACAGATTACGATCGTGACCAATACAAATTCTGATGAGCAAGCGAAGCTTTTATTGCAAAGATTGGGTTTACCATTTGAGAAAAAAGATAAAAAAAGATAAAAAGGATTAAATTGTGCCAAAAACATCACAGATAGAAAGATCAAAAAAAACAAAAAAATACAAAGTGAAAGAAACTAATCGTTGTACAAATTGTGGCCGAAAAAGAGGGTATTATCGTTTTTTTGGCCTTTGCCGGATCTGCTTGAGAGAGATGGCATCCCGGGGAGAAATTCCTGGTGTAAAGAAATCTTCTTGGTAAAAAAATATTTCTGAAAGGAATATATATGATCAGTGATCCCATTGCGGACATGTTAACGACAATAAGAAATGGTGGAGCAGCAAAAAATAAAATTGTTGAAACTCCTACCTCAAAAATTAAACTAGAGATCTTAAAAGTTCTTAAAGATAGTTTGTATATTACAGATTATAAATTAGAGGATCGAGTTATTAAAATCTTCTTGAAATATTATGATAAAGATTTTGTAATTCAAAGAATTAAACGTATTTCGAAACCCGGGGTGCGTATTTACCGTAAAAGTAAAGGGATAAAAAAGACTTTAGGTGGACACGGAATGCAAATTGTTTCCACCCCTAAAGGTTTGATGACAGATAATCAAGCCCGAAAAGAAAAGATGGGCGGCGAAGTTTTGTGTGAAATTTGGTAAATTTATTTCATTAAAGGTATAAAATATGTCTAGAATTGGAAAATTACCGGTAAAAATAGTTGAAGGAGTTGAAGTTAAAATTGATGGGAATAAAATTTCCGTCAAAGGACCTAAAGGAGAGCTTCATCTTGAAGTTAAACCGGAAATTAAATTAGAAATTAAAGATAACAACATTATCCTTACTCGAACCAATGATTTGAGTCAAACAAGAGCTTATCATGGTCTTTTCCGAAGTTTACTCTCCGGAATGGTTTTGGGTGTCACAAAAGGATTTATTAAAGAACTAGAGATGTCAGGAGTTGGATACAAAGCCAAGATTCAAGCAAAAGATAGTTTGATCTTGAATATTGGATATTCATCACCGGTTACTTATAAAATTCCAGAGGGAATCGAAGTCAAAGTTGAAGAAGAAACCAAAATTACGATCAGTGGAATAGATAAACAGATTGTGGGACAAGTTGCGGCTACAATTCGAAAGCTAAAGCCGTGTGAGCCTTACAAAGGTAAAGGAATTAAGTATGTTGGTGAAGTAATCCGTCGTAAAGTTGGAAAAGCAGCAAAAGCTGCCGGAGCATCATAAAGTAATTAAAATTTCCAGCTGAAAGCTGGTCAGCCTCTGGCTGAAGGATTTAAATATGGCATTTCATAAATACAAAAATATTAAAGAAAAAAGAAAATTAAGAGTTAGAAAATCACTTTTAAAACGGCTAGAGCGTTACCGTTTGTCGGTTTTTCGCTCTAATAAATATTGTTATGCTCAGATTATTGATGATTGGAAAAAAGTTACTCTGGTTGCTGCTTCTGAAAAAGATCTGAGTGAAAACGATCAGAAAAAGACTAAAACTGAAAGAGCTAATTTGGTGGGTGAATCTCTCGCGAAAAAAGCCGAAAAACAAAAGATTAAAAAAGTCGTTTTTGATCGTGGAGCTTATAACTATCATGGTAGGGTAAAAGCACTCGCCGAAGGCGCGCGAAAAGGTGGTTTACAATTTTAGTATAGTATAAAGAAAGAAAAAGGTAGTAAATAAATGGCCAAAAATTTTGCGGACAACAAAAAAAATGAAAAAGAATTTGAAGAAAAAGTAATTCAAATTAGCCGAGTAAGCAAAAAAACAAAAGGTGGAAACAAACTTTCTTTCTCGGTACTGATGGTTGTGGGAGATAAAAAAGGAAGAGTCGGAATTGGTCTTGGGAAAGCCTCTGGAGTTCCAGAAGCGATGCGAAAAGCTTCGGCAAATGGGAAAAAGAAAATGATTAGAGTCCCCTTAAAGGGAAATACAATCGCTCGAGAAATTAGTTTTAAAAACGGTGCGGCTTTAGTTTTTCTTAAACCTGCTGCTCCAGGAACCGGAGTCATTGCCGGGGGGCCAGTAAAAGCTGTAATCGAAGTGGCTGGAATCCGAGATATTTTGTCAAAAGTTTTGGGAAGTAATAATCAAATGGCTAATGTTTATACTACTTTTAAAGCTTTGAAAAAATTAGGCTCTTGGAATGAAATAAGGAATCAGCGTATGGGAGAAAGACAAGCAATTAAACAAAAGACGAAAGAAAGTAAATAAATATGGCAATTAATAATTTAGTAAAAACAACTCACAAAAAGAAGAAAAGAATTGGACTTGGTTATGGTTCTGGTAGAGCCAAAACTTCTGGTCGTGGTACCAAAGGACAAAAAGCCCGCGGAAAGGTTCGTTTAGGCTTCGAAGGAGGACAGCTTCCTTTTATTCGCAGACTTCCTTACAAAAGAGGATTCAAAAGTTTATCCAAAAAACCTTTAATTTTGAATTTAAATATCCTTAATTACGTTGAAGATGGTAGTGAAATTAATTTAGAGAATTTGGTGGAATGGAAACTTATCCCAACCAATTGGAACCATGGCGTCAAGATTTTGGGTGATGGAGAGCTGCAGAAAAAAATTATTGTTAAAGGGATTTCTTGCTCAAAAAGTGCGGTAATAAAGATTGAAAAAATGGGTGGAAAAGTTGAGAAGTAGTGTAACTGAAATAGCAGTTTAAAAATAGATTGAATTTATACCCATATTATTCTAATTTATAATGTTATTATATGGGTCATACTCAACTACATTTTTAACAAACTTGATTAAGTTGAGTATATTAAAACTTCAGTAATATTCATCAATGAATACTTTAAAGAATATTTGGAAAACTAAAGAGCTACGGAGAAAATTTTTATTAACCTTTTTACTGTTAGTAATTTTCCGCTTTGTTTCTCATATCCCTATTCCTGGTGTTGATCATGATGCTTTATCGTCGTTATTTAGTCAGAATCAACTTTTAGGATTTTTGAACATGTTTTCAGGGGGAACAATGCGTGATTTTTCCGTGATTACATTGGGTCTTAATCCTTACATTAACGCCTCGATCATTTTTCAGCTTTTACAAATGGTTTTTCCTTCCTTAGAAGCTTTGGCAAAAGAAGGAGATTACGGGAGACAGAAGTTGAACCAATATACCAGATGGCTAACAGTGCCTTTAGCTCTAGTTCAAGCTTTTGGGATGTACATACTCCTACGAAATCAAGGGGTGATTGGGCAGCTATCGATTGTGACTTTGATTTCCTTGGTAGTTACTTTAACGGCGGGAACGATGTTTTTGATGTGGATTGGAGAGCTCATATCCGAGTATGGAGTGGGAAATGGAATTTCTCTGATTATCGGAGTGGGAATTCTCGCGAGTATGCCTCTAGATTTTGCTCGGAGTTTCTCTGTGGCCGGTCAGGATAATTTTTTGAATTTGATTTTATTTGTGGTAATTTTTATCTTGGTAATTGCTGGGATAATTTTTGTTAATGAGGCCGAGCGAAAGATTGAAGTCCAATATGCCCGTAAGATTCAAGGTCATGGAATTAAGGGTGGACGTAATTACTTACCAATGCGTATTAATCAGGCGGGGGTGATTCCTATTATTTTTGCGATGTCGATGATGCTTTTGCCAGGAATGTTGGGATCATATTTACAAAATGTCAATGTCGCTGTGATCGCCGATATTGCCAAAAAGGTTGTCGCACTTTTTAATGATCAGGTTTTTTACAGTATTTTATATTTTATATTAGTCGTAGGATTTACCTATTTTTACACCGCGGTGACTTTTAATCCCGAGAAGATTGCGGAAGATATCAAAAAATACGGTGGTTTTATCCCGGGGATTAGACCAGGGAAAGCAACCGAATCCTATTTGAACTTAATTTTAACTCGGGTAACTTTTTTAGGGGCAATTTTTTTAGGAGTAATTGCGATACTACCTTTTGTAGGTCAAAGTTTAACCGGTGTTAATTCGATAGTCCTTGGTGGAACGGGAATTTTGATTGTGGTTTCCGTAATTGTAGAGACTATGAAGCAGATTGAATCGCAGCTTACAATGCGAGATTACGATAGCTTTTTAAAATGAACTCAAGACAAAAAACATTACAAATTTTATGATGAGTCATTTTATGGCGATACACATATTTGAAATCGCCATTTTATAATTTAAAAAGGATAATAAATGTATTATATTTTTTATGGTTCTGAAGGAAGCGGAAAAACTACGCAGGGAAAACTGCTGGCTAAGAAATTGGGTATTCCGCATTTAGTTTCTGGAGATTTGGTTCGTCGGATGGCTCAAAAAGATCAGGGACTGATGGGAGATATCTGCCGCGAAGCGTTGTCACTAGGTCATTATGTTGCGGATACGGAGATGTTTGTCTTGTGGAAGTTTCGTTTGAAAGAGCCAGATTGCCAAAAGGGTTGGGTTATTGACGGTTTTCCTCGCAATATAACACAGGTGAATTTTTTGGAAGATAAATTAAATAAATATAATCAGGATGTTGATCGAGTTTTTTACTTAAAAGTGTCTGAAGACGAAGCGATTAAAAGACTTTTGAAAAGGGGACGACGTTCTCCGGATGGCTCTCTACATGATGATCCGAAGAGAATTCAAGAAAGATTAAAAAGATATAAAGAAAAAGAAGCGGAAGTTTTAGAATTTTACCGTCAGAAGGGGATTTTGGAAGAGATCAATGGAGAAAAAAGCATTGAGGAAATCGATGCTGATATTTACTCCAAAGTGAAGGAATAACTGTGATCAACGTCAAAACCGAAAATGAGATAAGATTGATGAAAGAGGGTGGGAGTTTGCTCTCTCGTACTTTAAATACTTTACTTAATATGTCACGTCCAGGAATTTCAACGTTAGAACTTGACGTTATTGCGGAAAAGATGTTAAGGGAAACCGGAGGCAAACCTTCTTTTAAAGGTTACGAAGGATTTCCGGCCACAATTTGTATTGCTACTAATGACGGGCTGGTACATGGAATTCCGAATGACTATGTTTTACAGGAAGGGGACGTGTTTACCATTGACATCGGACTTATTTACGCCGGATTTCACACAGATATGGCGCATACTATGATTGTGGGTGGGATTAAAGATCCGCAAAAAGTACGTTTTTTAGAGACGGGACAGAGATCTTTGACAAAAGCAATTAAAGAGGCAAAGCCAGGGAATCGGGTCGGTGATATCTCAGCCGCGATGCAGTTTGAAGTCGAAAAAGATGGATACTCCGTTTCCAAGATTTTTACGGGACATGGGGTAGGACGTGATTTGCATGAAGATCCTTCGATATATTGTTATGGGAAAAAGGGGCATGGGGAACTTTTAAAGCCGAATATGGTTTTAGCAATTGAGGTGATTTATGCTTCGGGCAGTGCAGAAGTGATTGTTGATGATGACGGTTGGACAGCCAGAACAGCAGATGGTAGTCTAGGTGGTCTTTTTGAACACACCGTCGCCATTACCGATAAAGGTCCTTATGTATTGACCAAAGCCTAATATCCTGTTAAAATACCGTTTTGTTAAGTTCTTACTATGCAACAACCAAAAGATACAATTCAAAAAGAGGAAAAACTAGAAACCGAAGGGGTTGTGGTTGAAACTTTACCAAACGCATATTTTAGAGTAGAGCTTCCCAATGGGAAGGTTGTTTTGGCTCATATCTCCGGGAAAATGCGAATGAATTATATCAAGATCTTACCTGGAGACAAAGTAAAAGTAGAAGTTTCTCCTTACGACCTAACGCGCGGGAGAATAACCTTTAGATTTAAATAAATTAAGATAAAATTCGAATCTGAGTTGCAGATTAAATAATTCAGATTAAAAAAAGAGAAGATAAATAATGAAAGTTCGATCGTCAGTAAAACAATTTTGCCGTGACTGTAAGGTTGTCAAAAGACATGGCGTTATTCGTGTAATTTGTAAGAAAAATCCTAAACATAAACAAAGACAAGGATAATTTATTATGGCTAGAATTTCAGGTGTAGACATTCCAAACAATAAAAGAGTCGAGTACTCCTTAACCTATATTTTTGGGGTTGGTGTTACTTCTTCGAGGAAAATCTTGGCAGCAGCGAAGATCGATATTGATAAGCGTGCCAAAGATCTAAATGAAGATGAGGTGGCACGAATTCAAAAGATTATTGATAAAGATTATCAGATCGAAGGAGATTTGCGCCGCGAAATTCGTGATAATATTCGTCGTTATAGCGAGATCAAATCATATCGTGGACAACGTCACGAAAAGAAACTTCCGGCACGTGGTCAGAGAACCAGACACAATGCGCGAACCAAAAGAGGTCGTCGTGTTACCGTCGGTGGGATGAAACGTAAACTCGAAAAAACCTAAAGTATAAATTAACTAAAAATAATTATGGGCAAAAAAGATAAAAACAAAAACGTTATTAAGAGAGTGATCAAAAATAAACCGAAAGAAACGGTGAAGAAGAAACGCGAAAAAATTATTCCTTTCCATGGAAAAGTTTTTATTACAGCGTCTTTTAACAATACCATTATCACAATTACTGATTTGAACGGAAATGCTTTAGGTTGGGGTTCGACTGGAAAAGTTGGTTTTAAAGGAGCCCGAAAATCCACTCCTTATGCGGCTTCGCAGGCTACTGAAAACCTGGCGGCTAAGATGGCCGAAGGTGGAATGAAGCAGGTTGATGTGATTATTTCCGGTCCGGGAATGGGTAGAGATGCAGCGGTTAAATCCGTTAAAAATGCAGGTTTAAAGATCGTTTCCTTAGCAGATGTAACTCCGATTCCACACAACGGATGCCGTCCCAAAGGAAGAAGAAGAGTTTAAAATTAGTATTTAATTTTTTTTGGAGGTTTTTATAAAATGTCACGTTATACAGGTCCGGTAAAGAAGAAACTGCGACGTTTTGGACTTATTGCTACTGAAGAAGTACAGAAAAACTATCGTACTCAAGCTCGTACTACTCGTCCAAAGCGAAAGTCTGAGTATGGAATTCGTTTAGAGGAAAAACAGAAAATTAAATTTATATACGGAGTTTCCGAACGCCAATTTGCTCGTTATATGAAGATGGCTTTTCGGACCAAAGGACAAACCGGAGTACGACTTTTGCAATTACTCGAAACCCGTTTAGATCGAGTTTTGTTCCTTTCCGGACTTGTGAAAACCAATCGAATGGCGCGTCAATTTGTCAGTCATGGACATGTAATTGTGAATGATAAGAAAGTGACGATTCCTTCTTACGGACTCAAAAAAGACGACGTGATTACCTTAAAAACCAAAACTTTAGACAATGTTCAAGTACTTAAACAGATGAAGGAAGAGAATAAAGACCTTCCTACTTGGCTGAAGAAGAAAGGGCCAATGATTAAGGTTGATCGGATTCCGGAACGCGAAGATATTGATTTAACTTTAAACGAACAATTAGTCGTTGAATATTATTCTAGATAAAATTTTCGACAAGGAGCAATATATGATTTTTGAAGTAAAACCTAACCTAAGCAAGACAAACGAAAAAGCGAAATATGCCGAATTTGTGATCGAACCATTACCAAATGGTTTTGGTCTCACTCTCGGACATTCACTCCGACGTGTTCTTTTGACTTCTTTGGAAGGGGCAGCTATTACCAGCATCAAAATTGATGGAGCCAAACACGAATTTACGACCTTACCTGGGGTAAAAGAAGATATGGTCGATCTAGTTCTCAATATCAAAAAAATTGAGGTTAAACTCGAAGGTAAAACAGAAGGGACAATGACTTTAGTGAAAAAAGGTCCCGGAGAGGTCAAAGCTTCCGATATCGAATGTCCTTCCGGACTCAAAGTCTTGAATCCGGATCAGTATATTACGACCTTAGCCGATAAAAAAACTACTTTGAAAATCGAATTCAAAGTTCAAATGGGCAAGGGATATTTACCAGCTGAAGAACAACAGATTGAAGAGCTTGGAGTGATTCCGGTTGATGGTATTTTTACTCCGGTACTTGACGCTGATTATTCAGTTTCCGATACTCGTGTCGGTGGCAAAACCAACTTTGATAAATTGGTGATGAGAGTAACGACAACCGGAGAGATCGAACCTCAAGAAGCCTTGAAAAAAGCCGCGGAAATTCTTCGCGATTACTACAGCTTCGTGGTGTCTCCGGAAGAGGTTGACGAGATGCCTAGCGAAGAGATCAAAGAAGAAAAGGTGGAACAGGATGTCTTGATCGAAGAGCTTGATTTACCTATGAGAGTAGTAAATAGCTTGGGTAGTGCTGGAATCAAAACTATCGGCGAACTTGTAGCCAAAAAAGAAAAAGAAGTTTCTAAAATCAAAAATTTGGGCGCGAAATCAATCAAAGAGATCAAAGCTAAATTAGATGAGATGGGATTATCCTTTAAAGAGTAATTTAATTAAGAAAAGATAAAAAACTATGCGACATGGAATAAAAAAGAAAAAATTTAATCGATCAAAAGGGGAACGAGATAGCCTTTATCGTAATTTAGTTCAATCATTATTTTTAAGCGAAAGGATTACCACGACCTTGGCCAAAGCCAAAATTGTGCGTCCAATTGCGGAAAAGCTGATTACTCGAGCCAAAAAACAAGATCTTTCCTCCCGTCGTCGTATCTCCGCTTTTCTCTATACTGAAGAAGCGGCCGAAAAATTATATAAAGATATTTCCTTACGTTTTAAAGACCATGCCGGTGGATATTTAAGAATTTTGAAGCTTGGCCCCCGAAAATCTGATCGGACTCCAATGGCGATTTTAGAGCTTATCATTAGAAAAGAAGGTAAAGCAAAACCGGAAAAGAAAACCAAAGAAGCAAAAAAAGAGGTCAAGACTAAGGAAGCCAAAAAAGAAACCAAGGAAACTAAAGAGAGTAAGGAGCAGAAATAATGAAGACTTATAATAACAAAACTTCATATACCAAAAAGAAAGATCAAGTTTCAAACTGGTATATTATCGATGCGGAAAATAAAATCTTGGGGAGACTGGCCAAAACTGTGGCGGAGGTGATCTCCGGGAAATTAAAGGTAAACTACGTTCCTTATATGGACATGGGCGATAATGTAGTAATAATCAATGCCAAAAAGATTGCCGTTTCCGGAAACAAAGAAGAAGATAAGCTTTATCATCATCACTCCGGATTTCCAGGTGGACTAAAAACCGCGACTTTGAAACAGCTACGAGCTAAAGATGCGAGAAAAGTTCTAGAAAATGCAATTTCTGGGATGACCCCAAAAACCAGAATGGGAAAAGCGATGCTCAAAAAAGTCCATATTTTTAATGATGCTAATCATAAATATCAAAGTAAAGAATTGAAAACCTTAAAGGTAGAGGAGTAAAAGTGAAACCAGTAAAAAAAGTAAGTGATAAAAAACACGCAAAAGTTGAACCAAAGCAAAAGCCAGAAAAAGTGGTTGTAAAAACTGAGAAACCAGAAAAAGCGGTAAAAGTAGTGGAAAAGATCGAAACACCGGAAAAAGTCGAAAAAGTTGTGGCTGCTTATAAATATGTTTATGCTGTCGGTCGCCGCAAGACCTCGATTTCCCGAGTGCGACTATGGGAAGGTAAAGGCGAAATTACCATTAACGGTATCCCCGCTATAGAATTTTTAAAAGGGGTGGGACCAAACGCCATCCATCATTTCGAAAAACCTTTTATTGCTGTTGGTCGTCGTAACCGTTTTGACGGATCGATCAAAGTCCTTGGTGGTGGTGTACATGCACAGGTAGGCGCAATCATTCATGGAGTTTCCCGAGCTTTGGATAAATTTGATAGCGAATTTCATAAAATTTTACGCAAACAAGATTTTCTGACCCGTGATTCTCGAGAAAAAGAACGTCACAAGTTCGGACTCATGGGAGCACGCAAGCACAAAGCTTCTCCAAAACGTTAAGGTTCTTCATTTTGAAATTTATAAAAGCACGCGTAACCGCGTGCTTTTTTGTTCTTCCATTGAGATTTTTGCCTATTTCTCGTATACTATCACTGTCCCGGGGATTAGTTCAGATGGCTAGAACGTACGCATGGGGTGCGTAAGGTCGCTGGTTCGAGTCCAGTATCCCCGACCAGTATCTGGATTACAAAGGGAGGTGAGAAATATTATGATGGATTATGGATATATGATGGGTGGTAGTGGTGGAGGTGTGATGTTTTTCTCTTGGATTATTTATCTTCTTGTTGTAACGTTGTTGATTCTTGGCATTGTTGCTTTATTGAAATATATTAATAAAAAGTGATTGAAATCTACAAAACCGAAAATTTTACAGTGCATCCACACCCAAAACCGTTTGTGAGCCGTGAAGAAGGCGGGCATCTGCGCGTTTATTCGCTTGACGAGTCTATCCAAGACTGCACGATGTTGACTCCGCGTCAGGCGATTGAATATATACGTCTATACTCGATGATGGGGGAAGCGCTCTATAAAGGCATGAATAGGCGGGGAATACCGGTTCTTAAGATTAACTATCAGGAGATGGGAAATTGGGCGTGGAAGCAAAATAAAAAGCCGGTTTTACATATGCATGTTTTTGGTCGGGTTCTGGGCGTGAAATATCAGCCTCTTCCGGAATCCGTCTATCTCCCCGACCGCGCCACTGGTTTCTACGATCCCTTCATTCCACTTAATGATGAAGATATTAAGGTGATCAAAGAGGAGATTAGTTTGCTTGAGAAGAGTGGAAGGTATGAGATGAAGAAGTGGGGATTGTAAGGCCTATCAAATAGATATTTTCCTGTTTTTTATTGTCTGAATAATCAAAAAGACTTATACTACAGTAGTATTTAACAAATAAAAACTATGTTTGAACAATCCTTTAAAAACATTGATGATATTCTTCGTACTGATTCTGGTTGTGCTACGGAACTTGATTATGTTGAACAAACTTCCTGGATTCTATTTCTAAAATATCTGGATGATCTCGAGGAGACCAAAAAGACAGAAGCAGCTCTAGCTGGTAAGAAATACGAATATATTTTATCTCCAGAATACCGATGGAACACATGGGCTTGTCCCAAAAATGGCGATGGTAAATTGGATCACAACAAAGCGCTGGATGGTGATGATCTTAAAGATTTCGTAAACAACAAACTTTTTCCCTATCTTAAGAAATTCAGAGCAGAAGAACCAAACACTATTGAGTATAAAATTGGTGAGATTTTTCATGAGCTGAAAAATAAAATAGTGAGCGGTTATACCTTACGGAAGATTTTGAATATTGTGGATGGTATGCATTTTCGCTTGTACGAAGAGAAACACGAGCTTTCTCATCTCTATGAGGCGAAAATTAAGAATATGGGGAACGCCGGACGAAACGGTGGTGAATACTACACGCCACGGCCACTTATTAAAACTATTGTTAAGGTAGTGAAACCGAAGATTGGTGAAACTATTTATGATGGCGCTTGTGGAAGCGCAGGATTTTTGGTGGAATCTTATAATTATCTTATGCAGAATAAATCCACGCTTTCTTCGGGTGAGATGGAAAGACTTCAAAATAAAACTTTTTATGGTAAAGAGATAAAATCTCTCGCTTACATCATCGGCATCATGAATATGATCCTGCACGGTATTGAAGCGCCGAATATCAGACATATGAATACGCTTTCGGAAAATATTAACGATATTCAAGAAAAAGATCGTTACGATGTAGTTCTTGCTAATCCACCTTTTGGTGCTGGTATCGGACGAGAAATCCAACAAAACTTCCCGATCAAGACTGGCGAAACGGCTTTTCTTTTTCTCCAACATTTTATTAAAATTCTAAAAGCTGGCGGGAAGGCTGGTATTGTTATCAAGAATACTTTTCTAAGCAATACTGATAATGCCTCTGTTTCTTTGCGCAAACTCCTTCTAGAGAATTGTAATCTGCACACGGTGCTTGATTTACCTGGTGGGGTTTTTGCTGGAGCTGGGGTAAAGACTGTGGTCTTGTTTTTCGAAAAAGGCGCGCCGACGAAAAAAGTGTGGTTCTACCAGCTCAATCTCGCTCGTAATCTCGGTAAAGGTCATCCCTTAAATGAAAACGATTTGGCGGAATTTGTGGAATTGCAAAAGACGAAGGCAGATAGTGGAAATTCGTGGAGTGAGGATGTGAAGAATATTGATCAAAAAACATTTGATTTATCAGTCAAAAATCCGAATAAAAATGATGAAGTGGTTTTGAGAGAACCGAAGGATATACTAAAAGAGATGAGGAAGCTGGACGAGGAGAGTGGTAATATTTTAAGTAATATTAAAAAACTTATATGAAAGATTTATTTAAAAATATTAGTTTTTTAACGAAAAATAGATTCATAATATTTGGCATTTTTTTTGTTGTTTTTGTGATTGTCCAATATTTTTCTTTTGGAACTTTTTTACCAAGCACAGAAACTAAAGATCTATGGTTTTATTCAGGCATTTTTATGATTATGTTTTCTATTTTATTCGTTGAACCCTATTACACCTCGCCGAAAAATGTCATCACAAACGTAATTCCACTTTTATTGGTATTCCTCGCAATTAAAACTTCTTTTGAGAATATAGTGTTTTGGTGGACAACGATTGTTATATTGATTCTACTTCTCGCCGCCTCCATAATTGCACTTTCTCTTGATGATAAGGATAAAAGTCCAGATTATTGGGGAAATAAAGTAGCAACTAAACTTAAAGATGTTGTGGTTATTATTGGGCAGGGGCGAGTACTTTATTCTTCTGTCTTTATTTATTTTTTACTAACGTACCATTCAATTCAGAATCTCTACACTCTGATTTTATTCATTTTGTGGTTTTGTATTTTATCAATAAATCCGAAAAATATTCACGGAAGTTTCGCCATTTCTATTAAAAAGGACGTAGGGGATCAGATTGGGGAAATATTTGGCGTTCAGTCAAAAAAGATTTTTCTTGTAAAGCTTCTTAAGGACAGAAAGAGTATAAAAAAATTTGATGTGGTTAAGTTTATGTATTCCATGCAAGATACAATAGATTTTATTATTACAGGAATAGTTTTTGATACATATTTACTAAATCAGGGAAAATGGGCAAAAATTCTTCAATTAGGAGAAATTGAAAAAAAAGGTGGAAAGCTAGAAAAAAACATGGTTTATAAAATAATTGACTCTGAGGAGGTTGATACAACAAATAAAGAATTAAATGTTGATAGTCTTGTGGGCATAGTTATTGAAAACTCTACTATTGGAAAAATTAAATTTGAGTATTCAAAAAAGAGTGATGACTTACAGGAAGGTGATTTGCTTGAATTAAAGGTCGGCGATAAGAGATTATTTTATCAAGTAATTGCAGGTAGTACTGAAAAAGAGAAGTTAGAAGCCCAAAACGAAACTGGCTTTATTGAGGGTGAAGCAATTCAGCTTGGAGAATGGCAAAATGATAAATTATCATTTCAAAAATTTGGTTGGGTTCCGTCTATCAATACTCCAGTTTTTAAAGCAAATACATCTGATATAAAGGTGAAAAGTTTTAAATATCCTGAATACAAACTCGGGATAATCCCAAATACGACACTACCCTCTGTTATTAACCTAGATCATGCTGTTAGTCATCATATGGCACTTTTAGGGGTAACTGGATCGGGAAAATCTTTTCTAGCCCGCGAAATTATAAAAGAACTTACAAAAGATACTAAAATTATCTGTGTTGATTTTACCGGCGAATGGAAAACGGAATTAGAAAATATTAAAGTTATTGTTACAGTTTTAAATAAAGACAATATTGATAATTTTCTAAATGGTTCAGATAAAATTGGTATCGTTGAATTGCCAGTAATGAGTAATACAGTTGAAGTTATAAATGCAACCGAGAAACTTTTTGAAGCAATATTTAATTTTTCAAAAAAGAAATATGATGAAAAAACCCCCACAAAAATATCTCTTGTATTAGAAGAAGCTCATACAATAGTACCAGAAGCATCCTTTTTAGGAGTTAATAATTTCGATAGCAAGGCAATTGTAAATAAAATGGGGCAAATAGCTCTACAGGGAAGAAAATATGGAATTGGTTTGCTTGTTATTGCACAGAGAACGGCAAATGTCTCAAAAACAATTTTGACTCAATGTAATACAGTAATCTGTTTCCAAGCATTTGATGAAACAAGTTTTAATTTTTTAGGTAATTATGTTGGAAAAGATCTTGTGTTGACGTTGCCAAATTTAAAACAATACAACGCAATAGTTGCAGGAAAGGCAGTAAAATCAAATGTCCCAATGATTATTGATTTAACAAGAAAAGTATGAAAACTAACTGGCAAACAAAAAAACTCGGTGAGGTTTGTGATTTTGTAAGAGGACCTTTCGGGGGAAGTCTTACGAAATCTATTTTCAAGAAAGACGGTTATGCGGTTTATGAGCAACAGCATGCAATTTACAATCAATTTGATAATAGCCGATACTTTATTGATGAAAAAAAATTTAAAGAAATGGAAAGATTTGAATTAAAATCAGGTGATTTAATAATGAGCTGTTCGGGAACAATGGGAAAAATAGCAATAGCTCCAAAAAACATTAAAAAAGGAATAATTAATCAAGCATTGCTGAAATTAACCCCATCAAAACAAATATCAAATGAATTTTTGAAGTTATGGATGCAAAGCAAAGGCTTTCAAGATAGTCTAAAAAAAATTTCAAAAGGGGTGGCAATTAAAAACGTTGCTTCAGTTAAGATTTTAAAACAAATAAAAATCCCTCTCCCATCCCTCTCCGAACAACACCGCATCGTCAAAATCCTGGATGAGGTTTTTGAAAAGATAGAAAAAGCGAAAGAAAATGCGGGAAAAAATCTCCAAAATACAAAAGAGCTTTTTGAATCGTATTTGCAGAGTGTCTTTGCAAATCCGGGGAAGGATTGGGAAGAAAAAAGTTTGGGCGATGTTTGTGATTTATACCAAGGAATAGCTATAAATGCTAAAACTAAACATGCATTAGTTAAAAAAAGTAATTTACCCTTATTAAGGATTAAGGACTTAAAAAATAATACAGAAGAACAATATATTGATCCTAATAATTACCCTAAAAATGCTCTCGTAAACGAATCAGACATTATTTATACAAGAACGGGCTCATTAGGGTTAGTTTTTAGGGGTAGGAAAGGTATTTTGCATAACAACTCATTTAAGATTGTACCGAAATCAGTATTAACCAAGGATTATTTGTTTATTTGGTTACAAAATCCAATTTTTAAATCCAAAATTTTAGATCTAGCTGGAAGAGTGGCTCAACCAGACATTACGCATGCAATTTTTAAAATTCAAAAAATTGATATTCCATCTATTCCCGAACAAAAATCCATCGTCGCCAAACTCGATGCGCTTTCTGCTGAAACCAAAAAGCTGGAAGCAATATATAAACAAAAAATAGCAGATCTAGAAGAACTGAAAAAATCAGTTCTCAAAAAAGCTTTTAATGGAGAACTATAAATCTGGATTCCCGCTGGAGTTTATCCTCGCGAAGGCGGGGACGGGAATGACAATGACGAAAGAGTTTTTGGTGTAGAATTATAGATTTTTGGCAGAATTCAAAAGATAGTATGATTATTTATATTATCTTTTAGCCTTGCAAATAATAATAAGGAATGTTATATTACTTTTATGAAGAATTATACATCAGGTAAAAATATAGTTTTTGAACCGAACACAGCTCATCATTATGAGTATTTTTTACCGACACTCGTTAATCATGACTTTGATATAGATAATAAAAAGATATTGGTCTCTTTGGAAGAAGCTACGCGACTTTTGGGGGAGCTCAATGCTTACGGGACGCTCGTGCCGGATGTAGATTTTTTTATCCAGATGCATGTGATGTCTGAGGCAGTGAGTTCGTCAAAGATTGAAGGCACAAAGACGGGAATGGATGAAGCTCTTCTCTCAGAGGATGAAATTGATCCAGAAAAAAGAGATGATTGGAAAGAAGTTCAGAATTACATAACGGCCATGAATCAAGCGATTAGTAATTTGAAGCAGTTACCTGTTTCCATGCGTTTGGTTAAAGAAGTGCATCATATTCTTTTGTCTGGTGTGCGGGGAGAAGTTAAACGCCCCGGAGAAGTTCGCACAAGTCAAAATTGGATTGGTGGTGCATCTATAGATACCGCCCATTTCGTTCCCCCACATATTCAGCATCTTCCGGAATTACTATCTGATTGGGAAAAGTTTTGGCATAACAATTCTCTCGACATACCTGTCCTTATTAAAATAGCAATTGGACACTATCAATTCGAAACTATTCATCCATTTTTAGACGGTAATGGGCGTATTGGTCGTTTAGTTATTTCTCTTCAGCTTATTGAGAAAAAGTTTTTGAAATATCCTGTTCTGTACATATCTGATTTTTTTGAGACACATAGACAATCTTATTATGACTCTCTTGATAAGGTAAGAAGAAGTGATGATTTGGGGCAGTGGATTTTATTTTTCTTGGAAGGTGTGACCGAGACCGCAAAAAAATCAAAAAGAACCTTTGAGAATATTATTACCCTTCGAAGTATCTTTGAGGGTAAGATTTCCACCTTGGGTAAAAAGTCCAAGAGAGGACGAGATCTCCTCATAAATTTGTTTTCTGAACCGGTGATAAGTATTAAAAACGTGGAAAAAATTCTTGATATTCAGTATGTCGCTGCAAATAACCTAGTGCAGGATTTTGTAACCTTAGGTATTCTAAAGGAAAAAACAGGTTTTTCCCGAAACCGTATTTTTGTGATGGATGATTATATTAAACTATTTAGGAAATAATATGAACGAATCAGAAACAAGAGCCGAATATATTGATCCAAAATTAAAAGCTAGTGGTTGGGGTGAAGTCGAAGGATCAAAAATCCTGCGTGAATATCGTATTACCGAAGGAAGAATTCAGTCCGGGGGAGTTCGAAGTAAATCAGAGATTGCTGATTATATTTTGGTATATAAAAATCGCAAAATTGCAGTCATAGAAGCTAAAGCTGAAAACTTTGAAGCGACTGAAGGTGTGGCTCAAGCCAAAGCGTATGCGCAAAAAATGAAGATTAACTATACCTATTCCACTAATGGTAAAGAGCTTTATGAAATCTCCATGGAAACTGGAAAAGAAGGAAATATTGCCAGTTTTCCGACTCCTTTAGAATTATGGAATAAAACATTTTTAGACCTACCTGCTGGCAAAGCGGGTTGGAATGAATGGAAAGATAAATTTGCCAGCATACCTAATGAAGGCGAATACGGAAAACGGTATTATCAAGAAATTGCCATCAATAATATTTTGAATGCAGTATCAGAAGAAAAACCTAGAATTCTTTTGACCATGGCAACTGGAACCGGAAAAACTGCCGTGGCTTTTCAAGTAGCTTGGAAACTTTTTCAAACTCGTTGGAATCTGAAACGAGATGGAGCTCGTAGACCAAGAATATTATTTTTGGCTGATAGAAATATTTTAGCTGATCAAGCATACAATAACTTTTCCGCATTTCCTTCTGATGCGCTAGTTCGTATCAATACCCTTGATATTCGTAAAAAAGGTGGAGTTCCAATGAGTGGGAGTGTTTATTTTACGATTTTCCAAACTTTTGTGAGCGGTCCAAATGGTTCGCCATATTTTGGCGATTATCCTCCTGACTTCTTTGATTTTATTATTATTGACGAATGTCATCGTGGCGGGGCAAATGATGAAGGTAATTGGCGAGGGATTATGGAATATTTTTCTCCAGCAGTTCAGCTTGGTCTCACGGCTACTCCAAAAAGAAAAGATAATATTGATACTTATAAATATTTTGGAGAACCAGTATATATTTATTCTCTCAAAGAAGGTGTAAACGATGGATTTCTGACACCTTTCAAAATTAAACGAATCAAAACCACAATTGATGATTATGTGTATACTTCTGACGATCAAATAATTGAAGGAGAAGTAGAAGAAGGCAAAATTTATGAAGAACCTGATTTCAATCGAATTATTGTTATCAAAGAGCGTGAGGCCAAAAGAGTTCGTGTAATATTAGATGAAATAAACCAAAACGAAAAGACGATTATATTCTGCGCCACCCAAGATCATGCGCTGGCGGTTCGAGACTTAATTAATCAAATGAAAGATAGTAAAGATCCAAATTATTGTGTCCGCGTTACTGCCAATGATGGAGCTCGAGGAGATCAGTTTTTACGTGAATTTCAAGATAATGAAAAAACAATACCCACAATTCTCACGACTTCACAAAAACTTTCTACCGGAGTGGACGCACGTAATATCCGAAATATTGTTTTGATGAGACCAATCAATTCCATGATTGAGTTCAAACAGATTATTGGTCGAGGAACGAGACTTTTTGACGGAAAAGAATATTTTACGATATATGACTTTGTTGATGCTCACAAGCATTTTTCTGATCCGGAATGGGATGGTGAATCAATGGCTGAAATTTGTTTAAAGTGTGGAAAGGATCCTTGTATTTGTGATGTAAAGCCTCCTAGAATTTGTCCGGTTTGTGGGCAAGAACCATGCGTATGTATTAAAGAACATGCATTATGTCCTGTATGCGGGAAATTTCCATGTCAATGTGGAAATACACCGAAAAAAATATTGAAAATTAAATTACGGGATGGGAAAGAACGAGAGATAAAACACATGATTGCAACTTCATTTTGGAGTGCCGATGGAAAACCGATTTCAATTCAGGAGTTTATGGATAAGATGTTTGGTACCATGCCGGAGTTTTTCCAAAGTGAAGAAGAGCTCCGAAAGATTTGGTCCAACCCGACAACTCGTAAGGCATTTTTAGATAAAATAGCGGAAATTGGTTATGGTAGGGATGAACTAGAAACATTACAAAAAATGATTGATGCAGAACAGAGTGATTTATTCGACGTACTTTCATACATATCATTTTTAACTCAACCGATTACGAGGGTGCAGCGAGTTGAACAATCAAAAGATAAAATTTACAAAGGTTTAGATACAAAACAAAAAGAATTCTTGGATTTTGTTTTATCTAAATATGAAGAAAAGGGTGTTGAAGAATTGGACGAAGAAAAACTACCAGTATTGTTGAATCTAAAATATCAAGCAATTGCAAATGCAGAAGAGTCTCTTGGTGATGTTGAAGATATTAGATCAATTTTCTTTGCGTTTCAGAAAAATCTGTATGCAAAAATAAATTCTGAATATTTATATAAATAATTTTTATGCCTAAAAAAATACTTTGGATTGAAGATAGTGATTATTTAGTTTCAATTTTGAAAGAGTCATTCGAAGGAGCAGGTTATACTGTTGATTTTGCTCTGGATGGTGAAAAAGGCATTAACTTAGCTTTTACTAATAAGTACGATTTAATTATCACTTGCATAATGCTTCCAAAATTTGACGGAATGCAAGTAATAAAAAGAATTAAATCGAATGACATTTCAAAAAATACTCCTATCATGGTCTGTTCAAATCTCGGTAATGAACAAATAGTTAATGAGTGTTTAAAACTTGGAGCGATCAAATTTCTTATAAAATCATCTTTGACATTGGAACAATTATCAAACGAAATAAAACGCTTTTTTGATGATCAGCAAGCAAATCAGATTTAAAAAATAATATATTTTAGAAGTATAATTTTATGATTAATAACATCCAACTCAAACTCAGAAAATCTACTGCTCCTTGGAATCAGAGCTTTGCTGCTGATTTCATTTCGTTATTATCATCTTGCCATAACGTGAAAATGCTTAATGACAAGACTATAACTCTCGGTAGTCGGAAACTTCTTCCTACCACGGAAATATTTTTTGACGAAGAAGCGGTATCGGTTTCATTTCAGGATCCGGAAATACCACAAAAACTCTATCAAGCTGGTGGTTTGCGCTTTGGTTTCAATGTACCGAAATTACAATCGGCTTCTGATTCAAATAAAAAATTTGAAATCAAAAAAGATGCAGCGGGCGAATATTGCGTCGTTACCGCTAATCGTAAGAAATATTATCAGTTGACGCTAGCACAGTTACTTTCGCGATTCAAAGGAAAATGCAAAGAGGTGAATCATACCGGAATGAACTTTTCGAGCGTGGATATCCCGGAAAAAGAATATCTTTCCTTTCGGGAAATGATTGCGGAAAGTTGTTACCTTGTCCGTTACCCGGAGGGTGAGGAGTGGCCGTTTATCATTCCCTGTACCAAAGCCGAAAATGAAAAAGGGATCACGAATACCACAGTAAATCGCAATCCGAAGTTCGAATTTGTTTATTCCGATTACAACAAAGTGCCAGTGATGCAGTTTGACATCGAGACCACGTTAACGCGGGCAGAAGTTTTCAACCTTCTTCCCGATCCCTATGGCGTCAGTTTCGATGGTCTTGAGGATAAATTCCGAACTGTATTTATCAATACTGATTATAAAGATATTTTCTTACGCTTTGATATCGGTTTTGCTCATTCCCGCCCGGGGGACTTTTATGCCTGGATGATCAAAGAGGGCGGTCGGATTGTCTAGCTCTTTCCTCTTTTCTTCCTTCCTGTTAAAATCTAGATATATATTTATGCTCAAGGAGCCGTCCATGAAAAACAAAAAACTACTTTTTGTGATTCTTTTTTTGCTGTTACTTATTATCTTTTTTCTGATCTACTTTTTCTTTTTCAAAAACAAAAATTCTTCCCCAAGCTCTTCAAACGAGACAAATTCTAATACTAATATTCTGACCGATAATTATATTAAGTGTGATATTGATAACCGTAAAGATGTTTACCATAAGATGATTATCGTGAATTCTTTTGTAGATGCGACGACAAAAAGAGAATCTATTCTACTAATGGCAGGAGAAGATGTCGAAAACGGAGGAACGCCTCACAGTTTGCAGGTCGCAATTCCGGCAAATTCAGTTAGCAGCTATACGCAGACAAAAGCCGAAAGTAATGTCGGAATCAGTTATGGTGATGGTGTCTCCAAAAGTTTTGGGACCGATTTTGATAACGGGGATTCTTTTAAAGTGGATGTCACTAAATTTAATGGTAGCAATATTGAAGGAACTTTTTCCGGAGAAGTCACCGAAATTAATTCAAATGGTTCTGTCCCAGATAGCCGAATAACTATTGAAAACTGTTATTTTAAATCCAGCATGGAGATAAAACTACTCTAAATTAAAGGAGGTTTCCTTATGAAAGCACTTCTAACTAACAAATTAGTCATTGGAATTTTAGCTGTTGCTGTTGTTGCTGGAGGCGGATTTTTTGCCTATCAAGCCATCAGCAACAATTCCGGAAATAATAATTCCGGGAATAATAATTCCAACAACTCAAACAACAATTCCAACACTAATTCAAACGGTGATTTTATAAAAACCGGACAGTATTCTTTTGGTCTCGATGTCTGTAATGAATTTACCAAAGAGATGGCCGGTGTAGCGATAGATAAAACGATTGTAAAAACTGAAGATTATTCAAACAGTATGTCAGTAGGATGTAATTACTACACCGATAAGGTAGATTTTGTGGTGGTGGATGTTGGGTATGGTCAGGCGGAAAAGCAGAAAAAAGGTTTGGAAATATTGGATCGAACTATTGTTTCCGAACCTTCGATCGGTTTGGAAAACTTTATTTCGATTTCCGATAAAGCTCCAGGTGAGTATCTTGATATCTATATGGTGGTTGATCCGGAGATAAAGTTTGTGCGTATCGGCCGTTCTTCAGCAAAGTTAGTTAGCAATGAGTTGCTTGTCAAATTAGCCAAAAGTGTCGAAGAAAAAATTCGAAGTTATAGATAACTTCAGGAGTTAAAAATGAATGTAGTCAAAATATATGGTTTAGCTTTGGTGGTTTTTCTGGCGATTGATTTTTTGTGGTTATCGCTAATTGCCAAAGATTTTTATGGAGAACATCTGGGTTTTTTGATGCGCGATGATCCCAATCTTTTGGCGGCGTTGATCTTTTATCTACTTTTTGTGGGTGGCATTGTCTTTTTTGTAATTATGCCAAATAAAGAGCAGGGTAGCCTGACTACGATGTTGTTATCCGGAATGTTTTTTGGGCTGGTTTCATACGCTACCTATGATCTTACCAATTATGCAACGATTAAAGACTGGCCTTTTATTATTGTTGTTGTAGATCTTGCTTGGGGGGCCATTATTTCTGGTTTTACGACGACGGTGGTTTTTTATTTGATGAGATTGTTGAAGATTTAACCTTTAATTGGAATTAATTCATGCGGATTTGGGATCTTGAACCGAAATATCTGTGCCAGAAACATCTTGTTGCTGAACACCGCGAGCTACATGGGCTCTGGAATATTCTGGTAAAGCATGGCGGGAAAGGTGGATACTCCAAACATCCGGAAATGCTACGTTGGGTAGGAAAAGAAAAAGCTCTGTATTTGCGGCATGAGGCTTTGGTCTCTGAATTTCAGCGCCGTGGTTATCAGCACCACACTCCACTTGATTCGAAATTCGCTGTTGGTAACGCTGTTCAGAATCAATTTCTAAACACGATTATTGAACAGAAAGAGATCTTAAAAAATAAAGGTTGTCTTTGTGCCTCTAATTTTTAAACGATAAGGAGTTTCTATGATTCTTGATCATTACGAACAATTTTTAGATTTAGTTTTTCAAAAGCTGTCCGAGTTAAAAATTGATGTTTCTAACTACGAACTTGACCATCTTGGTTATCAAGCGTCGTCGGATGCGGATTATGATAAACTAAAGCCAGAGTTTCTATCCTTGGGAGAATCTTTGTCCGAAGAGATTGTGGGTGGTCGGAGAGTGGGAATTGTGGCTTTTAAAAAGCCATTAGTTTACAAAAATTACATAATCTCGGCCATCGAACTTGTAGCGCCCAAAAAAGATCAGATCTGTCCTTCAGCTCTCGAGCACATTGAATTTGTGCTTCCCAAAGGATTTACTAACTTTATGCAAAAATATCCGGAAATAAATTTTGATACCGCTGCACTGAATCAGCCAATGTTTCCGATGTTAAAGTTAAAGCTAGATAAATATATTCAGGTCAAGTTTCATTTAAAGAATGTGATCCAAATTGTGAAGGAGAAATAATTCTATGAAAGTTGCTATTCTGTATCTACTTACCGGTATCGGTCACTACCGCGAATCCTACTCAATCGGGATTGAGCTTGCAAAAGCGGGGCATAAGATTACCTATATTGAGATGTTGGAAGGACTCAAAAACTTTCCCTCTTTTAAAACCCGGTTTTGGTCGCAGCTGTATCACTTTTTAATTAACCAGATTGCTTTGAAAGCGATGACCAAACCAACCCGAATTTTTCACACTAAAATTAATTATACCTGTGACTTCAAATATTATTTTTCGCGATTTGTTATTTTCAACCTGCTTGATTTTTTGAGTCGAATGTTGGGTAGAAGTATCGGAAATCTGTATCAATTTGAACAGTATGATCTTATTATTTCCTTGCATCCGATCACCACTTCTGCTGCAAGAAGCTATCTCCATATGCAGAAACTAAAGACCCCACTTCTGAATGTGATTCCTGATGAAACTGGAGTTTTGGCGGGTGATTTTTACCGGGCAGACGGACTTCTTAATCTCGTAAATTCAAAGGCGATGCATGTTTGTTTGAATAGCTGCGGACTCCCCGAAAAAAACTTGAAAGTGATTGGGCATCCGCTTGATCCGCGGATTTTGGAGAAACGGAAGGAGATTCAAAAGCGAGTTTACAACGACTTATATAAACAGAAATTTACGATCGGAATTTATATGGGATTATTTTGTCCGAGATCACAAATTGAAGATAATATAAATATTCTGACGGAATTAGCCCCTCAGATCAAAGCAGATAAAGTCAAAGTAAAAGTGATTTCTTGTGGTCATGATGAGTATAAACACGATGTTGATGATGTCATTCAAAGATTAGAACTCGAGAAATATATTGATAAGCAGTATGTTTCGTCTCCAAAAGAGCTTGTTGATGTAGGACATGAATGGATGATGAAGGACGTTAACCTAATTGTTTCTCGTCCCAGTGAACTAGTTTTTTATTCTTTAGCCACGGGAATTCCGCATCTTCTTAGCTCCCCGCATGGGCCTCAGGAAGTAGATATGTATTGTTTGCTGCAGTCACAAGCTCCGGTTAAATATTATTCAGAAATTAAAAATACACTTTGGGAATACTTGAACGATAGAGATTCTTTACTGAAAATTCATGAAGGATTTGTAAAAACAGATTATAATTTTTCCGGTGCGCTAAACGTTAAGAACTATCTGGATGAGTTACAAAATAGATCTACTTCAAGAAGCTAATTTTTTTGAGATAGCTGTCGATAGTTTGGTTTAGTTCTTTGGGAGAATTAATGATTAGGATGTGATTGGCTTCAGGAATTAGATCCATCTCCGAATTTATCAGTCTTTCTTTTAAGAGTGCAGCAATTTTGGGAGGAAAGATGCTGTCTCGAGTTCCTTCAACTACTAGAGTCGGATCAACAATCTTTTTCAATAAACTTTCGGCGTCATATTCAATTAAGTTGGAGCATAAAAACAGATAACTTTTTATCGAGGCATGCAAAACATCTGATAATAATCGGCGAAAATCCACGTCCGAAGTATCATAAAAGTTTTTGAAGTGAGTATGTCTTTCAATATGTCTTTCCGGTGAGATCTTTGCTAACTGCTCCAAAATGTTTTCCAAAAAGATAGCACAGGTCTTATGTTTGCTGAAAAAGGGGAGCTTGTAGCTAGTATCAACTAAGACTAAAGCATCAACTTCTCTGGGAAAATACGCCCCGTAATTTATCGAGACCATTCCGCCAAAGCAATGACCGACAATAACCGGTTTTTGGATCTGTTCCTTTTCGAGGATCACTTTAACATCGTAAATATGGTTTTTTAATTTGTAGAAGTTTTTGTTTTTTCCTCTTTCAGAAAGGCCGTGTCCTCGCAGATCAATTGCCAGAGTAGAGATTCCTAAATGGTCGAAGTATCTTCTTTCTTTTTCCCAGGCCGTCAGATCTCCACCCAGACCATGTAAAAATATCAGCCATTTTTTGGGATCATTTTGGGTTTTGTGATAAAAGATCTTTGCTCCATCAAAACTTTTTGAATATTTTTTTTGCATTCCTTCATCTTATTATAATTATTGAATTAAAGCTATTTTGTAATTTTATTCTTCAATATGAGATAATTTTTTTATTCTCTCTCACGGTTAACGAAAAAGAGAAAGAGGAGCACGGATTTTTCCGTGAGAATATATGATTACCCAAATTAATTCCGAGATTGTAAAAAATTTAGTTCAACCACTTCCTTCCTCACATAAAGGTAATAATGGCAGAATTCTGATAATTGGAGGAAGTGAAAAGTATCATGGGGCGCCGATTCTGGCCGCGAAAATGGCTAGTAAGATTGTGGATGTAGTTTATTTCTTCTCCGCGATTACCAATAATGAGATTGTCAAAAAGATGAAAAGCGAGCTAGCAGAGTTTATTATTTTAACTTCGGTCGATCTTCCCCAATACATTCCTTTAGTTGACGTGGTTTTGATTGGGATAGGGATGGAGCAGACAAAAGAAACAGAAGACACTATCAATAACTTTTTGAAATACTATCCAGAGAAAAAAGTCGTGATCGACGCCGATGCAATTAAGATGGTTGATAAAAGTTTTTTAAACCGGCATTGTATTTTGACTCCACATGCCAAAGAATTTGAAATTCTTTTTCACCTGCCCGCGACTTCAGAAAATGTGTTTATGATGAGTAAGCAATATCATGCAATTATTCTTTTGAAAGGACAGAAAGATTATGTTTCAGATGGTGAGGATCTTTGGGAAAACGTGACCGGAAATGCTGGGATGACCAAAGGTGGAACCGGAGACGTGTTGTCAGGTCTTATTACTGCTTTGGCGGCCAAAAACGAACTTTGTCTTGCTGCCAAGGCTGGGGTCTTTATCAATGGTTATGCTGGGGATAGATTGAAAAAGAAAGTTTCCTTCTTTTTCAACGCTTCCGACTTAGTTGCCGAAATTCCGTATGTTTTAAAAGAGTTAACGGAATAAGTAATGATTAAAAAAAATAATTTCATCAAAGAGATCTCGGAACTCTATATTACTATTTTCTTTTTCCTTTTTGGTTTAATTTCCATTGTAATTCTCATTATCGTGGTTCCATTTTCGCAGCCAACTGACTTCATTTTTAATAATCCTCTCTTTCTTGTAGCTCTCTATTTATGGATCAAAGCTTTAGTCATTGATACGGTTAGAATTCGCGCGCGCGAAATATTGAAAATGCCTGGAACAGTATATTTTATTTATCTGATGCAATTCTTTGTTTTTTTGGTCATTTACTTAATTCAAGGAGTTAACAATTTAGGATGGAGTTTAGCAGAGCTTATTAGTAGCGTGATTTTAATTACTTTTGGTATCAAGAAGATCAAGAGTGATACAACACAGTGGTTAATAACTGAAGATACAATTAGGTTTTTTCTAATCTTTATCCTTTTTAGCTTGGCTGATTTTTTCTTTACATAATCTGTCATTTTTGTGGTTGATATGACGCCCATAAATACGAATTTGTATTGCGATACAAAGACAAACGCAAATTAGTGTGATATACCTAAATTAATTGAGTTTATAGAAAAGTAATAAATAATAATCATTAGTTTGTAGTAAATACAGAGGTCAAAAGCTAAGAGCTATAATTATTGTTTTCTCTCATTACCAAATCTGTCTTTTTTAAGTATATACTCAACTTTTTTAGATTTGGGATAAAGGGTAGTTGAGTATAACCCGAATTAATCACATTTTAAATTACAAAAGATGGATTTGCATAATGCAAATGAGGAGTAATTCGGGTATAATGAATTACCACAGAATAAAATCTGTGGTATCTCTTCCTCGGAGCAAGTTCGTTTATTTGGCTTAATATTAAAGGTATACGCCAAAATGAATCGAGTTACAAATTTACATGTTCACAAGTTACGCATCTATGGATGGAAAGCTTTTCAACCAAATCAAAAAGTACGAACCGCAAATGATCTCTTTTTTACAGGAGATGGTCAAGATTCCTTCCTATGATACCCAAGGAGCGAACGCCTTAGCTGATTTTGTGGCCCAAAAACTAACTGTTTTAAATTATGATTCCCATTTACTCGGGCGTGGTGCGGATTATTCAGTGTTGTATTATCCTTTCACCGGTAAAGGAAAGACTCTTTGGTTATCGGCTCCTCTAGACACTGCCAGACCGGGAACAGAATCAGATTGGAAGTCCCCACCTTTTTCCGGAGTTATTGAAGATCGAAAACTTTTTGGTCGTGGTAGCGCTGATTGTAAGGCAACCATAGCTTTTTATATCTATGGTTTTAAGGCTTTACATGAGGTCTATCCCAATCTAAAGGGTCAGGTAGTTGTGGCTTTTGATGGTGGAGAACATAACGGAGACTTCTCGGGTTTAAAAAGTATTTTGGATGAAGGGATCAAAGCAGATGCTTCACTTATTGGATATCCCAATGATAAGGAAATTTTTATCGGTTCCCGAGGATATGTGAGAATTAAAATCGCCGTTTATGGGAAATCAGCGCATACCGGTTCGCGAAAGCATCTGGGAATTAACGCAATTACAAAAGCCATCCCTTTATTACAGCAGCTTGCAAATCATCAATTAAAATACCATAAAAATCCACTTTTTCCTTTTGGTCCAAAGCTAACAATTTCAATTGTAAATGGGGGAAGTGCGATCAATGTGGTTCCTGACCGTTGTGAAATATCTTTGGATATCCGGACAGTTCCTTCTCAAAAATCTGAAGAAGTGGTCTCAGAGATTAGAGCTTTAATAGAAGAAGTTAAAAGTAAACAAACCGATTTCCATTACGAATTTAGTTTATTGGGAGCGGAAGAACCATATTTATCAGATCAGAATGCCAATATTATTCAGATTTTTCAAAAGAACGCCCAGGAAACATTGAATAAAAAAATTCCTTTATCTGTTTGTGGCCCAGCCAATGATGGTAATGTTTTGGCTTCGAAGCTAAAGATTCCCGTTATTTGCGGTTTTGGTTGCCGGTTTGAAAATTTACACGGAAAAGATGAGTGTGTGTATCTCGATGATCTTATTCCAACTGCCTATACGTATATGAAAACCGTTAAAGATTTTCTAGAATCATAAATCTAAAATAATTTTATATCTGCCTAAGGAGGTATTTTTATAATGGTTGATGATGGTAAAAAACAAGCAATAGCAAATGCGATTGCTCAGATTGAAAAACAATTTGGAAAAGGATCAATTATGAAGCTAGGAGATAATAGGCATCTTAGTGTTGATGTTATTCCTACCGGTTCAATCGCAATTGATTTGGCTCTGGGAATCGGTGGAGTACCAAAAGGTCGTATTGTCGAGATCTTTGGTCCGGAATCTTCAGGAAAGACGACTGTTTGTTCTCATATTGTGGCCGAGGTGCAAAAAAGAGGTGGGGTCGCAGCTTATATTGATACAGAACATGCCCTTGACCCTATGTATGCACAAAAAATTGGAGTGAATATTAAAGATCTTTTTATCTCGCAGCCGGATACTGGTGAACAGGCTTTAGAAATTACCGAAACTTTAGTGAGATCCGGAGGAATTGATTTAATTGTGGTTGATTCTGTAGCTGCTCTTGTGCCTCGAGCAGAGATCGAAGGAGAGATGGGTGATTCACATATGGGTCTTCAGGCAAGGTTGATGTCTCAGGCTTTAAGAAAATTAACGGGTGCGATTTCGAGATCTCAAACCTGTGTAATTTTTACCAATCAATTGCGCGAAAAGATTGGAGTGATGTTTGGAAATCCCGAAACTACTCCTGGTGGTCGCGCTTTGAAATTTTATTCTTCAATCCGGATTGATATTCGTCGGGTTGGACAGATCCAAGAACACGGGGAAAATATTGGTGGAAGACATCGAGTAAAGATTGTCAAAAATAAATTGGCGGCACCTTTCCGTATGGCCGAGTTTGACATTATGTATCTTGAAGGTGTTTCAAAAGAGGGAAGCCTTTTGGACGTGGGTGTGGATCTTAAAGTAGTAAGTAAATCAGGTTCATGGTATCAATTTGGAGAAACTAGACTTGGTCAGGGACGGGAAGCGGCTAAGATTTTTATGAAAGAGAATAAACCTCTTACTGCTCAGATTGAAGCTAGGATTAGGGAACAGGTCAAAAACGGTGTTGATGAGATGGAAGTAGGTATGGAAGATACAGGCAAAAAAAATAAAGATATGGAATCTGAAGAAGAATAAGTTTTATGCCTCAACTTACAGCCGTAAAAAGCCAGAAGAATCGAAAACGTCTGAATATTTATTTGGATGAAAAATTCGCTTTTGGAGTTTCGGCTGATCTTTGGGAAATTCAAAAAATCAAACTGGGTGATAATTTATCACAAGACGAGATTAGTAAATTAAAGGATGATGATAGTATCCAAAAAGTTTGGGATAAAATTCTTCATTTTTTGAGTTTTCGTCCCCGATCGCAAAAGGAAGTTATCATCAAGCTACAAAATATCTCTACGAAGGTTGGTATTACTGATGTCGAACAGGAAGGGATCATAAAGAGACTCGAGAAATTGCACTATGTTGATGATGTTGAGTTTGGAAAATGGTTTATTGAACAACGAACAAAAGTTAAAAAGGGTAAAAATTTAATTAAACAAGAGCTGTATGTAAAGGGGCTTGATAGTAAGCTTGTCGAGCGTTTATTACAAGAGGAGGTCTTGGCTGGATATGATGAGGCTGGAGCGGTCTTAGAAAAAAATCGTTGGAGATTTAAGGATAGTGACAAACTAAAAATGAAAAAAAAGATGCAGGATTTGCTTCTTCGTCGGGGTTTTGAATGGGAAGACGTGGCCTTGGCTATAGAAAATTTCTTGACTAAAAAAGCGTAAGTAGGTATGATTGACGATTGAAAGTAGGAAAATCCTGCTTTTTTGCTAATAAATAATTATAAAATTTGATCAAAGAGGATAGATAAAAGAGGAAACCTGTTTGTTAAAATGGTGCAGAATTATGGATAATACACTGATAAAATACTTGGAATCTCCCAATTTAACAATTAATTCAATATCTTTTGAGTATTTACATTTAAAGATAACCTCTTCCCCTTCAAATCAGGGTTAATTTTCCTGTTTGGTCAATTACAAATATATCTCATTTCCCAATTCTGAACATTGGGAGGTGATGTATTAAAAGGAGTTTTTTATGGATCCAATGTATTTTTTATGGGGAATTACTATCCTTTTTTCAGGTGGAGCCCTTTCAGCGGTAGTTGTTCTTTTAAGACAACAATCTCGGAGAAATGTTCCTTTAGGAGCATCTAATGAGTCAGCGGCAAAAAGTGAAGAGATTATCAAAGAAGCTCAAACTCATGCCAAGGAAATCGTTGTGGATGCTAAAGATCGTGCACATCAAATTAAACGTCAGGCGGAAGTAGAGAGCGATAAAGTGCGTCGAGATTTAGCTGATTATGAGAGAAAAATTGAACAGGAAAATACCAGTTTGGGAAAGAAACTGGGAGCTTTAGAAGAAAGAGAACGGTTTTTCAAAAATCAAGAAACCAAGCTAAATGATAAAGAAAAAGAAATAGAAGAGATCAAAAAAAGACAGCTCGATAAATTACAACGAGTTGCAGTAATGACTCAAGATGAAGCGCGAAAGATTATCTTGGATGCAGTAGAAAAAAATCTTTCTGATGAAACTTCACGCCGAATCAAAGAAACCGAAGAGGAAATTAAAAATAAGTCAGAAGAGAAAGCGCGGGAGATTATTGCTCAGGCAATACAAGCGGGTGGAACTGATTACGTAGCCGAATACACAAGTTCCAGTGTGAATATTCCTGATGATGAAATCAAGGGGCGGATCATTGGAAGAGAAGGTCGGAATATTAAAGCCTTTGAAAAAGCTTCTGGTGTTGATGTGAATATTGATGAAACACCTGGAGTGATTAAACTTTCTTCTTTCAACAGTCTCCGTCGTGAAGTTGCTCGACGCGCCATGGAGAAGCTCATTACTGACGGTCGAATTCAACCTTCACGTATTGAAGAGGTTGTTGAAAAAGCGCAAAAAGAGGTGGATAAAATAGTCCACGAAGCCGGAGAAAAGCTGGTTTACGATGTGGGAGTGGGAGGTTTGCCTCGAGAGGTGATTGATGTTTTGGGAAGATTTAAATTTCGCACCTCTTATGGTCAGAATATGGTGGCTCATACCATGGAAGTTGTAAATATCGGGAAGGTTTTGGCAACCGAACTTGGAGCGAATGTCAAGATTGTAAAAACTGCTTGTTTACTACATGATATTGGGAAAGTCTTACAAGAGGATAATGAAGGGTCTCACGTTCAGATAGGGGTAGACTTTTTAAAGCGATTCAAGATTCAAGACAGTGTAATTCATGCGGTAGAAGCTCATCATGAAGATGTTACCTTTAAAACTGTAGAAGCGATTCTGGTGCAAGTAGCTGATGCTATTTCCGGTGCCAGACCTGGAGCTAGATATGAAGATTTTGAAAGTTATTTAAAGAGAGTTTCGGATATGGAAAATATCGCAACTTCCTTTGAAGGTGTTGACAAAGCTTATGCTATTCAGGCCGGACGTGAAGTTCGGGTGATTGCCATTCCCAGCAAAATATCTGATTCTGGAATTACCAAAGTAGCTCACGATATTGCGAATAAAATACATTCCGATATTGTTTATCCAGGAACAGTAAAGGTAACGGTAATCCGCGAATCTCGAGCGGTAGAAGTGGCAAAATAGTCTAAAATAGTTAATGTCGAGGAATACTCGACTTAGAAATGAGGGTGAAAATGAATGTTCTTTTTTTAGGCGATGTGGTGGGATCACCTGGTCGAAATGCGATCAAAAAAGCTTTACCGGAATTTAAGAAAAAGTATAAATTAGATTTAGTTATCGTTAACGTTGATAACGTTACTCATGGAATTGGAACTACCAGAGACAAGGTCGAAGAACTGATGCATTACGGAGTGGATTACTTTACCAATGGTGATCATGTCTATCGTTTCAAGGAATTTCTCAAAGATCTTGATGATAAAAATCTTCCAGTTTTACGACCGGCAAATTATCCTGAAGTATCTCCCGGAAGGGGCTTTGATGTGATTGATCTTGGAAAATTAGGACAGGTATTGTTAATTAACTTAATGGGACAGGTGTTTTTACGTGATACCTTAGATTCTCCATTTAAAAAAATCGATGAGATTTTAGAACAGTTTAAAGATGTGAAATTTGCAGCGATTATTATAGATTTTCACGCCGAGGCAACCAGTGAGAAAAAAGCTCTTTCATATTATCTTGATGGTAAAGTTTCCTTGATTGTGGGAACACATACTCATATTCAAACTAATGACGCGATGATTCTTAAAAGAGGTACCGGTTATATTACCGATCTTGGTATGGTGGGAACTAAAGATTCAATACTAGGTGAAAATATTAATTCAATTTTGGAGCATTATAAACTAAAAACCCCACATCGATATACTCTTGAAGAAGAGGGTAAAACGGCTTTAAATGGGGTTTTTGCTGAAATTGATTCGAAGGGGATTACTAAAAAAATTAGGTTGGTTAACGTGGATGTTCTTAGTTAATTTTGGCTTGAAAAATACAGCTAAGTCGTATTTAAATTAGCAATATCTTAAACTTCAAATTTTCGTAATTTTGATATATAGCTAATAAATATTGACAAATACTGATAAATCAATTAAAAATGAAAGTGCTATAGTTAATCAATCACATCGTAAACATTCTGATATTAAATTTGATTAACGTAAAGACATACTTAAATTTTTTCTAAATAGTTTGTCTTTAATTATTTCGACTAGAGTGATATTATTTATTAGAACAACTTACACACTACTTTCATTATATCTGCAAGATTTCTTAAAAAGGAGGTGAAAATTCAAAATGACCAAAACAGACTTAGTTGAAAAAATTGCCAGCAAAACCGGTCTTACCAAAAAAGCCGCTGGGGACGCTCTCGAAGCTGTATTAGAAACCGTCACTGGTGCACTTTCAAAAGGAGACAAAGTCACTATCACTGGATTTGGAACCTTCCTCGTAAGATCACGACGTGAAAGAATGGGACGTAATCCTCAGACTGGTGCTCCTCTTAAGATTCCTGCAACCAAGATTCCTGCTTTTACCGCTGGTAAAGCATTAAAATCTGCTGTTAAGTAATTCTAGATTCTTAACAAAAAGATACTAAAAAGCCCTCCTTAGTGAAAATTGGGGGGCTTTTTTTTATGGTAGAAATTTCTCGCATCTTCTAATATAGCGATTCCAAAACAGAATGGAAGATTTAGTGATTGAAAATCGATATTAAGTAAAATCAAAATGAAATTAGAAACGACATTTTGTTTTGAGTTTACTATAAAATATTGTAGAATGTATTCAATCTATGCAAAAAGAAGTTAAAACTTTTCATTCCAAACATACAATTTCCTTTTTACATGCTCTTGATGGTATAAAAGCCGCCTACAAAAGTCAACCGAACTTAAAAATTATCTTTTTAGCTACTTTAATCGTAATGGCGTTTTCATTTATTTTTCAGATTTCCAGATTAGAATGGGTGGTCATTATTTTCATCTGTTTTGTGGTGATGGTGGCAGAGATGGCCAATACTGCCATGGAAGCTACTGTAGATCTGATTACCAGTGAATGGCGTGAGGAGGCAAAATTCGCCAAAGATGTGACTGCGGGTGGAGTTTTACTAGCCGTACTTGGTTCTATTATCGTAGGAGTCGTAATCTTTATTCCAAGAATAATAGAATTTGTTCAGATTATTACCTCTCAATAAATATTCCAATTCAAGTATGATGATATATATTCAGCAAACTCGAGATTGTAATAAATGTAGTTGAGTATTAAACCATATAAAAACCTAATAAATTGCAAATTGGAGTTATATGGATATAATCAGTTTATGAAAACGTATTTTATCCGTACTTACGGTTGTCAGCAAAACGAAAGAGATTCCGAGGAAATAGAAACAATTCTTGTAAACTCAAGATTGAAAAAAGCTTCTTCGTGGCGGAAATCAGACCTACTTGTTTTAAATTCTTGCAGTGTAAGGCAAGCTTCAGAGGATAAAATATATGGACTGGGGAGAGAGGTGAATTTGCTTCGAGAAAAGGGTAATAATATTAAAGTAATTGTTACAGGTTGTATGGTCGGTTCTACGCTAGGATCTCGAAAGAGGTTTTCTTACAAAACTCTAGAAAATAGGTTGTCTTGGGTGGATTATATTTTACCACAGTCTCAAATTCAAAGACTTCCGGAGATTCTCTACTCTCTAGGATTAATTCACGAAATAAAACCAGATATTACAAAAGGTTCATTACATCTAATCTCAAAAGGATTGAAACATGCCTATGTAAATATCTCCGTAGGTTGTGATAATTTTTGTACTTACTGTGTAGTTCCATATGCTCGAGGAGCAGAAGTGAGTCGTTCAAAAGGAGATATATTAAAGGAAATTGACGAGTTAGTTACCAGTGGAATTACCGAAGTTACTTTCCTTGGACAGAATGTAAACTCCTGGAATTTGAATAAAGAAGAAAAATTCAAGATTCGAAGTGGTTCTAATAAAAAGTTACCATTTACTTCTTTGCTGCGTGAAGTTCACAATATTTCCGAAATCACTAAGATCAGTTTTTTATCCAGTAATCCTTTTGATTTTACCAATGATTTGGTTGACGTTTTAGCTTTAGAAAAGATGGATCGTTACGTTCATATTGCGGTGCAATCCGGAGATGATGAGATTCTTAAAAAAATGAATCGTCGACACACTGCTGTTGAATTTATCTCATTGATCAAAAAAATTAGAGAGAGAGTTCCGGAAATTCACATTGGAACCGACATTATCGTCGGTTTTCCCGGAGAAACTAAAGAAGCTTTTGAGAACACCGTGAAGCTATGTGAAGAAGTGAAATTCAATGTTGCTTTTGTTTCAATCTATTCTGCTCGGGAAGGAACTGCGGCAGCAAAGCTAAAAGATAATATTCTCAAGAGTGAAAAGAAAAAGAGACATCAAAGATTATTAAAAGTAATAGAAGATTCAAAAAGTTAATACTACCTTTCATAAGACAAATAAAATAATGAAAGATTAATAATATGCAAAATCAAAAAATCATCATCATCTGTGGTCCGACTGGAAGTGGTAAGAGTGGAATTGCGATGGATCTTTGTCGGAAATACAACGGAGCGATGATCTCCGCTGATTCTAGACAGGTATATAGTCAGATGGATATCGGAACAGGCAAAGAGCTTCCACAGGATGGTTTTGAAATAAAAAAGAAAAAAGATCGTTACATAGTCAATGGAATTGATGTTTATGGTTACGATATTGTAAAGCCTAATGAAGAATTTTCGGTATCTATTTTTGAAGATAAAGTTTTCAAAGAATATCTCCCCAAAATATTAGCTCAAGGTAAAATTCCCTTTCTTGTGGGAGGAACAGGTTTTTATATAAAATCCATTATTGACGGAATAGAAACCGCAAATATTCCCCCTGATTCTATTTTACGAAATAAATTAGAAAAACTATTTCAGGAGAAAGGAGTGGGAGCTCTTTGGCAAGAACTGGAAAAAATAGATGTCAAAAAAGCCCAAAGTATTGACGCTCAAAACCCGCGACGAATTATTCGTGCTATCGAAATTGCCAAAGCGCAAAAGAATGAGATTCCTTTAAAACCTAAAAACATTCGGAATTTTGAGCCTCTTTTCATCGGAATTAATTGGGAGCGTAAAGCCTTATATAATAGGGTAGATAAAAGAGTTGATAAAATGTTTGAACAAGGATTAATCTTAGAAATTTCCAATTTACTTCATCAAGGTTATAGTTGGGACCTATCGGCTTTAAATACAATTGGTTATATTGAGTTAAAACCTTTTTTTGAGGAAAAAGCTTTGTTATCTTCCTGTGTTGAGAGATTGAAATTTAGTACTCATGCCTATATTCGGCGTCAACTGACCTGGTTTAATAAAGATAAAAGAATCAGATGGTTTGTTTTAGATAATTCTTTTTTATTTGTAGAAATGATTGCATATATAGATTATTTTATGTCAAAATAGTATTTGACCAATAAATTATATTACTAAATATTATGATATCTATTTATATCGATAGAAAGATTAAAGATAAATTTGGTTTATTTTTAAACCCTGCAAATCAAATTCAAGATCATAAGAAGTATATCGAGATCTACGGTTTAGTTCATGACGAAATTATCCGTTTTGTAGAAGACCATATTAATGATAAAGAATTTTTATCATTAAGTCAGAGAATTATTGAAATAGAAGAAAAAGAGGCTAGTTCTCTTGATCGTTTTTCACAGGCCTACCCCCTAATTATAAAAAGTTTGATGAATATTCCTGATTACGAATATCGATTATATAAAAGATTAGATTACTTCATTTCAAATTTGTATTTTGATAAATTGAAAAATAGAAATAATAAACCCCAGAAATTGAGAAGAGGAAATGAATCAAATTAACCCCGAGGATTATCGATTACAAATTGAAGAAGAGATTCTAAACATTATAGAAGAAAAACTAGTTAATCGTGATATGAAAGCAGAAACAGCTCAAAATATTGCAAATTTAGTTTTAGATACGCTACATCCACATATGACGATAGAAGAGATTAAGCGTGTAGTTAATGATTATGATCAATATTTTCAAGAGTTAACGGATTTAGTTGTATTAATTAATTGGGATGATCAAGATGGTTCTAATCAAAAAGTGCGACAGAAAGTTCAGTTTTTAATTAATACAGGAAAATTAAAGGAAAGTTAAATATATGGGATTTTTTAACGGTATTTTTAGGAAAAAGGGTGGAGAACATGGAAGCGAAATAGTTTCTCCTAGGGAAGCAATTATTGATAGAATTGAAGCGCATCGGCAAAATGCAGATAGTCCGGATGAAGTTTTAGTAGATATTGCAGATCGTGAACCTATTGTAAGAGAGTCTTGGAGTCAAACATATCATGGACAAGCAGATGTTGCTCCTTCTATCTTGAAAAGAGAAAAAGTTCTACCTGCAATTCAAGAAGCTCTAAATCAAGAAATAAAATGGAAAATAGAATACGGACAATTATTTTATGTTGATCCCACTAAAGAGTATAAACAAGCATATCGTCAGCTTACACACGATGGTTGGATGGAATTGCAAGCACGTTTGGGTACGATTGTTGGAGATGGGAATACCGTTAACTTAGATCGATTAGAAGAATATGTTCACAGACTTGAAGAAGATTATCAAGGTATTAAACAGAACCTTCGCAATAATGAGCAACAATATAATGCGACAATTGCCAGAATTTTACGTAAACAGGTAAAAGAAGCACGTAATTCGCAGTGTGATACAGTTAGTGCAGATATTTTTGATTGGATGGTGGATACAGATCCCAGTACGCACCGTACAAGTTTGTCCTCAGAGGGTCGTTCATATCTACAATACAGAATATTAAGTGAGGTTGGAGTTGATCGGGAAGGTCATCTTGATCCAGATGCATTAGACAAATTAATTGAGAATCTTGGAGATGTTCGTGACGTTGATTCCCGTAAAAGGACAGCAGAAAATAAATTTCAAGCCTTGGCCTTAAGGTCATTAGAATCACGACGCAAAGAAATGGGGACTATTTCCGTGGAAGAGTCGGTAAAAGTCAGTAATAGTCCTTGGCAAGCTGTCATTTTAACTTTGAGGAGTCAAGAGAGATTTGCAAATTTACCGCAAGCATTTTTTGAAAAACAGCTGTTCCCTATTGTTAAAAAAATTCAGGATGAAGTTATAAAATTCACTCCAGATTCTATGGAGCAAGATGGTATTTTCCATGCCATTGGTGATCGCGTTTCAGATTATTTAGAAGAAATTATAGGCACTATTCCTGATGGACAAACGGATCATTTGATGTCACGGATTGTTCTTTCTGCTTTATCTCTGCAACCTACTTTGTCTGATGTTTCTGTTGATCAACTAAATTCCGAGTTGCAATCAACGATAAAGATAGCTGCTTTACAGGAAAGATTAGAATCAGAAAATCCGGGATATTTATTGATTGCGGAAGAAGAAGAGCTTCATTGGAAGCATGAAGTTGCAGATATTATCTGGGCAGATTTAGATAGAGATAGACAGCAATATTTTCATAATCAATTTGTGGAAAGAGGCATTTTACCTCGATATTCTGATAGGGAGAGGCAGATTGTTAATGCAAGTCCAGATCAATTATCAGAGAGAGAAAATCAGATAAGAGTTTATTTGATAAAAAGAGAACAAGAAATTATTACACAGTATATTCAAAGGATTTCTACAAATTTACGAGGTGATGAAGATATTTTTCATCAATCTGAAGAAACTCATGAAAAAATTAATGAACTGCGGGAATTAGTCCATGATGAATCTTCTTTAGCTGCTGCTCTTGAAGAATTACACGATTTACAATATGGTCATTTTGAGGGAGAAGAATTAGATAGGGTTGATTACATCCTAGGTCAAAAATGGTTAACTCCGGAGCTAAGAAAACAGTACGAATCGCGTCGCCATAAAATGTTTGAACAGAAAGCTTTAGATAAAAAGCAGGGGCAAAAATTCTCCGCACATGCAGAAAGGGAAAGACGAGGTAATGAAAGGTGGGCTCAAGTATGGGATCGTGTGGGTTGGCATAGCCGTGCCGAAAATTTACGTCAACCGGGAAAAGTGCAGCAGAAGTTAGATAAATATCTTCAAGAGACTTCAGATTCTCTTGAGGGTAGATATAATGCGGAATTAGCAAGTTATAACAGTGAAGAATATGAACGCAGAAATGCTTTGAGATTAAAAATTATTAACGGGTTACGTTTAGTATCTATTTTGGGAGGAGCTGCTGCAGGTATAGCTTCTACATTATCTCCGGAACAGGATTTGGGTGATCTACCATATGTTGGTGAAGGACATCTACAACAGTCCTTGGAAGGATCAGATTTTCATCAAATAAATAATCCCGATGAATCTAATTTATTTGAAAATGTTAAAGAATTTGGTATGGATTTATGGCATCATAGTGAAGATGTTGTTACCTTTTTTAAAACGCTTCTATCTTCTTCTAATGATGAGACAGGATTTCAGTTGAATACTGGTTCTCCAACAGCTACCACAGAAGGGAATTTGGATAGGTTAACGCAGTTGACACAGGAGGCATCTTTATCAGAAACAGAAATTTTCGGAACGGATACTGCTTCCGATGATGCTATCCCAACAGATACTTCAAAGACAACAGAAACTTCAGATCAGGACAATATTTTAAATGATGATAGAGATGCAGAACAGCAACTTGTTTCTGATGCAGAAACAGTAGCTACTCCAGAGCATGAAGAAACCTTAACTCTTCCGGAGTTTATTTTTGGAGGTAGTGTCTGGAATGAATTTCTTAGTGCAAGGTTAGACAGAGTTGAAGGAATGACTCCTGAAGAACAGACCGAATATCTTGCAAAGATTGGTGGGGCAGAAAGATTAAACAATAATATTATATGTTTCGGTTTACTTGGTAAGGATTCAGGAGCAGAAGGTAGAGATACAGAATTTGGACATGCAGATCAGTTCCATGGTTTGTGTTACGATATTAAAAATAATTCCATCACAATTCTCACTATTCCAAGACATCTAAAACTGCCTGAATTAAATGGAGTATCAGCAAATGGTATAACCTGGATCGATCAAGAAGCACTTGCTCGTGGAGAAGGATACCAACAGATTGATCGAGAAATTGCCAGAGATGTTTTTGAAGATGCCTTTGGTTTACCATTTGATGGCGTTTTAGAAACAGATATGAATGGATTTTCTCAAATAATAGATACGCTTTTCCCTCAAGGTATCGATATTAGAATTGAAGAAGGTGAAGGATTTATTCCCGATGAATTTCTTGCGGGTTACTTGAATGGAAAATACACTGAGTTTAAAGACGGCGAAACTTATAATTTTTCCGGAACAGAATTATTGGCTTTTGTAAGATCAAGAATGTCATCAGCTCAAGGTTATTTTGACCGAGAACAAAGAGCTTCCGGAACGATGACTCAACTTCTTGAAGCAATAGCTGATCAGTTAACAAGAGATTTACAGGATCCTTTAAAAGCCCCTCAAGCAATTCTGAATTTGATTCGTATGACTCAAGATTTCGAATCTTTGGAAGAAGATGGGTCATTAAGAATGACTTGGAATCTCGAATTTAATGATCCTGATACTGATCAAGAAGGTCAAAAGTCAAAGATGTTTTCAGATTTTATGCAGATAGCGTTAATGTCTATGAAAGACCCGAAAAATTTAGGGAATTTAATTCGTTTAGCAGCCGAAGGTAATGTAAATAGTTCCTTGGTTCCTCAATTCCAGAGATTTCAGATCTCTCCAGAGGCTACTGAACCAGCTTTAGAAGTGATGCGCCATCCTGACTCTGGTAGTTTAATATTTCCTGAATTTGATAATACAAATGTTTGGTATGATCCTTCTCAAGCAGCTAAATATTTTGCACAATTAAGAGAGTTTATGCAGAGTAGATTGTATCCTGAAAAAACACCACCTTCGGTTGAAATTGAACCTGAGGAGACTCCTGCTCCCATAACAGATCAGAATCAGGAAAGTTTTGATAACAATCAAGATCTTAGTTTAGAAGGTTAATAAGCCGTTTCAGAATCTAGTATGTAAGAGTTTCCAAATTTTACCAATCAAGGATTTCTGGTGATAGTAGGTGTTAGTTGATCAAATAATTAGGGACATATTTTAAGTAGTTTTATGACTCGGAAAACTGTTGATAGAGTTTTTTTTATTCTAATAGTGTTTAGGCTGGAAGGTCTAATTTTGTAAGTAAAAGAATATTCTCTAGATTTAGTTATATTATAACTGATAGTTATGAGTTATAATATTCTGTAAATAAGAACCTGGATATGACTTTGTTAATCCAGAAGATCAGAATACACATGATTATTCTGTATTAACCTCTAATTTATTTGGGAAAAGAGTAAGCCAGATTCTGTTTTGTGATGATCATCTGTCTAATGCCTTGTTTTTGTAGTTACTACAAGCGGTAGCAAATAACTACTATAAGTTGCAGCCGGTAAGGATTGCCCGTTTCATTCCTCGCCATAGGCGGGACTCGTTTCTGTTGCTCTAGACTAGCGGTTACCCGTCCTTGTTTACACAAGGTACCGTGCTTTATGCTGTCTGGACTTTCCTCTCTACCTTGCGATAGAGCAATCATCCTTTTTCCCAAAGAGAGATATATTATACTCCAAACGAATTTATTATGAAAGATAGTAAAGGATTTTCTGTGTTGGTGTTTCGGTTAATAATAAGTATAGTGTGAAGTTAAATCAGTATAAATATTATTCAACTATAGGATAATAATTCAATGTTGCATCATGTGCTTTAATATGTTATACTGCGCCGTTAAGTTGATTTAGGTTGATAGATAGGAAACTAGTAGACTTAATAAGGAATTAAGATGAGGTCAGGGTTAAAAAAGGAGTCCCTGTGATGAAAGAGAAAGAAGAGAAAAATAAATCAATAGAGATAAGTTTCAAAATAAAAACCAGCTGTCACTTCAAACAAATTGAGGATGACAGTTGTTTTGCATATGGTTTTGCAAATAAAAGAGAGTGTCAAACCTGTTGGAAAAGATACCGTTTTGTTTCTGAATATACTCCAGCCAAAAAGGAATATGAGGCGCGTTTTGAAAGATCAGGACAATTAAGAGATGATAAACTACGTAAATTTATGAGTTGGGGTGGCGGAATCGTCACCAATGATGAGAGAATAAAAGCATAGGGAGGCTATATATATGACTCAAAGAGGAAATTTTGAAAAATCAGGAGTACCAGGACAAGGAGAAACTTATCTTGGAGTTACAGATGGTAGTCCTTGGAATCCAGAATCTTTGGCTGGAGATCAAAGAACTTCTTTTCAAATGGAAATTGATCAATTAATGGCAGAAGCTGAATCTGGAGGTAGACAGGTAGAAAGCTACACCACAGAACTTAATTCTGAAGGCGAATGGGGTGTGACCGTTTCTGAAGCTTCAAGTCAAGTTGTTGAAACAACTACTGTATCTGGAATGCAGGAAAAAGTTGTGGTTACGCAATCTTCTCCATTTGGTGTTTCCGTAGAATCTGAAAAACAAGAAGCGGTGATTTCCGCCGCCGGAACCATCTTTGACAGAAGTGCTAAACCACAAGAGGTTAATCCAACCGAAACTGGAGCACATGCTCATCGTGAACACAAAAGCTAATCATTAGAAATTCATTTTTATTTCTTGAATCCTTTTCAATCGAACATATTTTAGGTATAATAGGTTTTGTAATTTAACCTCGTTGTACCATGTTATCAAAAATCTCTTCCGGAGCGACTTTCGGTTTAGAATCCATTTCTGTAGATGTTGAAGTCGACGTTTCTCGCGGAAACCTTCCAAAATTTAATATTGTCGGACTGCCTGATAAAGCCGTTGAAGAATCAAAAGAACGGGTGCGTTCGGCGATTAAAAATTCTGGAGCGAAGATGCCTGTTTCTCGAATTACGGTAAATCTTGCTCCTGCCGATCTGCCGAAGGAAGGTCCAGCTTATGATCTTCCAATTGCCGTGGGACTTCTTATTGCTTCAGAGCAATTAAAAGGAGATTTTTCCGATTCTTTTTTCCTGGGAGAATTATCATTAGATGGATCATTACGTCACACCAATGGGGTTTTACCCCAAGTGCAGCTTGCTAAAAATCATGGTTTTAAAAAAGTGTTTGTTCCAGCGGTTAACGGTCCTGAGGCGGCGATAATTCCGGGGATTGAAATTGTGCCGGTTAATTGCCTTCTTGATCTTTATTATCATTTGTTAGGAGATAAGTTAATTCCGTCATATCAACAGGGTAATTTAGAAAATCTTTTTAGTAATGACGTTATGAGTGATTATGATTTGTCTCGTATTAGAGGGCAGGAACAGGCAAAGAGAGCGATTGAGATTGCGGCAGCTGGTGGCCACAACATCTTTTTTTCTGGACCTCCTGGTGCTGGTAAAACTTTACTGGCGCGAACCATTCCGACGATATTACCCAGATTGACTCTTGAAGAGGCTTTAGAAGTGACCAAAGTTTATTCAGTCTCGGGCTTGTTGTCACAAAAGCAGGCAATTGTAAAAATACGACCTTTTCGTGCTCCACATCACACAACTAGTCATGTAGGTCTTGTGGGTGGTGGTGTCAATCCAAAACCAGGAGAGATTTCTTTAGCTCATCGTGGAGTGTTATTTTTGGATGAATTTCCGGAGTTTCCGCGTCAGGTGCTTGAAGCTATGCGTCAGCCTCTTGAAGATGGAATTATTCAAGTCTCACGCGCCAAAGGAACGGTTGCTTTTCCAGCCAAATTTATGCTGATTGCAGCTAGTAATCCTTGCCCTTGTGGATTTTTGGGAGATGAAACTCGGGAATGTACCTGTTTACCTACAGCTATTTCTCGTTATCAAAAAAAGATCTCCGGTCCAATTCTGGACAGAATTGATCTGATTCTAGAAGTTCCGGCAGTCAAGGTGGAAAAATTAACTAATACTGAAGAAGGAATAAAAGTGGAAGATTCGAAGACGGTAGCAAAAAGAGTACAAAATGCACGGGATAAACAGGTTAAAAGATTTTCCGATTCTGGGATATTTTCTAATGCAGAAATGCGAATTAAAGAAATTGAAAAGTTTTGCCAATTATCAAATGATGTTCTGAATTTGATGCGTCAGGCTGTTTCCCAGTTGCGTCTTTCCGCGCGTAGCTACTATCGAACCCTCAAAGTAGCTCGAACAATTACAGATTTAAGCGAGTCAGAAGAGATTCAGCTGAGTCATGTAGCCGAAGCGCTTCAGTATCGACCGAAGATAGAGTTTTAGAAAAGTTTGAGAATTTTTATTATGATCACGCTGGAGATAATAAAAACAGAGATTAACGTAGTTCTGAGAATATCCTTTTTAAGGTAACTTGCTTTGCCAAGTTTTTGAAGATCAATTGGTTGTTCGCGAATTTGAGCTCGGGTAGAAGTTTTACTGATTTTTCGATAATCAAAGCTGGAAGTTTCTTTCGCTTCACTTTTTATAGGAGTTGGTTCGACTCCATGCTCTTTAAGTTGAGCTTTTAGAGCTTCAATTTCACGTCTTAGAGCAACACTATCAATATTTTTCCTTTTCTTTTTACTCATGGGTATATTATATAACAGAATTCTTCAAAATTGTAAATTATGACGTCAAAATATTCCTAAATAAAGGGTAGAGGATACATAAATAAAAGTCTTTAGGTTATACTTGACATGACACAGTTATGAGAAATGGAGACTCTTCAAAAGCCTAAAATTAAATAGATTTGGATTTTATGTTCTTAGGAACCTATAGTTACATGAGAATTATTTGTTTATATCTAATAAATGTCTATTTAATTTGAGATTAATATATATTTTTATTCATTTTTTTGAAAGAAGTTTAGATCGTTCTGTCCGCTTAAGACAAATGTAATAATAATAATTTTTGCAATCTGAAATAGTCTTACTGTATAATGTAGACAAAATTTCCTCAAATTAAGATTTTTTGCTACAATATCTTTGATGAATAATACTTTTTTGATCATAATTTTCTTTTGGAATATATTTCTAACGCTTTTTATCCTATATATTTACCTTTCATCTAAAAAAATTTTTAAGGGAAGTTCTGGAAAAACTTTGCAAGAGGCTTTGCAGAAGTTTTTTGTTCAATCGGAAAGTTTGAATAATAAAGTTTCAAAGTTAGAGCATGAAACAGATTACCTGAAAAAAGAAAAGGCATCTTTTTTTCAAAAGACAGCCTTTTTAAGATTTAACCCTTTTGGAGATACTGGTGGAGATCAAAGTTTTGTTTGGGCACTTCTAGATGAAGGAGATAATGGAGTTGTCATAAGTTCTTTGCATGGGCGTGAAAATACTCGCGTGTATGCAAAGCTGATTCGGAAGGGAGAAATTGTAAATCATAAATTATCAAAGGAAGAGCAGGAAGTGCTATCCCAAGCAAAAATTTCAAAGAAATAATTTTTTAGGAGGATTACAGTATGCCCCAAAAAAATAAAAAAGGTGATTTAAAAGCTGAAAAAACTTCTGAAATAAAAAAAGAGGTTATTGATACTGAATCCATCTCTCCAGAATTGAATAAAGACTTATCAACATCAAAAAAAACAGGTGAAGAAAAGATTATCAAACTTGATGTGGAAGGAAAAGAAATTAAAGAAGAGACAGGAATTTCGGATACTAGAAAGAAGCCATCAAAAATTGTTACATGGTTTCGTTCTTTAAATAAAACTCAGAAGATTATTTATTCTGTTTTATTGGTGGTTCTTTTGGGGATATTTATCTTTGGAAGTATCTTTTTATTTAAGGCTCTAGGTCTGGGGAAGTGGGAAAATGATAATCCGGTTGTAAATCAGTCAGAAGCAACTAAAAGCGCGACAGATAAAAACGAATCAAAAGATCATGAATCCCCATTAACCGGAACTCTGATTACCAAAACAAAGTATGATGAAATTGTAGAAAGAAGACCAATGGGAGTGATTATTGAGAATCACGTTGATGCCCGTCCCCAATCTGGACTTAATGATGCGGATCTTGTTTGGGAAGCTTTAGCTGAAGGAGGAATTTCGCGTTTTGAAGCGATTTATCTTGAGAATGCTCCGGATAAAGTGGGTCCAGTGCGTTCACTGCGAAAATATTTTCTTGATTTTATCGCCGAGCTTCGAGATGGACTTGTGATGCATATCGGTTATGCAGATACAGATAACCCTGATACCGATGCTTTAGGTTATATTTACAATTATAACATTAAATCTCTAGGACTTTTTGTTCCTAATAATTTTTGGAGAGTTTCTACTAAAGTTGCTCCTCATAATGCTTATGCTTCGGTGAAAGATCTTTGGCAAAAAGCAGAAGACAAAGGTTGGACAGGAATTGTAGATCTTACAAGATGGCAGTTTAAAGAAGATTCAGAGCAGGCAACTTTGGGAGAGATAGATGAGATTTCATTTAATTGGCAGACTTGGGGAGTAACAGATTATAGTGTTAAATGGACTTTTGACGCCGAGCAAAATCTCTATTTTAGAGAACAGAATACAGTCAAACATACAGATGCCGAGACTGGTGATCAGATATCAGCCAAGAATATTATTTTGCAACTTAATCCTGCTAGTTTTACCGTAGACACGGATTCAAAATCACGTCTTATTTACGATTTGATTGGAGAAGGAGATGCTTATATTTTTAGAGATGGAGAGGTAATTAAAGTAAAATGGAAAAAGTCAGAGAGAGTATCGCGAACTATTTATTACGATGAGTCTGGTACAGAGATAGAATTTAACCGAGGACGTACTTGGATTTCCGTTTTACCGATTGGTTCGGAGATTGTGTATTAATTTATATATATAACGATTTAAAACAGAATGTTAGGTTCTCTAATTGAGAATCTTTATCAAGTGAACTTAGAAATTAAATATAAAAAAACATTCTGTACAAGTTCACTCTAAATTTAATTTAAAGGAGGGTCTATGTTAGAAACTTTTTTTACCTCCAAAGTTCGAGTCAAAATTTTAAAACTTTTTTTCTTGTCGAATGTTGAGAGGTATCATGTGCGTGATATTACTCGTCAGATTAGCGAAGAGATCAATGCAGTCCGTCGAGAGCTTTCGCGACTTTACAAAGTTAAGCTTCTGGGACGTGAAAAAAGAGGCAACAGAGTTTACTACTTTTTGAAGAAGAATTTTATTTTCTATCCAGAAATGTTTCGAATGCTTATCAAAGAATTTGGAATCGGAGAAGAATTTAGTAAAAAGAGTGTTGATTTATCAAAGGTAAAATATATCGGTGTTGCTAGTGAATGGTATTCTAATCGAGAAAGAGCTCATTCAGAAGTAGATTTATTAATTATTGGAAGTCTTCCTTTAAAATTACTTTCTGAGATAATTTCAAAATATGAGACAAAGGTTAAAAAAGAGATCAACTACACCCTGCTTTCCGAAGAAGAATTTAATAGCATGAAGCAAACTAAAGCCCCTTTTTTAACTAAATTTCTCAAACAGGATATTATTGTGCTTTTTGGAGATCGAGAGAAGTTTTCTCTTCGTTAACTATGATTGAGACACAGCTTATCTGGCTCAAACAAGCTGATTTTGATTTTCAAGCCGCTAATCTATCGTTTAGCAACGGTTATTATGAGTGGGCTTGTTTTCAGGCACAACAAACAGCCGAAAAATCTTTAAAAGCATATCTCGTTTTTTGCGGTAACAAAATTCCTCGAGTTCATCGTGTTTCTATTTTGTATAAAATGTGCCAAAAGGCAAATCCAGAATTTAGAAAGGTGTATCTTGAGCATGACAATTTAGAAGCGATTACTTTTATTTCACGTTATCCTTTAGCAATCCCTCAGGAAATTATGACTCCACATGAATTTATTAATGACAAGGAGGCGCAAGAATGCCTACGCGAAGCGAGGTTGATCTTACAGAGAATTCAGACCTTGATCTACTAATTAAAAACAAAAATATCCGGATGAAATTGAAAAGCCTCGTATCAAAGATTGTCAAAGAATTTGATCCAGAAAGAATTTATTTATTCGGTTCTTATGCTCGAGGAAGGTCTCGTAAACATGCAGCTATGGATATTTTAGTAATCGGAGAAACAAAATTACGATTTATCGAACGGATTAAAAGCATTCTTAAACTTAATAAATCGGTTTTAATTATTAACCCACTATTTTATACAGAGAAAGAATTTGAAATATTAAAAAAAAATAACGATGGTTTTATGATTACGGTTCTAGAAGAGGCAGTAGTTTTGTATCAAAAGCAAGCCGAGAATGTTGATAAATAGAGATTAGTTCTATTTTATGATAAAATATTCACATGTCTATGAATAAAAGACCGAAAATTGGATTAATTCTAACAGGAGGAGGAATAGCTGCTAGAAGAGATCCTAAAACTTTAAAAATGTTAAGTTCTTGTGATTTTAATGAATGGATGTTGGAAATTCCAGAAATTAACTTGATTGCAGAAATTCATCCAATTAACTTATTTAATGTTTCCGGTTATGAAATTAGTTCAAAACATTGGTTGCAGATCGCAGAATCAATCTACGAAAACTATAAAGATTGTGATGGCTTTGTTATTACACATGGTTTAGATACGATAGTTTATACTGCATCTGCAGTCTCATTTCTTCTAAGGAATTTAGGAAAGCCGGTTATTTTTACTGGTTCAAGATTTCCTCCAAATGAAAAAGAAGCGAATGTAATCTTCAATACTCATAAAGATATTTATAAGAATACGATGGGAAGTATTGAGGCAAGAAGTAATTTAATCAACGCGGTTCAGGCTGCCACTATGGATCTAAGTGAAGTCTGTATCCTTTTTGGGAAAAAATTGCTTAGAGCAAATAGAACCTCTGTAGTTGATCTCTTTGGAAGTGATATATTTGGTTCAGGAGAGTTCGAAGCGCTTGGTGAAGTTCAATTCGGATTAGATCTTTCTCCACATCGTTTTAAAAGAGATTTGGATAAAAAATTGAGAGTAATGAAGAACATTGAGAAAAAAGTTGGTTATTTAAAGTTATATCCTCAAATTGATCCAAAGTTATTTGAAGTGCTAGTAGAAAATCATTATCGTGGCTTATTAATAGTTCCTTATTTTATGGGAGAGTTTCCTCCTCATATCGTGGACGTATTAAAAAAGGCTACTGATAAAGGGATGATTATTGTAGCTGCTCGAGCTTCTTTTAGTGGTTCAATAGATTTTTCTATTTATTATGGGGGAAAAGTCGGCGGAGATTTAGGTATTATTTCAGCAATTGATATGACCTCAACAGCTGCCTTAACGAAATTAATGGTTGTTTTAGGTGAAGAAAAAAATAGACAAAAGATTGAAAAAATGATACAAACCGATTGGTGTGGAGAGATAACAACAAAATAAATATAAAATATTAATATATGGAGGCAAAATGAATAAACAAAGTAGAAAACTTACTATTAAAGCACGAAAAAAAGTTTCTATTGCTAAAATGAGTCTTTGCTCAAATAGCTCAAATAAAGCTGTTTTTAATAACTAATTTTTATACGTAAGTTTCTTTTTTACATGAATAATCAGCCTTTTTTTATTAAATGGCTGATTATTTTAGTTCATCTAATATATTTTAACTTATATGATTAATATCCCATCTTTATGGTATAGGAATAATATTATTTATGATCCGTTTAGCGGACAGGAATGGGATATAAGCCCTGAAGGTTTTAAATTTTTTCAATCATTAGTAAAAGGTGAAAAAACATTTTCCAGTTTGGATGATCAAGAAAAAGAATTTGTAAAGTATTTAAAAGAAGAAGGTTTGATTCTTTCCGCCAAGAAAAATGTTACCTGGATTTTAACCCTAAAATGCAGTCTTAATTGTAAGCACTGTTATCAGAATTTAAATCCTCTTGAAAAATCAATTTCCTTAGAACAATCACGGATTATTCTACAAAGATTATTAGATTGGGGAATTGAGCATATTACCTTTTCTGGCGGTGACGTTTTTTTAAGTCCACATTTTTTTGAAATACTGCATACGATTGAGAAAAGTCAGCAGAATATTACGGTTTCAATCCTTACCAATGGATATCTACTAGCCACGAACCAAATAATTCAAAAAGAGATTTTGAAGTTCAAAAAATGGAAACCGATTTTCCAGTTTTCTTTATACAGTGATAAGGAAAACGTCCACGAAGAAATTACCGGTATCAAAGGTTCTTTTGCAAGAACAATTAAAAGTATTAAATTTCTAAAAAACAATAATTTCCAAGTTCTAATTAACAATGTTTTGATGAAGAGTAACTTCAAAGATCGTAATAGCTTGATTGATTTTATTACTAAGGAGCTGCAGATACCTTTGGAAAATATTAATTTTGATACCTTGATTTTTCCTTTTGTCGGACAAAAAAATAAAGAAGTTTTACAATATTCTCTTAGTGGAGATCAATTACAGCAGTTATTGAAAGAGGAAGTTTTTGAGGCGCTTCCGGTAAAATATCTCCATTACGCTAGATCTTGTACCGGAGCAGATACAAGAATTGCAATTTCTCCGAAAGGAGAGCTTTTTCCTTGCAACATGGTTCAGGATGTCTTGGGAAATGTTTTAGAAGAAAGCATTGAAAATATCTTGAAAAAGGGGATAAAGGCGTTAAGTTTTAAAAATTATAAAAACTCCGTTTGTGTAAATTGTCGGACAAAATTTTGTAAAAAATGTATGGCATTCACAAAAAGGGAAAAATTTGATAGAATCTATTGTCAATACGTAAAAATAATGGATAAAGAGATACAAAAAAGGATCAAAAGACTTGAAGATCAAGGTTTTCAGAAATTAACATAGTAATTAAATCAGAGGCTATGATTAAAATCTATTTTTACAAATCAGGTGAAGATATCAAAAAACCGAGCTCTTTATACAAGAGATTCATTCAAGTGATTGAAAATTTAGGCTTCAAAATACTTTTGGATACGCCCAAAAAAAGAGCTAATCTTGATAAAGCGGATGTTTTTATCGTCGAGGTTTCCGAACCAAATCCACAGGTAGGATATATTGTAGCTTATGCTATTTCACGACGTAAACCGGTTTTTTGTCTTTATTTACCCAAGATTAGACCGGAAGATCTTTCTTATTTAACCCATGGGATTTCCGCTAAACTGGTAAGAATCCAAAAATATACTCCTGAAGTTTTACCAATGGCTCTGGAAGGTTATTTGAGACAAAAGCAGAGCAAAGAGATTTCTACTACTAAGTTTACTTTACGTGTGCCGGCTTCTTTTGTAGAATACTTAGCCTGGAAGAAGAAGCAGACGGGAAGATCTAAAGCGAGTATCATTCGAGATGATTTTGTAAATAAAGTAATTGAAAGAGATAAAGATTTTCAACAACATATGTCACGAAATTACTAAATTCTGAATCTTTCATTCATACTTTAAAGAAAGTATTTAAAATAGAAAATGATTCGAGTATAATATGAAAATATGAAAAAAATTCGCAATCCTCTTTTATGGTTTATTATCGTTCTTACCGCAATTTGTATTGTTATAGATCTTCCTAAAATTCCTATAAATATCCATTTTTGGAAAATTAATGTTGACACAGAAATTAAAGGTCCCGATCTTGACCTAAAGCTTTTTGGTTATGAAATAAAAAAAGAATTCAATATTAAAGAAGGTCTTGATATTAAAGGTGGAACGCAGCTGGTTCTAGAAGCTGACATGAGTGGGATCACTGAGAGTGAAAGACAAGACGCTCTTGATTCTGTACGAGCTGTGATGCAAAGGAGAGTAGATCTTTTTGGAGTGGGAGAAACCGGTATTCAGACAAGTCAGATTGGGGATTCTTATCGGATTATTATTGAGCTTCCAGGAATTAGTAATGTAGAAGAAGCAATTAACCTTATTGGTCAGACGGCACAGCTTGAATTTCGAGAAGTAGATGAAACTGCTACTGAAGTAATAGATGTTTACGCTAGCACAAAAGCAACCGGAATTACCGGTGCAGATCTGAAAAAGGCCGTTGTTGAATTTGATCAGAGTACGGGTGAACCTTATATTGGAATCGAATTTACGGAAAGTGGTGGAAAAAAATTCGCCGAGGTTACAAGTCGTCTAATTGGAAAAGCTCTTCCGATATTTTTGGATAAAACACCTGTTTCTTTCCCAACTGTTAATGAAGCGATTACCGGAGGTCAAGCACAAATTACCGGAACGTTTACGCTTGATGAAGCAAAACAATTAGCTATCCAATTAAACGCTGGAGCTCTTCCGGTACCGATAAAAGGTGTCGTTGAGCAACGTAAGATTGATGCCACTTTGGGAGCAGATTCCATCAAAAAAAGTATCATTGCGGGAGTGATTGGACTTCTTGCTGTTATGATTTTTATGGTTTTGTCTTATGGTAAATTAGGTGTAATTGCGGATATAGCTTTAATAATTTATGGTTTGATTACTCTAGCTGTTTATAAAATTATTCCGGTTACTCTGACAATGTCGGGAATGGCTGGATTTATTATCTCAATCGGTATGGCCGTGGACTCCAATATCCTCATTTTTGAAAGAATTAAAGAAGAAAAACGTGCCGGAAAACCACAACAGATCGCAATGGAATTAGGCTTTGGCAGAGCATGGGACGCAATACGAGATGCGAACGTGGCAACTTTAATAACCGGATTTATCTTGTTTAATCCTTTTAACTTTTCATTTTTGAATGTTTCTGGTCCAATTAGAGGTTTTGCTCTAACTTTAATATTGGGAATAGGAATTTCCTTATTTACCGGAATCACTGTAACTCGTGTATTGCTTCGAACTTTTTACGCAGGAGGGAAAAAGTAAATGTTTGATTTCATGAAATATCGTTTTATTTACTATATAATTTCGGGAATTTTAGTTTTAACAAGCATTGCTTCTTTAGCCATGTGGCAACTTCAGCCTTCAATTGACTTTACCGGTGGATCTTTAGTTGAAGTGAAATATGAATCTGATTTAGGTAAGGAGAAAGAAAGACAGTTAATTGAAGATAGTTTTAGAGAGAAGGAGATCGAGACTTTTGTAATTCAACAAACCGGTAATTCATCTTGGATTATTCGCGTAAAACCAATTGATGAAATAAAAAAGAACGAGATTCTAACTCTTTTGAACGAAAAAGCGGGTGTTAAAATTTTAGAACAGAGATTTGAAGTTGTAGGACCAACAATTGGGAAAGAGATAACCAATAAGACCTTTATGGCAATTATATTAGGTATTTCTTGTATTTTGATCTATATTGCCTGGACAGAAAGAAAGGTGTCTTCAAAAATTGCTTCTTGGAAATTTGGGTTAGCAGCTATTATCGCTTTACTTCATGATTCAATAATTACAATTGGGGTGTTTTCTTTGCTGGGACATTTTTTGAATGTAGAAGTTGACTTACTTTTTGTGACGGCAGTTTTAACGATTATGTCTTTTTCCGTACACGATACAATTGTAGTTTTTGATCGAATTAAAGAATCTTTTCGAAAACAGTCTCAGCTGGATTTGGTTACGGCGGTCAATATTTCACTTACAGAAACGATTACTCGTTCGGTGAATAACTCTATGACGATTATCTTTATGTTGCTTACTTTGTTACTGCTTGGAGGACAAACGATTTTTTACTTTATCCTGGCTCTTTTAATCGGAACAATTTTAGGTACTTATTCTTCACCTTTTGTCGCTACTCCGATTTTGCTTCTTTTAGAAGGAATTGGAAAATCTCCAAAACAAAAGAAATGACTTCATGCAGAATATTAAATGGCAAGTCGCCAAAAAATTAAGTGATGATCTTTTAACACAACTTTTACAGAATCGAAATTTGGAAAGAGAAGCAGATCAATCAGAATTTTTAAACCCTCCTAAACCAGTCTTTGATTACATTTTTTCTCATTCTCACATAGATTCAAAAAGCTTTCAAAAAGCCTTAACACGTATTAAAAAGGCGATAAAAAATAAAGAGAAGATTATTGTATACGGAGATTATGATGCTGATGGAATCACTGGAACTACAGTGATGTGGGAAGCAATTTACTATGCGGGTGGGAATTGTATTCCCTATATTCCAGATCGAGCTACCGAAGGTTATGGATTGAATAAAGCCGCCGTTAAAAGATTGGCTAACGAAAAGATAGGTTTAATTATTACTGTTGATTGTGGTATTACCGGGATTCAAGAAGTAGAGATCGCGAATTCTTTAGGAATTGATGTTATTATTACCGATCACCACCAAAAAGGGAAGAGATTGCCCAAAGCTTTTGCGATAATCCATGACGACACATTAGTTGGAGTTTCAGTCGCTTGGACTTTGGCTATGGGAGTAAAAAGGGAATTTCCGAATCAAAAATTTGAATCGAAGATTAATGATTTGGATCTAGTTGCTATCGGTACTATTGCCGATTTGCAACCGCTTCTATTTAAAAATCGTTCCTTTGTAAAATGGGGTTTACAGGCGTTAAACAAAACCGAACGATTGGGTTTGAGAATGCTGATTGATCAAGCAGATTTGCCTTGGGGAGAAATCGATACTTATCACGTGGGGTATATTATTGCTCCGAGATTGAATGCTACAGGGAGACTTCAAGATGGACTTTCAGCTGTCCGATTACTTTGTACCAAAGATGAATTACAAGCTTTAGAGCTAACCGATTCACTTTCAAAGCTAAATACTCAGAGACAAGAGCTAACGATAACTTCTTTTGAAGAAGCAGAGATGCAGATTAAAGTTAGCGATAATAAAAAAGTTCTGGTTTTGACTCATGAATCTTGGCATGAAGGCATAGTTGGTTTGGTAGCTTCAAGAATTAAAGAGAAGTACTACCGTCCTACTTTAGCAATTTCTACACAAGGAAAGGTCGGTAAAGGTTCAGCACGATCAATAAAAGGATTTAATATTATTAATGCACTGCGGGAGATGGAAGATTTGCTTATTGATTGTGGTGGACATCCCATGGCAGCTGGGTTTACGATTGAATTAAATAAAGTTGAAGAATTCAAAAAAAGACTTGAGGAATTCACCGAAAAATATCTTGAACCTACCTTACTGGAACCTTTATTAGAGATTGATGCTGAAGTAAAACTTTCTGATTTAAATTGGGAATTTAAAAAAATTGTAGATAAGTTTAGGCCTTTTGGGGTAGAGAATCCAGAGCCAATTTTTTTAATCCGAAACATTACTGTTACGCATATTTCTTTAATTGGGAAGATACAAAACCATCTGAAATTTAAAATCGGGAATCTCGAAGGCTTAGGATTTGGATTGGGTTATCTTTTTCCTGAAGTTATAAAAAATCCGAAGATGGATATAGCTTTTAGTTTGAATGAAAGTTTTTGGAACGGTAATAAAAAACTATTTTTGAAAATTAAGGATTTACACCTAATTCCCTAAAATCTCATCATTTTAAATATTTCTTGGTATACCCAAATAATTTCAGTTTGTAAGTTTAAATAATATTATTTTGGTAATACTCAACTACATTTTTGCAAATCTAAGTTTGTTGAGTATATAATATTCAGGTAATGCCAAACGATACAGATTTACAAAAATTAATTGATCAGATTAATATTTATCATCCTCAGGCGGATTTTGATCAAATTAGTAAGGCTTACAACTTTGCCAAAGAGGCTCATGAAGGACAGAAAAGAAGAGATGGTCAGCCGTATTTTGTGCATCCACTTTCTGTTGCTTTTACATTAGCTCGATTACAGCTTGATGATAGCAGTATTATTGCGTCGTTGCTTCATGATGTCGTAGAGGATACCAGGTATTCTGTTAAGAAAATTGAATTAAATTTTGGGAAAGAGGTTGCCTTTTTGGTGGAAGGTGTGACCAAGTTAAAAAAATTGAAATATCGATTGGGGAGAAAAGAATATTTTTCGGAAAACCTCAAAAAAATGTTTGTGGCGATGGCTAAAGATATTCGGGTAGTTTTGATTAAATTGGCTGACCGTCTTCACAATATGGAAACAATAGGTTATGTTTCACAGGAGGAAAGAGATCGTAAAGCGTATGAAGTCATGGAGATTTACGCTCCTTTGGCCCAAAGACTGGGAATTGGAGAGATCAGAGATAGGCTTGAGGATATTGCTTTTCAGTATATTTATCCGGAAGAACACAAATGGGTAAAGGAGATTAGTGCAGAGCATTATATCGAAGCTGATAAATATCTCCAGAAAGTAAAAACTGTTTTACAAAAATCGCTGCGAGAACAAGGTATTGAAGCAGAGATTGATGCTCGGGCAAAACATCTATACTCTTTATACAAAAAGTTACTGAGAAAAGATAAAGATATTAATAAGATCTACGATTTAGTCGCTTTGAGAGTGATTGTGAATACCATTTCTGAATGTTACGAAACTTTAGGAATGATTCATAAACAGTGGTTTCCACTACTTGGGATGATCAAAGATTATATTTCATTGCCCAAACCAAACGGATATCGTTCTTTGCATACAACCGTTTTTTGCTTGGAAGGCAGAATTACAGAATTTCAGATTCGGACTTGGCAGATGCATTATGAAGCAGAACACGGAGTCGCTGCTCATTGGTACTATGCTGATAAGAAAAAAAGTTTAATTGTTGACGAGATTGGACTGAAAAAAGGTTTCAAAGTTCCGGGTGAAATTTTAAAATGGGTAGAAGAGCTTCCAAAATGGCAAAAAGAGCTTACACAGGGTGAAGATCTCCTAAATACTTTAAGAATTGATACTCTTGAAGACCGTATTTTTGTCTTTACGCCACATGGAGATGTTGTTGATCTTCCGGTTGGGGCAACGGCGATTGATTTTGCTTATGCGATCCATACTTTAGTCGGAGATCGTTGTCTGGGAGCAAAGGTAAATGGAAAATTAGCGGAACTTTCCTTAGAGCTTAAAAATGGTGATATCGTTGAAATTTTACGTTCCAAGAACGAGCGTAAACCTAAAAGAGATTGGTTGAACTTTGTAAAGACAACTAGAGCAAAAACGGCCATCAAAAAAAGTCTGAGTTTGTAACGGTTGTAAATCTGAGAAGTTTAAGTATATATACTCAAGAAACTCAGGTTGCAATAAAAGAAGTTGAGTATTATCCCAATAACAACATCTTAAATTGCAATTTGGATTTATTTGGATATAATGAGGTTAACAAATTAATAAACACATTCTACCGATTATGGTAGAGAAAAAGAGCTGACACTCTTTAATGGTGGCAGGAAGAATTCTTTAACTAATAAATTAAAGATAGTAGAACCTGACGGATAGAGCCCGTGATCGCTTGAATAAGATGATAATTAGTTATCGGTTAACTTAAAGATTTATAACCGAAATTGAATATCGATTAAGGTGGTACCGCGAAACTTCGCCCTTATGCGTAAGTTCGCGGTTTTTTTGTTGGCTTTTGATGAACTTTAGGGAATTTATGGCCAAACTATCTTAACAAAAACGAAGTAATAAGATTTAAAGTTAATTAAAGGAGTACATATATGGTTAGATTACTAACTCATGAATTAGTAAATAAAGTAGGTCAAAAAATATTAGTCAAAGGATGGATTGATTCTTTGCGATTACATGGAAAATTAATTTTTGCGGATATCAGAGACAGAAGCGGTTTACTACAATTAGTTTTTCATAAAGATATTTCTGTAGCTGCTTTTGCTGAAGCGAAAAAACTAAAACCAGAGTATGTTATTGAAGTTAGCGGTAAGATCAAAGAACGCGACGTCAAAATGGTTAATGATAAAATTCTAACGGGAAAAGTGGAGATGGAGGTAGAGAGTTTAAAGATCATTTCAATAGCCGAACCGCTTCCTTTTGACCTTTCGAAAAATGATTTAGATGTTAGCCTAAATACTCTGCTTGACTATCGTTCTTTGGCTTTGCGACACCCAAAAATTAAAGCAATTTTCAAAGTACAAGAAGTGATTATTGATAGTTTTCGCAAATCACTACAAGAAAAGAGCTTTGTGGAGTTTCAAGCTCCTTCAATGATTTCCTCCGCTCCAGAGGGTGGCGCGGAGATCTTTGAGGTCAAGTATTTTAAATACAAAGCCTATTTAGCTCAAAGTCCGCAACTTTACAAATCGCTTCTGGTGAGTATATTTGAACGTGTTTTTTCTGTTAACAAAGTTTTTCGGGCTGAACCAAGTATGACAACTCGGCATCTTACCGAAGTTGTGAGCTTGGATGCAGAATTTGGATTTATTGAATCTTGGGAAGAGGTTCGGAAAATGGCAGAATATGTGATTACCTATATTCTCAAAGAGGTACAAACAAAATGTCAGAAAGAGCTGGATCTTTTTGGAGTCACCATTCCATCTGTTTCTAAAGAGATTCCATTTTTAAAACTACGTGAAGCGCAACAGATTATTTTTGAGCGAACCGGAAGAGATTGTCGGAAAGAGAAAGATCCTTCTCCTGATGATGAAAGAGAGATCTGTAAATGGGCAAAAGAAGTACATAGATCAGATCTTGTTTTTATCACCCATTATCCTACTAAATATCGTCCTTTTTACACCTATCCTGACGATGATAATCCTGAATATAATCAGGGTTTTGATCTTTTGGGTCGGGGAATGGAATGGTTAACCGGTGGGCGTCGTATTCATGATTATAAGACATTGTTAGAGCATGCTGAAAAATGGGGGATTCATACTGAAAACATTGAACTTTATTTGCAAGCCTTTCGATATGGAATGCCTCCTTTGGGAGGATTTGCATTTGGAGCAGAAAGAATAACCATGAATATTCTAGGGTTAACTAATATTCGGGAAGCTTCTTTATTCCCTAGAGATATGGAAAGAGTTGATCTCCGATTATCAGGTTTGCAAAAAGGAAATAAAAAAGAAAAGAATTTATTTGAAGAGATTATTGAGATCTTAAACGAAAAGGAAATTAATTATCAGCTTTTTAATCATGAAGCAGTTTATACTTCGGAAGAAGCAGCCAAAGTCAGAGGAACCAAAATGGAACAAGGCGCTAAAGCTCTTATTTTAATCGCGGACAAAAAACCGGTAATGACGGTGATGTCAGCAGTTAAAAAGGTTGATTTTAAAAAAATTAAAAAAGAAAAGGGAATTAAAGATTTACGGATGGCGACAGCTGATGAAGTAAAAAATATCTCGGGTGTAGAGGTCGGAGCAGTTCCTCCTTTTGGAAATCTGTTTGATATTCCGACTTTTTTTGATGTTTCGCTGGAAAAACAGGATAAGGTTTCTTTTAATGCGGGAATGCATACAAGATCCGTAGAGATAAAATATAAAGATCTGAAAAAAGCAGTTAACCCGGATATTTTTGAATTTACTAGTGAAAAGAAAGACAGCAAATGAAATCAGTAAAGTTGAAACGGGATCTTTATCGGTTGTGGCGAAAAATTCGATTCAAGCCAATATATTGGTTTTCATTGATATTTCTCGCATTTCTTTTTGTTGTTTCCGGAGAGAGTGTTTTTTCCCCTTCAACCCTTTCATCACAAAAAATCATTTTTGCGAAAGAAGAAGTTTTGGAATTAACGACTCAAGTCAATCCACTTCCAATCCTAAATTCCAAAGGAATTGCTTTTCCCAATCATACGGCCGAAGCGATCTTTATTCGAGAAAGAAATAGCGGAGAGATTATTTTCAAAGAGAATGAACACGTGCAAAGGAGTCCGGCTTCTCTAACGAAAATGGCAACGGCGATAGTGACGATCGAAAACTGTGATTTAAGTAAGGAAATTATTGTTAATAATGTTTTGAAAGATGGTTCTTTGATGGGTTTAGAAAACGGCGAAAAAGTTACCTACGAAGATCTTCTGTATGGAATGCTTGTAGCTTCTGGTAACGATGCGGCGGAGATGTTATCCCGAGCTTGTTTTTCTAGTCAAGAAAAAGCTGTTGAATCGATTCAAAAAAAGCTCGAGTTTTTGGGATTACATGATACAAACTACGTTAATGTCAGTGGATTACCTGCAGATAATCATTACTCTTCTGCTTATGATCTTACTTTTTTGGCTGAAGTTTTGTTGCGTAATGAAAAATTGGCAGAGATTGTAAATACAAAAGAGATCACTCTAGTTTCGATTGATCTAAAAAGATGGTATTCTCTAAAAAGTTCTAATGATCTGCTTTTTGAAAATCCAAGTGTTTATGGAGTCAAAACTGGATATACGGAAAGCGCCGGTCAGTGTCTAATTCTTGCTTATAAAAAAGGAGATAGGGATTTTATGATTACAATTTTGGGTAGTCAGGATCGTTTTACTGACGGTGAAGCGATAATTAATTGGATTCAAAGTAATTATTAATATATGTCTCATTTAGATGAAAAGCTATTGCAAAAAATCATAGACAACGCTAAAGAAAAAATCCAGATTGGAGGAATCTATCGTCATTACAAAAAAGGAGAGCGATATAAAGTTATCGGTTTTGGAATCATCGAAGGTACAGACAAAGTGGGTGTAATCTATGAAGCTCAATACGGAAAGAAAATAGTTTGGATTAGGGAAATTGATTCTTTCAATGGGAAAGTCCGTGAGGCCGGAAAAGAAGAACTGCGTTTTGAGCTAATTTGAGACCTCATCAACAGCTTCGTTTTTTTCAATCCAATCATCGGTTACAGCCGTTAAATAAGAGATATAGATGGCTCGACTTTTATCATTCAATTTTGCTTCTCCTACAAAAACCCAGATGGGTTGTAGATAGTCCTGTTTTACTGTTTGGTCAAAATAAGCAAGATAGACTCTTTTAATGGCAATCTCTGAATATGTTTTGCCCGTAGGCGCATCAAAAAATACGACGTTTCCTTTCCCTAGTTGTATCTCTTGCCAGGCTTCACTAGCACTTTTTATGTAATACGTTCCTGATTTTGTGGTATCAACAGAATAGTAATTAAAAGTTAATTTCAAGATATCTTTGTTTTGTTCTGGACTACTACTTATCTCCATATATATTGGTCCTTTATCCGGAGTATCCCCAACGGCCGGATAAACATTTTCCTTTTCATTTTCATCAATGATCGTGATGTCTTGTCTTTGAAAATATATTTTAGCGGAGTTTTTAGTGTCATAATCAGTGGCTTCAGTAAACTGTTCATTTTTCCAGGTCATTAGTGTCGTGATCTGTTTCCCAGAATTGATATCATCGGGAAGACTTTTTCCTCTATTCAAAATTTGGATCGCTTTTGTTGAAGCGTTTTGTTGCGAGCGAAAAGTCGTTTGGGTAAAAACACTGGGGTCTTTTTTGTAGTCATAATTGATCTCAAAGTTACGGGTGGTTAAGTCAATTGTGATATTCCGAGGAAGGTTCAAATCAGTCCATTGATATTTGGTACTGGTGATTTCATTGTATTGTTCAGGATCATAATTATAATTTTTCGCAATCTCTTTCGCTCTTTCTGGAGAAAGTAATCCTACGGTGTATGGTATTTTGGTATATACCGGCATTATCTTGGGTGAGGTTGGAAGATCAGAGTCAATAAGGTCTAAAGTATAAGTAACTTTACTGTCAATGTCTACTGTAGAGAAGGTTGGAAATGATATTTTCCCCAAAAGGTTGTCAGGAACTATTGGTGTGGGAGTGAATGTTTGTAATCCTTGAAATATCTTCACAACAATTCTGTATCCGATAAAAATTATCGTACAGGCAAGTACGACATTGATCATTATTTTAACCTGTTTTGCTGTTTGAGTTAGAGTAGCCACGATTCTAGTTTTAAATTATTATCAATTGTAAGTATAACAGTGATAAGTGTTAGGTATCAAGTATCAAGTGTTAGGTACTAGTTATCGAGAACAAATGGGTAAAGATTCAGTGGAAATATCAAAACAGAAACAATTGTTTGTTCTTTTGCCGTCTCTAGGGAAATGATATAATCCTCTAAAAGTAGTAAGGTGAATATATGAAAGATAATCGTGATTCAAAATTAATCGGAAAAGTTCGAACTCGGGTTGCTCCCTCTCCAACCGGAGATCCTCATGTCGGGACTGCCTTTCAAGCGTTACTGGATTTTGTTTTTGCGCATCGATACGAAGGGACATTTATCTTACGAATTGAAGACACCGATCGTAAAAGATTTGTCGATGAGTCTGAAGATGTGATTTTTGAAGCTTTGGAATGGTTGAATTTAAATCCTGATGAAAGTCCCAAAGTGGGGGGGGAATATGGTCCTTACCGACAATCGGAAAGATTAAATACTTATAAAAAATATGCCAAACAATTAGTTGCCGAGGGAAAAGCATATTACTGTTTTTGTTCATCAGAGCGATTGGAAAAAATGCGTCAAGATCAGCAAGCGCAAAAGAAACCGCCGATGTATGATCGAAATTGTCGTAATTTAACTCAAGAAGAAGTGGATCGGAGATTAGCTTCCGGTGAAAAAGCGGTGATTCGGATGAAGATTCCGGATAACAAAGAAATTATTGTGCATGATCTTTTGCGTGGGGAAGTGAAATTTGATTCAAACATTGTGGATGATCAGGTTATATTAAAATCAGATGGTTATCCTACCTACCATCTTGCCGTAGTTGTTGACGATCATCTTATGGAAATTACGCATATGAAACGTGGAGAAGAATGGCTTTCTTCAGCGCCTAAACATGTGCTACTCTATGAATATTTTGGTTGGCAGATGCCGCTAATGATTCATACTCCGACCTTGCGAAATCCCGATCGATCAAAATTATCCAAACGCAAAGGAAATACTTCTCTGTGGTATTATCGCGAACAAGGCTATATCAAAGAAGCACTCCTTAATTTTCTCGCACTACTTGTTTGGAAACATCCAATTACAAACAATGAGATTTTTACAAAAGAAGAGATGATGGAATCTTTTGAATGGGAGCAGATGAATATTACCGGCCCGATTTTTGATATCGTTAAACTTCAATGGTTGAATGGGATGTGGATTCGGAAAAAGTCTCTGGAAGATCTTTTAATTGATATTAAAGATTGGGCAACTTGGGTTTCGGTTGTTGGCAAAGAGAAACAGGAAGAGGCGAAAAAAGTTTTATCTTGGATCGAAAAAGATCCCGATTTTTTCCAAAAAGCTTTAGCTTTAACACATGAAAGACTCAAGATTATCTCTGAGATTCCGGAGTTGCTTTCCTTTTATTACGTAGATAAGTTAACCTATGATCGTGAAGATCTCCTTCAGAAACATGAAGCACAAGATATCGCTAGGATTTTAGGTGAAGTTAAAAATAGACTTGAAAAACTAGAATCTTGGACGCAAGAAACTTGGGAAGCAACAATCCGTAAATGTGCGGATGATTTTTCCTTTAAGCATAAAGATCTTTTTATGTGTATGCGGTCAGCAATTACCGCGCGTAAAGCGACTCCGCCGCTATTCGAAGTGATGAATGTTTTGGGTAAAGAGGAAAGTTTTAAGAGGGTAGATGATGCTATTAATTTTTTGAATAATTAAATTATTATGCCCACAGATTGTAAAGGTTATGTTCTTGTTGATCTTCTGAAAATCGTTAAAGATCGATTGGGTGATGGAGGATTAAAAAAATTTGCAGAGGTTAATGGAAACGCGAATTATTTGGGAGCGAAAATTTATAATGAGGAAGAGGTAATCAAATTTTTTAAATCTTTATCCATTGTTGTCTTTGGTGATGACAGCAAAAAAAATCTCGTTGAAGCTGGAAAATTACTAGCCCAAATTCATATCAGTTCAAAGGTCTTTGCAACGATGATTAACTTGATTAGCCAAAGAATTTTTAGTGGATTTCTATTTAGTCAAAAGACAAATAAATTACTTCAGAATTCAATCACTTCAATTTCTCCCAGTCTGGAGGTAAAGGTTGAAAGTCTGGATGATAAAAATCTAAGAATCACGTTTTATAATACTAAAATACCGGTAGAAATATTTTATGGAGAATGGGTAGAATCAATAAGTTATCTGAAAATTAATGCCTTAGTAAGTTATCAAATTTTATCCCGAAATAGCTTTTATTTAGTATTATCGAAAAAATAAACTACTATGGAATTTCGACTACGCAAAGGATCGAATTATATTGAGCTAATACAGTTACTTAAAGTTTGTAATCTGGCTTCTTCCGGAGGACAAGCACAGCAAATGGTTGTGGATAAAAAGGTGCTGTTGAATGGAAATATAGAGCTGCGAAAGCGGGCCAAGCTAAAAAGTGGGGATAAGGTTGAGGTTTTGGGACAGTTAATTGAAATTAAGTAAAAATAGAATTTGTTGTTTTTAGATCAGCTTTTTCATATAATAACGGCTCAAATCAATTTGTTGGAAGATGGCTTGCCTCGCGTTGACAAGCATCCGCGGGTCGAGGCGGGTGAAATGGTATCACATCTGAAAAAAGAATTAAGTAGGGCATATCTTAAAAACAGGTTAGAATAATAAATATCGTTGGGGGATAGTGAAATGGTATCACAGATGACTCTGAATCATCTATTCTAGGTTCGAGTCCTAGTCCCCCAGTTAGTCTTTTTATATATAACCTTTATACTTTTTCCGACTGTAGTTCAAACCTTTCTAACATGATAAAATATTTTTATGAAAACAGTCCAAAGAATATTTAAATATGATTTTTTAAGAACTGTTGCTATCGTTATTGTTGTTGCAAACCATATACTAACAAAATTCGACTCTACACCTTTTGAGAACTCCATATCTGATTATTTAAATACATTTCTAAAGTTTGCAGTTCCATTATTTTTATTTATATCAGGAGCTTTGTATCGTATTGACGGGAATTGGAAATATCTATTTCGTAAATTATGGAAGATAGTAAGTATTTACTTAATATATTTTATTCCTTCAACTATATATCTATGGTGGAAGGAAAGTGCCTTTGAAACGAGTTTTAAGTTTGACTTTTCCGGTTTACTTCTGGGTCGGGAATTTGGGCATTATTTTATATTTGTTTTTGTGTCTATTGTTATTGTTGGGTTTATTCTTTTAAGATTTAAGACTTTTCAAAAAAACACATTATATCTGTTTCTTTCTACTTTAATATTATCATTGATTTGGTTATCAGTTGATGAGCTTATTTACCATACCTATGGATGGTATGACAAAAATATTTTCCATTTTCGATTAAATGACTTAGTTTTCTACAGAAATCCTTTTACCTGGACTGCTTTTTTTACATTTGGTATCTGGTATCAAAAAAAGGAGGTGCAAGAGGGGATAGAATCGAAGAAAAATCTGCTTTTCGGATTGTTGCTTGGGATTTTCTTCATCTATAATTTTATGTATTTCAATCACCTTGGGGACTACACTCCGTATGGATCGATAATTTGGTTATTATACGCAATGTTACTGATTCCGTTTTTTATTCGTCTGTCAAAATTTGTTAAAGAAAGATCTTTTATTGTTTCGATAAGCTTGGTAAGTTTTCATATATTTTTAACTCACTACTTTATCATTTATTTTTTACAAGAAATTAACGATCGCACCGTTTCCGGTTTGCCATATTATCTGGCTCCATTATTATTCTTGATCGTTTTATTCACTTCCACTGTCTTGAGTTTGGGTATTTTTAAGACAGGTCAATATATAAGTCATAAATACTTTCATCCTAAAAATTAATCAAATAATTGTGTATTTTAGATTACAGATCTCTTCCTATTCTTCCTTTACTATTAGGTTTTTAGAAGGGTTGCCAGTCTTATTTATGTATTGATGCTTGACACATAATACAATCAGTTGTAGTATATGTATTATGACAACTAACAATAAACAACGAACAACTCTTTTCCTTAATCATGAAATTGCGAAACATGCAAAAGCTCAAGCGATACTTGAAGATATTACCTTAACTAGCTTAGTAGAAAAAGCTTTGATCAGATATTTACCGGATGAAACAAAAATAAAAAAACCGTTTATTAGAGAAGCTGTTGATCGGTGAAAATAAATTAAAGAATGTTATGAATTAATAATTTTAATAAATCATGAGGCGGTGAAAAAATATGAAGAACTTACATCAGAAAAAAGAAACAAAGAATGAAAAGACAGTTAATCCTATTGTAGCTGGAGTTGCTGGCGCTATTGTTGGAGGAATGGCTGTTGGAGCATCAATAGCTATGAGTAATGAGAAGAATCAAAAGAAGGTCAAGAAAGCGTTTACAAACGTACAAGATCATGCAAAGGATTATATTGAAGACATAAAAGAGCAAGCAAATGATAAAAAGAATGAAGTCGAAGAAAAAATTGCTGAAGGCAAGGAAAAATTAAAAAAGTAGTAAATACTGCAAAATCGCTATTAATAAACATAAAAGAAGGTGAAATATGACCGAAATTATAAAAAAGACTACCACTTCTCAGGGTAATGAGCTTAATCCAGTTATGAATACGACAGCAAAAAGAGAATCAACGAGTGTTGTAGATACTCCAGTTACGAAGAAAGCAACCAGTTTACAGACGACTGGATATCTAATCTATTTCTTCTTTGGATTACTGGAAGTACTTTTGCTTTTCCGTCTTGTTCTTAAGTTTACGGGAGCGAGTACCGGAAGCACTTTTGTGGATTTTATCTATGGTATTACCGGAATCTTCCTTTTACCTTTTGATGGAATCTTTCGTACAATTTTTTCCCAAGGAGCAGAAACAACTTCAGCTCTTGAGCCGTCAACATTAGTAGGAATTATTGTGTATGCTATTTTGGCTTGGGGAATTGTGAAATTGTTACGAGTGCTTTCAGGTAAACAACAGCCTGGTGAAGAAGAAGCAGGTGAAGAACAGCAAACGAATTAGTTTATCTAATATTTTAGGTTAAGGGTACAGTATAAAAGAAAAGAGGTAATAATATGTCGGTTATTTATTGGATTATTTTTGGTTTAATTGCCGGAGGAATTGCTAATTTTATTTCCCCCAGTTCAAAAGGGGGAATAATTGGATCAATCGTTTTGGGAATTGTAGGAGCTGTCGTGGGTGGTTATTTGGGACAAATGATTTTTGGAGTTGGAGTTACCGGATTTAATGTAATGTCTTTTGTAGTAGCAGTAGCTGGTTCATTATTAGTGCTTTTTATTGGTAGATTGTTAACTCGTGATTAACCAATTCCAAATTTTGTGTTATTAAAATTGATATAGCTTGAATGTGTTAAATAAAAGGAATAAAAGTTATAAAGTTTTTCATGATAGAAAACAACTCCGAAGGAGAATATATGAAAATTTCAAGTAAGATTTTATTAGGAGTTTTATTTATTGTTGTTTCTACTCTAGGTATGGTTGGGCTAATTAAAGCTGCAACGACAGTAGATCTTGGTACGGCCGATAATTTTGCGATTTTGGCAGGTTCAACGATTACTAACACCGGTCCAAGTGTGATTAATGGGGATTTAGGTCTGAGTCCAGGTACTGCAGTTACAGGTTTCCCACCTGGAACGATCAATGGGGAGGAACACTTGACTGACGCGGTAGCATTACAGGCCCAAAACGATTTGACTACAGCATACAATGATGCTGCCGGTCAGACACCTGTTACCACAGTAGCGACAGAGCTTGGTGGGACAACAAAAACTGCTGGTACTTATAATTCCGCTTCGGGTACGTTTGAGATGACAGGGACTTTAACACTAGATGCTCAAGACGATCCCGATGCTGTCTTTATTTTCAAGACCGCCACTACTCTTATTACAGCTAGTTCAAGTAAAATAAATCTTATAAACGGGGCCCAGTCTTGCCACGTTTTTTGGCAAGTCGGTAGCTCTGTAACTCTTGGAGCAAATTCCACCTTTAGGGGAAACATCTTAGCTTTTACATCTGTTACACTCACGACCGGTGCTAGTGTAGACGGTAGAGTGTTAGCACGAAATGCTGCAGTCATCTTAGATACCAATACTATTACTCCGGCGGTATGTGCAATTTCACCCACTCCGGCTACTCTGCATGTGATTAAAAGAGTGATAAACGATGATGGTGGTACTGCTACTGTTTCTCTTTTT